>JBDVDE010000113.1:0-15054 GCA_039942135.1 Hyphomonadaceae bacterium
ACCAAAAGGTCATCTTGGTGGGAGGCCAGAAAGGAAAATTGGCTGCCGATCTGCGCGCGGGGCGGTGGCGCGTCAGAGATCACTTCCAACGCGAACGCCTCGAAGGTCAGCCCCTTGGTGCTGAGCTTCTTGCCATCCAGCCGGGGCTGGCTGCGGTAGCGATACCAGCTTCGGATCTGCTCTACGGGATCGCGCATCACGGCCAAGGGTTCGGGCGAGGCTGAAAAGGTCTCTTGCAAAAAGGGCAGCACGCGGCGCCGATAGCGCAGCGCGGTCAAATGCTTGCGACTGCGCGAAAAGACAATCTCGGCCTCGGGTTTCAGCGCCATTTCAACGGCGGTGGTCCCGGTTTTCGGCGTGGCGAGAAAGGTGAGGTTGCGGTTGAGAAAGATCAGCATTTGCCCGGATCGCGCGGCCATTCCTGCCAGTCGCCGCCGAAATTGCGCGGGATCAGCAGATTGTGCCGCCCGAGGTTGGCGATTTGGGTTTCCCCGCAAAGCGCCATGGTCAGATCCAACTCGCGGTGGATCACCTCAAGCGCCCGGGTCACGCCCTGTTGCCCCATCGCGCCCAGCCCATAGATAAAGGCGCGACCGATATAGGTGCCTTTGGCGCCCATCGCCATGGCTTTGAGCACGTCCTGACCCGACCGAATGCCGCCATCGAGGTGGACTTCGATCTGGTCGCCCACAGCGTCGAGGATTTCGGGCAGCATGCGGATCGAACTCAGCGCCCCATCCAACTGTCGCCCGCCGTGGTTGGAGACGATGATCGCATCTGCCCCGACTTTGAGCGCCATCCGCGCATCATCGGCATCCAAGATGCCCTTGAGGATCACCTTGCCGCCCCATTGCTCTTTGATCTTGGCGATCTTGTCCCAATCAAGCGAGGGGTCGAACTGCTCTGCCGTCCATGCGCCAAGGTCGGCATTGTCGGTCACCCCATGCACATGGCCGACGATATTGCCGAAATGCCGCCGCTTGGCGCCCAGCATCTCGCGGCCCCAGCCCCATTTGGTGGCAAGGTTGGCAAGGGTTTTCACCGTCAGTTTGGGCGGGGCGGAGAGACCATTTTTCAGGTCTTTATGCCGCTGACCGAGGATTTGCAGGTCCAGCGTGATGACGAGCGCGGAGCATTTCGCGTCTTTGGCCCGTTGGATCAGGCGGCTGACATAGTCCTGATCGCGCATGGTATAGAGTTGAAACCAAAACGGTTTTGTCGTCGCCTCGGCCACATCTTCGATGGAGTTGATTGACATGGTCGACAGGGTGAATGGCACGCCAAAGGCCTCTGCCGCGCGGGCGGCTTTAATCTCCCCATCCGCGCATTGCATGCCCGTCAGACCCACGGGGGCGAGCGCCACGGGCATGGCGACATCTTCACCGATCATCTGCGTTGCCGTACTGCGGCCCGACATATCCACCGCCACGCGCTGGCGCAGGCGGATTTGGTCGAAATCACTGCAATTCTCGCGAAATGTCTGTTCTGTCCAGCTCCCGGATTCCGCATAGTCGTAAAACATCTGCGGGACACGGCGTTTGTAGATGCGTTTGAGATCGTCGATGCTGGTGATGACGGGCATGGGCCACCTGTGCTGAATGGGTTAACTTTTGGTAGCAACTGGCGCGGGGCTTGGCAATTGAGAAGGCCGCAGCAAGGAAAAAGCCCGCGCGGCCAGTGGGGCAGCGCGGGCTTTGGGCCATTGCTTGAGGCGAAGGGGTTACGCCGAATGCGCCCCGTCGGCGAGGGTTTTGACGAAGGCCAAAACATCTTCGGGGCTGTCGCCATTGGCGATGCGGTTCACGATGGCCGAGCCGATCACCACGCCGTCTGCCACTTCGGCGATGGCGCAGGCTTTTTCAGGGGTGTTCACGCCAAAGCCTACGATCACGGGCAGGCCGCTGGCCTTTTGGATGCGCTTAACCTCGGGCGAAACATCCGCGGCATTCGCCTCGGCCGAGCCGGTGATGCCGGTAATTGAGACGTAGTAGACAAAGCCAGAGGTGTTTTGCACCACGCGCGGCAGGCGTTTGTCATCCGTGGTCGGCGTGGCAAGGCGGATGAAGTTCAGACCGGCATCCTGCGCGGGCAAGCACAGTTCGATGTCTTCTTCGGGTGGCAGGTCAACCACGATCAACCCGTCGATCCCGGCGTTTTTGGCTTCGGTTAGGAATTTCTCAACACCCATGGAATAGATCGGGTTGTAATAGCCCATCAGCACGATCGGGGTCGTGTCGTCATTCTCGCGGAAGGCGCGGACCATTTCTAGTGTGCGGTTCAGCGTCATCCCCGCTTCGAGGGCGCGTTGACCGGCAAGCTGGATCGTGGGGCCGTCGGCCATTGGATCGGTGAAAGGCAGGCCAAGTTCGATGATATCCACCCCGGCGGCAGGCAGGCCGCGCACGATCTCAAGGGAGCGGTCGAAATCCGGGTCACCGGCCATCACATAGGAGACAAACGCCTTTTTGCCGCGGGCGCGGAGGTCTTCGAATTTGGCGTCGATACGGGTCATGTGGCTTGCCTCATTTGGTGCTTTCCTCGGCAATGCCGAATGTCGCGGTAAAAATCAATCCACCGTGGGGCAGGGGGCGGCAAAATTCCCCTATCAGGGGCGCGTGGCAGGCCGCGCCCTTCCATTTTGCGCAAAGCCGCCTATCTCATGGCGCATGAACTATGTACTCGCCCTTTTCCTACCGCCGCTGTCGATCCTGTTGATCGGTCGGCCGATCCTGTCCATCGTGGTCTTCCTGATCTGGCTGCCCGCGATCATCTTTTCGGGCGGGCTGACACATCCGATGTTTATCCTGCTGGCTTGGATCTTGATCTATCAGGCGCATCAGGACCGCCGCGCGCGCTGAGCCTTGCGCTTTGCGCCCGCTACCCCTAACACACGCGCAGCTTTTATAGGGGTATCGTCATGGGTTTCAAAATGGGCATCGTCGGTTTGCCGAACGTCGGCAAATCGACCCTTTTCAACGCGCTGACCCGCACCGCAGCGGCGCAGGCGGCGAATTTTCCGTTCTGCACGATCGAGCCCAATGTCGGCGAAGTCGCTGTGCCCGACGCGCGGCTCGACACGCTGGCCGAAATCGCCAAGTCGAAAAGCATCATCCCAACGCGCATGACCTTTGTTGATATCGCTGGTCTGGTGAAGGGCGCGTCGAAAGGCGAAGGCTTGGGCAACCAGTTCCTCGCCAATATCCGCGAAGTAGACGCCATCGCCCATGTGCTGCGCTGCTTTGAAGACGGCGATGTGACCCATGTCGAAGGCCGCGTGGACCCGGTGGCGGACGCCGAAACCATCGACACCGAACTGATGCTGGCCGACATTGAAAGCATCGAGAAACGCTTGCAAAACATCGTGCGCAAAGTGCGCGGCGGGGACAAGGAAGCGGTGCAGCAGGAGCGTCTAATGCGCATGGCGCTTGAAGCATTGGAAGCTGGCAACCCCGCGCGTGTGGTCGAGGTCGACGAAGACGACGCCAAAGCCTGGCGTATGCTGCAATTGCTGACCACAAAACCGGTGCTCTACGTCTGTAACGTGGGCGAATCCGAGGCCGCCGAGGGCAACGCCCATTCCGCCAAAGTGGCCGAGATGGCCGCAGCGCAGGGCAATTCGCACGTGGTGATCTCTGCCCAGATCGAAGAGGAAATCAGCCAGCTTGAGGCCGAAGAGGCCGAGATGTTCCTCGAAGAAATGGGCTTGAAAGAAGCTGGCCTCGACCGTCTGATCCGCGCGGGCTATGAGCTTTTGCATCTTGAGACCTATTTCACCGTTGGTCCCAAGGAAGCACGGGCTTGGACAATCAAAACCGGCACCTCGGCGCCCAAAGCAGCGGGCGTTATCCATGGCGATTTCGAGAAAGGTTTCATTCGCGCAGAAACCATTGCCTATGATGATTTCGTTGGCCTCGGCGGCGAGGGTCCCGCGAAGGAGGCGGGCAAGATGCGCGCCGAAGGCAAAAGCTATATCGTCAAAGACGGTGACGTGCTGCACTTCCTGTTCAACACCTGATCGATTTCGCAGGGGTCTTTGACCCCGCCAACAAGAAAGCCCGACAGCTTGCGCTGCCGGGCATTTTTTGTGGGAGGTGACAGCTTATCTGCTGTCGTTGCCCGGGCCAAAGCCACCGTAGACATAGCCTTCACCGGGGCTGCGCAGGGCGTTGCGCGTGCTCATCACGGTGTCGCGGTTCTTATCGGCGTCGGCGGTGTTCAGCATGATGTCATTCGCTTTGGTCGAAGCGTTCGGGTTCCGCATGCGGTCATTGTTGCCATAGACATCGCTTGTCTCAGCAGTCACCGAGGTGTCGAGAAAAATGTCGTTGTAGCGGGTGGAGTTGTCGGCAACGGCAGCGGTAGAAATCAAAGCGGCGGCGGCGGTGGTCATAATAAGTTTCATAATGTGTTCCTTTGGTTTTCTCTTAAATCGCGTCATTGCGATGTCATCGTTTGTGGTGAAGTAACGGGTGTCCGATCATTAAAGTTTCGCCCCTGCAGCGAGATTGGGTGCGATCTGGGGTATTTAAGCGGCGCAGGGATCGCTTTTCTCGGAAATATATGTTATATATCAGGTGGTTGTCGTGATTGTCGCGGCGTTTCACAAGTCAATCACGCTCCTGTGTTTGTTGCTACAGCCGCTCCGCATGCCCCGGAAAACGGCCTCATCAGAGCAGCGCAACAGCCATCTTTCTGCAAAGCAGCACGACCAAGCGCGTGTCACGGCGGCTCGGCCTCGCACGCCAGTCAGATGAAAAGAAACCAACCTAGAAAAATGCAGAAATACCTGTGAATTTCGCCTTGTCACCCGGGCGCGACCTCTCTAAACGGGTCGACGGAGACGTGGCCGAGTGGTCGAAGGCGCTCCCCTGCTAAGGGAGTAGGCCCGGAAGGGTCTCGAGGGTTCGAATCCCTTCGTCTCCGCCACCCAGACCAAACCTGTGGCACTGCGCCCTGCGTGGGCCTTCATCCCCTCCGATTTCACCCAACGTACCCTCGCTTTGCGAATTCGTTACATTTGCGCAGCACGGTTTTGGCAGCCCTCCGCCTTATTCTCGGCAGATTTTTAGGTGAGCATTCTCACCATCCGGGGGGACCAAATCCTAGGCGGTTACAGTGGCGCGATGCCCTGTCGCCATGCGAAAGGGAGGTTCCAGATGTTGGTTAACGTTAGAGACTGGTCTCGCATTCTGCACAATTGCATCTTTTCCGATGCCGACCAGTCGCTTTGTGCAAGGGCATGGCAATATCGAGAGGCGAGCCGTCTTTGGGCCCTCTGGGTCGTGGTTTTCACCCCCTCTCATTGCGAACGAAGTTTCCGTCACCATCGAAAAATACTGCGTCTCAAGGCGCGCAGGTCGCATGGCAACCGCGGTTGGCGCGACAGCGATCGGCCCACTCTCTGACCTCGGAATTATTCTGCTGAGCAGTTGCATGCAGATGCATTCACGTTCACTTTGCCGGCAACGCCACAGGCGGCCGGTTTGACCGCGCCGCTGGCCTTACCCAAGCAAAGGACAGCTATGCTTCGTCACGATCCCATCTACCCGTCCCACCGATCCCCCGTGGTTGCCGATAATGTCGTCGCGACCTCTCAGCCACTGGCCACGCAGGCAGGGCTTTTGATGATGCAGCAAGGGGGCAATGCGGTGGATGCGGCGATCGCCACCGCCGCGGCGCTGACGGTGGTGGAGCCGACGGGCAATGGGCTGGGGTCTGACGCCTTCTGTATCCTATGGGATGGCGAGAAACTGCATGGGCTCAACGCCTCTGGTCGGGCACCAGCGGCATGGTCGCCCGAGCGTTTTCCGGATGGCATGGTCGAACATGGGTGGGACAGTGTCACCGTGCCGGGCGCGGTCAGTGCTTGGGTTGAATTGATGGAGAAGTTCGGCAAGCTTGATCTCGCGACCGTGCTGGCCCCGGCGATCCGCTATGCCGAAGAGGGCTTCCTCGTTTCGCCCACCATCGCGACGCTTTGGGCGCGCGGGGCCGAGGTTTTGGGCAAGCAGCCTGGCTTTGCCGAGACATTTCTGCCCGAGGGCCGCGCCCCGCGCGCGGGCGAGCGGTTCCGCAACCCCGGCGCCGCGCGTACCCTGCTTTTGATCGCTGAAACCAATGGCCGAGCCTTTTACGAAGGCGAGATCGCGCAAGAGATCGTGGCCCATGCCAAGGCGAATGGAGGCGCGATGAGCATGGACGATCTGGCCGCCAACAAGCCCGAATGGTGCGGCACGATCAGCCAAAGCTTCGACGATGTGGAGCTGCATGAGATTCCGCCAAACGGGCAGGGGATCGCCGCGCTCATGGCGCTTGGTATTCTGGAGCATAGCGACATTCGCACCCACGGGGCCGATGACCTGATGGCGGTGCATTTGCAGATCGAAGCCTGCAAACTGGCCTATAGCGATCTGCATGCCTATGTGGCAGATCGGACCGCCATGACGCAGGTGGACGAAAAGGCGCTGCTTGATCCGGCGTACCTCAAATCTCGCGCCGCGCTGATCTCGACCGAGAAGGCGCAAGATTTTGGCGCGGGTGCGCCGAAACAGGGCGGCACGGTTTTGATGAGCACGGCGGATGCCTCGGGCATGATGGTCAGCTTTATCCAGTCGAACTACGCGGGCTTCGGCTCGGGCGTGGTGGTGCCGGGGACGGGGGTCTCGATGCAGAACCGTGGCTTTGGGTTCACCACCGAGGCGGGGCACCAGAATATCGTGGCGGGGGGCAAGCGGCCCTTCCATACGATCATCCCCGGTTTCGCGATGAAGGACGGCAAGCCCTTGATGGCCTATGGCATGATGGGCGGCCCGATTCAGGCGCAGGGCCATATGCAACTGCTGCTGCGCACGCAGCTTTGGGGGCAGGACGTTCAGGTCGCTGCCGATGCGCCGCGTTGGCGGATTCTGTCGGGGCTAGAGGTGGCCTGCGAACCGGCCATGGCGCCCGATCTTTTGCAAGGGCTGCGCGATCTGGGCCATGTCGTCCATGTCGAAGCACCTGACAATGCTTTCGGTTTCGGCGGGGCGCAATTGGTGCAGCGCTTGCCCGAAGGCGGCTATTCCGCCGGGTCCGATCCGCGCAAAGACGGGCAGGCGGCGGGTTTCTGAGCCCCAAGGCATCCGCCCCCCCCCCCCGTAGGATTGGCATGGCCCGGTATCGGGCCATGCCAGTTTAATCTAAACGCTCAGCCCTGAGCGCGTTTCGCGTCAACAGACCATGGCCCCGGACCGGCAGCCGCTAGGTAGAGGAAGCCAAAGCTGTAGAGCGCGGCCAGTTCACCGCCGTTCAGCATCGGGAAAAACCCCTGTGGCATATGTGCGATGAAATAGGCCACGGCCATCAGACCGCTCAGGATAAAGGCCGACAGCCGCGAGAACAGGCCGATCACCAGCAAGACGCCGAAGATCAGCTCGATGACCCCGGCGATGCCACCTAAGGAGGCGATCGACACGCCGCTCATCTGGCTGGTCGGGAAGCCGAGAATTTTGCTCGTGCCATGTTGCAGGATCAACAGGCCCGACATGATGCGAAAAAGCGATAGTATCTGCGGCCGGTATGGGGAGAGGAAGGTCATGATTTTCCCTTTCAGGACTTTGGGTTGTGCTCACCGGGCCAGTATCAATCCCAGTCCGCGCGACCCGTCCACCCTCAAGCGCGGGGGGGGGGGGATTTGTCACGTATCTGTGATTTAGGCGCGCCCGATACCGCGGGTGACAGAGGCTAATTCCAAGCGGAGGCAAATAATCGAAAAAAAAATCGCCACAATGGACCAATTGCACTTGCGCACCCCGGACTGCCCGCGTTAAAGAGCCGCTGTCCGAAGGCGTTGCCCGAAAGACAGACATAGGCATTCCGGCGTAGCTCAGCGGTAGAGCAGTTGACTGTTAATCAATTGGTCGTAGGTTCGATCCCTACCGCCGGAGCCAATTTCCTGGTAAGCATCTGAGAATAAACGCATTTGGTGTTTGGCTCCGATGTTGTTTCCCAGAGTTGGCGAATTTGGTTGCACATGAGGTCGCACATCAGGTTGCCTCTGCTCCATTTCACCCATCGAAGCAGGCTCTCCGAAACCCGGAGATTGCATGCCCCTTTCAATTTACCTCTACCAGCAACGCGGACAGTACTATTTTCGTCGGCGCATCCCAAAGTTATCCACATCTCGTTCACCCGTCTTGGTCTCCTTAGGGACGAAAGACCCGAATCTTGCGCTTACATGTGTTGGGATGCTGACCATGGAGTTCGAGAACGTGCTGGATGCGTTTACCTTTGTTCTGGACGAGATCCCGGAAGACCTGATGCACCGTTACATGAAGGTACGGTTGACGCAGTCAATTCAGAAGTCGCGCCGTCAGCGGCGGCTTGAATGGGTCTTGGGCCGTTCCGGTTTTGCTGCTCCGGAAAATCGTAAACCTCTCCGAATTGCATTGGCTTCTCTCTTGCAGAACGGGATTGGAAAGCCGTTTCCCCCTAGCCAAATCAATCCGGAATGGTCATCCGACATGCTGGCTGACATTATGCGGTGTCACCATGCAGAGGCCCATGCCCTTTTGGCACCGGAAACGATGAATGCACTGACAGAGGAGTTTACCAAGGCGACAGGAATGATCCCGAGGTCGATGGAGCATCGCGCTCAAATCATGGAGGTTTATCTTCAGTCGCGGCTTGCCTCTCTGGACTGCCTCGACACGGACCAGGTGTCCGTTTGTAAAACGTACCAGGACATGCTCGGCGAAATCGCGAAGCCCGTGTCCGAAGGCCTCCCAATGCAAGAGCCTGCTCATCCGGAAACTCTGGCGCCGCCCACGAATCTCGCCCCTGTGGCGAAAACGATTGCGCATGAACCTGCGACCGCTGAGCTTGATCCAGTGTGTCTGACACCCGGCGTTAGACTCGCTCATGAGCCGTTGACCATCCAGCGGCTGACTGAGCAATTTGAGGCAGCGCGAGGCTGCAATGAGCCGCTGCACCGTTCGCCCGCCAAACAGCCCTACGGCGTAGACATCGCGGGCGCTTGTGAACGCAGCATCAAGATCGCCCAGGCAAACGGCGAGATGGACGACAAGACAGCCGATGCGCGGCGTTCTCGGGTGAAAACGTTTTGCCTGCTGGCGGGCGTTCAGACTGTTACCGAAGTGGAGCAATTTCATTTCCGGGTTTTCGAAGAGCGGGTCGAGAATCTTAGGAACAACTTTCTGAAACGAAAAGATGACGCCCTCCTGACGTGGATGGATCTCGAAGCAGAAGCGCTGGAACTGGAAGACGAACAACTGGGTCGCGCACCCTCGACCTACAACTCGTACCTTGAGCAATTTGGCGCGGTGTTGAAGCATGCGCGATTCAACGAAGGGTCCGCCGTAGACCGGGATCTTGACCCATCTCTGCTACGTCGCCAAGAGAAAGTGCGGGCCCGGAGCAAGCGCAATGCGTTCCAGCCTGACGAGATCAATGCGCTCTTCCAGCACCCGGTCTGGCAGGGCTGCCGCAGTGACGCGCGGCGGCACGAGCACGGCAATCAAGTCATCAAAGACGGACTGTTTTTCGTTCCGCTGATTGTCGCCTATTCAGGCGGGCGCATGGAGGAGATCGCCGGACTGACCGTGAATGCCATCGTCGAGGTCGATGGCCAGTACGGTCTTGATATTCGCACTCATGAGGAACGCCGCATTAAAAACGCGCACAGCGAGCGACTGATCCCGATCCATGAGCACCTGCTTGAACTCGGTTTGCTGGATTACCGCGGCAGGATGATGGCCAAAGGGGAGAGGTTGTTGTTTCCGGAACTTCGCCCGACCAGCGTAAAGAAAAAATTCATGTCCGCCCTGAGATACAACTGGAGGAAGATCCGCGAGGGTCAGTTGGGTGGCAATCCGAAAGGTCTCGATGGTCACAGCCTGCGCCACAGTTTCAATCAAGCTCTGAAGACGCGACCAGAGGTCCTGAAGGACGTCCGTCTCGATCTTCTTGGGCATGCCGGTGCGGACCTAAACGAGGAGGTGTATGGGGATGTGAATGGGATGCCGTTCGACCTGAAGAGAGCGGCGATCGACCTTTTGCCCCGAGTGTTCTGACTCCGCTCAAACTCTAGTGCCGGGGCGCCTCACCAAAGATAGGTTCGAGTTCGAACGGGCGGTCGGCAACTTGGGCGCTAACCGGACATCCGAAATATATCCACTGCAGACGGTGTTCTGACGATGGCACGGGCGAGATAGCCTAAGCGATGGCTTCACTAGAACAGCTTTCCAGTCGAGCTTCGTCAGTGATCAGAACGGCAGCAAGACTGGCTTTTTGAAGCTTCTGCAGCATCTCGCGGTAGAGGGTGTGCTGCCGGTGGGACGGGCCAATCTCCTTGATCGTCAGCGCCTATTTCCGTTCTGGGTGAGCGCGATCAGTCTCCGGGCTTTGCCTTAAGGAATGCACGCGCCATGGCGTTGAGATGTCCTTCAGCTTCCTCCCGCACTTCTTCCACAGCCTTGGCGATATCTGCAGAGCGCCGAGCGAGAATGCGTTCCTGTGTAGCGCGAAGCTTGCTGTTCTCGGCTTCAAGCTTCCGAGCCTTTCGCTGCAGTGTTTCGACCTCCTTACAGAGTTCGTCGAAAACTGCCCGGAAAACTCCGAGCGGGGCCGTAGGAACTTCCTTAGTATTGCCTCCTCCTGCCGTACCAGCGACGTAGCCACAATCTTCTGCTCGGCTCAGCGCCGACGAAATCCTGTCATTGGAAACTCCAAGCGGGCACATCTCCTTGATTTCCAAATATGTCGGCTTGCGACCTGCTCTGTCGACGAAATCAACGATGCAGTCGTCCAGTTCTCGGTTAGTGTGTTTGGCCTTCCGGCTCATCGTAATCGATCCCATTTTTTTTGTTGTCGCAGGTTACACCTATGCGCAGCGACAGCGCACCGAAGCGGTTATCCACAATTTTGAGGCATTCCTGCACGTCTGGGTTCCAAGAAAGGTAGAGCATACGGGCGACACCTGCGGTATTCACGGGTGTCGAACCCAGCCTCAGCATTTCGGAACATCCATCTGGTCAAACCTGCGATGGATCCGAGCGATTTCGTCCGTCGGATCGGGGCGGTCTGCGAGCGCCTGGACCGCCTCGGCGGTCCTGTACATAGCGGTGGCACAGACCTCGAGACTGATCTGAATCGCATGAAGGTCTGCAAGCATCTGTTCAATCGGCGCGGCGATCGGTGACGCACCGCGCTCCAGCAGCGTCTCGATCGCATCAAGGAGGCGGCGCAGGTCGCGGTAAAGGATCTCAGTTTCTGTCATGGCGTTGGTGTCTCCGTTTTGTGTTCGGCCGATGGAGAATGTGTTTGGTGTGGGTTTTGGCTGTCAGGCATGTTGATAGGCGGCATGTTCTCCAACCGTGAAAGTTGCTCGCGGGCTGCGCCGAAGCCATCGCCGGGGCGTCCAGCCCAACGGGTCAAGGCATCCATGACTTGGGCCGGCTGAACCAGTGCAGCGATTCGATCGAGCAAATCTCTGATACGCTTCGCGAGCCGGTCTCGGATGGAAAGAGGGACAGGTCTACATGCGCGCAGGATGCCCATAGGATTTGCCGAAGTCGGTGGCCGACAAAAAGCACGGTGGAGGACGCGGCGTGCATCATCCGCCCGCCTGTCCATTGCCTCTGTCAGGTCCCCTAGGGCAAGCGAAAGGATGCGCCGTCGCGCCTGGGCCATTGCGGGGTCCGGTGTAGGTGGGATCCGATGGCAAAGTGTTCCACGCAGGATCAGCTGCTGATCTCGTCCCTCCCGCTCCGAACACATGGCGATGGTATCAGAAGGGCGATGAGCGATACGCCATCCGAGATCGGACAAGACGGGCTTAAGCCCGGACAAGAGCGCTTTCCGGCTACCGACACCGCACCGTGCCAGAATGCGGGCCGCGAGCATGATTTGCACCCTCGGATCCTCGGCAGCCACGCGATCAGCGCCTTCGCCAGCGAAGTCGCCATCAGGTGTGAAGAGGCAGTCCGCCCAGCGATCCAAGGCAGCCGCCCGTTTGAGCACCCAGGAGGGACCACTGATCGCGGCCGCTTTATGAGGATCCGCAGGGTCGTACCATCCATTGTGATGGTTGACCGTATCTTGATACGCAGCCCAGATCCTGCGGCTTTCGGTAGTTGGTGGATGTGGGTTCCAGGCCCTTGGCACAACCTTCCCACTGATTCTTCGAAAAACTGCTCGTGGCACCAGAATATTGACCTCAAGGCGTCCGGTATGAAGGTGTGTGCCGACCAGCATTGGCGGGCGCGCTTCCGGTGAAATGCCCGTCCAAGCTACTTCCGCCCAGAGGGCTAAAGCCGCATCGATTTTCCGCCTCAGCTCGCGGTCGCCTGCCCGCCATGCGGTCATATCGATTTCGTCAGGAGCAAACGACAATGTGGCGCAGCTGTAGCGATGAATGGTCTCCAACGCTTCAATACATGCGGCGACCAGGCGCCCGTCCCCCGCGATGAGCTCCGGTGTCGGGTCCCTCGGCAAAACTTTTCTCTCTCCCGCGATATGAGCTGCATGGCTTTCGGACATCAGGTAGCCGACCACGCGAGCTGCAGGTCCGGTAGAATGAGGCGACCAGAGCAGCTTCACAGCGGGTCGCTCCCGTCTGTCCAGTTTTCTCCGGCAGCAAACTGGAGGCCTCGCCAGAGGTTTTCGTTAAGCCGGTCCAGCCTTTGTACCACATGCAAGATATCGATCTCACTGGGTGAGGCAGAGACGGTTTCTAGCAAAGTGTCCAATGCGCGATCCGTTTCGCGATATGCAAAGAGCAAGTCCAGAATATCCTCACTGGCGCTGGTGGACATGGCAGCACCCAATGTCCGCTCAGCGATGTACCTTGACCGCGATACGCCCTTCCTGTCGGCTCGTAGCTTGATTTCCTCCCACTCCGGGTCCGTAAGGGACACCTTTCGGGGGTGGGTTTTTTCATCGGTCTGAGCTCGGCGTTTCATCTGTGCTTTGTCCATAGTTGGCCCGGTTGCGGATTCTTGATCTGCTGCGGATGCTGATCGTTAAACTAGCAAGACCAAGATCCCGCCGAGCTCCTTCGCGGAAAAGGGCGACAGACGTATCTGTTGTGGATAACCACGGTTCAGGATGACCGGGTCGAACGTACAAGAGACGCGGAAACGTAATGTTTTTAGAAGCTTGGAACTCGCACTATGGCGGTTCCTGACCGGATCAAGAGGCAGCAGAAAAATGCGACGGCACATCCCTGGGCCCCGAATATCGGAACGAAGCACTAAACTATTTGGCGTACTTCACGCGAGTTCTGTCCAATTAGCTGAACCACGCGGCAAGACCTGCATGGATCTTCCTGATTGGCAGGTATCGTGCAGGCCACCACCAGCAGCACGATCAGCAAGGCCCGCTCACGCCCTTCCTGGCAGCAACTCGCGCAGACAATCGGGAAACACGGCAAGGCGCCGCGGGCCGGAGGCGCGGGTAAGGTCTAGCGCAGTGATGTCGAACGGGGCCGTGTCGAGTTGGCCGGGGAACAGCTCCACCAGCAGTCTTGCCGCGACGTCGTCGGCGACCATGTAGTCGGAAAACCGGACCACCCCCATGCCGCCCATCACCAGCGCGCGGACCGCCTCGCCGTTCTCGGCTTGCACGGGCGCGGGAAAGCCGACCTGTGACAGCGCCGCGAAATCCGCAGGACGTGCGGGCCAACTCGCCCGCTCCAGATAGGCGGGTTCGGTGCAGAGCTTCCATGCCGTTCGCCCCAGCCTGCGGTGCAGCACATCGCTGTCCTTCAGCAAATCGAACCGGATCGCCAGATCAGCGTGGTTGTCGATCAGGTCCACCGGGCGGTCGATCATGTCCAGCGTTTCAGACACCTGCGGGAAACGCGCTTGAGACGCCTCATAGGCGCGGCGCGATGACGCAGCACGAAGGGCACTCGCGCGTTCACTTTCAGCTGGTCGCGCGGGGTGCGGCTGCCTTGGGCGATGTCCGAGAGCGCCTCGGTCTAGCGCAGGATCTCCTGCGCCGCCTCCAACAGCTGCCGCCCCCTCCGGGGTCAGTTCGATCGCCCCGGCCGAGCGGCGTAGCAGGGTGATGCCTAAGATTGCCTCCAGCTGCGTCACCGTGCGCGACAGGGTCGAAGGCGCCACCCCGGCCGCATCCCGGTCTTGGCAAACCCGTCGCCCTCGTCCACCGCCGCAAAGGCGCGAGATCCCGTGTCCGGGGTAATTCGTGCATAAAACGCATTGACCCTTTGCAAACCGGTCTATTCACGCAAAACCCTATAGGGTTTCTGGCGCTTGGCCTTGGCACCTTCAAGATGAACGCGGGCGAAGTGCGAGAGATCACCAAGGCGGCTCTCGCCTCAGCCTACCGCCATATTGACACAGCGCAGGCCAACAAAAATGAGGCCCAGGTTGGTAAGGGCCTTCGTGCTGCCGCGACCCCGCACGACCAGGTCGTGTTTTCTTCGTATTATGCGAAAAATTCATGTTTTTATCCTCGCGAAGGTACGTTTCCAGCGTTTCTACCGAAAATCATATAAGAAAGCTCTGGCAACCACGTGCAAGGTTAACTCGGGCAGCAAGAAGCATCGGGCGGCGGTTGCCGATGCGCGCGTCTCGCTGATAGGTAATCCTGAAGTCCGCCTGATGCCCAGCGGACCGCTGCGATGTCTTCGTTATTTCGAGGTGCAGGCAGAATGGCTACTGTCCCGTTTCCCCGTGGCGCGCCTGCACGATGTCGAGGGGGTGGCAAAGCTGGTTGGTCGAGCTGAGCCGGCTGAAACCGGCTACAGCGTGATACCGGGGTGCCATATGAGCGTTGCGCTTTCCATTCATCCCGTCGTCTTCCTGAAACAGGATAATTCACCCCCAAAAGGTCGCCCACTCAAGTGAGGGCATTTCAATTCAAAAAGAGACGGCAGTCTTGCTATATATTAGCGCCGCAATCCCTGAACGAAGGATTGCTTAAATTGATCGGATATTTCTGATGCCGGTGTGAATTTTGGTCCGCGGTTCCAGAAGGGTACCCAATTAAGAGCACCAAAGATCGCTGCGGAAGTTAAACGGGGATCGCAGG
>JBDVDE010000114.1:0-3236 GCA_039942135.1 Hyphomonadaceae bacterium
AACGGCGTTGGTCATGATTATAGGTCTTTCTCTAAATTGTTTTCCTCAGACCCATTTTCAGCGGCTTCCTGATTGAAATCCGCCTCTGCTGCGTTTCTTGCCAGAAAACGTACCAAGCCTTCCAACTTGATGCGCTTTTCCGCATCGTCAATATCGCGCACGGCACGCAGCCAAATTTGATCTGATAGCTTATGCTTCATAATAGCCGCCTTTCAGATCAAAATGAATAAAAAAGTAAAATACGAATAAAATACCAACATAACCTATAGTAGCATTATGTAAATTTATAATACAACCGTAAAGTATAGTTCTGTACGAAAGAATAGATGAGTCGTTCGCCATAATCACCTCCCTGCGTTAGAGGTAATCTTAGCGGTGCTCTTGGTTCGTTGCGGTGTGTAACCCGGGTCCTTTCAGGCTTGCGGCGACAATTCAGAATTCAATTGCAGTGCCTTATCGTCCCCACCTCTCACCTACATGGAGCCGATACCGGAAATTTTCGGGAAACAACCTACAAGCTGCTTCACACAGTTTCGGAAAAAAATTCGGGCGGCGAAAAAAAGTTCAAAAAAATTTTTGATTCAGGATCAAAGACTTGTATCCAACTGAATACGAAATCCGATTCACTGAACAGAATCATGGGCTTGATCACCTGTGGAAAAAAGTGCCACTCTCAAAATGTCGTCGGGAAAAAGTTAACAAATCCTTAACGTGGAGTACCCGTCGGTTTCTAAAACTGGTCATTTTGAGGCGCAACTATGACTCAGCACAATACCAAAGAACCGATCTTCGTCCTCTCCAACCATCAGCTCGTCAATAAGGTAACCTATCGCAATCACGTCTGGGTGCCTGCCCTTCAAGCCCATGCAGAACTTCCGAGCAGAGCTGCATGGCTTGAAGCCTTGCCGTTGATCTATGAATACACGGATCGTTTTTTCTTCAAGAACGGGAAACGTTACATGCCGAGTGACATCGACACGATCTTCCGTGATCCGCAGAATCGTTGGATGTCCAATTTTCTGAAGGCGGATGGATCGGGGATGGCACCTGCTAGCTACTCTCACCAATACGAACGCCTTCGGATGATTGAACTCTATTGCCGTCTTCGCGGAAATGACAATTGGCCTGTTACGACCAACTCAAATCCGCCTTCTAGCGGGGGACTGCAGTTCGAATTGCCATTGTAATCAGTAATGCCGAGCCCGCCCAAAATTCAGGGCTCGGCAGGCCGAACCAGTAAGGTAGGCTGAAAACGCCAAGCCAAATCAACAAGCCCAATATCCTCTCAAGCCCTGATTGATGATGACGGGTTTGCTGTGCAATCGCCTCTCCCCGCGCGAGCCGTGTTCCCAGACCAAGCTGCGGTCTCGCACGAAGTTCGTTCATTTTGCGCCAGTACCTCACTTTCGAAAGTGAATAGATCGTCGTCACAAGTTGGATCGGTGGGGCAGCCAACCAGACGATCATGTTCAGCGCATTGTGAAAAAGCGGCAATTCGATGCCGTAATGCCGAGCGATAATCGCCAGGCAACCCCATGACAGAAAGCTGACGAAAACCGTCAGTAGCGTCATCCCGAACATTTCAGCCTACCCCTAAAGTTTCAGCCAGAATTGCCCCTAGATCCGTTCCAGGAGCGGTGAAATCGATTGAATGCTCAATCGGTCTGTGTGCGTGGTGCGGGTGGATGGAATAAAGTGGCTGGTCGTAGCGATCACGATAGCGCCGATCCAAAAAGTAGACTGGTCGATAGCCGGTAAATGGCCGGGATGCGGCAAGCTTGACGACCTGTACGCTGGGGTGAAGGCTCATCAGTTCATCCGGTGTGATTAGGAGGCGGCCAGCCAGCCCGTCACTCATAGAGCGGTAATCCGGTGAGCCGAAAAATGAAACGCGCTGTTGCGCTGAACCATAGGCTAACCGCTCAATCGTGCCAGACCCGCCAAGTTGAGACAGATAGCGGGCAGTGAAAAAATCGTTTGTCCCAAAACACTGCACGCTTGCTGCGTTCGCGATAAAGGTTTCCCAGCGATTTTTGTAAAGGTCATTGAGCTGTGTGAAATCCTGAACCACGCAGACAAGTTGAAGGCCGTAACCAGCCATCTGGCCGAAACTGCGTTCGATGATTTCCATCCGTTCAAGTGTCGGCATTTCCTCCAAGAGGATCATCACCGGAGTGGCTGGCTTATCTTCAAGAGTTGTCACAGTGTTGATGAAGGTGGAGACCAGCACCCGTAACCAGCGTTTTGCTGCGCGAATTCGACGACCAGGCAGAACGATGTAAATCGTTGTATTCTCGCCGATATTGCGCAAATCAATATCAGTGCCGGACAAGCTGGAAGACAGACTGCTGCTTTCCAGAAAGTGCGTATTGCGCTGCGCGGTAGAAACAACGCCGCTTAGCTCCCGGTCAGCCTTATTCAGGATACGAGCAGCTGCAGATCGGATTAGCTCATATGGACTATGAGCCATTTGATCGACGAGCTCGGAAAATCGTTCAGCATCACGATTGAGATTCCTCCTCACACCGCCGAGATCGCCGCTTTGTTGCGCTTCGGAAAGGATCAGACCCGCGATTATTGCTGTGGCTTCACCGCTCCAATGACTTTCGCCTTGACCGTCAGGAATGACGCAAGCCTCGGCGATTTCGAGCGCAGCATCGAAGGGATCAAGATCTTCCAGACCTACACCATCGACTGGATTCAATTTCGAAGGCGAGAGTCCCAATTTGCTGCAAACGCAGTTATAGGGATCGATAATGTGTACGTCTTGTCCGAGGACATCGCGGCGATAGAGCGCTGTGATGAGGGCAAGTTCACCGTCCTTAATATCGAGGACAACAGTCGATCCAGGGTGGTCGAGCAGGCGGGGAATTGCGCCCGAAACACCTTTGCCGCCGCGCGTGGGCGCAACAATAAGCTGGTGACGTGCTCCGCCATATGTGACAGGCATCGCGCCATAGTCGGAAAATTCGGATGGGAGATATCCAAGCAGGTGATGCGAATTCGGGCCATATCCGCGAGATACAAGGTGGGCGGCATCTGCCCACCTCGCCGACCCATACTGATGAATATCTGAAACCCACTCCTGTGCGTTTCGATAATCGCTCATGGGTCAGGGCATCGCTGTTTGAGCACATTGGCGCAGCTTGAGCACAGTCTGTTTGCGGTAGGCTTCGCTCACCACATCAAAATACTGACCAAGAGTGCTCGCAACATCGCCCGTATGCTGCAGGTAA
>JBDVDE010000115.1:0-52089 GCA_039942135.1 Hyphomonadaceae bacterium
GGTGTGTTGACGAGCGCGGCAAGGGCGGCGAGCTGCTCGGTCATCGAGGTGGCCTGCTCGAACAGGGCGGGAAGGCGGGTCTCCAGATCGCTGTTATGGCTGGCAAGGTCCATACAGGCGGAGCGAAGTGCGCGGATGCCAGCTTGGGCTGCGTCCGGTTTGAACGGAGACGGGGCAGGCGTTTCGAGCGTGTCAGCGATGAAGCCGGACAGTCTGGCAGCAAGTTGGGCTTTGATCGACTTGCGCGTTTGCGCGAGGGCAACAGGATCGGCTGGCACATGATCGAGGAAGATTTCGCCGATACTGGGCAGACGCATCAGTAGAGCGGCAAAGGCGGGGTCGGTTTTGCTGGCGGCTATGCAAGCGCTGGCGACGGCATCGATCAGAGCCGGATTGTCGGGCAGACCGGAATAGGTTGCGCCGAGGATCTGGGTTTTGAGCAGGTCTTGTAACAAGTCCCAACGATTGAACGGGTCTGTCTCGGCGCTGGCGAGCGATAATTGCTCGGTCTGGCTCATCTCGCGTTCGACACGGATCGGGGCGCTAAAGCCGCGGGCGAAAGAGACGAGCGGGCGCGCTGACCCTGCCGGACGCTGCACGCCGACTGTTTCTTCATCATCGGTAAGGACGAGATCAAGGTGGACATCGTCGCCGCCGTTCGGGGCAAGCAAGGCCACAGCAAGCGGAATTGGCACGGGGGACTTTTCCGGCTGGCTTGGTGAGCCCGTCAGAGTCTGGGTGAAAGTCAGCGTGATTTCGCTGGTGTCAGCATCCCAGCTTTCTGTCAGCGTGACGGTCGGCGTGCCAGCTTGGGCATACCAGAGCCGGAACTGGGCAAGGTCTTGGCCGCTCGCATTTTCAAAACAGGCATAGAAGTCTTCGATTGTCGCTGCGTCGCCATCATGCCGGTCGAAATAGAGCGCGATACCTTTGGCGAAGCTGTCTTCTCCGATCACCCGTTTGAGCATGCGAATAAGTTCTGCGCCTTTTTCATAGACGGTGGCCGTGTAGAGGTTTTCGATCGAGCCATATTGATCGGGCCGGACCGGATGCGCCAACGGGCCAGCATCCTCGGGGAATTGGCGCGCACGCAGCCGGATAACATCCTTGATGCGCTGGACGGGGCGCGAGCGCATATCGGCGGAAAATTCCTGATCGCGAAAGACAGTTAGCCCTTCTTTCAGGCAGAGCTGGAACCAGTCGCGGCAGGTGATGCGATTGCCCGTCCAATTGTGGAAATATTCGTGGGCGACAATGCTCTCAATCGCTTCGAAATCGGCATCGGTAGCGGTGGCCTCATCGGCGAGGACATAGGCGGAGTTGAAAATGTTCAGCCCCTTGTTTTCCATTGCGCCAAAATTGAAGTCGCGCACGGCGACAATGTTAAACACGTCGAGATCATATTCGCGGTCAAATACGTCTTCGTCCCATTTCATGGAGCGTTTGAGGCAGTCCATGGCCCAAAGTGCGCGGCCTGCTTCGCCCTTGTCGACATGGATTGCGAGATCAACCGGACGGCCGGACTTGGTGGTGAAGCTGTCTTTGTGGATGTCATAATCGCCCGCACAAAGAGCAAAGAGATAGGACGGCTTGCGATGGGGGTCGCCCCAATGGGCGGCGTGACGGTCTGGGCCGACATCATTATGCTTGCCCGGCGAGCCATTCGACAGGAGAACCGGATAGCTGGCCTTGTCAGCTTCCATGCGCACAGAAAAGCGAGACATGACATCGGGGCGGTCTGGCCAATAGGTGATGCGGCGAAAGCCAACAGCTTCGCATTGGGTGCAAAACCGGCCACCGGACATATATAAGCCGGACAAGGCGGTGTTGGCTTCTGGCGAAATTTCGACTTCGATTTCGAGCGTAAAATCAGCAGGCGGGGATAAGAGGGTCAAGCTCTGCTCGGTTGTCTCATAGGCGTCGGCGGGAAGGGCCGTACCGTCCACCGCGATCGAGCGTAGGGTCAGGTTTTCTCCGTCGAGAACCATAGGCTCGGCTGTATCACTGGTGCGGCGTACGGCGATTGTGGTTTTGACACGCGTGGTCTCGGGATCGAGATTGAAATCCATAGCCACGGTATCCAGTTGGTAAGGATAGGGCGTGTACTCTTCGAGTTTTACGGGCTGTGGAATATCTGTGCGCATGTTCAAAAGCCTTGTTCTGGTCTTGCTTGTGCCGCGTGCGGCGGCGATAGAGGCCCTATCTGGGGCCGCAATGGGGGGCTCTGCAAGAGGCAACTGCGATGAAGCTTGATAAGATTGTCGATATGGTCCCGAGGCTCGCCTTGATCGGCGCCTGTGCTTGCGCGCTGGTGATCGCTTTTTTGTCGCTATTGCCGGGAGACGACCTGCCGTCACAAAACCTCAATGACAAGCTCAATCACTTTATTGCCTATGGTGTTCTGATGGGACTGGCCGTGCTCGGACGCGGCGCGCGATCACTGCTATGGACGGGGCTTTTGGTGGCGGGGTACGGGCTATTGCTCGAAGGCCTGCAAGGAGTGATGCCGTTTGGCAGGTCTGCGAGCTTACTCGATGCAATTGCCAATACGGGCGGTGTGCTCATTGGCACGCTCGCCGGCCTATGCGCACAAGCCGTTATTAGGCGGCTTGCGCGACGCTAGTGTCTGTTGGTCCGGCTTGCGGGCTTATTCAGCCGCTTGCTGGTTCTCGGTCTCGGTGATTTCAAAGACGTGACGCAGGATGCTGGTTGTGCGTTTGACGGTTGGGATCAGATCTTCGGGGATCTGCTCTGGATGCGCGACAGCAAAGGCGTTGAGCTTGCGCATAATCCGAACCATGTCAGGTGCGTTGACCATCATGCGGGCCTGATGCTCGACGCGCTGTGGATCGCGGTCATATTCCGCACCCGGTACGCGCCAACCGCCCCAGTCATTATCGTCGGTCATGACGACAGGGAAGGTGCCCGGATATGGGTGGGCTTCACCGCCTTCTTGGTTCTGCCAGCGGTTCTTCATCCGGAAAATACGCCAGTTCTCAAGAACGAGATCGTCCTCGCCTTCCTGAGTTTCGCGGCCACGCATGACCGCTTCAGAGATCAGTTCACCGGCGTTAAACTCACGGCCAAGGCCAACTTCATAGCCAATCCGCAAGGGCTCGGCGACGTCTTTGACCCAGTACGGGATGACTTTTTCTACAAGTGCCCACGTGCCAACAGGCTTAATGAATACGCGCTGCCCACGGTGAAATAGTGCCTTTGCCATGCTTCGCTCCTAAGAATATGATTGCTCCATTTATCTCATATCCGGATTTGGTTTTGGTAACGTGAAACGATCAAATTTCACCGAATTGTCGCTTTTTTGGACGATGACGTGGGGTGATGGGTTTCCGTGCACGTCAACTTCGCTATGTTGTCATTTGGGCAAATCATGCCGGACAAGCTGTTTACGGGAGACAGGGTGCTATGAATTTCGATTTTTCCGAAGACCAGAAGTTTCTGGGAAACGAGGCACGCAAGTTTCTCGAAGCCGAGTGCAGCACGGCACATGTTCGCGAAGTGCTTGATGATGAGGCTGTGAGCCATCATGCGGGGCTTTGGAGCAAAGTGGTTGAGATGGGCTGGCTTGGCGCGGCGATCCCCGAAGCAGATGGCGGGCTTGGGCTTGGCATGTTGGAGCTATGTGTGCTCGCCGAAGAAATGGGACGGGCGCTGGCGCCGGTGCCCTTTGCCTCGACGGCCTACTTTTTCACCGAAGCGCTGAAGCTTGCTGGCTCGACGGATGTCAGTGCAAGCATTCTGCCGCAGATTATGGGCGGTGAGGTGGTCGGATGCTATGGCGCATCTGAAGGTCCGGGGGCCGTGAACCCTGCTGCTTTGACCACCAATTTTGACGGGACGTCGGTGTCGGGAACGAAGATTCCGGTGACTGATGGCGATGTGGCGACCCATGCGATTGTGCTTGCCAAAGAGGGCAGCGGGGCGAGCCTCGTTCTCGTGGCGTTGCGCCAAGCGGGCGTGAAGATCACACCGGTTAAAACACTTGAGCCAACGCGCAGCCATGCCGAGATTGTATTCGATGGCGCTGAAGCCACGCGGATTGGCAAAGCAGGTGAGGGCGAGGCGCTACATACGGCGCTGATGGATCGTGTTGCTGTTTTGCTCGCATTCGAACAGCTTGGCGGCGCAACGCGCTGTCTGGAGATGGCCAATCAATATGCCAAAGAGCGATATGCGTTCGGTAAGCCCATTGGCGGAAATCAGGCGATCAAGCACAAGCTCGCGGATATGTATGTGAAGAATGAGGTCGCCCGCTCGAATTGCTATTATGGCGCGTGGGCGCTGTCGACCGATGCAGCCGAACTGCCTGAAGCTGCCGCGGCTGCGCGGCTCGCAGCGTCTGAGGCGTATTGGTTTGCGTCGAAAGAAAACATCCAGACCCATGGCGGAATGGGCTTCACATGGGAAGTCGATTGCCACCTCTACTATCGCAGAGCGAAACTGCTGGCCGTTCAAGCTGGCGGGCCGCCAATTTGGAAAGAAAAGCTTGTACGTGCGCTAGAGCGCAAGAATTTGTCGTGATACTGTTTTTGCACGCTGAGGGGCGTATTTAGATAAAGACAAGGAAAGTAAGAGGGATACTTATGAAAAATATCATCAAAGCAGGATCGGCTGCGATTATCGGCACACTCCTATTTGCACAACCGGCAATGGGGCACAGCTTTGATCGCCGTGAAGTCAATGGCGACACGGTGGCAGAGGTTCTGATCGAAGAGGGATATCGCGCGCAAGTCACCACTGATAATGTTGGTGATCCACTGGTCAGAACCACGATGAGCGGCATCACCGTCAATATCTATTTTTTCAATTGCAACGAAGAGCAGACCGGCTGCGAAGACATCCAGTTCTCTGCTGGTTTCGACCTTGAGGACGGCCTGTCCCAAGACAAGGTTGAAGAATGGAACCAGGATAAGCTGTATGGAACGGCCTATCTTGATGATGAGAATGATCCATTTGTGAAAATGACAGTTCAGGTCGGCCCAGGCGGAACACCTGAATTGATCGAAGGCTATGTCAGCACAGTCGAGACTGTCCTTGAACAGTTCAAGGACTATATCGGGTTTCGAGGTTAAACACTCGAATACGAGACACTAGGATATTGAGCGAGGAAACGCGTTATGGATTTCAATGACACAAAAGACGAAGCAGACTTTCGTGCCGAAGCGCGCGGCTTCCTCGCTCAACACCTGGAGCCCAAAGGCGAAAAGCCTTTGCGTCAACGCATTGATGGCAAGGAATATATGCGCCGTGCCAAAGAGTGGCAGGCCATGAAAGCCCAAGCCGGCTATGCGCAGATTACATGGCCCAAAGAGATCGGTGGTCGCGGCGGCACAAGCATGCAGCAGGTGATTTGGAATCAGGAAGAGGGCAAGTTTGATGCACCAACCGGACCGTTCACCATCGGGCTTGGCATGTGCGTGCCGACGGTTATTGCCTTTGGCTCTGACGACCACAAAAAGCGCTATGTTGGCCCTGCTCTGACCGGCAACGAGATCTGGTGCCAATTGTTCTCCGAACCTGCGGCCGGATCGGATGTCGCTGGTGTGAAGACCCGCGCGGTCAAGGATGGTGACGAGTGGGTCATCAATGGACAAAAGGTCTGGACCACAGGCGCGCAGTTCTCCGATTACGGCATTCTCCTGACGCGGACGGATTCAAAAGCCTTCAAGCATAAGGGCCTGACCATGTTTATCGTGAACATGAAGGACCCGGCTGTCGAAGTGCGTCCGATACACCAAGCGTCGGGTGGACGCGAGTTTAACGAGGTCTACTTTACCGATCTGCGCGTGCCCGATAGCGATCGTCTCGGCGAGGTTGGCCAAGGCTGGAAAGTTGCGATTGTCACGCTGATGAATGAGCGGCTGGCGGTCGGCGGATCACCGGGGCCAGACTGGGCCGAGATTATGGATTATGCCCGAGAGCAAGGTACGCTTAATGATACCGCGTTCCGCTCGAAGCTTGCTGACTGGTATGTCGCGGCGCAAGGTTACAAGTTGACAAAATTCCGTACACAGACGGCGCTCTCCAAAGGGCAAACGCCGGGGCCGGAAAGCTCAATTGGCAAGATCATTACCGCCAATCATTTGCAGGATATTTGCAACTCGGCGATCGAGATGCAGGATCATTACGGAATTATGTCGGACACCGAGACGATGCCGCAGGACGCTTTGTTCCAGCAGAGCTTTATGTGGGCGCCGGGCTTGCGCATTGCGGGCGGGACAGATGAAATCCTGAAGAACATCATCGCAGAACGTGTCCTCGGCCTGCCGCAAGATACGCGGGTGGATAAGAACGTCCCGTTCGACGAGCTAAAGCAGGGCTAGGCCAAAGCCGCCGCGCGCGCGATCAGGATGTCTTCGGCAATCCCGCGTGTGCGCTCATTATCAACATCGATCGGCGCTTCGGGGAAGGGCATGTCGATCGCTTTGATACGGACACCCGAGCGGTTCGACAGCCGGTCCATCGCTTTGTCGCGGGCAAACCAAGCGAACTTGTAACCGATCATATTGATCAAGCCGAACGCATCCATGACGCGCTTGAGCGATTTTGCGAATTGCCCGCCGCCCCTGAAAAACTCGGCCGCAGACAGCGCTGCGGGAGTCGTGAGCGCATAGAGATTGCAGTTCGACCATTCCCCGTCGGCAAAGCGATGGAAACGGCGCTGGCCATCTGGATATTTTGCGAGCAATACGTCCTTCTGGCACATGGCAACGCCAACATCTACGCCGGCTAAATTCGGGATGAAATGGCGCAGCATATCTTCGGTGAGCAAGACATTATCAGCTGTCGTAATCACAACCGGAAAATCCTCTGGCTTGGGCAATGCCATGGCGATGCTATCGAAGAGTGTGTCGCCTGATTGAATGATCTTCAAGCGGCCTTCAGCGATCAGGCTTTCAACCAGCTCCACGCCCTTGAGCGCGTCCGGATCGTCAATCGCAACGGTGATGCGCTCTGCATCTGGCATGCCCTCCAGTGTGGACAAGACATGCTCTATGAGTGGGCGCGACTGCATGGGCATAATGCATTTATGGCTGACACCTGCTGCGTCGGCCAATGCGTTGACAACGCCTTTTCGCTGGGCTGCGAGAATGAGGAAGTGGGATACAGTGCTAGTCATGAATTGGCACCTCTATAACGTCTTCTGGAGCCACAAGGCCATGTCGGCGAAGACTATGCACAATCAGGGTCTCTACGAAGTCCTCATGGCTGATGCCCAAGCTCTGAGCTGACACCGATGAGGCTTTCTTGGACCAGAGATTGCAGCTGAGATTGATCTCGATAAAGTTCAACGTGTCGGTTTCGGGGTCGTATTTGAACTCCATCCGGCCAAAATCGTGCGGCCAGATTTCAGGCAAGATATCTAGCGCTGCTGTGTGAAGTTTACCTAGAAGGTGGGCATCGTCGATGACGGTCAAACTTACGGTGTCAGTACCACCAGTCAAATGGCGCTTTTGTTCATAGCTGCGCACTGTGGTCGAATTTCCCGGGTCCATGTGCAGCGCTGGCAGCAACCACGGACCGTTCGAACCGACAACAGGGAGCGCGATTTCAAATCCGGCAATAAAGCTCTCGATGATCACGTCATGATCTTCGGCAAGCAGGCGTTCTGCATGGCGTTTTGCTTCGGCGAGATCATCGGTGACCTTGATGCCCCATGAGGCCGAGCTGGCATTCGGCTTGATGATGAGCTTTGTCCACGCAAATATTGGGTCGGGAATGTCATAAGCCCCGCGCCGAATAATCATCCAGTCTGGCGTTTGCACACCGCGTCCGCGCACGGCGAGCTTCATCAGGTGTTTGTCATCTCCAAGACCGCGCAAAACCGGGTTGGCTCCGAAAAACGGCTTATTATGAAACCGGCTGAGCAGCGGGGCGAGCATCTCGCTACCTGAAAACCCAAACCGGTTCATGAAGCTGACGATAAAATCAACATTGTCGAGTGGCTCAAAAAGGCGCTGCATGCGGCCAGAGGCTTCGACAGAGAATCCGATATTGCTTAGCACGTCGCGCAGCTCGGCGTGATACACGGCGTGCGTGCCGTCTTCACCTTGCGGCGTGCCATCACCTTCCGCCCACTTTGCCAGAAAGAGTAGATTGATGTTCTGCTTTGTGTCCGGAGATAGTTTTAACAGTGGACCATTTAGGCTCGTATCGAGGGGAAGCATTTTGATCCTTATCGGGACAGCCGTGAAGCGCAACACGTGCAGTTGTACCTTAGCGGCATGTTTATCGTTAATCTACCTGTATGTTATATGGTGGACTTTGCTGTCTGAACGTCGAATTTACACAATGATCGGGTTCCTTGTGGATAAGGCCGGGAATTGCGTTAGTCGTTCGGGAGGGGCGATGAAATGCGGGCGAAGGGACGTTCTGGCTCGTACGGAAAATACGATGTCAGTTCAGCTGTTTAGACATGATGATGTCATCAAACAGCTTGCCGCCAATGTTGAATTGGCGGGTACCGATGGTGGTAAAATCATATTTGGCGTAAAAGGCCATGGCGCGATGATTATCTTCATAAGTGCCCAGCAATAGACGCTTATTATTCGTCTTGCGGGCATGGTCTATCGACGCCTGCAAAAGCGCGGCAGCGATGCCTTTGCCATGATAAGTCGACAGCACATAGATGCGTTTCAACTCGATATCGTTGGAAAACGTTTCGATCGGCAGATCGGGCGTGCAATTAAGTGCGTAGCCCATGGGTGCGCCGGTTTCCGGATGCGCGGCTATCCAGCAGCCGGTGTCCGGTTTGGCGAGGTATTTTTCGTATGCGCTTTTTGAATGCTCATGTGTGCAATGGGCCATCATCGCCGAGCCTTCGATTTCGTGGGTGTAACTTTCGACAAAGGTTGCGACGCCGATATGGCCCAAGGTCTCTGCATCTGCGAGTGTGGCGGGGCGTATGATGCAGTTGGACATAGCGGACGTCTTATCTATGCAAATGGATAGCCGGAGCGTATGTCGTTTGCGGGGGTTTTACCACAAAAAAGAGCCCGTCCACAGTGTGTGGCACGGGCCCTGTCTATTTGAATATCGAGTTGTTGGAAGTGTCGGGGCTATTGCGCCATCATCGTCCATCCACCGCCAGGATTTTGTTTGGCGAGCATGATTGCGTCGGTTTCCCCTCGATAGGCCTTGGCTGCATCTTCATACACACGGCCATCGGTCGGAATGCGCGTGTAGCCACTATATACGGTGATTGTACCGTCAGCTTGCTCTCGCATAAGCAGATAACCGGCCGGACCGCGGTCTTCTTCTGCCACGCTTGCCCACATGTCCTGAATGCGGAAACTCGGCACTGCTTGGAATTGCCCATCCGTGCTGACATAATCGAGTGTTATCGGCGTATCTGGATTGTTCGGCCAGACCCGAATGATGACGCTGCCCGTCTCGCTTGACGTATGGCCAGCATAACAGCCTTCGCCGCGCTCGGTGTAGTTAAAGCCTTCTGCGTGATAAGATATTCCGGTTGCACCGGATGGTTCTTGACTTGCCAGCACGGTTCCAAAGGCGCTGCATTGGTCGGCCTTTTGGTCGGCTGATCGCTGGCTGGCGACAAATTGTTCCACAAAATCGCTTGCCGAACTCGATGTGTTGTGCGCGTCCGGCCCCAGGCTGAAGAGCATTCTCCAGCTGCCCAGTTCACAGATTGAAAATGTTTTCTTTTCGGGGCCGCTCGGCGTGGACTCTTCCAATCTCGAGTTCTCGCATGGGAGCTGCTTGTCGCCTATACTCACAGTGCTGGTGTCCGATGACAGTTCTCTGAGGTCGGGATTTCTGTTCATGCGGGCGGTCCGGAGATTTTCCAATTGACCCGCGCTGGTTTTACCGGGCGTGCGTGTATACATAACGATGGTGAGCGCCGGCGTTCCTTCGGCAGTTCGATAGCTGCAAGATACGCTTTCGCCGAGAGCACTGACTTGTTCCACTGTGCCCAATTCGAATCCTGCAACATCATCATTACACACGAGTGACGACAATTCATGTCGAACGCCTGTACTTGTCTTTTGGAATGCAGGGGAAGCTCTTAGTCCGGTCCATGGTAGGGGTTTATCTGGGCCAACTGGTTCGGGAAAAACAGGAGCTGTCTTTGGGGCAGGCACGCTTGGTATGTCTGGCAATCCCGGTTGGGAACTATCACTGTCCCGATCCTCTTGAAGCTGTTCGAGCAATTCTCCGAAGCTATTGCTGGGCTCGCCCGATTCTTGCGCCGACGCCGAGCTTTGGGCCATTGCCAATGCGAGTATTGCTGTAGCGAAAGCTATTACGGATGAATTCATGAGCTTGTTTTCCCTCTAAGTACGTCCATAGATAAGTAAATGTTCACTTGGACCGAATTATGGCACAAAAAAACCCCGGTGGCCGAATTGCGACCCCGGGGTTTAAATCAAGTGTTTGCTAGAAGCCTAGCTTGCCGCCATTGCGTTCTCGAAATTGTCCGAGACGGCTTTGAGGAAGCCTTCTGTGGTCAACCATTCTTGCTGAGGACCGACGAGAAGTGCCAAGTCTTTCGTCATCTGGCCGCCTTCAACGGTTTTGACGATGGTGCTCTCTAGAAGCTCGGCAAACTTGGTGACTTCAGGCGTGCCATCCATGCGGCCACGATGGGCGAGGCCACGTGTCCAGGCATAGATCGATGCAATTGAATTGGTCGAAGTTGCTTCGCCTTTTTGGTGGTTGCGATAGTGGCGTGTCACTGTGCCGTGCGCCGCTTCGGCTTCAACCGTCTTGCCATCAGGTGACATCAGAACCGATGTCATCAGGCCGAGCGAGCCATAACCTTGTGCAACAGTGTCTGACTGCACGTCGCCATCATAGTTCTTACAGGCCCAGACATAGCCGCCAGACCATTTCATGGCCGCAGCAACCATATCGTCAATCAGACGGTGCTCATAGGTGCCGCCAAATGCAGCGAACTTGTCGGCAAATTCCGCGTCGAAGATTTCTTGGAACAGGTCTTTGAACCGGCCATCATACTTTTTCATGATGGTGTTCTTGGTCGATAGGTAGACCGGCCATTTGCGCTGCAGACCGAAGTTGAAGCTGGCGCGGGCAAAGTCACTGATCGACTTGTCGAGATTGTACATGCCCATTGCGATACCGGCTTCAGGGAAATCAAACACTTCGTGCTCGATAGAATCAGACCCGTCGGAGGCTTCCCACTTCATGGTGAGTTTGCCTTTGCCCGGGATCAGCATGTCTGTGGCTTTATATTGGTCGCCAAAAGCGTGACGGCCGATGACAACAGGCTGGGTCCAGCCGGGCACAAGGCGCGGGACATTCGAGATCACGATTGGCTCGCGGAACACAACGCCGCCAAGAATGTTACGGATCGTGCCGTTCGGGCTCTTCCACATTTGCTTCAGGTTGAACTCTTCAACGCGCTGCTCATCCGGTGTGATCGTGGCGCATTTTACCGCAACGCCATATTCTTTGGTGGCATGGGCACTGTCATGGGTGATCTGGTCATCGGTCGCGTCGCGGGATTCGATACCAAGATCGAAATATTTCAGGTCGAGGTCGAGATATGGGTGGATCAAAGTGTCCTTAATCATCTGCCAGATGATGCGGGTCATTTCGTCCCCGTCCATTTCAACAATCGGGTTTTGAACCTTGATCTTAGCCATTTCGCTTATTCCTTGTTTTTGTTCCGTTGCAGGGGCTATAGCAGAGCCACAGGCAAGGTCAAAAGGTCGTCTTGGAAAACTCAACGAATTGTTACCCTTGTCGGGAATTCCATTTGACCTGTTTGCCTGTTTTGCGGCAGGTGATTTGAATGAGTGATACGTCAAATCTTGCGCCGGCAATTCTCCTGCACACCCCTCAGCTTGGTGAGAATATCGGATCGGCTGCGCGGGTCATGCTGAATTTCGGATTGAGCGATTTGCGCTTGATTACCCCGCGTGACGGCTGGCCCAACCCTGCGGCTGAAACCCTCTCTGCGGGCGCATTCGGGGCAGGCGTGAACGTCAGTGTGCATCAAGAGCTTGGCAGTGCGCTAGAAGGGCTGACACATATCTATGCGACGACGGCGCGGCCACGCGGCATGGAGAAGCCCGTGTTTGATGCGGCGCAGGCGGCGAGCAGCTTGCGCACCCGTTCGGATGCGGGACTGGGACAAGGCGGCATTATGTTTGGCGGAGAGTCGAGCGGGCTTGCCAATGAGGCCGTGGCGCTTTGCGATGCGATTGTTACCTATCCGGTTGCAAGCGGGTTTACGTCTTTGAACCTGTCCATGGCGGTCGGAATGTTTGCGCATGCATGGGGTGTGGAGATTGATCGCGCCAAGCCCGTGCCTCTTAGAGAAGAGATTGGCGGGATCGGCGCGCCAGCGGACGGCAAAGACCTCTTGCGCATGTATGAGCATTTTGAAGCGGAACTGGAGCGGGCAGGGTATTTTTATCCGCCAGAGAAGACACCTGTTATGCGGCAGAATTTGCGCTCGGCCTTTGCAAGAGGGGACTGGACATTGCAGGAAGTGCGTACATTCCGGGGCGCTGTGAAAGCCTTGGCGCTCGGGCGCGGTAAAGCCCGGATCACGCGCGAGGACTAAGGCTCGCCGTCGGTATCCGTATCGGAGGTGTTCCAGTGCATTTCGTGGGCGCCTTCATCATAGCCATTTCTGCGTCCCCAAATCAGGGTTCCCGTCAGTGCGCCGCCCAGAACGATGGACACGGTCGTCCCTGCGATTAGCGCTGCCCAGCCATGGCCGGATATACTGCCGTCAAACGCACCGGAGAGACGCAATACATAAATTAGCAGTGCCACCAATACGATCAGGCCAAGGCCGACATAGAGCCAAAGACGTTTTGAGGGAGATTGCTTGTCCATGATGAGGGCCTCCATTGCTAAATTGCTTTGTGGCACGTCAAGTTGGGCAGGGGAAGTAACGATGGCGGGACTGGGCGCGGCTCTTGGTGAGGTGCCGCTTGGAGGAGGAGCATCACCGCCATCGCTAGGATTATGTATAAATGGAGTTTTTACAACTTTACCGGAACGGGGCGTTCATGTTCGGGTCATTCATATTCGAGCGAGTTTTAAGGGTGAGCGATGGTGGGGGAGTGCGGATCTTGGTGAGGTACCGCATGGAGGGAGGAGCCCACCATCGCTAAACCCTACATAGAATACCCGTGCCGAACTTGACCCGAACGGTCCATTCATGTGCCAGTCATGTTTGTGCCGGGTTTTTTCATACGCGCCAAGCTGCCAAAGAATAGACGGGTTTGACTTGACGCCCGTGATCCAATCGGCTTTAAGCGCCGCTCTAGATGGGTTGGTGCGGAACCGCCATTGAAATCGTGGGCGCGAATAAGCGCTGTCCACCGGTCCGCGTCGAAAATGAGGTACTACCATGTCACGTCGCCATAGCGCGAAGTACAAGATCGACCGTCGTGTCGGTGAAAATATTTGGGGTCGCGCCAAATCCCCGTTCAACAAACGTCCAACAAAGCCGGGCCAACATGGTCAAGGCCGTCGTCAGAAGGTTTCTGACTACGGGATGCAGCTTATGGCCAAGCAAAAGCTGAAATTCCACTATGGCGACATTACGGAAAAGCAGTTCCGCAAGACATATGACGAAGCTGTTCGCCGGAAAGGCAACACAGCAGAGAACCTGATCGGTCTTCTCGAAAGCCGTCTCGACGCATTTGTTTACCGTTCGAAGTTCGTTCCTACCATTTTTGCCGCGCGTCAGTTCGTCAATCACGGCCATGTTCTGGTCAATGGTGTGAAAACAAACATCGCATCGTGCCGCCTGAAGCCAGGTGATGTGGTTCAGGTGCGCGAGAAGTCACGCAATATGGCGCTTGTGCTTGAAGCACTCGGTTCGGCCGAACGTGACCTTCCTGAATATATCGAAGTTGATCCAAAAGCGATGACAGCGACCTATGTACGCATTCCGGAACTGTCTGATGTGCCGTTCGCGGTGAAGATGGAGCCAGCGCAAGTGGTGGAATATTATTCTTCCTAAGGCGCTTTGAGTGCTTGAAATTTCTTGAAAGCCGCGTGACGATGGTTGCGCGGCTTTTTTGTGGCCGGAACTCTTTTTTTGATAGGGAATAGGATGAGCCAACCTAAGATCAAGACGGTGCGCAATGCGCTGATCGCTGAACCGGGCAAATCGTTCAAACTTGATGACCGTCCGACGCGGCATCCGGATCTGTTCGATGACAAGGATGTAGCTCGTGCAAGCCTTGAGGCAGATGCGCGCGCGATTGATGAGTTGCAAGATCGGCTCTATGGCGAGAGCAAACGCGCTGTGCTGGTTGTGCTGCAAGGCATGGATACATCTGGCAAAAGCGGCGTGATCCGTAATGTATTCGCCTATACGTCGCCCCTCGGCATGCAGCTGGAAGCATTCAAGGGGCCGTCCAAGGTCGAGCAGGCCCATGATTATCTGTGGCGCATTCATGCCGCCGTACCGCGCAAAGGGCGGATCGGGATTTTTGATCGCTCCCATTATGAAGATGTGCTGGTGGTGAAAGTGCGCGAATTTGCATCCAAGCAGGCGATCAAGCAACGCTATGACCAGATCAATGATTTCGAACGGCACCTGACCGAGAACGGTGTCGTGATCGTCAAATGTATGCTGAATATCTCGCATGAAACGCAAGGGGAGCGGTTGCTCTCGCGTCTGGAAGAACCTCGCAAGCGCTGGAAGTTCAATCCGGGCGATCTTGAAGACCGCAAATTATGGCCTGACTTTATGGACGCGTATCAAACGGCCGTCGAGAACTGCTCGACCAAACATGCGCCATGGTATGTGATTCCGTCAGATTCCAGAACGCGGCGCAATGCGATGATTGCCCGCTTGGTGCGCGGCGCGCTGGAAGACATGGACCCGCAATATCCAGACCCCGGGTATCGGCCAGACCAGTTTGAAATCTAACCAATCTGACCGATCAGGGGTGGCGTTAAAGCGCGGTGTGAACGTCTACATCGCCGCCGCTCGATGTGCGTTCATCTACATGTGTCGGTGAGCCATAGATATCAATGTCCGAACCTGAGGAAGCGGTTGCGTCGACATTGCCGGTGATGCTGATTTCGATATTGGCGCCGGAGCTGGCTCTGGCATCGAGACCATTGCAGGTCATGGCGCGGGCCTCGACATCTGCGCCTGAGCTGACAGATACTTCCGCGACATCGCAGGTGCCGGTTAGATCGGCCTGACCGCTAGAGGACAGATTGATATCGACTGTACCGCCATCTACTTCAAGTGCGACTTTGCCGCTCGAGGAGGCATCAATATCGACGTTGTGGCAGACGAGTTCAGTGGCCAAGATACGGCCGCTGGATGACGCCTTGCTATCGAGATATGTGCAGGTGCCGGCTAGCTCGATGCGGCCGCTCGAAGACACGTTTGATTGCAGGTTTTGCGCTGCAATGCTGGCAATCTCGATGCCGCCGCTGGAGGATGCCGACAGATGGAGCCGATCGCTGGTGACGCTATCGCCTGAGAAGCTCGCGCTGGAACTGATCTGGATATCGGACAATGTAGGTGCGGAAACATAAACGGTTATGTCCGGACGGTTTCGCGTGCCGAAAAAACCACCCCGGCGTCTTGGACGCTCGAGTATGAGCGCGTCACCTTTGGTCGAAATCTTCAGATCGTCAAACTCGTCATTCTCGACATCGGCCCGAACGCTGAACGTCTCCGATGCGGTGTAGATGACCTTGATTGATTGCTTGGCTTTGAGCGCTGAAAACCCGCTTTGATCATAGGTTTGCGTGTCGGCACTGGCAGGCTGGATGAGCATATATCCGGCAGCTACCAGCACTGACGTGAGAAGTAAGGATGTTCGCAGCATGTGATTGTCCCTTTTTGTTTTTCGATATGTATTGACAGATATATATTGATTTACAATAAGTCAATTACTGTTTTTCAATAAGGAGAGAAAATATGAAATTGAAACTCGTAACAGGCTTGGCCGCGCTAACACTACTTGGCGGCTGTATTATCATCGATGCGGATGACGGGCATTTCCGGTCCGACTTCAACAGTGGTGACCATCATTATGGTACGGTTTATGCGGCCGATGTGTCTGGTCAATCAGTGGCGTTTCGTGTCTCGAGCAATGGCTGCAGCACGCGGGACTTTTTCGATGTCGATGTGATCAGCGAGCATGATGACGTGTACGAGATCGGCGTTCGCCGCACACGTCAGGACAATTGCAAAGCGCTGGTGCCTGCTGGCGTTGAGGTTGGCTGGACCTATTCCGAACTTGGCATTCCAGCTGATGCAGAAGTCCGCGTCTTCAATCAGGTCCGCCGTTAAACGGGAAAGTTAAGTAGGCGTGCCGAACAGATCATAATCATCAGCGTCATTTATTTTGGCGCTGATGATGTCGCCCGCTTGCACATGGTCTGCCCCGGTCAGATAGACGACGCCATCGACCTCGGGGGCATCGGCTTTGGTGCGTCCGATCATGGTGCCGGCCTCATCGCTTGGGCCATCAATGATGACATCCTGAACCGTGCCGATCTGTGCTTGCGCGCGCGCGCCGGAGACTTCGGCCTGAACCTGCATGAAGCGGTGCCAGCGTTCTTCCTTGACCTCTTCGGGAACATGACCGGGCAGATCCGCGCTATCGGCGGTCGCGACATTCTCGTATTTGAAACACCCGGCCCGATCGATTTTGGCCTCGCGGATAAAGTCGAGCAGAGTGTTGAAGTCTTGCTCTGTTTCCCCCGGGAAGCCGACAATAAAGGTAGACCGGATCGCCAGATCAGGCACATCGCGTCGCCACTGGGAAATCCGTTCGAGCACTTTATCCTGCTTGGCAGGGCGTTTCATAGCGCGCAGGACGGGCGCTGCAGCATGCTGGAACGGGATGTCGAGATAGGGCGTGATCAGCCCTTCAGCCATCAGCGGAATGATCTGGTCAACATGCGGGTAGGGGTAAACATAGTGCATCCGCGTCCACACGCCGAGCGATCCTAGGCCGCGTGCAAGATCGAGAAAGCGCGTTTCGTATAACTCGTCTTTCCAGATTTCCGGCTCATACTTTACGTCCAGACCATAGGCGCTGGTGTCTTGCGAAATGACCAGCAATTCCTTGACGCCCGCTTTGACCAATTGCTCGGCCTCGGTCAGCACATGATGGATCGGACGGCTGGCAAGGTCGCCACGCAATTTCGGGATAATGCAGAATGAGCAGCGATTGTTGCAGCCCTCGGAAATTTTCAGATAGGCATAATGGCGCGGCGTTAGCTTCAGGCCTGCTTCCGGCACCAGATCGGTATGCGGATTGTGCGGCGGGGTGAGATTGGTGTGCACCGCTTCCATGACCTGCTCATATTGGTGCGGGCCTGTGACGGCGAGCACCGATGGATGGGCTTTCTCGATCACTTCAGGCTCGGCGCCAAGACAGCCGGTTACGATGACTTTGCCATTCGCTTCGATGGCTTCCCCAATCGCTTCGAGGCTTTCATCGCGGGCACTATCGAGAAACCCGCAAGTGTTCACAATCACGAGGTCGGCGCCGGTATAGTCGCCGGAAAGCGCATACCCTTCGGCGCGCAAACGGGTGACGATACGTTCGGAGTCGACAAGGGCTTTAGGGCAACCGAGCGAGACAATGCCGACTTTCGGCTGGCCTGAGGCGGCCGGGGTGAGCGTAGATTGGGTCATGGCGGGGGTGTATCTCTTGTAATCGCCCGGGTCCAGCGGGGATGCTTTCGAATTGCGTGGACAGGCCGTGGTTAGAGGAGTATCTTATCGCAAAACAACAATATTGGAGGACTGTCATGAGAATGCCGAAAACGATGGCTGCGTCATATGCGGCGCTATTGCTAGGGCTGGGAGCCTGTTCACCGGCCGCCGAGACGACGGCGCCACCTGAAACAACTGCGCAGAAAACCTCGGTAACTGCGACCTCAATTGACCATCAGACCTATTCCGCCGAAGCATTTTTCCTGACGACGAGTTACTCGCTGGCAGGCGGGAATGGTCATGCATTCTCAAGCGATGGCAGCAAAGTGTTGGCAGCCTCTGACGCGTCGGGTGTCTTCAATGTCATCACGCTGGATGCAGATGGACAAGCTACGCCGCTGACGGCCTCTCAAAGCGACGCGCATTTTGCCGTTTCATTCTTTCCCGCCGATGACCGGGTTTTGGTGTCAGCTGATCAGGGCGGCAATGAGTTGAACCATATCTATGTGCGTGAGCTTGACGGCACGCTGAACGATTTGACCGCTGGAGAGAACATCAAGGCGAGCTTTGGCGGCTGGCATGCCGATGGCGAGGTATTCTATATCTGGTCCAATGCCCGCGATCCGGCCGCCTTCGACTTGTACGCCTATGACGTCAATGACTATGCCAGCCAGCTGGTGTTCGAGAATCCCGGGTTTCAACCCGGACCGATCAGTCGCGATGGCCGCTGGGTGGCGCTAGACAAACCTGTAACCAGCGCTGATTCAGATATTTATCTTGTCGATCTTCAAGCCGATGGGGCAACGCCCGAACTGATTACTGAGCATGAAGGCAATATCGCCTATGGGGCATATGCCTTCAGTGCGGATACCAAGTCATTGATTTTTGCGAGCAATGCCGATGGCGAGTTTAATCAAGCTTGGACGCACGATTTGGCAAGCGGTGAAAAGGCGCCGCTGATTGGAGCCGATTGGGATGTCGGCTTTGTGTTTGACAGCCCGAGCGGCCGGTACCGTGTGCATGGTATAAATGCTGACGGGCTGACCGAGCTAACAATCACAGATATGGACACGGGGGAGGCTGTCGCGCTGCCCGGCGTACCCGAAGGCGAGTTGGGGCAGGTGCGTTTCTCAAGCGATGAGACGCAGATTGCGCTCGGGGTCAATACCGATACGTCGCCACGTGATCTCTATCGTTTGACATTGGGTGAGCCAGCCACTCGTTTGACCAATGCGCTCAACCCGCAGATCAATGAGGCTCACCTTGTGACCGCCACTGTCGAGCGGTTCGACAGCTTTGACGGCACCACGATCCCGGGCATTCTATATCGTCCGCAGCAAGCATCGCCGGACGCGCAAGTGCCCGCGATTGTGCTGGTGCATGGCGGCCCCGGTGGGCAATCAACGCGCGGCTATAGCGCAATGGTGCAACATCTCGTCAATCATGGCTATGCGGTCTACGCGGCGAACAATCGCGGCTCGTCAGGGTATGGCAAAACGTTTTTCCATATGGATGACAAGCGGCATGGCGAGGGTGATTTGCGTGACATTGTCGAAGCGGGCAATCACCTACGCTCCCTCGATTGGGTCGATGCCGACAAAGTCGCCGTGATGGGCGGGTCCTATGGTGGCTATATGACCGCCGCCGCGCTGACCTTTCACCCCGAAGCGTTTGATGCGGGCGTCAATATCTTCGGCGTGACCAATTGGGTGCGCACCCTTGAAAGCATTCCGCCATGGTGGGGCGCTTTCCGAGATGCGCTCTTTGATGAAATGGGTGATCCAGCCACCGATGCCGAACGTCATCGTGCGATCTCGCCGCTGTTTCATGCCGAGAACATTGTTAAGCCAATGCTCGTGGTGCAAGGGGCAAATGATCCACGTGTCTTGCAAGTCGAGAGCGACGAATTGGTCGCCGCAGCACGCGAGAACGGCGCGCCGGTGGAGTATGTGGTGTTCCCCGATGAGGGGCATGGCTTCTTGCGCCGCGAGAACCGGATTACCGCCTCCAACGCCTATGTCGGGTTTCTCGACACCCACCTTAAAGGAAACACTGAATGACCCATAGGGCATTGGCGAGGGACGGAGCTGTTGCCGCCCTTTTTGGATTAGGCATGCTGGCAGGGTGCACGGCGCCAGGTGAGAGCTCTTCGCCAGACCGCTCCTCTCTGACCGAAGCGGCGGCGACTGCCAATGAAGCCTCGCCAGTGAGCATAGCGGGAAAGGTCCGCCATATCGGCAATGCGGGCGTGATGATCGAGCAAGGCAATACGAAAATCCTGTTCGATCCGCTCTATCGCAATGGCTATAATAATTATCACCTTGTGCCAGAAGATGTGAAACGGGCGGTGATTGCGGGCGAGGCGCCGTTCGATAATGTCGATGCGGTTCTCATCAGTCACGCTCATGGCGACCATTTCGATGCGCTGGACCTGATTGCTTTTCATGCGGCGAATCCTGACGCGCTAATCATTGCGCCGGTGCAGGCGATTGAAACATTGGAAGTGACGGGGAATGTCACCGAGGCCATGCGCGCGCGCTTTGTGCCAATGGGGCTCGACTATGGCCAAGACCCGCTCAAGGTCGAGTTGGAGAGCTTGCAGGTCGAGGCTGTGCGCATTCCGCATGCGGGCGGGCCAGCGCGGCGCGCCTTGGAAAATCTCGTCTATCGGGTGACGCTCGAAGGCGCGGCGACCGTCATGCATATGGGCGATGCCGATCCGTCGCTTGAGCATTTTGCCCCCTATGGTGAACACTGGGATGCGCGCACGACCGACACGGCATTTCCGCCCTATTGGTTCTTCCTCAGTGGTGAGGGCGTTGCGATTGTCGACGACACTCTGAATGCAAGCCGCGCAATCGGTGTGCATGTGCCTGTGATACTGCCAGCCGACTTGGCCGCAAGCGGACGCGAATATTTTGCCGAGCCGGGCGGTGTGAAGGCTTTGTTCGAGGATTAGTTTGTTTCATTGCTATAGGAGAGGGACATGGCAGATGAAGATGAAGCTGGGGCCGAGCATAAGCCGTCTGATTTCCGTTTGCTCAAATTGCTCCGGCTGATTGCGGTCAGCGACGGGGCGTTTGTCTTTGCGATCAGCTATTTCCTGATGACAGGCTTTTCGGGTTTCGAGCTTGTGCCATTGATGCTCAGCCTCGCTTTTGCAGGCTTTGTCTATGGCGCAACATTCTATTTCGGGTGCTTGATTTTTATACCTGATATGAAGACTTATATCGTGTCGGATGAGACGGTCATCCGTGGAGAGAGCGTTGATATGGAGACTTCGACGCGCTCGAGCGGTGACGCCGAGGTTGACCGCTGGATTGCATCTTTCGTGTTTGCGCGAAATTTGTTCGGCATGGCGCTCGTGCCAATTTTGATTTTGTCTTGGTTATTCTTTTTCGGGTAATTGTGGATGCTGGCATAAAGCAGGCTTAACCGAAATGGCCTATCCTCATGTCAAAGTGAGGGCCTATGCATATTCTGTTTATGATCTTGGGACGTATATTCGGTACCTTGCTGGAGGGCCGCATGATGGGCTGGGTCAGTAAAGATGACACATCCGGATTGCTCCAGCGCTATGGGCTTTACCTCGTGCTTGCCGTCATTGGTGTGGCCGTAGTCGAAATGCTGCTGATTGCGACCGGACACGAGAGCATTGTTACCCAATTAAGATAAACGCGCGCGCTTACCTATTCGGCAAGCTTGACGCCTTTTTCTTGCATAAAGCTCTTGAGTTCGCCCGTCTCATACATCTCGCGGATGATATCGCAGCCGCCGACAAATTCGCCTTTGACGTAAAGCTGGGGAATGGTCGGCCAGTCCGAATAGGTCTTGATGCCTTCGCGGATGTCCTGATTTTCAAGCACATTGGTCGCGGTATATTCAGCGCCGACAACATCGAGAATTTGCACAACGGTCGAGGAAAATCCGCATTGCGGGAAGGTCGGCGTGCCCTTCATGAAGAGCAGAACATCATGGGCTTTTACGGCTTCATCAATGGCGGTTTGAGCTTCATCAGACATGGGGCAGGCCTTTTTCGTATGTTGTTTCTTGTCCTGCATGTGAGGTCTATTGAGCAAAACGTCAAGATCACAAGGGCGTGGCTGGCCGTCTGACCGCTATCCTGATAGATCACCACCGAACAATCAGGAGCTTCCTTCACATGGCCATTGCTAGCAACTCAAACCTCGTTACCGATCGTAAGACCTTTGTGACGCATCTCGAATGTGCCCTCGAAGGAACACGGGCCGAAGCCGATACAATCCAGACCTTGTCGCCTGCGGGACGTCCTTACTGGGTGAAGTATGATCTCGCGGCGATGAAGGCGCATCTTGATCGCGATGCGCTGGATGCGCGGCCCAAGGATATGTGGCGCTATCGGGAGATGCTGCCCGTGCGCCAGACCGCAAATATTGTCAGTCTTGGCGAGGCGGAAACTCCGCTCGTGGCGCTCACCAATACGGCGGCACAGCTCGGCGTTGATGGCAATAACCTCATCGTCAAAGATGAGGGGCGTTTGCCAACGGGCTCGTTCAAGGCGCGCGGTCTGGTGATGGCGGTGTCGATGGCCAAGGAGCTGGGCCTGACACAAGTGGCAATGCCGACCAATGGCAATGCTGGGGCCGCGCTTGCAGCCTATGGGTCGCGGGCGGGACTAGAGGCCATCGTCTTGTGTCCGGACAATACACCCGAGATCAATGTCCGTGAGATCGCCGCCCAAGGCGCGCGGGTGTATCGGGTGAATGGCTTGATCGACGAGTGCGGCAAGCTGGTGGGCGAGGGGTGCCGGCTGCAAGGCTGGTTTGATCTCTCCACGCTAAAGGAGCCATACCGGATCGAAGGCAAGAAAACGATGGGACTGGAGCTGGCCCAGCAAATGGGGTGGCAGGTGCCTGACGTGATCTTTTACCCGACAGGCGGCGGCACGGGGCTGATCGGCATGTGGAAAGGGTTCAAGGAGCTTAAAGAGCTCGGATTTATCGACGGCAAGTTGCCCAAAATGGTGGCGGTGCAGTCAACCGGATGTGCGCCCATGGTGCGGGCCTTCGAGGCGGGCGAACGTCATGCGACACGTTGGGAAAATGCCGAGACAGTTGCGTCCGGTATTCGGGTGCCCGGCGCCGTCGGTGACTTCATGATACTGGATGCTGTTCGCGAAAGCGGCGGATTTGCGATTGCAATACCGGATGCCGATATTCTGGCTGCGACCGATCAGGCGGCCCAAACGGACGGGTTCCTGATGTGCCCCGAAGGCGGCGCAACTTTGGCAGCCTATAAGCAGGCTCTGAACGAAGGACGGATCGAAAAAGACGAACGGGCGGTCTTGTTCAATTGCGCGACGGGTTTGAAATATCCGATGCCGGAGGCTCCGATGACGCTGGATAAGGCTTCAAATATCGATTTTGCGTCGCTTTAGCGGTTTTCGTAGCATCTGCTCAAAAAAGGGGGTTGAAACCCTCGTAAAGCCGCGCCATCGTTTCAAGCCAAACTTTGGAGGATCTGCCATATGATCGGTGTTGTTGTTGTCAGTCATGGAAAGCTTGCCCGCGAACTGGTCGCGGCGGCGGAACATGTGGTTGGTGTGCAGGAGAATTTTTCGGCCATCTCCATCGAAGCTGATGATGATATGGAAGCGCGGCGCGAGCAGATTATCGCAACCGCCAAAGCCAATGATTCCGGGATGGGTGTGATTATCCTCACCGATATGTTTGGAGGGACACCGTCCAATCTCGCAATCTCGGTGATGCCGAAGGGCAAGATCGAGGTGATTGCGGGGGCCAATCTTCCGATGCTGATCAAGCTGGCCGAAGTGCGCTCTGGTGGCGATCTGATGGCCACCGCCGAAGCGGCAAGTGAAGCAGGGCGGAAATATATCTCCATTGCATCGCTGCTACTCGAGAAACGAAGCTGATCGCTGCCATGGGGCAAGTCAGTCAGTTTGTAACAATCGTCAACAAGAAAGGTTTGCATGCGCGCGCGTCTGCAGCCTTTGCCAAAGTCGCTGTTGAATATGGCAGCAAGGTCACCGTAAAATATGATGGCCTCGAGGTTAGCGCGGGCCATATCATGGATTTGATGATGTTGGTGGCGCACAAGGGATCTGAAATAGAGATTGTCGCCGATGGCGTTGATGCGGAGGCGGCGCTTGAGGCGCTCGTGGCATTGGTGTCGGACGGATTTGGCGAATTGGCGCGTGATCGCTCGGAAGAGACGCAGTCTGACACTCTGCAGTCCGACGAGCCTTAGCCAGATCCGTCATAGAAGTCTTTGCCAGATTATGCGGTGGAGGTGGAAACTGTCCCGCCTGCGGAACTATGAACCGCGCGCCGAGTTCGCAGCGCCCTGAGCGTCTTCATCGTCGTCCTTGGGTTTGGGTTCGCGGCGCGGCGGCGCGACGGGTTCTTCAATCGCTCTGCGGCCTTGAACGCGGGATTTGAGCTTTTCCAGCTGCACGTCGCCGGTGGTCTCGTCAGCAAGTGTGGCGGCAAATGCCAAAACAACGTCGGAGAATTCGGCTTGGCGTACGACACGGTCCAGATTCGGATCAAATCGGGACGGGTTGGCAAGGCTGGTATCGCGGGTGGGGAGGCTTTCGGCCCATGCCATCTGCTCAAGCGGTGTCATCCGGCCATCTTCATTCCGGTCGGCATTTTCAAATGCGGCCTTGACGCCGGCTTGTAATTCTTCTGGCGTAACTTTGCCATTTGCATCTGTATCAAAGCTGAGAATTAGCCCGCCGCCAGAAATCAGACGTTCGGTGTCGCCGCCAACGATGCGAGCAGCTTCGGGTTTTAGCTCACCTTGGCCGGGCAAACGAACGATGTCGTCTTCGGCGCTGGGTTGCGGCTTGCGGGACGGCGCCGCTTGTACAGGGACGGATTGGTCTGCATCGCTTTGAGCTGGTGCCGATTGGATAGGCTCGTCTTCAACGGCCGCGGCGGCGTTGGCGTCCTCGTCCAAGGTGGTCGCGTCCAAGACGGTTGCGTCCAAGGTGGTCGCGTCCAAGACAGCGGCATCTGAGGCAGGTTCTTCGAATGAGGCGGGGGAGAGAACCGCTTGGCCATAGGCAGTGGGGACAAGAAGAGGGGCGGCTAAAACCAATCCCAAAAGTCGAGAAAATGTCAACGCAAATACCTCACTCTACAGTCCTGTGTCCGAAGCGGACTGTTGCGAGAATGGCACAGATTTCGAGTTTTGCAATCTCCGATCTCAGCGGCAGCCAAGTGCATCCCTCATAAACATACAAACATGTGTTTATATGTACGTTGCAATCGGCGAGGGAGGCTGATAGATAGGCGCATCCATTTGTCTATTTAGGAGGCCGAACATGGTCGATTATGCCGTCGCCGATATTTCCCTAGCCGAGTTTGGCCGCAAGGAACTCGATATTGCTGAAACCGAAATGCCGGGCCTGATGTCCCTGCGCGAAGAATTTGGTGCGAGCCAGCCCCTTGCAGGGTCGCGCATTGTCGGGTCGCTGCATATGACGATCCAGACGGCTGTTCTGATCGAAACGTTGACCGCACTTGGTGCTGATGTGCGCTGGGCGTCTTGTAATATCTTCTCCACGCAAGACCATGCGGCCGCAGCGATTGCAGCGTCTGGCGTCCCGGTGTTCGCCGTGAAAGGCCAAAGCCTGACCGAGCATTGGGATTATCTTGATAAGTCCTTCCTGTTTGACGATGGCCCGAACATCATTCTCGATGATGGCGGCGATGCGACACTCTACATTCTTCTCGGCGCACGTGTTGAGAACGGTGAGCCGGAACTGATCGAAGGCGAGCCCGGTTCAGAAGAAGAGGCGGCTATTTTCGCGCAGATCAAAAAGCGCATGGAAGCGAGCCCGGGTTGGTTTACAAAGATGCGCGACCAGATTGTTGGTGTGTCCGAGGAAACAACCACAGGCGTTCACCGCCTTTACGAACTGTTTGAGAAGGGCCAGCTGCCATTCCCTGCGATCAATGTGAATGACAGTGTTACCAAGTCCAAGTTCGACAATAAATATGGCTGTAAAGAGTCACTTGTTGATGGCATCCGCCGCGCAACCGACACCATGATGGCTGGTAAAACGGCTGTGGTGCTGGGCTATGGCGATGTCGGCAAAGGCTCTGCCGCCTCTCTTCGCGGCGCGGGTGCACGAGTGAAGGTGACTGAAGTTGACCCGATCTGTGCCTTGCAAGCAGCCATGGACGGCTTTGAAGTGACCACGCTCGAAGACACTGTGGCTGACGCCGACATCTTCGTGACCACAACCGGCAATAAAGACGTGATCCGGATCGAGCATATGCGCGAAATGAAGGATATGGCGATCGTCGGCAATATCGGCCACTTCGACAATGAAATTCAGGTGGCTGCGCTTAACAATCTTGAATGGACGAACATTAAAGATCAGGTCGACATGATTACCTTCCCAAAAGGGAACCGTATGATCCTGCTCTCGCAAGGGCGACTGCTGAACCTTGGCAATGCCACCGGTCACCCGTCCTTCGTTATGTCTGCCTCGTTCACAAACCAGGTGCTGGCGCAAATGGAGCTTTGGGAAGACAGCAAAGCTACGACACGCAAATATGAAAACAAAGTCTACATGCTGCCCAAGCATCTCGATGAGAAAGTTGCCCGTCTGCACCTTGAGAAAATCGGCGTGAAGCTGACAGAGATGTCACAAGAACAGGCTGACTATATTGGCGTTGATCAGGCTGGACCGTACAAGCCGGAGCATTATCGCTACTAGGCGAGTATGCCCTTTAAGAATACGAAGACCCCTCTGGCTGTAATGGCCCGAGGGGTTTTTTTATGGCACTACACGGCCTGCGCACAGGGCTGTGATCGTACGTGAATTGCAACTGATCACCGATCTTCCTATATGAGTTGTGTAGCCGAAAACGGCACAGAGAATATATTGAAAAGGGACTATGATTATGCGTATTTCAACACTCATCGCTTCGATCGCTTTAGGGACAACAGCGCTCACATTTGTCGCGCCAACAGCATTTGCTCAGGCTGACGCCGCGGTTTCAACGGCCAGCGAGGCTGCATTGCCATCAGGTGAATTCATCAAGAAAAAGAAGAAGCTCAAAGGCGACTGGTCAGTCGTAGAGCGTGATGGCAATACGTATATCCAGTTTGACGAGAATTTCCGCGCCGCTCGCGGACCAGACCTCAAGATCTTTCTATCACCGAGCGATGTTGCCAGTGTAACCGGCGATACAGCCGTCGACGGTTCGCTCAATCTCGGTGAACTTCAAAGTACAAAAGGCGCACAGGAATATCTCGTGCCAGAGGGCGTAAATCTCGCCGATTATTCGAGCGTACTCGTCCACTGCGAACAATATGCTGTTCTTTGGGGCGGCGGCGATCTCTAAGCGCCAGCTAAAAACTTATATCGGCCGAGGGCTATAACCCCTCCCATACTCCTCCCAGGCTTCGGTCGATCCCAGCACCTCCAAACGCAAGCCATGTTAGCTTCGTTTGGGGGTGTTTTATATTTGGGGGGCTTATCCGTCCATCATTCCCGCAAAACGGTCGAAGAGGTAGAAGCTGTCTTGTGGGCCGGGGCTGGCTTCAGGATGGTGCTGCACCGAGATGATGGGCTTACCTTCGACAACCAGACCGCAATTGGTGCCATCAAACAATGAGCGGTGACTTTCGCTGACACCTTCGGGGAGGGTGGCAATATCGACGGTGAAGCCGTGATTCATCGACACAATTTCCACCTTGCCAGTGGTCATATCTTTGACGGGGTGATTGGCGCCGTGATGGCCTTGCGCCATTTTCATGGTTTTCGCCCCGAGCGCCAAAGCCAACATCTGGTGTCCAAGGCAAATGCCGAGCAGGGGTGTGCCCGAACTTACAAGCGCCTTGATTGTGTCGCCTGCGCGTTCGAACGTGGCGGCGGGATCGCCCGGGCCATTGGACAGAACAACGCCATCGGGGTTGAGCGCGGCAATCTCGTCATAAGTTGTGTCGCCGCTGACAATGGTGGCGCGAGCATTGACGGTTGCGAGATTGCGCAAAATATTCTTTTTCACGCCGAAATCCATGACGACGACATGATATTTGGCGGCCTCAAGGTCGGAAAATCCGGTTTCGGGGTGCCAATTCGTTTGTGTATTTGCGTAAGTATCGGCTTGCGATACGTCTTTTGCGAGGTCCGCTTTTTGCAAACCGGGCCAATTGCGTGCGGTTTCTGCGAGCGCGTCAATATCGAATTTACCGTCTGGCGAATGGGCGATGGCGGCATTGGACATGCCCTGTTCGCGAATGCGGATTGTGAGGGCGCGCGTATCTATGCCGCTGAGCCCGATAATGCCTGTCTTGGTCAGCCAGGCATCGAAATGATCTGTCGCGCGGTGATTGGATGGCGGGGTGATAGGCGCACGAAAAAGGGTCCCAACGGCAGCTTTTGACGCATTTTCGGTCGATTCTTCATGATCATCGGCATTCGCGCCGACATTGCCGATATGCGGAAATGTAAACAGGACGATCTGTGCAGCATAAGACGGATCAGTCAGAATTTCCTGATATCCGGTGACCGCCGTATTGAAGCAAAGTTCACCGATTGCCACACCCCGTCCGCCGCAACCTTCGCCGAAAAATGCGGTTCCATCCGCGAGAACAATGACCCCCGTTGAGGTCGTTTCGGCTTGTAAATGATTCTTCTCTGACATAAAAACCCACTCTTCTCCGGCTGCGTTCGGTATCTGTTAATCTATCGAGCAAACACTGGGGGACTAAGAACAATGTTCCCGATCCGTCAAGCATGTCAGGTGGGGAAAATAGGAGCGGCCTTTTATGGGTGCCGAAATATTGATCAAAGAGCAGGACCTTCGGGGACGGCTCAAGCAGGCTCGGATCGACGCTGAAGCGGCTGACCATGATGGCGTCGAGGCCGCGACTTTGCGGTTGATCTTGTGCGCGGTGGACGATCGTGATGTTACGGCGCGCCAACGTGGCGAGTGTAGTGGTTGCGCTGAATCTACGGTGCGGGAGCTGCTCGGAATGATGGCAACGCAGCGCGAGGTTTCCGCGCGCGAATATGATGAGGCAGGCCGGATCGTCGAGGCCGAACGCGAACGTGCTGAACTGGCAATCCTGCGGTCTTTCCTCCCGCAAAAACTCTCCGGCGAGGCCTTGGAAAAAGCGGTTGCAGAAATTATCGAAGAGGTTGAAGCGGACCGGTTGAAAGATGTTGGCCGCTGTATGGATGCGCTCAAGGCGCGCTATCCTGGGCAGATCGATTCGGCGAGCGCGGGCAAGATTGTCCGCTCTCTTCTTCAGGCTCCTGCCGAATAAGGATAGCTTGACGCTGTTTCTTGGCTTAGATTGGCCCGCGTGAACGGACTTCGTATACCTGATGGATTTCTCGACGAGCTGAAGGCGCGCCTTCGGCCATCGGACGTGATTGGCCGAAAGGTAAAGCTGAAAAAGCAGGGCAAGGAATGGGTTGGCCTGTCGCCCTTTACCAATGAGAAAACACCCAGTTTTTACGTCAATAACCAGAAGGGCATCTTCAAATGCTTTTCCTCCGGTTTGGGCGGCGATGTTATCAAGTTCATTCAGGAAACCGAGCGGCTTTCCTTTATGGAGGCGGTCGAGAAACTCGCCGATGAAGCCGGGATGGCTTTGCCCAAGGCGACCCCTGAAGCCAAAGAGGTCTATGATCGGCGGCTCAGGCTGTATGAGGCGTGCGAGGCTGCTTGCAAATTCTTCGAGGCCGGATTGCGTGGTACCGCCGGTGCCGAGGCCCGATCCTATTTGCAAGGGCGCGGGCTACATTCGGAAAGCTGGGGACGCCATCGATTGGGGTTTGCGCCGGATGAGTGGCGGGCGCTGATTGGGCATCTGACGCGCGAAGGGTTTTCCCAGACCGAGATTGTCGATGCCGGACTGGCCGTTCAAAAAGACGGCGGCGCGGAGCCTTATGATCGGTTCCGTGGGCGTGTGATCTTTCCGATCGAGGACGGGCAGGGCCGCGTGATCGCTTTTGGTGGACGCGGGATGACGCCGGATGCCAAACCGAAATATCTCAATTCGTCAGACACGCCGCTCTTTCACAAGGGCAAGGTGCTCTATCGATATAAGCGCGCGCGCGAGGCTTTAGGCCATGGCGAAGGCGGCGGCCTGATCGTGTGCGAGGGCTATATGGATGCGATCGCGCTGACCGAGGCGGGGTTTGGCCATGCGGTTGCGCCGCTCGGAACAGCTTTGACCGAGGACCAGCTTGGCTTGTTGTGGCGGGTCGGACCAGAGCCGGTTCTGTGTTTCGACGGCGATGCGGCGGGGCTCCGTGCGGCTTATCGGTCAATTGATCGGGCTTTGCCATTTCTGGAGCCGGGCAAAAGCCTGTTCTTCTCGCTTCTGCCTGAAGGCATGGATCCGGACGACATTATTCAAAAGCGTGGTCGACAGGCGATGGCGGAGCTGCTTGGCGGCGCGATCCCGCTGTCCGAGCTGTTATGGCAGCGCGAGCGCGAGGTTGACCGGATTGATACGCCCGAGCGTCAGGCTGGGCTAGAATTGCGATTGAAGCAGGCGTCAGGTCAAATTCAGAATCAGGCCGTGCGCAGTGCCTATGAGCGCGATTTACGGCGGCGCATGAATGATCATTTCTGGCAGATGCGCGCTGCCAAACGCAATAAGACCGAAAGCTCGGGATTGAAGGCGGACACGAAAGTTCGCGGGCTAGGGCTACTCGTCAAAATGGTTGAAAGCCCGAAATTGCTCGAAGCGTGTCTGGAACAATTGGCCGGCGCACATTTTCCTGATCCAAGGGTGTGGGAGATTCGCGAACTGATCTTCGAGATTGTGTCGTCTGGCACAGACCTTGATCGCGGGAAGGCGATTGATTTGCTGAACGCGCGCGGGGCAGAGGCCTCCGCCGCGCTTATTTATGGCTATAGCGCCGCCGATCCTGTTGATCCTGATAGTCCGGCGGGCGAGGAGTGGATAATCGCGCTCGAGCATTATTGCCTGCAGTCTGATTTGGACGAGGGCGATGGCGGCGGCAGCGACGAGGTCTTCGCCTCGGCTGAAGACGGACGTCAACGGCACAAAAAGGTCGCGGGGCGGTTCGATCTGGCCGCACGGCGCAAGGAAGCCGCGGACAATTCCGATATTTAAGCGCAATGCCAGCTTTTTTGCAGTATTATGAGCGGAATACTTGGCTTCCCCCCTTGACCCATAGGTTATGAAGGGCCATCTGTCAGGTTCGATAAAAATGCGGTGGATGTTTGCCTGAAATTAACTCGATTGCCCGATTGATATATTTAATCTGAAGAGGCAGGGGTTCGCGAAACGCTCTAATAGGCAAAATGGCGCAAGGTATAGTTCTGAAGGTGGCATGTTTCATGCCTTAACGGAGGCTATTGCCTCTTTTTGTTGTGTTTTGTGATCTTTTTTGGATCAGAGGATAAATTGTCTGGCTTGGAGATTGAACCGGGGTTCAAGGTCTGATCCGGAAAAGAGACAAGAAGGCAGGCGCGGCAGCGGGCCAGCAGAACTTTTATTTTTACTGCGAACGTGGCGCGAGACGCCGCTTCGCCAGGAGCGATGATAAAAATGGCAACAGCCAAAACCAAAGCGACACCGGCAAAGAAAAAAACCGCTAAACCAGCAGAGACGGCGGCAGAAAAACCGGCCGCAAAGACTGCAAAGAAACCGGCTGCGAAAAAGCCGGCAGCGAAAAAAACTGCGGCCGAAACGAAGCCTGCCAAAGCCAAGCCCGCCGCAAAGAAATCGGCAGCAGCCGAGAAAGCCGCTGCCAAGTCAGCAAGTGACAAGGCCGATGGTCCGGTTCTCGATCTATCGAGCGCTGGGGTTAAAAAGTTCCTCAAGGACGCCAAGACCAAGGGCTTTGTTACCCATGCCGAGCTGAACAAGGTTCTGCCGCAAGATGAACTGACCTCTGATCAGATCGAAGATACGATGTCGGCTCTCTCCGAGATGGGGATCAATGTCGTCGAGTCTGAGGACGAGGCCGAAGGCGGCGCGGTTGCCAAGACCACAACCAAGCAGGTTGTCGAGAAAAAAGGCAATGCACGCGGCTCGGACCGGACGGACGATCCGGTGCGCATGTATCTGCGCGAAATGGGCACCGTCGAATTGCTGTCTCGTGAAGGCGAGATCGCGATTGCCAAACGTATTGAAGCTGGCCGCGATGCGATGATCCGTGGCCTGTGCGAAAGCCCGCTATCGTTCGAGGCCATGATGGTCTGGCGCGACGAGCTTATGAATGAGCGCATTTTGCTGCGCGACGTAATCGATCTCGAAGCGACTTATGGTGCAGAAAACCCTGCACCGCCCCCCAAGGAAGAAGACGACGAGGATGACGACGAAGCAAAGTCCGAAAACGATGACGATGATGATGACGAGGATGATGACGAGGGCGCAGCAATGTCCATGTCCGCCATGGAAGCTTCATTGCGCGACGGTGTTCTTGAAACGCTAGATGCCATCGCCACGGACTTCGGCAAGTATCGTAAGCTGCAAGAAAAGCTTGTGGCCCGCCGGATCGAAGGCAAGGCGCTGACACCGAAGACCCAAACTGAATATGACGAATTGGGAACACGGATCGTCGAGAACCTCAAAACCATGCACATCAACAATGCGCGGATCGAGGCTCTGGTTGAGCAGCTCTACACGATTAACCGCAAGCTGATGGGCCTTGAAGGCCAATTGATGCGCCGCGCCGATGCGCATGGTGTCCCGCGTAAGCAGTTCCTCGAAAACTACTTCGGCTATGAGCTAGAGCCAAATTGGGCCGAGCGCGTTTCCGAAATTTCGAAGAAGTGGAAGAAGTTCACCGATACGGATATCGGAAAAATCACCGAGATCCGCGACGAAATTTCGTCCGTTTCCCAAGAGATCGGTGTGCCGATTGATGATTATCGCCGGATTGTCCAGACCGTCCAGAAAGGTGAGCGCGAAGCCCGCGTTGCCAAGAAGGAAATGGTCGAAGCAAACTTGCGTCTCGTGATCTCGATTGCCAAGAAATACACCAATCGCGGCCTGCAATTCCTTGACCTCATTCAAGAGGGCAATATCGGCCTGATGAAAGCGGTTGATAAGTTTGAGTATCGTCGCGGCTATAAATTCTCGACCTATGCAACATGGTGGATCCGGCAGGCGATTACGCGCTCTATTGCTGATCAGGCCCGCACGATCCGTATTCCGGTGCATATGATCGAGACGATCAACAAGATCGTCCGCACACAGCGACAGATGCTGCACGAGATTGGCCGCGAGCCGACGCCGGAAGAACTGGCCGAGAAGCTTGGCCTACCGCTCGAGAAAATCCGCAAAGTCCTGAAGATTGCCAAAGAGCCGATCTCGCTCGAAACGCCAATCGGGGACGACGAGGATTCAAACCTTGGCGACTTCATCGAAGACAAGCTGGCGCTCTTGCCCGTGGAAGCTGCGATCCAGTCGAACTTGCGCGAAACAACAACGCGCGTGCTTGCCTCGCTCACGCCGCGCGAAGAACGTGTGCTGCGCATGCGCTTCGGTATCGGTATGAACACCGATCACACGCTCGAAGAGGTCGGCCAGCAATTCTCGGTCACCCGAGAACGCATCCGCCAAATCGAAGCCAAAGCGCTCCGCAAGCTCAAGCATCCAAGCCGAAGCCGAAAGCTGCGTAGCTTCTTGGATACTTAAACGGTACAACACGCAAAATTAAAGGCGGCCTTTGCGGGCCGCCTTTTTTATTTAGGGATATGCTCTAACTCTGCCGCAAATAGACTAAGCGAGTTTCTCTTCCGCAGCGTCCACATCAGCCTGCGCGAACACAGCCAGAGATTGGGCGCGTAGCCGTTCGTCAAACTTCTCTACATTGATAATCACATCGTCTTCGCCGATCTGGTCGAACGGGTTTTCGAGATGGATCTGGATATTGTCGAGGCTGGTCAGAACAAAGGCGAACAGGATCGGCAGGACATAAGCCAGCGCGGGGTTGGAATAGTCCGCCGCCGCGGCTGCGAAATAAGGGCCGTAAAGGGCAGGCAGCAGCGTGATGAAAACATCCGAAAATGCCCGAAGCGTACGCGGTGTGCGATACTGGAAGACGTGTTTGACCTTCTCGAATGAGCCAAGCATTTTCGAGAGGAACTGGTTGCAGCGTGACACTTCCCCGCTGGCCAAGCCGCGCTCGCGCAGCTCGACACGGATCAGGCGCGAGAGTTTGGAAAAGGACTCATAGACCGCGCGTTCGTGCTCATCCATCTCGTTTTTCGGGCTGGTGAACAGCGTGCGGCATCCGCCTAGCAGCGTCACCAACTCTTCGCGGATGTTTTGCAAGGCAACAGGCGAGGGCGTTTCCGGCCAGTCGCGAGCCGCGTAGAAGATCGATTTGCCGTGAGCTTTGATCGCGCCATATTGGTCAAGCGCAGCCTCGCGGCGTTTATATGCGCCGCCGATGGAGAACACGATCGGGAAAATCACCGCCGTGGACATCAGGGTCAGCGGGAAGTCAGCCGAAATATTGTAGGTGAGGCAGACATATGTCGACGCAATCGCAAGCGCCATCACGATAAATGTACGTTTGCTTATAATCGATGCTGTTCTGCGGAACGCCTTGTTCATCGCTAATCTCCCCGTCAATCTTCGGGGAGACTAGCAAATCAATATTGATATTCCCTAAATGCAGGAGATGCAGGTCACAGCCATGCCTTCATTATCCGCGAGATCCACCGGAACTATTCCGGTTCGGACGGCTGCGGTTTTTGTTTGGTTTGCCTGATCTCTGGCCGCCACCTGAGCTGGACCCCGAGCCTTGGCTGCGCTGGCCGCCTTGACCAGACTTATTCCCGCCGCCTCCGGAGCGTTGCTTGTTGCCGCCTCCAGAGCGACCTCCGCCACCAGACCTGCCGCCACCAGACCGGCCACCGCGACCACGGCCGCCATTATTGCCGCCGCCATTTGCCTTGGCGCGGGCTTCTGCTTCTTTTGCGATCTCGCCATATTCAGGCGCGGCGTCTTCCTTGGGCAAGCTCGTCCCGATCAGCTTCTCGATGTCACGCAACAGGCCGCGTTCTTCACCATCACAAAAGGCGATGGCCGTGCCTTCTTTGCCAGCTCGGGCCGTGCGTCCAATACGGTGGACATAGGATTCTGGAACATTGGGCAGATCAAAATTGACAACATGCGACACGCCATCAACATCGATCCCGCGCGCGGCAATATCGGTCGCCACGAGAATGGCGGTCGTGCCTTCCTTGAAGGCTGCCAAAGCGCGCTTGCGCTGGTTCTGGCTCTTATTGCCGTGAATGGCCGCAGCAGGTAGGCCGCTTTTGTCGAGCCGGCGGGCCACTTTGTCAGCGCCATGCTTGGTGCGCGTGAACACAATTGTGCGCTCATAGGCGGTCTCGCTCAACAGGTCGATGAGCAAGTCGGTCTTGGCGCGCTTGGGAACATGGATCACGCGCTGGGAAATCCGCTCGATCGGTTTCGACGCAGGCGCAACAGAGATTTCTTTCGGATTGTCGAGAAAGTCACTGGCAAGGCCGCGGATCTGTTTGGGCATGGTTGCCGAGAGAAGCGCGGTTCTCCGGTCGCGAGGCAGGTTCGACATAATCCGGCGAATGGCAGGAAGGAATCCAAGGTCGAGCATCTGATCGGCTTCGTCGAGAATGACTGTTGTGGTTTTGTCGATGCGAATGGCGCCAGTCGACATATGATCGAGCAGGCGGCCGGGGGTTGCGACGAGAATGTCGACGCCTGCGGCCATGGTCCGGATTTGCGGGTTCGGCTTAACGCCGCCCACAACAACGGCGCACCGGTGTTTGATATGTTTGCCATAGATGCCGACATTGTCTGCAATCTGGGCTGCAAGTTCCCGCGTCGGGGTGACGATCAGCGTCTTGCAGCGGCGTTTTTCCGGCATCGACTTATCAGCGGCAATTTCGTTCAGCAAAGGCAGAACGAAGGCGGCTGTTTTGCCTGTACCGGTTTGGGCGATGCCAACAACATCGCGGCCCGCGAGCATTTCTGGAATGAGCTTGGCTTGAATGGGGGTCGGGGTTTCATATCCGGCATTGTCTAGTGCGCGGAGGATCGGTTCGGCGAGGCCGAGATCTTTGAATTGAGTCAAAACTTGTCTTTCAATTGTTTTGCGCCGAATACCGGATTATCCGGAATCGGAACGTGAGGGCAGATATACTGACCCTCTCTTCTAAATTTTCAGGGATACTTGCGTAGACCAGCCGCCTGTTGCGGTGCGCGGGATAGGCCCGTGCGTTAAGGCAGACCGGGTGAACCGGAATGCGGGTTGGGTTCGGGGAGCTAGCGACTAAATCGCCATCTACGCGCTGCCCGTTTGTCGGTCAGATAGGCATATTGTTGCCGTTTAGCAATGCCCATTCGCAGTCTTTGTGCCGATTTGTTGATATTGTGCATTTCGATTCTCGCCAAGGTCGCGGCCTAAAGCATGAATCGAATTTGCTTTGCTCGCGAAAATTTGAACCAAAACTTGAGGCGATATACACCGTATACAACCCAAGGGTTTGTAATAAGCGTCTCGATTGTGGCTTGTGCTGGCTCCATGCCTTCTAGTTGAAACATGGGAGAGAGTAATCAGTGGACGAACAGTGGGCGCGATGATGGGGCAATCTTGGTTGGCCTGGATGCTGTTCAGGCTGCGAGCTTCGATCTAGGCGATACCCGCCCGCAATTATGCTGTCGGCGTAGCCGCTATGTGCGATCGGTTTTACCGGTCCTTGGCGCCCTGTTTGGCATTGTCGGCTTGTTGAGCCCGTCACTCTTTGTGTCTGTGCTGACATGGTGCCTGCTTTGGTGCTTTGTGCTGCTAATTGTGTTGCGAGGTGGACTGTCGATTATTGGCGCGCGCTTGCAAACTGATGTGCAGGCTGACGTTCCGCTCAACGAAGAGGTGTTGCCGCGATATAGTGTGCTGGTGCCGCTTTATCGCGAAGCAGGCTCTGTGCCCGGATTGGTGGCTGCGCTCAATGCGCTTGACTATCCGGCTGACCGGCTCGAAATTTTGTTCCTGACCGAGGAAGACGATAAAGCAACCCGCGATGCCTTGTTTGCGCAGACCCTGCATTCGGGCGCGCAAGTTCTGTCGTTACCCGATGGCCAGCCGCGCACCAAGCCACGTGCGCTCAATGTGGCATTGGCGCGCTTAACCGGCGATGTGGTGACCATTTATGATGCAGAAGACAGACCCCATCCCGACCAGTTGAAGTCTGCGGCGCAGGCGCTTGCGGCGGGCGGCGAAACACTTGCCTGCGTTCAAGCGCCTTTGTTTGCCTATAACGCGAAAGCGCGTTGGCTTTCGGGCCAATGGGCGCTCGAATATGATGTGCACTTCGGATTGATCCTGCCAGCGCTTGCGCGGCTCGGGCTTCCGATTGCACTTGGCGGGACAAGCAATCATTTCCGTGCGTCGTCCTTAAGGAAAGCTGGCGGGTGGGACGCTTGGAATGTCACCGAGGATGCAGACATTGGATTGCGATTTGCGCGCATGGGGGAGCGGGTAGGTGTGATCGCGCCACCAACACAAGAAGAAGCACCCGAAGGCTTGAAAATTTGGGTGAACCAAAGATCGCGATGGATCAAAGGCTATATGCAGACATGGATTGTCTTGATGCGTCAGCCTGTGCTGGCGGCGCGCCAAATGGGCGGGGTGAACTTCTTGGCGAGCTTCTGGCTCCTGTCAGGGGCGATTGGCTCGGCCTTGGTGCATGTGCCATGTCTCGTTTGGTTGGCGATATGCATGATGTCTGCGGATATGACGCTACCCCCGATTGGCATTGTGCTTCTGTGCGGGGGCTATGGTGTCAGCGCGGGCGCAGCCATATTGGCGCCGCGCGGCGAGCCGAAATCGAGAGCAAGACTGATTGCAAGTTTCTGGTTGTATTGGCCATTGCTCTCATGGGCGGCATCTATCGCCCTTTATGAGTTGATACGCGCGCCGCATATTTGGGCGAAGACGCCGCATGCTTTAACGCGGCAGAGCCCGCTCACGGTCAAGGAAGCATTTGCCTGAACGAGCTGAATTGGCTAGATGGCGGCACGATGTTCGATCTCTATCTCACCTTGGCCGGACTTGTCGGCATGCTGGCGCTTTGCGTTATTGCCAATTGGCGGGCAGGGCTGCCATGGAACGATCTCAAGCCCCGGCGTGTCCCTTGGCGACTGGTGCTGATCTTGGCGGCTTTCGGGACTGTGATCCTGCTTGTGCATCTGGTCAATTTGGCGGGCGTTGAAACCGGCCCTGATAAAAGCCCCTTTGGCCGCTTCTAACCTTAGCGATATCCGGCTTATCGTCGGCATGCACGGAATAGTGCTTTTACGCTGGGGCATGGCTTGGCTCACGCGCCTTCTGGGGTATGATCCCTCAAGTTGAATTTGCACGGGAGACTTCCAATGGCTGATGGTGACGCGGCGGCGCTAGACGCATTCCGAACCGAGACACGTAACTGGCTCGAAGAGAATTGTCCGGCCTCCATGCGCACGCCGATGTCCGAGAGCGAGATTATCTGGGGCGGCAAAACGCAAGTCTATACGAATCCGGACTCCAAACTCTGGCTTGAGCGGATGGGCAGCAAAGGTTGGACCGCGCCGGAATGGCCGACAGAATATGGCGGCGGCGGGCTAAGCCGTGCGGAAGCGGGCGTGTTGCAACAAGAGCTGCGGCGGATCAAGGCACGGCCAGCGCTCTATTCGTTTGGACTTTGGATGTTTGGTCCGGCTTTGCTCGAATTTGGCAATGAAGCCCAAAAGAAGCGGTTCCTGCCTAATATTGTCATGGGCAAAACGCGCTGGTGTCAGGGATATTCCGAGCCGGGTGCCGGTTCCGATTTGGCAGACCTGCAAACCAAGTGCGAGGACAAAGGTGACCATTATCTGATCAATGGGCAGAAGGTCTGGACTTCTTATGCCGACAAGGCCGACTGGATTTTCTGTCTCGTGCGCACAGATACATCGGTCAAACATAATGGCATCAGTTTCATCTTGTTCGATATGGCAAGCGAAGGCGTGGAGACGCGGCCAATCCTGTTGATCTCGGGCTCGTCGCCATTTTGCGAAACCTTCTTCACCGATGTGAAAGTGCCCAAGGACCAGCTGGTCGGAGAGCTCAATGCGGGTTGGACGATTGCCAAACGGCTCTTGCAGTTCGAACGCCAGTCGATTTCTTCGTCGGGCTTCGGCTCTGCCGGGTCGGGCGCGCTTGGTGTCCATGATATTGCCAAGATCAAAATCGGGACGCGCGAAGATGGCACGCTGGCAGATGGCGATTTGCGGACGCGGCTGACCAAGCACATGATGTATGACAAAGCGTTCGGACTGACGGTCAAGCGCAGTGCGGAAACGGCGAAAGCGGGCGGCGATATCGGGCCGACAACCTCGATCCTGAAATATTGCGGCGCCAAGCTCAATCAGGACAAAACCGAGCTGACCGTCGAAGCCTTGGGCGCGGATGGCCTTGGCTGGAGCGGCGAAGGGTTTGAGGTGCGCGAACTTGGGGCCACGCGGGCCATGTTGCGTGCGAAAGGCAATTCGATTGAAGGCGGGACATCCGAAGTGAACCTCAACGTGATCGCCAAACGCGTGCTCGGGCTCAGGGAGCATCAATAGCGATCCATCAGATGGCACATTGAGTTTTCTCTAAATCGATAAAATTTGCTCGATTAGTTCAACTTGAATTTAGGCTTGATTTGCTACCTCTGTATACTCAGTGAGGGGAGGGCATTGTCATGGAAGATCCAAATACATTAGGGTTCATCGCTTTTCTCGCGGGGTTGTCGATTGGATATGTGACGATGTTTGGCATCACTGAACGGGCTATGGCAGCTGATGCGACGGCTGATGACCGACGAAAGCTCGTATTGTCACTGGTTACATTGCCTATTCTGGGTATCGTGTTGACCTTTTTCCATCCATATTACAAGGCGGGACTGCTGTTCTCAGGGTTCGTTCTAGCCTTTGTGCTGACCCTGAACCGCGTGACCCATGGCATTGCGGCGCTGACAACGGAACCGATGGCGGTGGGGATTCTATATATCGTTTATCAAAGGGCGTCGCTTGGCGGGACGCGGTTCAAGATCGAGCAGTCTCTGGCCGAATTTGGTTATCCCCTGACGGCGGACGATATGGGATTTCTGACGATGGGCGTTGCTGCTGGTGTCGTGATCGGATTTATTCCGCGCATGTTGTTGAAGTCCCGACAACTCCAAAAGGCTGCGCAACCGAAACTGAATGCGCGCCAAATTCAGCTCGCCAAGGAAAAGCAGAAAAAAGAGAAATTGGCTTTGAACGCCTATTCGCGCAAAGCCCGAAAATCAGGTGCACTGGTTGATCGTATCCGGTCGGTTAGCTCATCCTAGCGGGCAGCAGGTTTGAAAACCTAGACCATGTAGACGCGGGGTCAATCTTGCTGCGTCCTACCATTTGAGTATCATGGACCGATCATTCTATCGGAGCCTGCCTCATGACATTTATTCTCACCGAAGACCAACAGATGCTGCGCGATACGGCGATTGCATTTGTCCGTGACGAGCTGCCGATTTCGCGGCTCAGGGGGCTTCGCGATGCCGATGCAAACGGCGTCGATGTCGAGGCGCGTACGAAACTGGCAGAGCTTGGCTTTTTCGGTGTGCTTGTGCCCGAAGCGCATGGCGGGTCCGAGTTTGGCATGGTCGGCATGGGCCAGATCATGGAAGCGCAAGGGCGCACTCTGGCACCAACACCCCTATTGCAAACCGCGATCATAGGCGCGTCTGTGCTGACGCTGGGTGGCTCTGATGCGCAGAAAGATGCGTGGCTTGCAAAGATTGCCGCAGGCGAAGTGGCCACTGCATTGGCACTTGATGAAGGCGCACACCATAATCCAACCGCGATTGAGACAGTCGCGACCGCCGATGGCGACGCTTATAGCTTGTCGGGCAGCAAGCGGTTTGTCCCGAACGGGCAATTTGCGGATATGTTTATCATCGTGGCGCGGACATCAGGCGGCACAGGGGACGCTGCAGGGCTAAGCGCGTTTCTGGTGCCCAAGGATGCCCAAGGGCTCTCAGTGCAGCCTCTGAGCACGCTGGATGCCCATGGCGCAGCTGATCTGGCTCTGGACGGGGTCAAGCTTGATGCTGATAGCCTAGTTGGCAAAGCCGATGGCGCGTTTGAGCTTCTTGATCAGGTGCTCGACCGTGCACGTATTGGTCTGGCTGCTGAAATGCTCGGCAGTGCAACCATGGCGTTCGAGATGACGCTCGAATATTTGCAAACGCGCAAACAGTTTGGTCAGCTGATCGGATCGTTTCAAGGCTTGCAGCATCGCGCGGCGATTATGTTCACCGAGCTTGAGCTGACACGCTCGTCAGTTGCAGCCGCGCTGTCGGCTGTCGATGCGGGGCGCGATGATGTGGCGGCGCTGGCGAGCCTTGCTAAAGCGCGTGCGTCTGAAACATTGCATTTGGTGTCGAATGAATGTGTGCAGATGCATGGCGGGATTGGCATGACCGATGCGCATGAGGCTGGCTTTATTCTCAAGCGCGCGCGTGTGGCAGAAGCCATGTATGGCGGCGAGGGCTTCCATCGTGATCGCTATGCCAGCTTGAACGGTTTCTAATTCCGCACGCAGGTGGGCACTGGATCACAGGGAAAATGCCGCTACACTTGCGGATCAATGTGTTTGATTTGATCCCGGGTTTATAATGTTGCGTCAATTTTCTATCTCTATTTGCTTTGGCCTAAGCGCGAGCCTTCTGGTTGCGTGCGGCGGGGCCGATCCCGCAGCAGGGCCTGAGGAGACTGAGCAAGCCAGCGCGCCAGCACCTTTAAAGCCTGAGATCGGGGACTGGGGGTTTCCGCTCGAAACAATGGATCTCTCGGTTTTGCCGGGCGATGATTTCTTCCTTTACGCAAATGGCAGCTGGGTGGCTGAAACGGTGATCCCTGCTGACCAGACGGGCACCGGTTTTTCTGCGCTTATGCGCGACCGTAATCGCGAGCGCATTTCCGCAATCATCAATGATCTTCGCACAAGCTATCCAGCGCGCGGCACCGATGGGCAGAAGATCAAGGATCTGTATCTGAGCTATCTCGACGAGGCGCGGATCGAGATTGCCGGCATGGCGCCGTTCGATGCGGACTTCACCCGAATAAGATCTGCGCAAACGCATGAAGATGTGGTTGCCCTCATGGCCGATGCAGAAATGGGTATTGGGGGGCTCATCTCGGCGAGCGCAGGGCTTGATGCCAAACAGCCGTCGCAGGGGGTGGTTTCGGTCAAGCAGTCGGGGCTTGGATTGCCCGACAGACTTTTCTATCTCGGCAAGAGCAAGGCGCTTGATAAATTGCGGGCGGGGTATCTCGATTATATCGCGTCGGTGTTTGATCAGCTCAATAAGGATTTCCCCGCAGAGCGCGCGCGCGACGTGCTTGCTCTTGAGACTGAAATCGCCCAGCTGCATTGGACCCGCGCCGAGAAGCGCGATGTTACCCGAACTTACAATCCACGATCTTTGAACGAACTTGAAGCCAGTGCCCCGACATTTCCCTGGACTGCATATCTGGCGGCCAAGGGATTTGAAGGGACCGAGCGTGTTATCTTGCGTGAGGAGACGGCGATTGTCGGGCTTGCGAACCTGTTCGCTCAAACACCTGTCTCGACTTGGCGGGACTATCTGGCCTTCCACTATGTCCGTCACAACGGCACATATATGCCGCAAGTGTTTGCCGAACCGCATTTCGAATTCTTCCGTCACAAATTGCGCGGTCAGCAAGTGCCCAGATCGCGAGAGGTAAGGGCGGTGAACTTCGTCAATAACCATCTCGAACATGCGGTTGGCCAGTATTATGTCGACCGCCATGTGACGGACGAGGCGCAGGCGCAGATGCTCGACATGTTTGCCAACATCAAGGCTGCCTATCGCTCACGCATCGAGGCGCTTGAGTGGATGTCTGGCGACACCAAGCAAGCCGCATTAGCAAAACTGGACACGCTGCAAGGCGAGATTGGCTATCCCGAGGTGCGCCGGACATATGACCGCGTAGAAATTGATGCCTATGAGCTGTTTGGAAATGTCAGGCAGCTAAGAGCCAATGTGCGCGCATTGCAGGCTGAACGGCTGGAGACGGGGCTTGATCGGCGCTATTGGACATCTGCGCCGCAAACCGTGAATGCGTTCTACAATCACAACCGCAACACTGTGTTTGTCCCGGCGGGCTATGTGCAGTCTCCGATATTTGATCCGGCAGCTGATCCGGCTTTGAACTATGGCGGCATCGGCGCAATCATCGGGCACGAGATCGGACACGCCTTTGATGATCGCGGCGCGCGCTTTGATGCTGAAGGCCGGCTCGAAAACTGGTGGTCTGACGCCGATAGGGCAGCATTTGGCCGACTTGGGAACCAATTGGCCAAGCAGTTTGATGGCTATGAAGTTCTGCCGGGTGTATTTGTCAACGGACGCCAGACCTTAGGCGAGAACATTGCCGACCTTGCAGGCATGCATGTCGCCTATGACGCCTATATGCTCTCGCTTGCTGGAGAAGAAGCTCCGGTGATTGACGGGTTTACCGGTGCACAGCGGTTTTTCCTCGGGCGGGCGCAAGCAAGGCGTTATAAGCGAACCGAGCAGAATGTACGGCGGCGTGTCATATCGGACAATCACAGTCCGATGTCGCTCAGGGTCAATGGCATCCTTCGCAATATGGATGATTGGTATGAGGCGTTTGGCATCACGCCGGACCACGCGCTTTACTTGCCGCCTGAAGCGCGCGTGAAAATCTGGTAGCGCACGTTCAAGTTAAACATTTAGCGCATAGAAAAAGGCCAGACGTTCTGTCTGGCCTTGTTTGTTTGGTTCAACAGGCAAAGCCTTATTTGAACATGCCGCTCTTGCGGAAATGCTTGGCGCACAGATAGTAGAATACAGCGCGATACTTAGGACGTGTGGACTTTCCGTAAGTTGCGATGACAGCAGCAATGCCTTCGTCCAGCTTAGGTGTGTCCTTGAGGCCCATCTTCTTGATCAAGAAGCTCTTCTTGACGCGCTCAAGTTCTTTTGGGTCAGATGCAGCGACTGTAGAAGCGTCTGCATTGTAGATGCTTGGACCACATGCTTTGGTCACGCCCAGTAGAAGTGCGGCATCAACTTTCAGGCCGAGTTTCTCGGTCATCTGCTTAGTGTATTTTTCGATTAGATCGTCACGCTTGCTCATTTATTAGTTTCCCTATGATCAGCTTCAGTTAAAACATTGTATAATACGAATCACTCATGCGACCGTTGCAGTTAGAGAACGATATGAAAAGTACTTTCTTACAGCAGCAGATGAGTTGATTTCCTCTAGCGTTTGCGCACTGTGTTCGCAAGAGGAATAATCTAGAGAGAGATAGTCATGATACGGTATATTCCAGTTCTGTTGATAGTATTGGCGCTTGCCTTGTGCTTTGTTGGGTTTGGACACGTTCCTTGGTTGGCGTTGCCAGGCATAATTCTTAGCGGTTTTCTTTTGTTGGCCGCTTATGATTTTTTGCAGCGACGTCACACGTTATGGAGAAACTTTCCGATCCTTGCGCGTGTGCGTTGGATCGCGGAAGAGCTAAGACCCTTCTTTCGCGCCTATATGGTGGAAAGCGAAACAGAAGGGCGGCCGTTCAATCATGAAGAGCGCGCCATGGTGTATCGACGTGCAAAGAATGTGTCTTCGGTCGAGCCCTTTGGTAGCCATTTGGATATCGACAAGCCGCCTTATGACTGGCTTGCGCACTCAATGGCGGCCAAGCATCCAGAAGAAACCGATCCACGTGTTCGGGTTGGCGCACCGGGCACAGCCAAGCCTTATGATACGAGTGTGTTCAATATTTCAGCGATGAGCTTTGGCGCCCTTGGTGCGCGGGCGATTGAAAGCCTTAGCAGCGGCGCTGCCAAAGGCGGGTTCTATCACGACACAGGCGAGGGCGGTATCTCGCGTTACCACAAGGCTGGTGGCGGTGATCTGGTCTGGGAGCTTGGCTCGGGATATTTTGGCTGCCGCGACAAGGATGGCAAGTTTGATCCCGTGCAATTTGCCGAGACATCCAAGCTTGATCAGGTCAAGATGATCGAGTTGAAGCTGTCGCAAGGCGCAAAGCCGGGGCATGGCGGTGTTTTGCCGGGCGAGAAAGTCACGAAAGAGATTGCCGAAGCGCGCGGTGTTGCGATTGGCGAGACATGTCTGTCGCCGCCATATCACTCTGCCTTCTCGACACCGATCGAGTTGCTGGAATTTACCGCAAAGCTGCGTGAGCTCTCTGGCGGCAAGCCGGTTGGGCTAAAGTTCTGTGTTGGGCGTCCGCATGAAATCGTCGCTTTGTGCAAAGCCATGCTCGAAACAGGTATCCGTGCGGACTTCCTTGTCGTTGATGGCGCAGAAGGGGGGACGGGTGCTGCGCCTGCAGAGTTTCTAGATCATGTTGGCACACCTTTGCGCCAAGGCTTGGTGCTAACCCGCAATGCGCTTGTTGGGTGCGGCCTTAAAGATGACGTCAAACTGGCGGCAGGCGGCAAGCAAATTTCTGCCTTTGCGCTTGCCAGTTCCATGGCGCTTGGCGCTGACTGGGTAAACACCGCGCGCGGCTTCATGTTTGCGCTTGGCTGTATCCAGTCATTGTCCTGCCACAAGAACACCTGCCCGACAGGAATTGCCACGTCCAATCTTGGCTTGCAGCGCGGTCTGGTTGTTCCGGACAAAGCTGACCGCGTCTATCACTTCCACAAGAACACTGTGGCAGCTTTGATGGAAGTTGTGGGTGCAGCAGGGTGTGAGCATCCGCGCGAACTGACCCCTGATCACATCATGCACCGGATCACCGAAGACAGGTCGGCGACGGCAAGGCGGGCCTATCGCTTGCTTGAGACGGGCGCGCTTTTGGAAAACCCTGAAGCAACCCATCTCAGCCGCGAATGGGACATGGCGCAAACGACAAGCTTCATGCCCAAAACATAAAGCCATAGAAACACAAAGCGCATAGAAAAAGCCCTGCGAGCAATCGCAGGGCTTTCATTTGTCTATTACTGGCGTCGAACAGCTAGGCTGCCGGGCCGGATTGGGTCTGGATATAGTTCTGCAGACCCATTTTCGAGATCATCTCCTGCTGGGTTTCGAGCCAGTCGATATGTTCTTCTTCGTCGCCAAGATGCTTGGCGAACAGATCGCGCGAGATGAAGTCCTTGGCGGCTTCTGCGGCGGCAACACTGTCGCGATACATTTGCTGGGCTTCCATTTCAGAGCCAAGATCAGCGGCCAGAATCTCTTCGACATTTTCACCAATGTTCAGCTTGCCCAGATCTTGAAGGTTCGGCAGGCCTTCGAGGAACAGAATCCGGTCGATCAGCGCATCGGCATGCTGCATCTCTTCGATCGATTCCTTGTACATCTTGTCGGCAAGGACATTGATGCCCCAGTCCTTGAGCATGCGTGAGTGGAGGAAATACTGGTTGATCGCGGTTAGCTCGCTCTTTAGAGCCTCGTTCAACAGTTTGATAATTTCGGGATTGCCCTTCATGACTGGCTCACTCTCTTTTTTTGTTGCTTGTGAGGCTAACAAATAGGGATATTCGTCACAAAGGCAAGCGCGAGCTCGTCAAAAAACACCAATAAAAACAATTGATTATGAAAGTGAGAAGCAGTCTCAGCGCGACTGCAAATCAGTCTCGATTACTCGGCAGCAATCAACCCTGAATTTTCAGGATTTTTGTCCATTTCGGCTGCAAGGAACTCGCCCATGGCGCATTTGCATTTTCCGCAATTAAAATCGCATCCATGATGGGCCAGCACAGCACGCGGGCTGCGCGCACCGGCATCGACAGCCTGTTTGGCCGCTTTTTCATTGATACGGTTGCAAATGCAAATAATCATGAGCCTATTAGCCATCAATTGAGAATGATTGTCAACAGCATATGCGAGTCATTCTCATGGGCAAGTTCAAGCGACCGGACGCTACGCCGGATCGTCTTCGCTCAATAGAATGCGTTTCGCAGCCAAGCCATCGACATCCGCTTGCCCCAGTCCCAACCAATCGCTGAGCGCTTCGAGATTATGCTCACCACGTTTAGGCGGGCGGGTGTCAGCAGAAATGCCGCTGCTTGCGTCTGAAAACTTATAAGGCGATTGAACAGCGCGGCGCGGATTACCCACATCGTCTTCCACCTCGACAATCATTTTCGAGGCCTGCACCGTGGATTGGCTAAAGGCGTCTTCGCCAACATCGCGCACAAGGCCCCAAGGCAGGTTCAGCGCATCTAGCTCGTCGGTCAGGTCTCTAAAGCTTGCATGCCCGGCGAAGCGTTCGGCGAGCTTGGCGCGGCGGGCGGCAATTTTCGTCTTGATGTCGGCATCGGGCGGCAGATCAGCGCTCAACCCTGCCTGATTGGAATAGACATGCCACAGCCATTTCAATTCGCCCGAGACCAGAATTTGCCGGCCTTCGGGCGCGTCCCAGACATAGCTTTCATTGCCGATGGGCCAGACGCCATCGAGAATATAGGGCGCATAGTCATCGGTTGCGTGCATGACATTGATCATAGCGATATCGACATGTTGGCCTTTGCCGGTGCGTTCGGCCATGGTCAGCGCGGCAAAGGCACCAACAAGCCCGTGCAGGGAGCTGTAAGTGTCGGCCATCGAGAACATGATATCGGCTGGCGGCTGTCCTGTGGTGCGCGCCTGACGGGCCAGCACACCGGACTCGGCATGGATGATCGGCGCATAGGCGGCGCGATCGCGATCAGGCCCATCTTGGCCAAAGCCGGAAATAGACACCATAACCAGCTTCGGGTTGACCGCGCTGAGGTCTGCCCAACCAATGCCGAACCGGTCCATGATGCCCGGCCGGAAGTTTTCGACAACCAGGTCGGCCTTGGCGGCAAGGTCGAGAATAAGCGCACGCGCGCCCTCTGCCTTCAAATCGATACTGATATTACGCTTGCCGATATTATTGTGCATATAATAGCCCGACACGCCTTCTGGCAGCTTGCCGAAGTGGCGGGTAATGTCGCCCTCGGGCGGTTCGATCTTCAGCACATCCGCGCCAAGGTCACTCAGCATACGGGTGGCATAGGGGCCAGCAAGCACGCGCGAGAAGTCGAGCACGCGCAGGCCGGTGAGGGGACGTTCGGACATAAGACTGGCTCCGTAATCAAAGATCCCCAACTCTAGGACTGAGAGAGGGGGTGCGCCAAGCCTCTCCTTGCGGCAGCTAGTGAAAATCCCGGCTCTTGGGAATGATGCGGGCGTTTCGCGGGTGTCCGCCTGCAGCGCGGCGCTTTGGGGGAAGAGGTTGTGCAGGTGTATGCGCAGATGCAGGTGGCCGTAGAGCCAATGGGGCAAGGTGTGGCGCAGATGCTGGCGTAGAGGCTGCAGCCGCTTTGGCGGGCGCAGGTGATTTGCTGTGATCGGCTGGCGCAAGCACATGGCCAAGCGGGTCTTGCCCATTGGCTTCCGCGAGCAGATCGAGATCATGCGTGCGGTCAATCAATTGCTCGACCACAATATGGGTGACATTGTCGGCACGCTGGATGCGGCCATTAAACAGCAGGATCCGTGCGCTCATCAGAACAGGGCGGTAAATCTCGCCAATGCGTGGCCAGACAACGAGATTGGCAATGCCGGTTTCATCTTCCAGCGTCACAAAGAACACGCCTTTGGCGGAGCCGGGCTTCTGCCGGATCAGGACAACACCTGTGCTGCGTACCCGTGCGCCGTTGCGGGCGGATGTGGCCTCAGCCAGCGTCGAGAGGCCGAAACCCCTATAGCGCTCGCGTAAGAAAGACAGCGGATGGGCTTTGAGCGATAGCCGTGTGGTCTGATAGTCTTGCAGCACATGTTCGGAGGCGGGCATTTGCGGCAAAGGCTGGGGCAGCTCTGCGCCTTGTTCGGCGACATCCAGCGCAGCAAATAGCGGCAGGCTTGCACCCGTAGCTTCTCCGCGTACCGCCCATAGCGCTTCGCGCCGATCCATCTGCATAGAACCAAAAGCATCCGCAGCGGCGAGCAGTTCCAGTGTGCGGCGGTTCAAGCCTGCACGCCGCCGTAAAGCGTCCGGTGTTTCATAGCCGCTGGCGCGCGCCTGCATCAGCTTCTCCATATCTGCCTGCGCCACGCCATCGACTTGCCGGAAGCCAAGCCGGACAGCGTGTAACTGCTCTGTTTGCCTCCCCGTTTGCGGGCATGGCTCCAGCGTATTGTCCCAGTCCGACAGATTGACATCAACGGGGCGGACCTCGACACCATGTTCGCGGGCATCGCGGACAATTTGGGCGGGGGCATAGAAGCCGAGCGGCTGGGCGTTCAGCAAGGCTGCGCAGAAGACATCCGGATGGTGGCATTTGAGCCAGCTTGAAATATAGACCAATAAGGCAAAGCTGGCGGCATGGCTTTCCGGAAACCCGTATTCGCCAAAGCCTTTGACTTGATCGAAACAGCGTTTGGCAAAGACCGCATCATAACCGCGCGCGACCATCCGGCTGACCATTTTATCTTCATAGTTCAAAATCGTGCCGACCTTGCGAAACGTCGCCATAGCGCGGCGCAGACCATTGGCTTCTTCAGGGCTGAACTTGGCGGCATCGATTGAGATCTGCATGGCTTGCTCCTGAAACAAAGGCACGCCAAGCGTGCGGCCGAGAATACGTTCCAGTTCGTCAGGCGGTCCATGTTCGGGGGCAGGCGCAGGATAGGCCACGGGTTCTTTCTTGCTGCGGCGGCGCAGATAGGGGTGGACCATATCGCCCTGTATCGGACCCGGGCGGACAATCGCGACCTGAATGACAAGATCATAAAATGTGCGGGGCTTCAGGCGCGGCAGCATGTTCATTTGCGCGCGGCTTTCCACCTGAAACGTTCCGAGACTGTCGCCAGCGCACAGCATATCATATGTGGCCGTGTCCTCTTGGGGAATGCTGGCAAGGTCATGGCTGATATGCTTGTGCAGAGCGAGCAGCCCGAAAGATTTGCGGATACAAGTGAGCATGCCCAATGCAAGCACATCGACCTTGAGGATGCCGAGCGCGTTGATGTCATCCTTGTCCCATTCGATAAAGGTCCGGTCGGGCATCGCCGCATTGCCAATCGGCACGGTTTGGGTGAGGGGACCGCGCGTCAGGATAAAGCCGCCAACATGCTGGGAGAGGTGGCGCGGAAAACCGATCAATTGACGGATCAGATTGATCGCGCGGCGCAAAGCCGGATTGGTCGGGTCCAGTCCGGCTTGCCGGATTTGCTCGCCTTTGATGGTAGAGCCCCAACTGCCCCAGACTGTGCCAGCCATCACTGACGCAATATCATCGGACAAGCCCATCGCTTTGCAGACATCGCGTACAGCAGAGCGGGGCCTATAGCTGATCACAGTGGCGGTCAGTGCAGCACGGCGGCGGCCATAACGGTCATAAATATACTGGATCACTTCCTCGCGGCGCTCATGTTCGAAATCGACATCAATGTCGGGTGGCTCGCGGCGTTCTTTCGACAAGAAACGTTCAAACAGGAGATTGCTTGTGTCCGGATCAACGCTGGTAATGCCAAGGCAGTAACACACCGCAGAATTGGCCGCCGAGCCGCGCCCCTGACACAGAATGCCTTGGTCGCGTGCCCAAGCAACAATATCGTGCACGGTGAGAAAATAAGGCGCGTAGTCCAGTCCCGCAATGAGGACAAGTTCTTTGGCGAGCGCTTTGGCCACCTTGTCCGGCACGCCATCAGGATAGCGCCAATCCGCGCCTTGCCATGTCAGCGTCTCCAAATGCGCTTGCGGGCTTGTGCCTGCGGGGACTGGTTCGTCAGGATATTCATAGGCCAACTCGTCAAGGCTGAATGTGCACCGGTCGACAAGCGTGAGCGTGCGCCGCAATGCTGGTTCGAAGCCCGCAAACAGACGCGCCATCTCCGCAGGGGGTTTGAGGTGACGTTCAGCATTGGCACCAAGACTGCGTCCGGCCTTGGCGACGGATGTGTTGAGACGTGTGGCGGTGAGCACATCTTGCAAAGGTCGCCGTTCGGGGGCGTGATACAAGACATCATTGATGGCGATGATCGGCGTGTTCGCATTGGCGCCAAGCTGGGCAAGACGCGCAATGGTTTCTCTGTTGCGGCCGTCATAGCGAAAGCGGGCGCCAAGATAGATCCGGCCAGACCAGAGTGCGCCAAGCTCTGTAAGCTGGCTCTCGAAGGCGGACGATAGAACAGGCGGCGGCATGGCGATAAATATTTGCCCTGCCGCATGGGCGATGATGTCTGCCAGCCTGATCTCGCAATCGCCTTTCTCCGCACGCATCTTGCCAAGCGACAAAAGCTCCGAGAGGCGGCCATAGGCGGCGCGGTCCGTCGGGTAGCAGATCAACTCCGGCCCATCTATCGGCACAAGCCTTGCGCCCACCAGAAGCCGGACATCGTGTTTTTTCGCCGCTATATGCGCACGAACAATACCTGCCAGCGTGTTCGTATCGGCAATGCCAATGGCGGCAAGCCCGAGTGTCTTGGCCGTCAGGACCAGTTCTTCAGCATGCGATGCGCCATGCAGGAACGAGAAATTCGTGGTGACGGCAAGCTCGGCATAACTCATGCGAACTGTCCTTGGACATACCAGTCAGGTGCGCCGCCGCGGTCATCATCATAAAGTCCCTTGCGGAACACCCAATAGCGGCGTCCGGCCTCGTCCTCTATCCGGTAATAATCCCGCGCGCGCGGGAGCGTGCGCACGAGAACTGTGTCGTCTTGTATTGGAGAGCACGAGGTCAAGGCAGCGGGAGGGGCTGGCACCTGCGGCTGATGCTGCCACCATTCAGGCGCGATGCGTTCAGGGCCGTCCGCACGGACAATCTTCCGCGTCAACCGTCTCCAGACAAAGCGTATGGGCGGACCATCAGGCACAGAAGCGAGAACGGTGATACGTTCAGGCGGATCAAATATCCGGATCGGGCGCGGGCTTTGATGTATTGGCGCACGCGTCTGGGCTGTGGGGAATGTCTCTTCCTCGAAGCGCGGGCACGTCTCGGCATGTTCGGGAATGTGGCTGGCCACTGGCGTCGGCACCTGCACACGGTCATCGCCTAGCTTGGCGCGGATGCGATCGACAAGCGCCGAGACAGCCGCAATGTCGGTCGGGGTCGCAGCAAGATCGCCAGACAAAGCAGCCGCGCTCATATCCATCGGCCCCAACCGGTGCGCTTCGAGCATCAGAAGATCAATCCCGAAGCCCGGATCAAGCTCATCAATGCGTTCGTGCAAAAGACGGTAGATGTGATCCGGCTTACGCTCGGCTTGCGCGGTTGCAATCATAATGCTGGAGACGCTGCCATCGGTGCGGAAGGCGTGAAGCTGGAAGCCGCGCGCGCCCTGTCCAAATTTCGCAAGCTCCTCGCACAGCATCACCGCAAGCCGCTTTGCCCCAAGCTCGACCGCATCCGTGCTGGCAATCGGTT
>JBDVDE010000116.1:0-6609 GCA_039942135.1 Hyphomonadaceae bacterium
CATCATCCGACCAATGCCGGCGGCGTTCACCATCGGCAGCAGACAGAACTTCGATTTGAGGGCGGTTGATAAAGTCGGACATAAGGTCGGACTTACCATCGGATCGAGCCTGAGATCAGACGGCCGTCGCCGGAGGTTTACCAGTAAGATATCAAATTCACTATTAAGGATATCTATTAACTTCTGGATATCTTCGAGCGCGATGGAAGCGAAGTTAGTGTGGTTTGCTTCGAAATTTCCTGAAGTTAATTTGCCAGTTGGATTGCTCGCCTTATTGAGCTCACTTGGCAAGTCCTTCTGTGTTAAATTTGCAAATGCTCCCCTCAAGATAGCATTCTCTTTCTTGAGGTGATTATTCTCACGAAAGATCATTTCCAGACAAGCACGGCTCTTCTCAGAGCGCAGTTCCTTCTTGAGGGTCTCTTGAGCAATATCCTGGGTTGTGCGCCTTTTTCGGCTCTCCGTCTTTCTATGATGTCCCACTTCGTCACAAGCTTTGATCACTAAATGTACAAGCTTGTTCAAACCGCTAGTGTCATTGGTAATCGTGCTCAGTGCGGGGCTGCCGCCATGATTATTCTGAATGTATCGGCCGACATCTGGAACCCCACGAATGGGAATTTCTTGTTCTACCATTTCCCTCAGAGCAGCCCATAAGTTAACCAAGCTTTTGAGCTTTTTGGGGCTATTCGAACTAGTCCTAATCGCTTTGTAGAAGCCTTCCGCCTCATTGAGATCAACCTTAGTTCCATTCATCCAAATATCCCCTTATATATAAGTCAGTAACGGTGGGGCGGCGTCAACGCGGAACAGTTCAGATATGGTGGCGCCGTTATCGACAGCTAAAGCAGTTCAAGTTTTGACAAAGTAGGATTGATCAAGACCAATCCCTAAGTTTCTTAGTGGAAGCTTCACTAGATGTCCGCTTGATCTGGTTGATATCGAGACCGATTTCGCTCAAGCGTTCGATTTCTTCGTCAAATCCATTCACAAGGCCAAGTTCCGCCAAGCTTTGCATTCCGGAAAACAAGTCACCCACACCTTCATCTCCAATCTTCCTGCGCAAGAAACGCGTCAGTCTTACAGAAGCCTCATGTTGAATGTCCTCTGGCAACCTTATCAACAAGTCTGCGTATCCATTTTCAGACAGAAGTTTATGCACCAGAAGACGGTGGCGAGGTGGCGCCGATCCTTGTCCCGTCTCAGGATGGAAAAACTGGCACTCAGAGACCATGGCGGTTAGTGCTTCTTCCGAAGTCTCAACCAATACCGCGTCAAGGGCTTCGTCGTCCATGCCAGTTATCAGCGCGTTCTTGGATTTGTTAGCTCTCGCTTGCTCCAACAGCACTATTGATTGACTGATACGCTGTGTGCGAAAACTGAGATCGACCATTAGTTCATCGATTTCATCACTAATTTTTGAGATTGCTTTGCTATTCTGCGCAGCTTTGAGCTTATTTCCTTTGTCTAAAAACGCAGCTTGCCCCTGGATAAGTTTGCTACGAGCGCGTGCCTTTTCACGCAATGTGTATATTAAGTTCGTATGTACAACGATCTGACCTGGCAAAAACATGGGTCCGGTCAGATTGAAGCGGCATCTGGCGCAGGAAAACTCGTTCCGCGTAATCGACTTATAGTGTTTCTTTGCCTTCCCGGCGCTTTCCTGTCGGAGCACCATTCCTTCATGACACCTAGTGCAAGCCACCGGGCATATCCCATCAATGCGTGTATGCCATAGGCCTGGCTCCATTTCATCAAATGCCCGATTGTGCTCAGTGGGCAATATAAAGAGGTCTCTAAAGCTAGAATTGGAATCTTTAGATAACTCTGTCAGGTATGGAGTATCGTCAAGCTCTTCCAACTTTGCCGCTGCCGACTGTATTAAATCGTTAATAGTAGCGGGATTGGTCTTATTATAATACAAAGTCATAATCAGATTTGCATGCCCGACAACAAACTCCGACACAATGTGAACAGGTAAACCGGCTTCAATAAAGTGGGTTATGAGTGAAGCCCGCAGCGCATGTATCGTAAAATGTGTTGATACATTGCCCTCGCTGTCTGAGGTTACCAACTCCACCTCCCGTCCCTCTTCCTCCAGCAGTCGTTTCTGAACCTCCGCAAGAAGTAACTGGAAAATATCGCTTATCTTTCGTGCCGAAATTGGCGCCAAATTGATTACGTCTTTAAAGCTTTCAGTCGTCTTTGTCCGCCCGGCGTCCCGAAAGAGAAACACAAACTCCGTAGCGTGTACTCCGTCTGGAGTGTTGTCCCCAGGCAATTGACAACGCTTGACCAATTTATCAGCAGGATTGTATTTAGCTTGCCAATCACGAAGGAGCGACAATTTTCTGAGCAAATCTTCTTTGTGCCAGGGTATGTCATATGGCTCTTCGAGACCAGGTGCGTTTCGACTTCCTGTTTTATTAGTGCTGATCCTAAATCCGGAGAATTCATGCTCTCCCAGAGGGGTCGACATAATCTGACAGAAGCCGCTCTGCCGTCCTTCGATAGCCATGGGGCTTTGGTTTCTGCTTGAGCAACCGTCTACCGAAACGGTGAACTCGTCGCACTCACCGCTATCTAAATAGCGTGCTTGGAGACCCCGTAAAGGAAGAGTGAATAATGTTTCGAGCAGAAGCGCTGGACCTGGGAAATACTCTTGAACCCAGCTTCGGCTGGTAGGGTCGAATACCTCGACCTCGCAGATCCGCTGGCTTTTCGGCCAGGCCGCATCGTTTTCAGTGAGTACCTCAAGTGCAATCTCTATCACTGTAGTTGGCAAAATAGATTTTCGCGTTTTCGAAGGTCTTTCTCCTGAAGAAGTCACGCCGCCCGGATATTGCCCAAGTCGGGTCGGGACCATGTTTCTCGTATGGCCATAAAGATGAGGGCGGTTATTGATGATGTAATCGAATAGCTGACCTGGGGCTCCTGCGGTCCGTGCCAAAGATTCGGCGCCGCCCTGACCTACTTCACCTAACTCTGAGTACCTCTGAAGAATGTACTCTTCGAAAGTTAATCCACCTTTTAGATTGTTAACACCGCCGGTTTGTACGAAGTCGGCTGCCACTAATATGTCTGGATCAGACAAGGTCCGCCCATATGTCCGCAACCAACCGAGAAGGCCTTCTCGCAACCATTTAGCCTTATGTGTCCTCGTGGTGCCCGTTCGTTCAGCGTTCCTCAAATAAGCCGAAAAGATGGCCTGCCACTTTTGGAAGTGCGGATTGCCTAGCTCCGGATCGACAACCCACCATGCGCTAGAATCGCCGATTGCGTCTAAGCGTTGTCGCGGAGTAATGAATGCTCGCCAATCATCTGTATAGTCGTTGGGAGGACCTGCAAGATCCCTCAATAGAACAGAAGTTCCAGTTCGAAAATGTTCCTTCGCCTTCAGGGTTTTCCCTAAAGCATTTTCGTATGCCACTTCAACGAAATCCCGGCAAAACTCGCGTGAAACTTCAGAATAATGCCGACAGCTGGTCGAGCGAAGTAATCTTGTTTGAGCATGATTATACTTCTTTTTATTACCCGCTGATATTATATTTGGTTCTCCTGGAACGACAGGGAAGAGTTCAAGAAATATTCTATCGGAAAAGTTCGCTCCAGACTTCTCGATTTTGGTTTTGTCATTTAGCCAGTGGTTCTTGTATTCTGAAACCCACGGTAGGAGAGCCGCCTTCTGTTCAGTCAAAACATTAAGAACAATATTCTGACCGTCCAGTTTGTTTCTGTTCCATTCTCCGCCAATAAACGATCGCAGGTATGCATCAAAAGTCTCAGTGACGCAATCCATACTATCTGAATGTGTTAGATTCTCGATTAGCGTATCTACGGTATCATGGCACTTTCGATTTTTTGGTGAGTGCTCTATCCAGCTTTGTATATCATCTGATATTATTCGCCCGATTTCTTGCCAGCGCTTGAGTGAATGCTCGATGAGGGATAATCTAAATGTATCCAAACTCATGAGAACACCGTTTGGGTATACCTTCGCAGATGTTGTGACTAGTTCGGAGGAATAGTCTAATCTTGCCCTGCTCACATACTCATCCAATCTTTCCTAGGGAAGAAAAGTTCTTCGGAGGAACGCTTAATTGCTCGCTAAAAAACGTGCTATCTGCCTTACCTGGTAGATACGGAACACCGGTCTTTAGTGAATCGTCTAGTGCAGTAAGTTCCCGGTTCACCTCTGCGGCATTCGAAGATGTGTAGGACAACTGCGCATCAATTGTTTTATGATGCATACAAGTTTGGATTAACGACGGGCTGACGTTCATAGACTTTAGGGACTGACCATAGAGGTGCCTGAGGCCGTGCGGATGGACGCCCGTTGATCTATCGGGAACCAGCCCAATTTTTCTTACGGCTCTTCCAAATGCGTCCCGCATTGCTGTTTTGGTCCATGGATTTCCAAAAAAATTTGAACTATTGGTGCTGACAAACAGGTAGGGATGATCTGCTCGTTCTGGAAACACATCAAATATGTATGCCTGAAAAACGGAGTAGAACCACTCTTGAAAGGGAATTCCGTGTAACGAGTCGGGTAAAAAATGAGCAATTGAGTAAGCTCCACTGGCATCATTTTCCGTCATCAGCATCGATTTGAAGCCAGAAAATTGAGCCCCGGAAACCTTTGTTCTTGGTAGTCGTCCGAACTCTTCGCGTAGGAACTGTTGTCGTGAAATGTATCGCTCTTTGTACGCTATCCGACCGTGCTCAGGGTGATACAAACGGACACTTTTACTTGTAACATCACGAACATACATATGAAATATTTCGCTCGAACGAAGTCCTGCCCCAGCACATAGCAAAATGGCCATTAAAATAGTAAGATTGTATTCGCTCGCAAATCCCGCATACTCAGATCTCCTCCTTTTCCTGCGACATCCCTCAAAAATTAAGTCGCCGATTGCTTCGAAAGGAAAGTGTTTTGCACGAATTCTATTTTTATCTTGGGAGGTATGACTTGGAAAGGAATGACGCTCAAGACGATCCCGTCTCGAGGTTTCTGTAAGGTGATACAAGAGCGCTTTCCTATCACCCTCTCTGCGTCGAGCCTCTATAGTCTTGAGTGCCGACAGCGCAAAACTATTGAATCCAGCGTTCGATAGGTGAGAAGGTCTAACTTCAGCGACAGTTTCCAGAAATTTACTTAGATAGTTTTTGATCTTTGCTAAGGCTGTTGGTTGGACAGCATCCCAATATATTCCGGTGCCATCCAGTTCCTCTAACCAGCTCGAACCGTATTTTTGGCTTTCAATGAACTTTGAGATTAGGGTGCCTGCGATAGGCTCAGAATGTATACCACCCTGGGGCAAGACGACCCTGTAAAAGTCATACAGTCGAGCGATCGCGCGGACAGCTTCACGTTGCCAAGTTTGAGACTTATCTCTGAACGGAATTCTTGTGATGAAATAGAATGCTTCGAAAAGAACACATCCGCCGCCCTCATCAGTTATAATCACTGGAACATTCGGACGATTAGCGTCGAATCCAAATTGAACAATCGTATAATGAAGGCCGGAAGTGTGTCGTAACATCATCCACCTGCTACTAGTGATGATCCATCCATACTACTAAATACCAAATTGGGCAAAGTTTATCTCCGCAGGTTGCCAGTGGGCGGAGACGCGTAGGCGGTTCTTGCATGTATTCCGGGAACCCTATCATGCGGTAAAATCAGTCTGGCGATGAGTTCACTGCAGAGAATCAAGACTAAAGAGCCTAATTGCTTGGCGCGCGTATGGTCGGGTAATCGCATGACGCGCTACGCTATATGAAGGCTCCGCGCCTCATGCGATTACCCGACCATACCATGCAGATGCTAGGCATCTTCACAGCCGGCTGAGTCTCAAGTGGTCCCACCTCGGACGAATTGGCTGGCAGTTCCGACTTGAGGTTCACTTGGTGTTTTAACTAGTGATATTTTTAATACTACTAACTTAAGTCCTGCCGGGCCTACCATTCCGCCCCCGCTTTTCGCCCAAACCTCAGCGTTTGGCGCTGACATGCCAGTTCACCTGCATCTCAACGACCGTCTCACCCGCCTCATTCTGGATGTCGACCGCCACGTCAAAGGCGACTTTTCTGTCTTCTTGCAGCGCGGTCAGCAGCTCGGCCCCGGGGCGCGAGGTTTCGGCATGGGCGGTCAGCGTACCCTCGGCGATCTTTTTAAAGGTGATTTGCCCCATGGCCGCGACGGGGCGCATGTCCATAATCACCGGCGCAATCGCCCCTGCCATGGCAGCACCCGAGGCCGCCTCGCCCAAGGTGAACATCGCGCCTGCGTGCTGGGTGCCGATGTGGTTAGAGGTCTCATGTCGCTGCACCAGTTCGGCGCTGGCAGTGCCGTCACCGATCTTGAGCAATCTCACTCCAACATAGGCCGCGAAGGGCACTGCCGAATCGAGATGGGCTTTGATCATGTCATAGGGGGTCATGGCTGCGCTCCGTTCTAAGGTCGGCTCACTGTGGCAAAGCCGAGCGCGCGGCACAATCCTGCCGCGGGGTCACCGCGCGATGACAATATCTGCACGCAGCCCACCAAGCCGCGCCGATTCCCCCAGCCGCAGCACCCCGCCATGGGCGCGCGCAATGTCGGAG
>JBDVDE010000117.1:0-93416 GCA_039942135.1 Hyphomonadaceae bacterium
GTCGGCGGCTTTCAAGCGTGCGTCCAGCGCATCTTGCCCGGACGCGGTCTCTTGGGCCAGCACGTGGCGGGTTCGCACGCGCTCGAAATTCTGATTGGCATTTGAAGGGTCTTCCACCCAATCGACCGACGCATCGCGCAGAAGGCGCCGTAAATCGCTCCGCCGCGTTCCCAGAAGCGGCCGCGCCAGATAGATGCCCCGCCCTTCTGGCCAGACCGGCGACACCGACAAGGCACGCATGCCGGCCAAGCCCGTCTCCCCGCGCGCGGCTCGCATATGGACCGTCTCGTATTGATCGTCGAGCGTGTGGCCTAGCAAAAGATGCGAGCCGCCACCCTCGCGCAGGGCCGTCGCCAACATGCGGTGGCGGGCATCGCGCGCACGCGCCTGCGAGATATTACCTTTGGGCGGTGTCCATAAGAGTGTCCGGTGCACCGCCCCCGCCTTGAGACAAAAGTCTTTTACAAATTCCGCTTCGCGCTTGGCTTCAGGCCGCAAGCCATGATCGACGGTCAGGACGAGAAAATCTGTAGCTGGCCGCCATTGCAGCGCCATGTGCAAAAGCGCCATCGAATCTCCGCCACCAGACACGGCGACGCCGATCGGCCCGCTCGCATCTGCACATAACGCATCACAACAGTTGAAATGGTCGGTAACTAGCTGTCGCACTCAGATCGACTGCGTTCGACATTGGCGAGATTGCGCGTCACCGGCGAGGCATCGGGATAGCGCGATGGCAATGTGCCGAGCACAGCACACGCCGTTTCAAGCTCGCCAACAAGCCGCAAGGACCGGCCAAGTTTGACCAGAGCATCTGGCGCACGCACATCGGTCGGGAATTGCCGGATCATGGTCTGATAGGCTTCACCGCTCTCGGCATAGGACTTTTGCTGATAGAGCACTTCGCCCAGCCAATACTGGGCTTCACCTGCCTGCGGGTCGTCACCGAAGGAGGTCAGGAATGCTTTGAAGCTCCGCTCCGCGCCAGCATAGTCAAAGCGCAACAGCCGCGCCTTTGCATCAGCGAACAGCGGGCCGGACTCGCCGGGCAAGGCAGACGCCGGAATAGTGCCGAGCGAACCTTCATCAGGCGCATCACTTGCTGCAGCAGGATTGGCCGCAGAACTATCGGTCGATCCCGATGGCGACGTAATCGAGGTGATAGCAGTTCCGCTTTGCACCACGGGCCGCTGGGGCGTTGTGGACGCTCCTGCAGCATTGTCTGCATTATCGATATCTGATTGGCGGATGATTGGAATACGGTTTTCCAACTGCCCTTCAAGTTCGGCAATCTTTTCATCGAGCTCGGCAAGACGCAGACCAATCTCGCGATCGTCGGCAACCATGCGGTCGAGATTGTCATTGCTCTGACCGAGCTGGAATTGCAGCGTTTCAAGCCGTCCGGTTATTTGCTCATTGGCCGCTTGTAGTTCACGCAGTTTCAAAGACAGGTCCGCGTTCTGGATCTGCAATTGATTGTTCTTGGCCTCTAGCTCACCGGCCCGTCCTTCAAGCTGGCTCACCGCCGTCGTCAATTCTGTGCGGGATAATCGGTCCTGCGCACTTGCGGGCGCTGCAAACAGAAGCGGAGAGACAAGGGCGGCGGTGGTCAAAAGACGGAAGATCATGAGCATAGGTCCAGAATGTAAAACGGCCGAGGCGAAATTATGGCACCCCGGCCGCAAATTACAGCACGTTTCAATTTAATGAAGACAAATAATGCTTAGCTGCTACGCGCACCTGAAATAATTTGCGTAAAGCCGTTCCGGTTTTTCGACCAGGCTGCATCATCTGTACCGCCATCAATCGGGCGCTCTTTGCCGTATGATACGGTATCAACACGAGACTGATCGACACCGAGACCGACCAAATAGTCACGTACAATTGATGCGCGGCGTTCGCCAAGCGCGAGGTTATATTCACGTGTGCCGCGCTCGTCGCAATTGCCCGCGATCAGAATACGTACGTTCGGGTAAGACTGGAGCCATGCGGCTTGGCGCTGAAGCACTGCACGGTCGCTATCGTCAAGACGCCATTGGTTCAGGTCAAAATAGACCCGCTCGCCAACATTTGCCTGAAAATCAGCAAGAGATCCTGCTGCTGGGCCAACCGGAGCTGCCCGTGTGACCCGTGCTGGTGCAGCGCGTTCCACTGGAGCCGCAACGGCCTCAACCACTTGCGTCACTGGTGCTGCTACTTCTTCAACCACGGGATCGGATGCACATGCACCGAGGCCCAAAACTACTGCTGCTGTTGCACATTTCAATACTTTTTTCATGAGCTTAAGTCCCATCCTGTCTTTTGCTATTGAACAATCTATACCGATCATTCTTGTACTCCGGTTAACGTCAACTTGCATTTTTCTATCACCCGACACCTATCGAACTGAAATCCGGCAAGAATTTGGCACACCTTCAAATTAATCCAATAAAGGCGACCATGCTGGATCAGAAGCATCCGTCGTTGTTACAATTTGCCTTAGATTGCGTCCTGTCAAATCAACTGACCATAATTTTGGCCCTGAACCGGGTCTTGCTTCCCGAAAAAACGTAATAACGCGGCCATTTGGCGACCATGCGGGACCTTCATCGAGATAGGCTTCGGACAATAGTCTTTCGCCCTCGCCATCGGTCCCAATGACGCCAATATGGAACTTTCCGCGCGTTTGCTTGGTAAAAGCGACCAGATCGCCGCGAGGTGACCAAACGGGTGTGGAATAATTGCCTCGCCCAAAGGTGATACGGCAGGCCGTGTCTCGGCCACCTGACGGACACGATAGCGGCGAGCCATCGGTATTCATGATATAGAGCTGCGGTGAGCCGCCCCGATCAGAGGTAAAGACAAGCTGGCTGCCATCAGGAGACATGGATGGCGATGTATCGATTGCCGGATGATCGCTCAGTCGCCGTGTCTGGCGATTACGCAAATCCATCAGGTAAAGATCTGTATTGCCGTTTTGCGCTTGGCTCATAATCACCGAGCGGCCATCGGGTGAGAAACGCGGAGCGAAGGTCATGCCCGGGAAATTACCGAGCACTTCCTGACGACCGTTCTGGATATTGAACAGGTAGACGCGCGGACGTCCGCCCTCGAACGACATATAGGTGATCTCCTGATCGGAGGTCGAGAAACGCGGGGTTAGTACCTGATTGCGCCCTTCGGTGAGAAAGCGCTGGTTTGCGCCATCGGAGTCCATAATTGCGAGGCGCTTGACGCGGTTGGTCTTTGGTCCTGTCTCGGCGACATAGACAATTCGTGTATCAAGGAAGCCGTCTTCGCCAGTCAGTCTTGTATAGATTGTGTCGGCAACCTTGTGAGCCAGCCGACGCCATGAATCAGGTGCGATGGTAAAGCTCTGGCCGGCGGCTTGTTCGACCCGTCCGGTCTGACGGTTTTCGACGGGAATGCGATAAACCTCACCGCCATTAACGTCCCACACACGGAATGCAACAGACAGCAATCCGTCAGCCGTGCGGCCAACCTGCCCTACCACAAGACCATCCTGACGAATGATCCGCCAATCGGCGAAACGCGGCTGCAAGCCAATCGAGAGATCTTTCTGGATGAAGGCCGCCGGATCACCGGTGACAAACAGTCCCGTCGATTCCAGATCAGCGCGCACCACTTCAGAGATTTGCCGCGCAATCTCTTCATTGCCAGGGTCGGCATTGAAATCGGGGATCGCGATTGGATAGGGTTTGATCTTACCCTCGGTGACATCGATAATGGTCTGCGCCTGCGCGCTCCAGGATGCGGCCAACAGGCCCGTCAATAATACAAAAGCTGCCAGTAATCTTCTAAGCATCTGACGATACCTCCTTATGCATTCAATTTTGGCACTGCTGTCCGCCCCTATCATGGTTCTACCCATCATGGCGGAAATTCAGCACGATTTCTTCCCAATCTTCATAATCATCTACTGGTAATCTATAAGGCTGGCAGGTGCGCACAGCCCGCAAAGCCCGATCAATCGCAACGCTCATATAACGGTCGCCAATCGGCGCACGGCGCGGCTTGACCAATTCGACATCATCGCGGAGCGATCCGTCAATATTCAAGGTGACTTTCACCGTGACCGTCAGGCGTTCCGGTTCGGGCAAATCCTCAAGTGTGCCCCAGCAATCGCGCATCTGGGACAGGACAATTGCTTCAATGCGGGCCGTTGCTGCCGTGCGCTCACCCACGCCGCGTCTTGGCTCGGGCGGCGGCGCGTCGGGCACCTCTTGCTCGGGTTCAGGGGTTGGCGGCGGCGGGGCTTTCGCGGTGACGCGCTCCCGGTTGAACAGGTTCTCGGTGTTCAGGATATCATCAAGCGCGTCGGGTTCGCGCTCATCGGGTTTCGATTTTTCTTCGGGTTTTTCTTCTTCAGGCTCGGGCTCTTCTTCCTCTTCGGCGTCAGCCTGTTCGGGAATGACATCTTCAGGGGCTTCTGGCTCGGGCTCGACCTGCTCGGCCGCTGCAGCAGGCGGTACGTCCTCCTCGGGCGCGATCTCTTCGGCGAGCGTGTCTAGCTCTTCGGTCTGCTCCTCGGGAACAGGCTCGGGCACAGCTTCAGGCTCGGGCTCGATATCGGCACGCGGAACGATGGGCGCAATATTGTTGACCTCGCCAATATTAACGAGCTCGATCGGGACAATCACCATCTCTTCGGCCGGCCGATCAAAAATCGGCAGCACGATATAGCTGGAGGCGATAATGCCTACATGCAGTAAAATTGAGGCCGGAAGACCACGGATCATCGAACTAGCGCGCTCCTTCAGGCTTTGGATCTACAACCAGCGCCAAATTGCTGCCGAACCCCGCCCCGCGCACTTCATCCATCACGGCAATCACATCGCCATATGCGGCTGCGCCATCGCCACGAAAGAAAATCCGTCCCTCAAACCCTTCGCCGGCAATTGCCGTGAGTTTCGGGATCAACTCGCCGCGCTCGATCAGCGTATCCTGGATGTAAACCGTCCCGTCAGCTTGCAAGCTGATTTCGAGAGGTGGGTCATCCTGGGTCGGCAATGTGTCTGCGCTGGCTTTGGGCAATGAGACATCAACGCCCGATGTCAGCAAAGGCGCGGTGATCATAAAGACAATGAGCAGCACCAGCATGACATCGACAAATGGCGTCACATTGATCTCGGCATTGAGCGCACGGCGTCCGCGTCGTCCGCCCCCGCCGCCCGATCCGGTGGTCATGCCCATGTCTAGCTCCCCCGCTCGGTGGCGCGGCGGGACATGCGCACAAGCACGTCTTGGGAAAATGTATCGAGCTGGTCGGCAAAGCTCGAAATGTCGCCCGTGAACTTATTGTAGAAAATTGTGGCAGGTATCGCTGCGACCAAGCCTATCCCTGTGGCAAACAAGGCTTCGGCAATCGGGCCACCAACACTGGCAAGACTGGCATCGCCGGTCGCATCAATCGCGATGAAGGCATTCATGATGCCCCAGACCGTACCGAGCAGACCGATAAAGGGCGAGGCAGAGCCTACTGTGGCAAGCACGCCAATGCCCCGAGAGGCACGTCCGACTTCGCGGTCAACCGCCGCGCGCATGGCGCGCTCGGCGCGGGCGATAAGATCACCGACATTTGCGACCCCGCCCCTGCGCGAATTTTCCCATTCGAGCGATGCGGCTGCGAAGACGCGGCCTGCGGCATCTTGTGGGGCTTGGCCCGGGCGCAATCCGGCTTCATTCGTGCTGCCGGACCAGAACGCGGCTTCAAATCTTGCAGCCGCTTTGCGGGCCGCCCCGAGCGAGAACCATTTTTCGAGAATAACCGACCATGACCACAAGCTGGCTATGATCAAGGCGATCAGGACCAGCTGCACGACAATATGCGCTTCAAGCAGCAGGCTCAGCATTGAGAAGCCGCCGCCATCGATCTCGCCAATCACAGCTTCATTTGCTGCCTGCTGGCTTGCCCAAATACTCATCGTCATATGCGATTCCATTTCCTATTGTCTGGTCTCAGTCTCGCCGGAGACACACAGATATCTTTTGTCGCTGCTAAATTGGGCGATAAATTGACGCCCGCTGAAGTGAATACATAAGATCACAGCTAAACTCATCTTGCAGATGCAAAGTTTTGCAATCCGTTAACCGTCGGTATGCGTGACGATAAATCCTTCAAGATGCTGCGCCACTTCGCGGATTGGGCGGCGCGGGCGACCATCTGCATGGATTTGCACGGCGGTGATTTCGGCGCTTGCGACCAAATCCTCGCCAAGAAAAGCTGCCTGCGAAAACAGAATTCGCGCGCCCCTCGCCCCCATATAACGGGTCCTGATGCGCAAGAGATCATCCACTTTCGCGGCTTTGCGGTAATCCACCTCGACCCGTGTGAGGGTAAATGCCGCCGGATCGGGCCGGTTCAGCAAGGATTGGTGCGAGATCCCCGCATCGCGCAAATGGTTCGAGCGGCCCCGTTCAAAAAAGCGAAGATAATTGGCGTGATATACCATGCCCGTGAAATCGGTGTCTTCATAATAGACCCTGATTTCGGTCCAGTGCTGATTATGCGCGTCAAACGCGTCAGGATTTGTCGTCTCGATCATATTCCAGACCTAAACGAGGACACCGTGCCATGTCACCCCGCACCCACAAGAAAACCGCCCCGGCCAAACCGAGGCGGCCATGATTCTTATCTGTAACCGGCGTTAGAGGGGACGTTAGCTGAGCGGCTTAGAACGCCCAATTAAGGATGCTCATTGTCAGAGGAGCGCCTCAGAATACGAACTTAAGCACATATCTACATAGCAAGAGGTTTTGACTTCGGTTGCGCAGGCCAATAAAGTCTGCTAGCGGATATATTAGTATAAATGAGACACTTCAGATGATCCGTATAATTGAACATACGCAAATACACCAAGCGATGGCCAATGCCCCCGCATGGATAGATTGCGCGCGCAGTTCATCTGACCGACCTTAGTGAGTTTCTACTCCGAGGCTTCGGCCTCTCTTCGGTTCTAACAAACCCCGGACAGGCCTTAGCCTTCCGGGGTTTTGTTTGGGCCGAGTAAGACCATACTCTTCCCGTTAAATATTTGGCGCGTGTCAATGTCGGTTCTGGATCGGATTTGCTTGGCCAGCAGGTCTGATCTGGAAACAACGTCCGAAAAGGAGAGAGAAATGTACGGACACCGAAAATTTCCAAAGATTGGTGGTTTGCACAATGTTATCAAAACAGTCGACCACTGGGCGGAGCTTTCAGCAGAAGCACAAGTAACACTTGACTATCGTGCCAAAATAAAGCTGCACGGTGCAAATATGGGTGTGCGCATCTATGCCGACGGCACGGTGATTGCCCAAAGCCGCAATGAGGACGTAGACACGGGTGGCTACCAATTTCCCAACTTCATAACCGAGCACAAAAACTATTTTCAGAACCTGATCGGAGGGCTGGAAGAGCTCGTTATCTATGGGGAGTGGGCTGGCCCGGGTGTGCAGCGGAAAGTCTCGGTGAGTAAAATCCCCGAGAAAGCATTCTTTGTTTTTACGTGTAGTGTGATCGAGCAAGGTGATGAAACTCTGGTGACAGATCCAGCTGAAATCGAAGCTCTACTAAGGATCGGTGGTGGAAGCCTTCCTGAGCGCGTTCACATCGTCCCGTGGCATGGCGAGTTTGTGCAGATAGCGTTTGCCGACAAGGTCACTCTTGAAAAGCAAGCAGCTGATTTCAATGAGGTTGTTGGGCGCATCGATGCTTGCGATCCTTTGGTGCAATCGCTTTATGGCATTGAAGGTCCGGGCGAAGGCCTCGTTTTCTACCCACTTAGCCAAACAGATCGTGAAGAATTCGCTCGTTATGCCTTTAAAGTCAAAGGCAAAGCGCACGCAATAACCAAAGGTGGCGATGCAAAAGCACGTACTTCTGTGCCGATCGCTGAAAATGTGTACGCCTTTGTTGACATGATGGTCACGCCATCACGGATTTCGCAGGGTATGCAGGAACTGTTTGGTAACGGCCCCTTCGAGAAAAAAGAGTTTAGCGCTCTGCTGAAATGGGTATCGATTGATGTCCGTACGGAAGGGAGTGACGAGCTGGAAGCTGCCGAGTTAGATTGGGCACAAGTTTCCAAGCTTCTATCAGTCCGGGTACGTGAGTATTATTTTTCATTGCTGGAAAATTACTCTGATAGTTAAAGTTTTGGTTTGGCGGTTCTTTCAGAGCCGCCAAACCAATTGCTGAATAAGTGCGGTGGAGATGGACGAAAATTATGATGAAACCAAATCACAAAGTCATTCAAGATCATGAAAAATTTGAAGCGTTTGTCACTTGGCTTCCCGAACTGGAAAAACATGAAGCTTATTATGTAACCTTGCTCGGGAGGCGTAAATATCATCAAAGTGCGCTCACGGACAAAACGTCTGTCAAGCGTTTCGTTGCGACGTCAAAACCTTATTTGGTTCATAAAGTACAGCAACTTAGCTTACCCCTTGGCTTGTATGTGAATCGAGATGGCAACGCCCTGCATCAGGATGCTCTGGCTCTCTATATTTCCCTTAATCCACGTAGTTTAAAACTCGCACAGCAGAACCTGCTCCGGCGTTTGGTAGATGTTACGATTGATCCGGGGAACTTTCAAAATCCAGCGGCGCTGGCATTGGCGGAAATACAAAAGGCAAGAAGCCGAAGTGTCTTTATCGATTTTGACTTCGATATTCAGGATGAGTTGATCTCCCAAACAGCACAGGAAATTCAAAAGATAGTTGGAAAAGAGGCTGTTACTTTTTTGCGGACGCGTGGGGGATTGCACGCGCTCGTTCAGCCAAAATCTGCGACGAAGTTCGGCCCAAAGAGGTGGCATCAGGAGATTTCCTCCCTACCAGGGTGTGATGTTGTTGGTGATAGCTTAATTCCTGTCCCAGGGGGGACACAAGGAGGCTTCACGCCTCATTTCTTTCAAATGTGAACTCGTTTAGAAGTATTGAAAATACTGGCTTATCTACAAAGTTTGAGAGTCCTTTTCTCACCCCAAGTAAGCCACTCGCGCTTCGGCGGCATCTGACCAAGAGCGGATATTCGGTTCTCGCGACCGATCGTGGTTCGGGCGGTTTTGATTGAGCTATTGCTGATCTGGCTGTAGCTATGTTCTGGGCCATTACTTTTTTTGGCAAAAGACAGCTTTATCAAAGGATACCATTATGGAACTCTCACAAGCCCGCACCGTCAAAATTGTCGGCATACTATTGCTGCTCGCGGTCATTTCGCAAACGGTCTTTACGGCCTTGTATGTTGGCCCGTTCGAGATTAGCCCGCAGTTCATATGGCAGTTTGAAGGGCTCTTGTTCGTTGTGCTGGCGGCTGTTGCCGGCTCGGCGCTGGTCATGGCCAAACGCTACACTTTGGGTTTTTCCGCGATTGCGTTCAGCGCCCTGCTCAACATTATCCAACTCGGCATAGGCTTCACCCAGTTCGGTCCATTTGGCGAAGCTGCGGCGGCAAATGCCGACCTTCAGGGCATTCAGTCCGCGGTCGCCGCCCTCTCCTTCTTTTTGTATAATGCCGCGAAAGTCTTGCTGGGTCTGGCGGCCATCGTCTTCGGCATGGCCAAGATGAACCAAGGCAGCAAAGCAATCGGCGGCTTGACCGCACTGGTTGGCGTGGTCGCGTTTGTCGCCAACGCTTTGGTTATGATGTTCGGACTGCAAGGCTTTGTGCCGTCGCCCGTGGCTGGCGGCTCCGGCGTCGCGGCGACCTTGCTCGTGTCGATCTGTCTGCTGACACTCGGCAGCGACGACTGAACATAGTTTCGGGAAGCGGGCCGATGCGATGATCGGCCCGTACCTCTCCCCCGAGACACGCCAAATGCCAGACCATGACCTGCTGACCCGCCACACAAAAGCATGGCTTGCGCGCGTGATTATTGGTCATGGACTGTGCCCGTTTGCCAAGAGCGAATTTGACAAAGGCAGCATTCATTATGCGGTCATCGATGCGCCGGATCAGGGGCAACAGCTCGAACAGGTCATGGCGCAATGCCGCGCGCTCGACGAGGATGCGGAGAAGGAAACCAGCCTGCTGATTTTTCCTCAAGGGCTGAGCGAATTTCATGATTTTGTAGAACTGCTCAGGCGAGCCAATGCCCTGCTCAAACGAGAGGGCTATGAGGGCGTCTACCAGTTTGCAAGTTTCCATCCGGACTATTGCTTTGGCGACGCGAGCGCTGAGGACCCCGCCAATTACACCAATCGCTCGCCCTATCCGATGCTGCATATTTTGCGCGAAGCGGGCGTTGAGGCGGCGCTTGAGGGCTTTGCCAGCCCAGAGAATATACCGAGCCGCAATATCCAGCTGACCCAGGAGCTTGGCTTGGCCGCGATGCAGGACTTGCTGGCTGATTGCTATAAGTAGCGCGCCTAAAGCCCGTGATTGGGCACGCCCCGCGCCTCGAGCACATCGCGCATTTCCCAATAGGCGCGCGGCGTGCGCATCAACGGGATACGCGGATAGAGGTGGTGGATGACATGGTATTGCATGCCCATGGTCAGCACATTGCCCAAGCGCGAACGCCAAGCGCGGGTATCTTTGTAGCGGCCTTGCTCACTGAACGGATGATGCGGTGCCCAGCTGAGATAGAACTGGATATAGGTGACCCCGATATGCTGGGGCAACCACCACAAAAGCGCAGCCTCGAGCGCATATCCGCTCCACGCCATTGCGATCAGGAAGCCATAGAAAAACAGTTGATACAGGATCGCCACGGTCAGGGCCCGATTGGCTCGGGGTGTGTCCATTTCCTGCATAACTTCGCCATAGCGGTTCAACCCGCCAGACACGCCCGGTTGGCGATTTAAAAAGCTCTTCCAGATTGCCGCCTTGGCACTCGGCGCATGGTTGGAATAATCAGGGTCTTTGTCCGGATGATTGGCGTGTTTGTGGTGTTCCATATGGGTCAGCTTTGCGACGCCATAGGATAAGGTCAGCGGGATCGTAGAGACATGCCCGACCAGCTCGTTCAACCAGCGCAGCGGCTCGCCGGGGCGGGCAATAATATCGTGCTGGGCTTCATGGCTCGGCAAATAGCACAGCGCGACATTCAACGTCGCCACAATAAAGCCAAGCCAAAGCGGGACATAGCCAAGCAGGACCAACGGCCATAGCGCAAGCCAGCAGGCCAGATTGGCAAAGCACCATGCCACCGACCCCCATGGAAATTTTCCCATATGGCGGGCGGCAATTTCGCGCTCTTTGTCCAGCAATTCTTTTTGCGAGGGGGCGGTCATTTCAGCCATATCCAGCTCCCCCGAAATTGCGCGATCAGGCCAAGCCCGCCGCCAAGGAGAAGTCCGGCGATCAGCGGGGTAATGCCCAATGGCAGCTCAACCCCTGCCCGCACAATCACTTGCGTGATCAGCGGCCACATGAACCCGACCCCGAACACAAGGGGGCCAAATTTGAAAATCAGTCCGATCAGTTTTAACAGCATCACGCTCTCCTGATAAAAAGATGACACAGGCGTCACCTTTGTTCAAGCTGATCGTGTAATCTCTCCGGCGCGGCGTTGATAGTGTTCAGTTTGCGCTCAGTCAGTCGTCCGTCAGCCTCTTGTATAGCACAGGTCTGCGGTCGCGGAAAAAACCCCATGCCGCCCGCTCTTTCGCCATCTCGGCCAAATCGAAACGGGCCAAGGCAAAACCTTCCTCGGTGCGGTCAAGCTCGCTGACAATCTCCCCGGCTTCATCCGAGATAAAGCTTGTCCCGTAGAACACTTGCCCGTCTTCATTCCCGATCCGGTTGGCTGCAATGACCGGCACAGTATTCGATACCGCATGGCCAATCATAGCCCGCCGCCAACGCGCCGCCGTATCAAGGCTCGCATCCTGCGGCTCACTACCGATCGCTGTTGGATAAAGCAAAAGCTCGGCGCCTTCGAGCATCATGGCGCGTGCCGCTTCGGGAAACCACTGGTCCCAGCAGATGCCAATACCGAGCTTGCCGAACCGCGTCTGCCAGACTTTGAAACCGGTATTGCCCGGCCGAAAGTAGAACTTCTCCTGATAGCCCGGCCCATCGGGAATATGACTTTTGCGGTAGACCCCGAGCGCGGTGCCATCGGCATCAATCATCACCACGGAATTATAATATTCCGGCCCCGCTTGCTCGAAGATCGACACGGGTATGACCACGCCAAGCTCTGCCGCCAAGGCCGACATCGCTATGGTGGCAGGGTGCTCGGACCAGTTGAACGCACGGTCGAACTCGGCCTCGTCCTGACGGCGGCAGAAGTATGACCCGCAAAACAGCTCGGGCAGAGTGATGATGTTCGCCCCTTGCGCTGCTGCCGCTCGGACCAAATCTGCCGCTTTGGCGATGCTTTGTTCGACACTGGCAAGCGGCGCGAACTGGAGCGCGGCAACACAAACCGGACGGGATGCGGGCTGGACTGTCATGTCATCTCTCCCAAAGAGGGCTGTTGAGTTGTTGGCACAGGTATTTGCTGGCTTATGCAGTGAAAACTACCCCCGCCGGTTAAAATATGGCCAGCATCAAGCGCGATGACCTCATGGCCCGGCAAGGCAGAGGCCAGCGCCAGACGGGCCTGTTCGCTATAGACGGCGTCATAGCGCGGCATGATAACCAGCCCATTGGCGAATACGAAATTGAGGTGGCTTGCGGCCATGAATGCTCCATCCATATTCAATACTTTTCCCGGCGAAGGTATGCTTATCACATCCAGACCTGCTGCCGCTAAATCGCGCTGAATATCGGCATAAACAGCACGGTTTGGGTCATTATCCCCCGATGCAGTCTGGCAAACAACGCGGCCAGCTCCGATAAAGCGAGCAATATTATCAACATGTCCGTCGGTATGGTCACCCGCCAGCCCCTGATCCAGCCAGATAATCTCGCGGACACCAAAGGCGCCTTTCAAGGCAGCTTCGGCTTGGCTTTCTGTCCAGCTATTGCGATTGGGGTTGAGGACACATGCGCGCGTGGTCATCAGCCGCCCTGCCCCGTCAAAATCAACCGCGCCGCCTTCGAGAACAAATTCATGACGCGCAGCTGCATATCCGCTTGCAGCAAGCATGTCCGCGCCCGTGGCTTCATCGCCCGCCATGACGTATTTGCCGCCCCAGCCATTGAACCCGAACTGCAACCCTGTCAGCGCGCCATCAATTTGTGCAAATATCGGCCCTGTATCGCGAAACCAGATATCTCCCATCGAAACCTTGCGGATGTCACAATCAGGCCCGCAGGCGAGACGCGCTTTAGCCATATCGCCATCACTTTGCACCCCGACCTGCACACTAATTCTCGGCGCCAAAGCGCGAATGAATTGGGCTATTTGCGCCTGCGCAGGCTCAAACTGGTCGCCCCAATATTCCTGCACACAAGGCCATCCGACCCAAAGTATATCCTGAGACGCCCATTCGGGAATTAGTTTTATTGTTTTCAAGGTCATACAAGCTCTAACCAGATCCGGCATTCTATTGATGACCGACATAGCAGCTTATTCCAGGGATACCAGACTCCAATGGAGCAGCCCCCGAATAGAAAAGGGCGGCCAGATAGGCCGCCCTTACACTCTACATACGCAACTATACGCTACGCTTGACACTGTATAACACAAAGACAAGCCGATAACAAAACTTTTTTTCAATAAATTTCAGTGGTGTAAATCGTTACCATTTTGTCGGCCATCGCAAATGTCATGCTCGCCTACTTTGCATTGATGGTCCCATATTTTCGCCTCGGCTTGTCAGACCGAATAGCATAGCGAGCGGGCGCCGGACCTGCTATCACCACGCTTACCCCAGACCCGATACGAGGCTTCCCCCGCGTGACCGACCCCGCTGCTCCATCGCACGAAACCGAGACCACCAATCATGTGGGCGGAGCCGTAGCCTTGCTCACGGCTCTCCTCTTGTGGCGGGTTTGCGCGATTATGATATCGCCGCTCGATCTCGGGCCGGATGAAGCGCAATACTGGCGCTGGGGACAGAGCTTTGATTGGGGGTATTATTCCAAGCCGCCCCTCATTGCCTGGGTGATCGGAAGCGTAACCGGTATTTTCGGGGACAGTGCATGGGCCGTGCGTCTCCCCGCCCCTTTCCTGCACACGCTCGTCGCTGCGCTGATCTTTGCTGCCGCCCGCCGGATGCAAGACACCCGCACAGGCGTCTATGCCGTACTGATCTATATATTGATGCCCGGCGTCACGTTTTCATCCGGCCTGATGACGACCGACAGCATATTGTTTGTGTTCTGGGCGCTCGCATTATGGCTGCTTTGGCGCATGCGGTCAGGCGACAAGTCATGGCAGATTGCGCTGGGACTGGGCTTGGCCATCGGCGCCGGGTTTCTCGCCAAATATGCGATGATCTATTTCTGTCTCGGGCTGGCGCTAACCCTGATCATAGACAAACCGACCCGTTCGGCATTTGGCTTGCGCAATGGGGCGCTGGCCTTGCTGGGCGCGCTGTTTGTTCTTGCGCCGCATATCGGCTGGAACATCGCCAATGATTTGCAGACCGTCTCGCACACAGCCGACAATGCCAACTGGTCGGGCGAGCTGTTCCATCCCGAACATGCGGTCAAATTTCTTGTTGACCAGATGGGTGTATTCGGACCGGTCAGCTTTCTGACTTTGCTGACCGGCATCGCGCTGACGTGCAAACGAGGCACAGAGGCAGACACAGCCGACAAAACCGGACGCTGGCTGATTTGCTTTGTCCTGCCCGCCCTGCTGGTCATTCTTGTGCAAGCGGTCACATCACGCGCGCATGCGAACTGGGCGGCAACGGCCTATGTCGCGGGAAGCATCCTGGTGGCGCGCTGGATGGCAAGCGAGCGGACCCTGCCCGCATGGCTCTGGTATAGCACCGGTTTGGCCCTTGTGTTTGCCGCCGCCTTTGTACCGGACCTCACATTGCTCGCGCGTGTCGGCTTGGGACTTGGTTTGGCGGCCCTCGTTCTGGCCTTCGGAAAGGCCAATCACTGGCGCATAAGCGGCTTGTTATGGGGCGGGCTCGGCTTGCATCTGATCACGGCTCTGGTCTTCACTGCACTCGCCGCCGGACCACTGGACTGGGCAAATCAGGCCGGACTGGCAAATGCGTTCAAGCGGACACGCGGCTGGGTGCAGACCACGCAGCAAGCCTCAGATCTGGTGGCCCAACATGGCGCGAGCGCGATTGTCGTCGATGAGCGGGAGAATTGGCACGGGCTTGATTTTTACGGCCGCGAGACACTCGGCGTGCCGGTCTATGCCTGGCCGCGCTATGCCAGCCCGAAAAGCTATGCCGACCAGCATCAGCTCGGTATAGGCGCTCCGGGGCCGGTTCTGATTGCCAGTGTTCGCGAAGACTTTCGACCGCGCATCCGTGCCGACTTCGAAAAGCTTGAGGCCATCGGTTATCTCGATATTCCACTGGGCGGGAACACCAAGCGCGCATTCAAGCTTTATCTCGGATACGGATATAAGCCGCTAGCGCGCACACCCGAATGGACCGCGCGCTTCGAAGGGCAGATCGAAAAATAGAGGGGAAAAGCGGGAAGCTTTTAAGAGCCGTGACCGGTATCAGCAGCTGCGCTCAGAGCTTCGCCAGCCCAGACATCTGCGACCCGAGCATCACGTCCGCAGCCACGGCGATAGCGCGCATAGTGGATCGGGTTCTTCTGGTAATAATCCTGATGATACTCTTCTGCAGGCCAGAACACGGTGAAAGGCTTGATGGTTGTTTTGATCTCGTTGCCAAGCACGTTCGACGCTTCGAGTGCCTGCAAAGAGCTTGCGACGATTTCAGCTTGCGCTTCGTCAGCGGGGAAAATACCGGTGAGATAGCTCGTACCGCGATCACAGAACTGGCCGCCGCCATCGGTTGGGTCAACATGCCGCCAGAAATATTCAACCAGTTCGGAATAGGTCACCGCTTGTGGATCATATGAGACTTTCAGCGCTTCGAAGTGGCCCGTCTCGGTATACGATACCTGCTTATAGGTCGGATTCTCGACCGCGCCGCCTGTATAGCCCGATAGCGTTTCGATGACGCCGGGAACTTTGTCGAAGTCTGCCTCGATGCACCAAAAGCACCCGCCCGCGAAATACGCCTCTGCAACTTCGCCAGAATACTCCACTGCTCCTACCGCACCCAGATCATCATCGGCTTCGGCAGTCATCACAAATGTGGCGACCGCAGCAAGGCTGGCGAGGAGAAAAATTACCAAATTGGTTCCGGAAGGCCGCATGAAAAATCTACTTTCGTGGCTGCTAGACGATTACAGAATTCTATATGGCATAGATGGTCTAAAAATGGCAGGAATTTTCAACACACCTCACGCAAATTTGTTGCGGTGTGATAGGATGGTCGCACATCTCGTCCGTTATCCGATGACCCGCACATCGACACGGGCACTTCGTCCCGCTTCATCGACCACTGTGACGGTGTAGAATCCCGGCCCCTCTGGTGACCAGACCGGCAATCCGCCCGCATCAACCGTACACGGCTGACCATCGACATACCATGTCAGTTCGCCCTCCCCGCGCCCCGCCAAAACGAAGTCGCGGGCCGGCTCGCCATTGACAGCTCCGCCCCAAAGTTCGGCCCCTTTTGGCGGAAACAAAATCTCGGGCGGCGTCTCCTCCGGTGCAAAGCTCGTCAATGATGCAGTCGGAGACAGATGCGCGTCGGCTTGTAATCTGTCGGCATTGCGGTCACGCACATTCAGGCGCACATCGGCGCGGTCTGCAATCTCGAACAAGACCGGTAGAGCGTCCGAGCGTCCGACATGGCCTGGCCGCGGGGCCCCGTCGGCGCGGCCCACCCAGACAATGATCGCCTGGTCGCCCGCCACGCCCGCTGCCCAAGCATCACGGAAGCCGTAAGACGTCCCTGTTTTAAAGGCGATCTGCGGGGCATCGCGGGTCAGGCGTCCGGGCGCACGACCCGCTGGCGTTGGTCCCTCGCGCAGAATTTTCAATATCGCCTCGGAACTGTCTGCGCTGAGGAAGCGCTGCCCAGTCTGCGCGGCGGCCTGCATGCCGGTCTGACCTAAGTCCGCATCTTGCCAGACAAGCGGCTTGGCCACGCCGCCATCGCCAAGGGCGGCATAGAGAACCGCAAGCTCTTGCAGTGTCAGCCCTGCCCCGCCAAGCGCGAGCGCCAATCCGGCATCTTTACCCGCATGGCCATAAATGCTCGGCTGCGTCCCTGCGACCCGCAATTGGGCGGCAAAGCGCTCCGGCCCGATCCGGTCAAGCGCGATCACCGCAGGCACGTTTAGCGAATGCTGCAAAGCTTCGGCAATCGTCACATCACCGCGAAAATTCCGGTCGAAGTTTTCAGGTTGATAGGCGGCGAAGCGTTTCGGCAAATCGCTGATCACTGTGCCCGGCGCAGCAACACCATCATCAAAGCTCATCGCATAGATAAAAGGTTTCAAGGTCGATCCGGGCGAGCGTTTGGCTTGGGTCAGATTAAGCCAGCCCCCTGCCCGTTCGCGTGAGGCTGACCCAACAAGTGCCCGCACCGCGCGGCTGGGAATATCAACCACAATCGCCGCCATCTGGACATCATCATCAGTCGCCTGTGCCTGCCGTAAAATCAGCGCCTCGAGATCAGCTTGCAGTCCGGCATCAAGCGTTGATCGCGTATCCATGCCGCCTGCGGCAGCCCGCGCTTGCGCTGCGCCGTGCCAGCCCCGTGCCGGAAATGCATGCCGCTCGGGAAGCGACGCGGTATTGATTTCGCCGCGCCGGCGCGCATCGATCACGCCAGCCTCTTCGAGTTTGGCCGCAATAAAGGCCCGCCCGCGTCGTGCCTGTTCGGGCCGACGGTCTGGCCGCCGAGCCTCGGGCGATTGCGGCAAGGCGATCAACAAGGCGATCTCGTCATCATTCAGGGTTAGGGGTTCATGCCCGAACCACGCAAGGCTGGCCGAACGAACGCCTTCGAGATTGCCGCCATACGGGGCCAGCGTGAGATACAGCTCCAGCAGTTCGGTTTTTGACAGGCGCGCTTCTAGTTGCATTGCCCGCACCATTTCGATCAGCTTCGAAGGGATTGTGCGCTCGCGTGGCTCGAGAAGCCGTGCGGTTTGCATGCTGATCGTCGATCCGCCCGAAACAATATGACCGGCGCGAAGCCTTGTCCCGACGGCGCGGATCATGGCCAGCCAGTCAACGCCATTATGCTGGTAGAACCGCTTATCCTCGACCGACAACAAGGCCGACACAAACAGCGGGTCGATCTCGTCGAGATTTGCCTGGAACCGCCAACGACCATCGGGCAAGGCAAAGGCCCTGAGCGGTTTTCCCGATCGGTCCGTCACCATTGACGCACGCGCGGCCGCTTTTTCAATTGGCGGCGGGAATGCCCAGTTCAGCCCGACCAGAATGCCAAAGCTAATCGCCACGGCCAAACCGAACTGGCGAAGGCTAAGCCCTTTGTCGAGATCGGGCAGCCATTTCATTATGGCTTGCCGCCCGTCCCGCCGCTTGATGGCGAGATCACCATCCGGCCTGCACTTGAGCGTGCTGTGACATCCGGACGGTACATGTCTTCGGCGGTCGCCCCGGGGACAGTAAACTCGCCCGGCGTGACAGCGCGGACAAGATAAGCCAGCGTGACGTCTTGATCGCGTACATCAATCGCGGCCAAGAACCGGTCGTCCTGCGCTTGCGAGGTTTTCCCCTGCCCGATCTCTCCAATCCAGCCAAACGCACCATTGTCGCCGCCATCAATGCGGCCATCGGCAGGACGCAAGATCGTTTCGATCTCCATCCCCGCAGGCAACAGATCAGCTATGATCAGCGGATTGAGCCGGCGTTCCTCGGGCGATATTTTGAGCACGACCGCAATCTGGTCGCCCTGACGCACGCGGCCGATATCTACCCGTGATCCATTGATCGCATGGAAGGTCTTGGAGATGGACAAGTTCTCCGATGCCGCAGGTGGCGCAACAAGTGGCACACCGCGCGCAATCACCGTCCGGTACACGGGTTTCTCGCCGCCAAGCGTGAAGCTCGTCCCAGCGCTGACCTGATCGGCGGCGAGCGCGTAAGACTCTTCATTATCGAACCCGCGGCCAAGCCCTTCGGTCTCGATGAGAAGTCCATCTTCCTCACCGACCAGCCCATTGGTGGCCAACAGCAAAAAGGCTTTCTCTTGCGTCGTTAGCCTGTGGGGATCAGGTAGGTCATCACCAAGCTGATCAATCAGGTCACTGATAATATCGTTAAACCCAGTCTCGGCAGCGAGGGCGAATACGCCCGCCAGATCGCGGCGACCGGTTTGGTAATAGTCGCCATTATTGTGGAAGCCGAGAATACTGATGGCTGACGCAAATGCGCTTTTGGCACGTGATCTGTCTCCCATGTGCCCAAGCGCTGCAGCAATATGTGCACGGGCAAGCGGGCTGGGGATTTCGTCCAGACTGCGATCATGCAAATAACGCAGCCGCGAGATGTCGGCCTTGCCAGCTTTGGCCAGAACATAGAGCGCATAGGCAGACGAGCGCTGCATCAAACGGTCTTGGGTATCATTGTGCCAGCGGCCTTCCCAAACGTCGGTGTCATAGCCGTAGACGCGCCAAGCATTGCCTTCGGAAATATTCAGCATGGACGAATAGGCCCGCTCCAAAGCTTCGGCTGGCACGGCATAGCCCTCCTCTTTGGCGCGATAGAGGAAGTCGGCTGTATAGGCTCCGAGCCATGGCGTGGCATGTCGGTCGCTTTCACGCCATAGGCCAAACGCGCCATCTCCGCTTTGTCGGTTGAGCACGGTATTGATGGCTTCTTGCACACGGGTGCGCGCGCCATCATCTCTTGGCTCAACCTGTTCGCCGCGAGCGGTCACAAGGCCGACCAATTGCTCGGCATAAAGCAGAGGCATAGCCCGGCTCACCGTCTGTTCGGTACAGCCATAAGGATACCGGTCGAGCGAACTATAGAGCGCACCCGCATCTACCGGCAGGCTCGAGAAGCTCACCATCATGCTGGCAGACCCGTCAACGAAGCCATCCATCATATCCGGATCAGGCGAATAGGTTTGCCCGGGCTCCATCAGTGTGCGCGACACGCGCGATACCGGCAAAAATGCCGACCGCGTTTCAATCGGATAATTGCGCGAAATGGCGAAACCGTCAGGCCCGTCAACGCTCAGTCTCAGCTCGCTAATGCCAACACCGTCGGCTTCGATTTTTAGCCGCTCGTCAGCGCGTTGGCCTTGTTGCAAGATCCGCGACACTTCAGTCGAGGAGGCATCAATCGGTCCTGTGCTTGCGATCTTTGCGCCATAGGCACCTGCTTCGCCTTCGACATTATCGATGCTTGCCGTAGCAAAGGCTTCGTCACCGGGGGCTAGAAACCGCGGCAAGATCAGCTCGGTGGGCACACGGTCACGCACCGTCATAGCGCGGTCGGCATTGCCCAGTCCGCTTTCAGACCAGACGACGGCCATCAATCGGAGCTCGCCATTGAAGTCTGGCAAGGTCAGCGGAATTTTCGCTTTGCCCGACCGGCCGATATCCACAATGCCCGAGAACAGAGCGACGGTTTTGGTTGGCACAACTGACAGGCCTTCGCCGCCAAGTTGGTCCCCGCCTGTGCGCACTTCGGCTGGCAATCCCTGATTGGGATCAAGCAAGCGGCCATAATCATCATAGAGCGAAACGCCGAGCGCCTTTTTGCCAAGGAAGTGATTTACCGCATCGGGACTTTGATACTTTGTCAGCCGCAAGATGCCCTCATCAACCGCAGCAAGCGTCATAAAGACTTGCTCACGCGGGCCACCTTCGACATCCACCGTAATCGTCTGCTCTTGTCGCGGACGGACCACATCTGGCGCATTGATCGTCACGTCGAACTTGCGGTCGGTTGTATCAACGGGGACATAAGTCACCCCGAGCGCACGGCGCGGCTTGGCCTGAAAGACCGGATCGCGCGGCGAATAAACGGTGACCATCACATAAGCCCCCTCGCCCCATTCATCGCTGACCGGCAGACTAACCCGTGTGCCGTCTTTGGAGACGTCGCGGGTCTGCACCGACAAGATGCGGTCGGTCGCCACAGTAATCTCGGCAATGCCGTCATAGGGTGGAAGGATTGAAACCTGCACATCGCGGCCCGTTTCCGCCGCCTCGTCCGGCCCGGAGACTGACACGCGGTCTGGCGCTTCAACACCATCGGAATTGGCTTGCCCGCCCCAACCGACATAGAAGCCTTGGGTTGCGGTGCGGCCATTGCTCGAGACGATCAGTTCATGGCTGCCATAGTCGAGCCCTTCAATTGTGACCGTCTCGGTTGCGCCCGCCGCTGTCTGTGTGACACCTTCGTTTACGGTCGCCACAGAGCGGGACCGACGCCAGCGCCAAGTATCGCCGCTGCGATACCAGTCATAATGGAAATCAACGCGGATGACTTTCCACTCAAGTCTTGCCGCAATGGCTTGCCCGTCAGGGTTCACCGCTGCCAATTCGAACGCACGTGGTTCGCCCTCGGGTGAATATCTGCCATCTGACTTGATGCCGAGATACATGCTTTCGGGGCGATACGGAATCCGCACGCTTTCCGTCACCGCGCGTCCGCCCGGCTCCAGCACGCTGACAATCGCGTTCACTCTCAAAGGCCGACCGGAGCGGCGGCCATTGGCGCCCGGGTCAAGCCTGACAATCGCCTTGCCTTCGCCATCGCTGGTCTGGTCGGAAAATTCCAGAACTTGCTCGGCAAAGGTTTCCTGATGCGGGCCAAAGCTGAAGCCTTCAAATGCGTCGAACGGGCTCGGGTCTGGCCCGATGCGCGCTTGCGACCGCACGGTCAGTCCGGCGCCCGGCGCGCCATAGAGAAAGCGCGTATCCGCTATAAGCTCACGGACCTCGCCGGTTTTGATCGGCGTTGTTTCATCTCCGTCCAGCTCGACGGCAATCCGCTGCGGGACAAAATCTTCGACGGAAAAGGCCAATGTTCCAACGGTGCCTATCCCGTCAATATCGATCGCGGCACGCCATTGCCCGCGCGCTGCATTTTTCGGCAAGGCGAAATCAAGCGCCACAGCCCCTGCTTCGGAACCATCGAACCGGACGCGTTGCGCCTCAAGTCCATTGGGGCGTTTGATGGTGATCGCGCCGGACCTATCGACAACAGCCCGTCCGGTCTGGTCGCGGGTCAGCCCCGTTAGATGTACCGTCTCGCCGGGCCGGTATATGCCGCGCTCGGCATAGATAAACCCGTCAACATCTCCGCGCACATTGCGGCCGCCAACTTCTTCGCTGGCCAGATCAACCGGGGCGCGGGTTAGATCGAGAATAGCCGTATCGCCATCTGCGCCATGCGCGATGACCAGTTTCGGACGAGAGTTGCCTTTGCCCGCCAAGATGGGGCCGTCAAATGACACTCGCCCTTCGGCATTGGTTTGGGCCTCTGCGAGCACATCATTATTATATCCGATTAGTTCGACCCCGGTGCCGCTGACAGCTTGGCCTGTTTGCAGGCTGCGCAATGTGACATCCATCCCTTCCGCACTGGAATAGGCGGACAAAGCCAGATCGGTCATGACAATCCAACGCTCCGAGGATGCTGGCGGTCCCGAACCATCGGGCAAGTCGCGTCCATCCTTGAGGTTGACGATATATGCGCCCGGCTTGAGCTCGCCGACGACATCGGCCAACGGGAACACCGTGACCACAGGCGCATTCTGGGCGCGCGTCACAGGCATAGTGCCCGTCCATAGCTCGGTCGCCACATAATTGCGGGTTAAATTGCCATAATTGTATCCGCCCTGCTCATTCGTCCGGCCTGCGGTGATCCGCTCAAAGGCCAAGGCGCGATCATTGACCCGCGACACAGTGATCTCGACCTGATCGACATTGACGGTCTCGACGGCCAATCCATCGGCATCGAGGCGCGGCAAGATGATGCCAGCGCCTTTGAAACCGACATAAGCGGGCCGATCCTCAAAGCTGATCGGGACTTCTTCGGTGGTTTGCAAGGCGCGGCCATCTTCGGCTTGCAAGCCGGATTTCAAGATCGCGGTGCGTTCTTCGCCAAACCCCAGACCGCCAACACAAAGCTCGCGTCCCTCAACGCTGAGCGCCGGACGGAACGCCGGACGGAATTCGACAAAACTGGAATAATCCTGCTCGGGTGCCAAGGCTGCGGAAAAGACGAAACAGGCGCGCGGGGCGTCGCCAGAGACATCGATCTTATAGCGAAAATAGGTGAAATCGGCTTCGGCATCCTCGATCGCCGCCTGTCTTTGACGGTCGCGTCGTTCGGCAGCGCGTTGATCTGCGCGATTGCGAGGCACGATCTCTCCGTTTGGATAAAGCTCTGCCTCTTCTTGATGTGCGGGCTTGTCGTCACCGCCGCAAGCCGATATGGCCAGAACAAGCGAAACCGAGACTATTCTTAACCAGTTGCCGAAATGCGCCATGGTGTTCCCTCTCAAATTTTTTATGTTTTGATAATAGCTCACACCGCCATGGTCCGAACAGGGCTAGCTTGTGACTTTCTTGGAAATAATAAGGCATGTCGATCACATTTGACGTAATTATACTTGGCGCTGGCGCAGCTGGCCTGTTTTGTGGCGGAGAGATTGCGCGCCAAGGCGGGCAGGTTTGCGTGATCGACCATGCTGCGAAACCGGCTGAGAAGGTGCGCATTTCGGGCGGCGGTCGTTGCAATTTCACCAATATCCACACGAGCGCGAAAAACTTCCTGTCGGACAATCCCCATTTCGCAAAATCGGCTTTGGCCCGCTACACACCATCCGACTTTTGCGAGCTGCTCAGATCGGCAGATATAAGCTGGCACGAGAAAACGCTGGGGCAGCTTTTTTGCGACGGAAAATCGGGTGCCATCATATCGCTTTTGCTGGACCGGCTAACCGACCCCGGCGGCACATTGAAACTCTCAACTACGGTGCAATCTGTCTCGGCAACAGATGACGGATTTCTCGTCGCAAGCTCGGACGGCCCCCTCACCTGCAAACAGCTTGTGATCGCAACCGGCGGGCTTTCTATCCCGAAAATGGGCGCCACAGGATTTGCCTATGATGTGGCCCGCCAGTTCGGACACGATGTCATCACGCCAAGACCGGCGCTGGTGCCGCTAACCTTTTCCGGCCAGCTCAAAGATGATTTCGCCGAGCTTGCCGGTGTTGCCGCGCCCGCCACTGCGCTCGCCGGAGATGGTCGTTTTGATGAGGCCGTCTTGTTTACCCATCGCGGCCTGTCTGGCCCTGCGATCTTGCAAGCGTCGTCTTATTGGCAAGAAGGCACGCCGCTTACGCTTGACCTGTTTCCCGATGCAGATGCGCTCGAAAGCCTCAAAGCGCTACGCCAAGAAGGCGGCAAACGCACCCTCGCGGCCGCCTTGGCAACCAAATTCCCGCGCCGACTGGCCGACAAATTGTGCCAGCTTCTGAAGTTTCCCGCCGACGACCGGATCGCAGACATGTCCAATGCCAGCCTTGCTCAAATAGCGGCAGCGCTGAGCAAATGGCAGATCACTCCGACCGGCACAGAAGGCTGGCGCACCGCAGAAGTAACCGCCGGCGGCATCTCGACATCCGGACTGTCCTCACGCACGCTCGAAAGCAAACAGCAAAGCGGGCTCTACTTTATTGGCGAATGTGTGGATGTGACCGGCTGGCTTGGCGGATATAATTTCCAATGGGCATGGGCAAGCGCTGTCGCAGCGGCAATGGCCATTTCGGACGCCCGAAATTGAAACTGACGTTTTCGATACATTTTTTACTATGTATAGATTTTGTCTATATATAATTTTTCAATTATCTATTGGATTTCGGCGCTGAGTTCGCTGATACAAAGACCACAGAATACGGCGGCGTTTGCGCGCCGCATGTAGATCAAACTCAATGCAACCAAATTTCAGAAGATTAGGAACTCGATATGGATAATATGGATGGCGATATTTCAAAATGCCCCGTTATGCACGGCTCGAAAGTGGGCAGTAACGCAAATCAAAATTGGTGGCCCGAGCAGCTCAATCTGAAGATCCTCAACCAGAATGCTCCGCAAGTCAGCCCGCTTGGCGACACGTTCGACTATGCCGCAGCCTTCAAAAGCCTCGACTATAAAGCCCTCAAGCAAGACCTCGCTGCGCTGATGACTGACAGCCAGGACTGGTGGCCAGCAGACTATGGCAACTATGTCGGCCTGTTCGTCCGCATGGCATGGCACAGCGCTGGTACATACCGCACCTATGATGGTCGCGGCGGCGCAAGCACAGGTTCACAACGGTTTGCCCCGCTCAATAGCTGGCCGGACAATGGCAACCTTGATAAAGCCCGTCGTCTTCTGTGGCCGATCAAACAGAAATACGGCAACAAAATTTCCTGGGCTGACCTGATGATCCTTGCTGGCAATGTCGGCATGGAAGTTTCGGGCTTCAAAACATTCGGCTTCGGCGGCGGACGTGCAGACGTGTTCGAACCGGAAGAAGATATTTATTGGGGATCAGAGACGGAATGGCTTGCGCCAACCGACAATCCGAACAGCCGCTACTCAGGTGAGCGCGACCTCGCCACACCTCTCGCAGCCGTTCAGATGGGTTTGATCTATGTGAACCCCGAAGGCCCGGACGGTAATCCTGACCCGATCAAGTCGGCCTTTGATATCCGTGACACCTTCTCGCGCATGGCGATGGACGATTACGAAACCGTTGCACTTGTTGCGGGTGGTCACACCTTCGGTAAAGGCCACGGTGCCGGACCTGAAGAGAATGTCGGCGTCGAGCCAGAAGGTGCACCGCTCGAGAATATGGGCTTTGGCTGGATCAACAGCCACGGCACCGGCAAAGGTGACGACACCACAACAGCCGGTTTCGAAGGCGCTTGGACACCAACGCCAAACAAATGGAACATGGAATATTTTGAAGTTCTGCTCGGCTATGAGTGGGAACAAGTGACCAGTGCATCGGGTCATGTCCAGTGGACACCGAAAGCTGGCCAAGGCGCGCCTGAAGCTCCAAAAGCTCATGACGCATCGAAAACCCAGCCGCTGATGATGACCACAGCGGATATGGCGCTCAAGATTTTCCCTGACTATGCGAAAATCTCGCAGCACTTCCTCGACAATCCGGATGAGTTTGCGGACGCCTATGCCCGTGCATGGTACAAGCTGACCCACCGCGATATGGGCCCGATTGCCCGCTATCTTGGTGACGAAGTGCCAAGCGAAGAACTGATCTGGCAAGATCCGGTTCCAGCACATAGCGGCCCTGTCATCAATGCTGCCGAGATCGCAGACCTCAAAGCCAAAATCCTCGGCTCTGGGTTAGCCGTTGCGCAGCTGGTCAATACGGCTTGGGCATCTGCCTCGACATTCCGCGGCTCGGACAAACGCGGCGGCGCAAATGGCGCGCGCATTCGTCTGGCTCCGCAAAAGGATTGGGCTGTGAACGCCGGAACAGAAGCAGTGATTTCAACACTTGCAGGCATTCAGGCCGAGTTCAACGCCTCAGGCACGCAAGTCTCGCTTGCTGACCTGATCGTTCTAGGCGGCGCAGCAGCCATCGAGAAAGCCAGCGGCGCAACTGTTCCGTTCACACCAGGCCGAACCGATGCCAGCCAAGAGCAAACCGACATTGATAGCTTTAGTGTCCTTGAGCCAAAATATGATGGCTTCCGGAACTATAAGAACACGGATGACCCACGCGCCACCGAGGCCCTCCTCGTGGACAAAGCGGCTCTGCTGACGCTGACCGCGCCGGAAATGACCGTTCTTGTTGGCGGCCTGCGTTCACTCGGCGCAAATGCTGGCGGGTCAACACATGGCGTTCTTACAAGCAATGTTGGTACGCTGAACAATGACTTCTTCGTCAACCTGCTCGACATGGACACAGTCTGGTCTGCGACCGATGCCTCGAGCGAAACCTTTGAAGGCAAGTCACGTACAACCGGCGACGCCAAGTTCACAGGCACACGCGCTGATCTGGTCTTCGGGTCAAATTCGATCCTGCGGTCAATCGCTGAAATCTATGCATCAAGCGACTCGAAAGAGCGGTTCACCGCCGATTTCATCGCCGCATGGACCAAGGTGATGACCCTTGACCGGTTCGACTTGGCATAAAACTTGAACAACTCTGCTTAGTAGAGTTGAGTAGATTGGAAGAGGCTGGTTTAACGACCAGCCTCTTTTTTTGTCTCCCGCTAAAGCGATGAGACGCCGCTTCGCGGGCTGATGGCTCCCCGAGCAAGGCTCGCAAGCACAAACGTGCGTCGGGCGATAAGCCCGCCCCGCCGGAGCCGCCACGCGGCGTGAGGTAAAACATGTTTTGTTTGTCTCCCGCTAAAGTGATGAGACACCGCTTCGCGGGCTGATGGCTCCACGAGCACAGCTCGCAAGCACAAGCGTGCGTCGGGCGATAAGCCCGCCCCGCCGGAGCCGCCACGCGGCGTGAGGCAAAACATGCTTTGTTTGTCTCCCGCTAAAGCAATGGGACGCGGCTGCGCCAGCTCAGGGCTGTTTTTGCTTGTCTCCCGCTAAAGCGATGAGACGTGGCTGCGCCCGCTCAGGGCTGTGCTTACCCCAACTTCTCAGCCTAATTGCCGGCCTTTGCGTTTATTGCAGATCGTATGGGCCAGTTGCAGATTGCTGTCGGCCTCGCCGCCCCCCGCCCCGCGCGGATGAATATGATCAAAGCTCGGACGCCACTTTTTCCAGAGCGTGGCATGAGCGAGCTCGAACCGGTGGCGCGGCATGGGTTCCTTACACAAGGCACATTGGCCGGATTGGGCATCCCAAAGCTTGCGGAACAGTGGCGTATCGGGCGGCGCGGGCGGAATGCTCATGGATCGTCCGGGCTCACAACAGCATTATCATTGCGGGCTTGTTCGAGCCGCCCTGACGCGCGGGATCTCATCCCCTTGGCTGGCAATAGTTCGCCAGCATGCGCGGCACCATAGATCGGCATATTGTTGTAAACCGCTTCATACTCGCCCGCTTTGATAAGATAGGTTTCATGCCAAATTCCAACATCACCGCGCGATCCCACATTTTTTGTGAACGCCTGCCAAGCCGGTAAGTGTGTTCGTGTCTTGTCATTCGAGAATGCGTGCAGATGTTCGTAGCTCTTCCAATACTGCACCACCAATATATTACGGAAGCCGAAATGGACTCGCGCATGATACAAACCAAGCTCGGGCGTTTTTTCCAATTCCCTGAGCATACGCGGCATCGCGATAAGCACAGGAAACCACTTCCATATTTTCCAGATTTTGTTGAGCCGCATCCCGATCAGGAACACCACAAAATCACCCGTGATTTTGGCGCTCATCCGTTGTTCGAGTATTTTGCTCATCGCTGTCCCGCTTCCCCGATCAAGCTATACTAGCCCGATTGAGACCGCTTGACCAATCCGTCCGGCAAAGAGCTAGAGCGCTGACGGCACGTCCCATCCGCGCCGCGCACACGCAGCGAGGACCGTATTGCGCAGAAGACAGGCAATGGTCATTGGACCAACGCCGCCGGGCACAGGGGTTATATGAGCCGCGTTCTCGGCGCAGGCCAAGAAATCGGCATCGCCCACAAGCCGCGTCTTGCCTTCGCCCTTTTCCGGCGCATCAACCCGGTTGATGCCGACATCAATCACACAGGCGCCAGGCTTGACCCAGTCTCCCTTGACCATTTGAGGACGCCCAACCGCAGGCACGAGAATATCTGCCGTACGGCACAAGGCCGGTAAATCCTGTGTACGCGAATGGGCAATCGTCACGGTGCAATTCTCGGCCAGAAACAAAAGCGCAGCCGGCTTGCCAACCAGAATAGAACGACCAACCACAACAACATGCTTGCCGGACAGATTGTCCCCCAAGGCAGATTTTGCGAGGATCACGCAGCCGGTCGGCGTACACGGCGTCAGGCCGTCTTTGCCAAGCACCAAGCGTCCGGCGCTTGCTTCGGTCAATCCATCGACATCCTTGGCCGGATCAATCTTCTCGATGGCTGCATCGCTATCGAGCCCGTCCGGCAGCGGCAATTGGAGCAAAATTCCGTCAACCTCGTCATCCGTATTCAATGACGAGATCAGCGCTTCAAGCTCGCTTTGGGAAATATCGGCGGCGACGCGGTGGTGCACCGACCGCATGCCAACTTCCTCGGTCATTTTGATTTTCGAGCGGACATAGACCTGACTGGCCGGATCTTCTCCGACAAGTACAACCGCAAGACTTGGCTGACCGGGAAGCGCGGCCACGGCCTCGCCCACTTGCCCGCGCACACTGGCGGCGACTTTTTTACCGTCAATTCTCTCTGCTGACATAGCTGTTCTATTCCTGTTTCAAATCGGCTCTAGTCGCGCCGGATACATTCGTAAATTCTCGGATCACATGCGCCATCACCGTGCGGCACAAGATTGATAAGCGCCGGAAGCAAACCATCGCGGACAAAAACAATGCCGAGAATCACCACAATGAAAGACAGGTCGAGCTGGCCCAGATTTGGGACAAACCGGCGTACGGGCGTGAGCACCGGCTCGACAATTCTATGCAGGACGCCCCACCACTGGCTCGCCACGGGATTGTTCGGCTTCAAAATCCCGAATGTGAACAGCCATCCCAAAACCGCATAGCCGAGAAACAGCAAGAATGCGATCGTCAGAACCGGACGCAAAAGATACAAATAAATAGCGACAATCAAATCATGCATGGCAAATGCTCCACCTTCGCGATATTGCCAATCTCACTAGACCAATTTGCCACCGGCCTGCAACCAAGGCAGCAGCAATATAAACATAGAGGTCTGCCGTTTCGCAAACATTCTTCAATCGGCGTAGATCCGCAGTTGACCTACCGCTAGGACAGCCGCACTACATAGGGTCTATTTCGAGCTGCGCGAACACGAGCGGCACCAAAAGCGCCGACAGACCTGCCAATAGCGTTACCCGCAGGCCCCATGAAACGGACCCTTATGACCTCCTCCCCGACCGCCGACACGCCCGCGCCTTCCGCTGAACAGCCACAGCGCCCGCTTAGCTCACTGCAAATGTCGATTGTGGCGCTCGGTATGGTTGCAATGGGCGTCGGGATGACCATCAATTTCGTTGTGGTGGCGCCACTGACGCGTGATGCGGGCCTGACCGAGACAGAAGTCGCAGGCATTCTCACCCTATCGGCCCTATTCTTCGCAATGATGACCCCGGTATGGGGCCGCTGGGCCGACAGGTTTGGCCGTAAACGCGTGATGGTCGCGTCTTTGTTTTTCGCCGGGCTGACCAATGCCGCCTTTGCGCTTGCGCTCAATCAGGCGCTGGCAGGGGCGCTCGTCGGTGTGACCGCAATCCTCTCGCTCGGTCTGATCCGGACCAGCTTCGGTCTCTTGTCGCCGGGCATGTTCCCCGCCTCGATGGGCATGATTATCGAAGCGACAACTCCGCAAACACGCGCAGCCGGCATGGGCCTGTTTGCAACCGCTATGAGCATTGGCTCGATTATCGGTCCGGCAGGAGCCGCTTTGCTCGCTCCGCTTGGCGCATTGGCGCCGCTTTGGGGCTCGATCCTGTTTTCGTGGTTCTGTGCCGGTGTCCTCGCTTTCGCCCTGCCGAAGACCCGCAAACGCCGCACCGGCGGCCTCGGACCCGTCCCGCTCAAACTCACAGATAAACGTATCCGCCCGCATGTAGGATTCCTGTTTGCCTATTTCGTCATTTCTGGCGGCATCCAGATGACCTTGGGATTTCTGATCGCGGACCGGTATGGCCTCGAACGCGCCGACGCTGTGCAATTTACCGGTCTGGCTTTCGGCGCATTGGCGCTGGCGATGATTATCGTCCAGTTCGGCTTTGTACAGCGGCGCAATCCCGACCCGAGGCGCATGCTGCCCATAGGGCTTATCACGGTCGGTATCGGGTATCTGATCGCAGCTATATCCGAGCCCTTTGCCATACTCTGTCTTGGCTTTTTCATTGCGGGGCTGGGCACTGCGCTGGTCGTCCCTTCCGCCAATGCATTGGGATCGCTATCTGTCCCGCGCAAAGATCAGCCCTCCGCTGCCGCCGTTTTATCCTCGGCCCCGCCATGGGCGTTTGTGGTTGGTCCCGTGCTTGGCGCGCAGCTTTACGAGTTCAACCCGATTGCGCCGCTGATGGGCAGCGCTATCATGATGGGCGTCCTGTTCGTCTATTCATTGCGCCTGACCCGCAAGGCATAAGGCGCAAAACCCGATCAAGCCGAGCGATGGGGCGAAGAATGGTCCCATTCTGCCAGCAACATCCTTAGGGCAGCCACAAAAGCGATCGGCTGGTCGAGCATGACATGATGACGGGCATGCGGGATCGAGACATAGGGCACCTGATGGCCGAGCAATTGGCGCATATGCGCGCCGACATCTTCCGGCATCAGGGCGCTTTCTTCACCGCGAATGATCGCAATCCGGCACGAAATCGCCCGCAGCATATCCGCCGGTTCAGCAGGCATATCGAACCGCCGCCAGATCGATGGATCAAACTTCCATGTCCACCCGGTACCCGACCCGCCTTCGGCTTCGGTCTTCTTCAGGCTCCAGCGGGCAATATAATCCATGGCATAATGGTTCTCGCACAATTGCGGCGGGGCCAGCCGGAAGCGGGCAAGTGCGGCCTCGAGATCATGATAGACCTTGTTCGGGCGCCCTGCGCGCGGCGGACCGCCATGGGGTTTGTCCGGCGGATTGACCGGACTGTCGACAATCACTGTCCCGCCAAATTTCTCGCCATGTTCTGCGCCGGTTTTCAAGGTGACAAAGCCGCCAAAACTATGCGCAACAATCACCGGCTTCTGCGCGTGCGCGAACATGCCGGTTGCTTCGGCCACGGCGATTTGCTCGGCCGAGAAGGTTGCCAGATCATAGCTGCTCCGCCAGTCGCTATCGCCCATGCCGGAAAAGGTCAGCGCCACCACATTATAGCTGTCAGCAAAATAAGGCGCGATGAAGTCCCACCAATGTGCATGCGCGCCATTGCCATGGATCAAGAGCAGCCCCGGAGAGCTTGGCTTGCCCCAGCGCTGATAGTGGATGCGCGCGCCCTCGACTTCGAGATATTCGGTTTCGTAGCGTGTCGAGACGGCGTCATCAAACCAGTTCGGCGCGGGAGGTCTTTCGCCTTTATAGACATTGAGCGGCCCACCTTCGGAGGGCATCTCCGGCGGCTGGTTCTTGATAAAATCATCGTTTTGCATCGGAAGACCAAACTCCTCTATAACACTCTTGATTGCGCCTTAGCATTGGCGGCGGAGGGATAGAAGCCTTCCCTCGCGGAGGGCTAGCACCGAACAAGGATGCCAGAATGACCGAGATTGCCGCCCATGACTTTCATCTCGTATTGTCGCCATCCCAAGGCGGCGCAGTCGATGCGCTGCAATGGCGCGGGATCGATCTTCTATGCCCGACGCGTGCGCCAAGCCATGGGGCGATAAGTGCCCCAACCGATCGGGCGGGCTTCCCGCTTGTGCCATTTTCCGGACGGATCAGCGGCTCGCAATTCGTGTTCCAAGACCAGACGATAAAGCTGACACCGAATTTCCTGCCGGAACCAAATGCCATACACGGGTTCGGTTGGCACCAGCCTTGGCTGGTCACCGAGCAAAGCGCCGCCTCCGTCACGCTCAGCCATCGGTTTGATACGCCTGAATGGCCCGCATCCTATCTTGCGACCCAGACGTTCACACTGAGCGAAACCGCACTCGAACTAGAGATGACGCTGACCAATACGGGCACACGCGCTATGCCTGCGGGCTTGGGTTGGCATCCCTATTTCGTCGCAGCAGGCGCGCATATCCAAAGCCATGTCGGCGCAATCTGGCGGCCTGAAAATGCGCAAGCGACACCCCAGCCCGAAGCCTTGGGCAAAGCGGACGATCTCAACACACGCCAAGCCGTAGAGACGCTTGCGCTCGATCATTGCTTTTCGAGCACACAGGCAGAAACAGTTCTCGATTGGCCAGATCGCGGCCTACGCATTAGAATGACAGCATCCGATATATTTGGAGCATTCGTTCTCTATACGCCCAAAGGCGAGGCCTATTTTTGCGCCGAACCGATTAGCCATGTGCCCGATGCCGTGAACCTGCCGAACCCGCCAAGCGAAACTGGCCTGCGCCTTTTGAAGCCGTCTGAAACGCTGGCAGGGTCGATCAAGATCGAACCGTCACGCTCCGGATAGAACATCCGCCAGCGCGATGTCGTAATGGCGGTTGCAAAACTGGCAATCGATCCCGAGCATCTCGTCGCCCTCGGCAATATCTGTCAGCTCGCTGTCAGGCATTCGCGCGAGTGTGGTGCGCAACCGCTCTGCATTGCAGGTACACGTATCGCTCAGGCTGGTGCTCTCTTCGAGCCGGACGCCGGTTTCGTGAAACAATCTGAACAGCAAGGCGTCGGCCGAAAGGTCAGGATCGGCCAGCTCGCCATCGGTCAGTGTGCCAAAGATTGCCCGCGCGGCGTTCCAGTCGTCTTCGGTGTCTCCGCGCGCATCGTCTCCGGCAATCTTCTGAAGCAGCATACCGCCCGACCGCCATTGCGCTTTCGCACCGCCAACCGAATGCTCGGCCACCGAGAGCGAGACTTTGGTCGGCACCTGTTCGGACTGCGCAAAGTAATCCTCGGCACAATCGGCAAGGCTGCCGCGCACCAAAGGCACCACACCCTGATAAGGTTGCTCGGGGCGGTCGTCCTGAATCATGATCAGGGCCAAGGCACCCGACCCGAACAATTGCGGCATATGCGGGCGGCCACCTTTATTGATCCGTTCAAGATTGTTCCACAGCGCTTCGTCATAGCGGGCATAGCCGCGCAAAGCGCCGCCGGTGCGATATTCGCCAACAAGCAAATTGACCGCGCCGCTACCTTCGGCCTGTACCAAAAGACGGCCCTTGAATTTCAGCGAGGAACCAACAAGCGCGGCCAGCGTCACCGCCTCGCCCAATAGACGGGCAAGCTCGGTCGGATAATCATGCCGGTCGAGAATGGAAGCGAGTGACCCTGCCCCGAGCCGCGCAATGCGTCCGCGAACAGGTTTGCCATCAATCTGGAAGTTCGCAACCAGATCATCCGTGGTTTCATTGTCTGCCATCAGTCGAGGCCGCCTGTGTTCAAATCGAGAGGTGGGACGCAAAACGCCGCATCCCGAGCGGGCTGGATAAGCACAAATCCGCTATTCCTCAAGACACCATTTCAAAATAGCCTTTTGCGCGTGCAGCCGGTTTTCAGCTTCCTCGAAGACAAGTGATGTCGGGCCATCAATGACTTCGGCATCAACTTCTTCATCCCGATGGGCGGGCAAGCAGTGCAAGAAGACGGCCTCGTTCTTGGCGAGTTCCATCAATTCGACGGTCACGGCAAAGTCTTCGAGATCGCTCAACCGGACATCGGCATCGGTATCGCCCATGGAAACGAAGGTATCGGTGACCACAACATCGGCACCGGCAACGGCTTCCTCGGCGCTGTCATACAGCTCGATACTCGCGCCCATCTCGATCGCCATATCCACGTCTTCTTCGTCAGGCGCATAGCGAAACGGCGTTCCGATTGCGAGCGAATATCCGAACTTCGCAGCGGCATGGATAAAGCTCACACAGACATTATTGCCGTCCCCGACCCATGCGATCCGTGTGTTCGGCAATTCAAGGCCATGCTCTTCAAGCGTCATCAGATCCGCCATCACCTGACACGGGTGCGACCGATCGGTGAGACCGTTAATCACCGGCACCGACGCCGCACTGGCAAAGGCTTCGACATCGGAATGCTGGTTGGAGCGGATCATCACCGCATCGACGAAATTCGACAGGACGACCGCCGTATCGTGAATGGTCTCGCCGCGCCCGAGCTGCATATCGCTTGCCGAGGTGACAATCGCCGATCCGCCAAGCTGGCGCATGGCCATATCGAAACTGTAGCGGGTGCGCGTCGAACTCTTCTCGAAGATCATTGCCAGCGTATGACCCTCAAGCGGGGCATCTGCATCGACCCGCCCTTTTGGCCAACCTTCACGGGCGCGCTTCATGGCTTGGGCATCATCGAGCATAGCGCGCAAATCAGCCGCTTCAATCTGCCATAAATCTATAAAATGCCTGAGCGCCATATCCGTCCCCTACCGGCCAATTGTAATCAAGCAACGACCCTTAGCCCAATTGTACCGATTTGGCTAGAAATGCGGAAAATCCGACACCGATTAACGGGGCGCCTAGTCGCGGAGCAATTCATTCACGCCGGTTTTCGAACGGGTCCGCTCATCAACGGTTTTAATGATGATCGCCGCAGCAAGGCTTGGCCCGCCATTTGCGCTCGCCATTGTGCCCGGCACAACGACCGAATATGGCGGCACTTCGCCATACCGCACTTCACCGCTCTGGCGGTCAACAATCTTGGTTGACTGGCTCAGGAAGACGCCCATAGCGATCACAGAGCCTTCGCGTACGATGACGCCTTCAGCAACCTCTGCCCGCGCGCCGATGAAGCAATTGTCTTCGATGATAACCGGATTGGCCTGTAGCGGCTCCAGAACGCCGCCAATTCCCGTGCCGCCGGACAAGTGTACATTCTTGCCAATCTGCGCGCATGAGCCAACGGTTGCCCATGTGTCGACCATGGTCCCCTCGCCAACAAAGGCGCCAATATTCACGAAAGACGGCATCAGCACGGCATTGGGCGCAATATAGGACCCACGCCGCACTGTGGCAGGTGGCACGGCTCGGAAGCCAGCCGCTTTGAAATCGGCCTCGCCCCAGCCTTCAAATTTCGACGGGACTTTATCATACCATGTGCCATTGACGCCCGGGCCGCCGCTCATCATCACATTCTCATTCAGGCGGAATGATAAGAGCACAGCCTTTTTCAGCCACTGGTTTACCTGCCAGCCACCTTTGCCATCAGGCTCTGCCACCCGCGCTTTGCCTGCATCTAGCAGGTTCAGCGTTTCGGTCACGGCCTCGCGCACCTCTCCGGTTGTGGCAGTGGAAAGATCGGCGCGCGCATCCCACGCAGCATCAATAATCGTGGCAAGATCAGCAGTCATGTGGCAAGCTCCAGACAAGTCAGAATTAGGTCTATTGGGCTGGCTTAAACAAGTATCTGCCCGCCAAAGCAAGGCCTCTGGAAAATAATGGCTGCCACAATATCGCCCGGTCTGTTAGAGAATATCTCGAGTAAGTGACAATCAAGAGGTCCAGAATGGGCAAGAACATATCACGTCGGACAATCCTGCAAGCCGGTAGCATGGCCGGATTGGGAACACTCGCCGCTTGCGACGGGGTCACATTTCCGGGCTTTAGTTCGGCCGATGGCCCCTCGCCAATCGCCCCTATTCCAACGGCCACCACCGCCCCGCCACAGCCCGAACCAAACGCGAGTTTCAGCTTCGAGGTCCAACGCACCGAAGAGGCGTGGCGCGCAAGGCTCACCGACAGCGAATATACGATCTTACGCGAAGGCGGCACCGAACCGCGCCACTCGAGCCCGCTTGCCACAGCAACCGGCAAGGGCACCTATCTATGCAAAGGCTGCGATCTGCCTATCTATTTGTCGGCGCAGAAAATCATCTTGCCAAAGGGCTGGGCATTCTTCACGCACAGCATCGAGAACAGTGTATTGACCGGCATTGATAATGGCGCAATCGAAGCCCATTGCCGCCGCTGCGGCAGCCATCTGGGCCACGTGCTTTATGTCGAGGGGCAAATTCTGCACTGTATCAATGGCAGCGCTTTGGTGTTTGACGCTGCGAGCTAATAAATCCCCCCGCCCCTATTCGGCGGCAAACACGCTTTCGAGAAACAGGGTAAGATCATCTGTCGTATGGTCGATATATGGCGGACGGTCTGCCGCCTGTCCGGCCGGGCGTGCGGCGGCTGGCTCGTGGCTCCAGTCTTTGTCCGAATAGACCAGCACAGTCGCAAACCCCATGGCATGGGCTGGCTCCAGATTGCGCGCCAAGTCTTCAAAGAAAACCGCTCCAGCCGGATCAACTCCGAACTTTGACAGAAAGGCATCATACGCCCCGCCATGCGGCTTCGGCTGATAGTTCATATCCTCGATGCCGAACATGCCGTCGAACAGATCATCGAGCTTCATCGCCCGTGTCACACCAACAGCATGACCATGCGAGCCATTGGTCAGAACAAATTTGCGTCCGGGCAACCGCGCTATTGCTTGGCGAAGCCGCGCGCTTACGGGCAATGGCGAATGATCTATATCGTGGACAAAGGCGAGAAATGCGGCCGGATCGAGATCATAATGGATCATCAGCCCGTTCAGCGTTGTGCCATGATCGGCATAATATTGTTTCTGCAAGGCACGGGCTTGCTCATCGGAGAGATCGAGCAAATCGGCAACAAAACGCGTAATCCGTTGATCGATCTGCGCAAACAGATTGCAAGAGGCCGGATACAGCGTGTTGTCGAGATCAAACACCCAAGTTTGCCTGTCAGCCAAGGCACGCGGCAAACTAATCGACATCAACCGGTCCGAAATCCCGTTCGAAAAATTCAAACACAAGCTTGCGGTCACGCGGGACCTCGGTTGCAACGAACAATTCGGAGCGATAGGCAGATGATCCGCAATCCTCGCGCCCCGGTATGACGAATTTCGACCGGCCTATACAAAACGTATCCGACCCGCGCACCAGCCGCCGCACTTTGTTCGGCTCGTCTGTTTCTAGCTCGGCATAGACAAAATGCTCGGTCTGCAAGAGCGGCTCGTCGACGGCGCGCGAGCAGCCACCCGCTTCGAGCAGCCACCAGCCCCGGCTTTCCCAGCCATCTCCATTGCGTCGCCCGACAGCGGTCCAGATACGGCCATTGGTCCGGTTGCAAAGCGTCAGCCCGACATTCCGCGCCCGATCAAGCGCCAATTGTTCGAGAATGTCGATCATATCCTGATCATTGGTATCGGCTGGCAATCCCCGCTCGCGCAAGAATGCCCGCAGCGCCGCGCCTGTGCGTGCGCCGCGATTACCATCAATCGCACCGGAGAACACACCCGCATCCGCCATCAGACGCTGAACTCCTGCCGCACTGGCCTGATCCAGCGTGTACTTGTTGGTCTCGCGGATTGTCGTGCTCCAGCGGTTGCGGCTTTCGACGAGAACCGGCCTGAACCTGCGCACATCAAGTCCCATCGCATTGCAATCGGGCAGACTTTCAATGGCGAAGCTGACAAGGCCTTCAACACATAATTGCTCGTCACCGCCCCAGATACGTTTGCCGCCGCGATGGGCTTCAGAGGATTCGGCGTAGATATAATGCGCGCCCGGCAAAAGTGGTGCCGGCAGCAAAACCTCGCACGCGCCCGGTCTGACCTTTGCCCAGCCCTGAACAACAACTCCTGCGCCTTCAGGCCGACCGCTGGCCACTTGAATGACATAGCTCGTCTCGTTGCAAACCGACCAGCCGCGCGGGCTTTGCGCTTGCGCCGTCGATGCAGCGACCCCTGCCATGCCCAGAGCGAGCATGACGAAACTAAGAAATAAGCGTACCCGCACCATGTTCAGTAAATAGCTCCATAAGCAGGGCATGCGGCGCACGCCCATCCAGAATTACACTCGCGCCAACGCCATCTTCCACCGCCTTGGCCGCCGTTTCAAGCTTTGGAATCATACCGCCGGCAGCTGTGCCATCTGCGATCATGCCAGCGACATCGCCTGTGTTGATTTTGCGCATGATTGTGCCGGACTTATCAAGCACGCCAGCGACATCCGTAAGCAATAAGAGCCGCCGTGCACCGAGCGCTGCGGCCAAAGCTCCGGCGGCGCTGTCGGCATTGATATTATATCGTGCACCATCGGCGCCAACACCAACCGGCGCAACAACGGGAATAAAGCCTTTCCCGTCCGCTGCCGTGTCTGCGGACAATCTATGCAGCAGTGCGGGATCAACCCCGTCCGGCTCACCGACAAATCCGAGATCAATCAGTTTCTCGATATGGCTGTCTGAGTCTTTGCGGGTCCGCTCGGCCTTACGTGCGCGCAGCAAGTTCGCATCTGACCCCGACAGGCCGACAGCCTGCCCGCCCGCCATATTGATCGCGCGGACGATGGTCTTGTTGATCGCGCCCGACAGCACCATTTCGACAACCTCCATGGTCGCCTCGTCGGTCACCCGCAAACCGTCTTCAAATTTCGACACCATGCCGAGCCGTTCGAGCAGGCTACCGATTTGCGGCCCGCCGCCATGCACGACGACCGGATTTATGCCAAGATGTTTGAGCAAAACCACATCACGGGCAAATCGCGCCGACAGGTCAGCATCGACCATTGCATGGCCGCCAAATTTGACAACCAAAGTCTGACCGGCATAGCGCTGGATGAATGGCAAAGCCTCAGCCAGCGTAAACGCTGTGTGTTGAGCCGCTTCAAGGGATAGGTTGTCGCTCATAGTGTCTTGTCTATCGCAATTGACCGCTAGACTAAAGCTGCAATCTCTGCGCGCAGTTCTGGCAAGCCCGTCCCCTTCTCCGAAGACGTGAAATGTATCTGCGGGTGGGCCGCCGGTCTTTTCTTCAGGACCGCCGCCGTTTTCTCGATAACCGCATCAAACTCGCTCTTTTTCAGCTTGTCCGCCTTGGTCAGTATGATCTGGTAGGGCACGGCTGACGCATCAAGCATATCCATCATCTCGGCATCGGGCGGCATCGGGCCACGCCGTCCGTCGATCAGAAGGAACACCCGCTTGAGCGGTGCCCGTCCGCGCAAATAGGATCGGGTCAGCTTCATCCATGTCTGCGCCTGCGTTTTCGAGACTTTGGCATAGCCATAGCCCGGCAAATCGACGAGCCATGCTTTGCCTTCGCCAAGATCGAAATAATTCAGCTCGCGCGTGCGCCCGGGTTCAGCCGATGACCGCGCCAGCTTCTTGCGACCGAGCAGAGCATTGACCAAGGATGATTTTCCGACATTCGACCGACCGGCAAATGCCAATTCAGGTCGGTCGCCAGAAGGCAATTGGGATAATTGCGCGCAGCCGAGAACAAACTCGACAGGTCCAGCGCATAAGAGCCGTCCCGCTTCGAGCGCATCAGGCCCGAAAACCGGCGTCACAGAGGGCGATGGAATGGTCACGCCTCTTCTTTGTTCTTACCGAACTTGCTCGCTATGAATTTATCAAGCTGGGTCTCAACCCCGTTTTTCTTCATGATGTAATATTGCTGGCCAATCGAGAGAATATTGTTCCACACCCAGTAAAGCACTAGCCCACTGGCGAGGCCGCCAAACACGAATGTAAACACAAGCGGCAACATCATGATGATCTTGCGCTGCATCGGATCGGCGGGCGGGGTCGACAGGTTCTGCAGGAGAAACATGGTCAGGCCATAGAGAATAGGCAGAATCCCGATGCCGATAATAATGCCCAATAGCGGGATCGATTTCACACTCTCCGCCGCAAATGGCAGCAATCCGAACAGGTTGCCGATCGCTGTTGGATCTGGTGCCGAGAGATCGGTTAGCCACGCAAAACTGTCATGGCGCATCTCGATGGTGACGAACAGAACCTTGTAGAGCGCGAAGAAGACAGGGATCGTGAACAGGATCGGCAGACAGCCCGCCAGAGGATTGGCCTTCTTCTCCTTATAGAGTTTCATGATCTCTTGCTGCTTGCGCTGCGGATCGGCGGCGAAGCGCTCTTGGATCTCTTTCATCGGTTCGGACAGAAGCTTCATCTGCGCCATCGCGGCATAAGATTTGTTATACAACGGGAACAGGATGATTTTCAGGATCACCACAAAGGCCAGAATGCCGAAGCCGAACGAACCAAGTTTCGCCGCGAGCCATGACAAGGCCGAGAAAAACGGCTTGGTCAGGAAGTATAGCAAGCCCCAATCCACCGCGTCATCAAAACGATCAATTGCGAGTGTCTCTTCATATCCGCGCAGCACATTGACCGACTTCGCGCCGGCAAACAGCCGATTGGTCGCCGTCACACTGGCGCCCGCTTCAACCAAAAGCTCGGTGCCGACAGTGCGGATTTCTGTATAGGAATCGGCCACACGAACGCGGTGCTCGGATTTGGCTGTAAAGGTCTGGTCTTGCTGAGGGATCAACGCGCCGAGCCAATACTTATCAGTCAGGCCAATCCAGCCGCCTTCATCACTCGATGCGGACACGTCTTCGCCCTTGGCAGCTTTGTCATATTTCAGCTTTTCGAGCTTACCGGCCAACACCCCGACAATGCCAAGGTGTACAAGTCCGCGATCCCGATTTGCGCCGGGCGTGGTGGCTTCGAGAAAGTCTTTATCATCGCCATGCCGCCGGATCGCGCCATATGCCCGAAGCTGACGCGGCGTGTTGCCCAGATTGGTCAGCGTGTCGGTCATGGTGAACATGAAGTTCTCGTCGAGGGAGATCTCGCGGTCGACGCGCACGCCCCCCGCTTCGATCCGCAAATTCACCGGGCTGCTCGGGCTCAAACGGTCGCCCGATACCAGAGTCCACTCATCGTCAAACCCAGTGAGCGGTGTGCCTTGCTCGGTCAACCAGTTCCAACCGGCATAATAGCCATTGGCAGCCGCTTCGGGTCTGAACAGTCTTACCTCGTCCTCGGCATCGATTGTCTGATAATAGGATTTGAGGTTGAGATCATCGATCATCGCCCCGCGCAACCGTATAGAGCCATCAATTGAGGGGCTGTCAAAGCTCAACCGCGTATCTTGCAAAAGCGCCTCGCCGACGGTCGCAACAATCTCGACAGACGGCGCGATGCGCTCGGCTTCTTCTTGTTCGATAATCGCTTGTTGCTCGGCCGCCTCGCGTTCGGCCACTTGCGGCTCGACGATAAAGCTCTGATAGCCAAGCATAAAGACAACCGCGATCACCAAAAACAGGATGAAGTTGCGCTGATCTTGTTGTTCCATAAGACTCTATCCAGTTCTGGCCAGATCGGGCCTAGCCCGGTCCCGCATATATCACCATCCGCTAATCGATTGCGAACTCTGCGCCGAGGCTTACCAGCGCCGATTCCATATCGTCAAGCAAACTGGCCCATTCCACTTCGCCTGTATGCCGCCGCGCGACAAAAACATAATCCACTCCGGCGATACCAAACCGCGGCAACAGGCTGTGTGCTGCTGCCCTTAGCCGCCGTTTCGCACGGTTGCGTGCCACGGCATTACCGATCTTCTTGGTCGCCGTGAATCCTTCGCCGATTTGCGTGGGGGCGATCAGGTTCTGCCCGTGTGGGGCGCGTCTGCGCGCCTGAACCAATAGATTTTTTTTCCGGACCGTTGTTCCCGACCTGACAAAAAGAAACTGCGGCCGACGGGTGAGTCGTACCACAGTAATCTCCGGCTTTGCGGTGCCAGACTGGTCAGGGGCCTCGCCCCTGTCCATTATGCGTGCCCTTTGATCAGGCAGATAACCGCTTACGTCCTTTGGAACGGCGGCGTGCAAGAACACGGCGGCCATTCTTATCGGACATGCGTGAGCGGAAGCCATGACGGCGAGCGCGTTTTAGGCGGCTTGGCTGGAAAGTACGTTTCATGGAACGGGCCTTAGGCTTAAGTACGAAAATTCAAAGCGCGTCGATACAGCGGCCAGCGCCGCCCGTCAAGCACTCCCTCGCCTCTTATAACCCGTTTTACGCGACAAATTCACCCCGATGGAAGCGAATTGGGCTGCTCACGCGTGATCGCGCCTTCTTCACGCCCCTTTTACCGCACTGGCACCAAGCGTGACGAGAAATTTTAATCGCGTTCAGCTATATAGTCTTCAACGCATCAATCTAGGGATTAACACCATGTTCAAGCCGCTTTTATCTTCACTCGCCGTTCTGGCCTTCGCCGCTGCTCCTTTGACAGCAGGACCACTTGCCCAGATCGCTGACGCCCAAACAACAGACGCCGCAGCAGACGCCAGCATCCACGCCTCATGGTCGGCACTATTAGGCAAATATGTTAGCCCATCCGCCGATGGTGTGAACCGGTTCGATTATGGCGGCCTGCAAGCCAATAGCGCTGATAGCGCGGCCCTTGATGCCTATGTCGCAAGTTTTGCCGACCTTGATATTTCCGCCCTGCCGGATCAGGAACAATATGTGGCTTGGATCAATCTCTATAATGCCCGCACGATCCAGTATATTGTCGGCCGGTACCCAACCAAAACCATCAAATCCAGCCTGTTCGGCCCTTGGAAGAAGATCTTTGCCACCGCTGACGGCGTCGAGATTTCGCTCAATGACATCGAGCATGAAACCCTGCGCAAGCAATGGAGCGACCCACGTACCCATTATGCGGTCAATTGCGCATCCTTCGGCTGCCCCAATCTGAAGGCCTCGGCTTGGGAAGTCGCAACGCTTGAAGACGACCTCAACCAAGCCGCCCGCGACTATATCAACCACCCGCGCGGCGTCACCATCCGCAGAGATGGCCGTCTAGAAGTGTCGACCATCTACAAATGGTTCAAGGACGATTTCGGCACAAGTGAAGCCAATGTCATCGCGCACCTGCTCGAATATGCCGACGCAGACCTTGCCGCCCAGATCAATGCCAAGCCCGACATCAAGTCATATGAATATGACTGGTCGCTCAACGGCACCGACTAACTCCCCCATCCACCGTACACATAAATGTGAACTCTCATAGAAGGACATTTAACATGTCTGTCGATACAAACATCTCCATGACAAATGAAACCCCCACAAAGAAGACCCTTGCTGGTCACCTTAAAAGTTTCGCGCCTTTCATTATCCTTTTGGGCGGGCTCGGTTTTGCCCTCTCGCAAGGTTGGCACGAACTCCTGACGCTAGAGTCTATCCGCGCAAACATTGGCGTTGTAGATGCCCAGATTGCCGCAAATTTCCTACTCGTTTTTGTAGGGTTCATGCTCGTGTATGCAGCAGCTACGACCTTTATGGTTCCGGCCAGCTTCCTGACAATTGCCGGCGGAGCGATCTTTGGCCTCACTTTTGGCGTACCCCTTTATGGCGCGCTTGCCACGGTCATTGGCGCAACTTTGGGCGCGTCGATTTTGTTTACTGTTGCCAAAACCTCTTTGGGAGAAACGCTTCGCGGAATTGCGGGGCCATTCATCTCGAAAATGGAAAACGAATATAATGAATCTCCGGTGCTTTATCTGGTGATCTTGCGACTTGTTCCAGCCGTTCCCTTTGCGGTTGCCAATATTGCTCCGTCTCTGCTTGGTGCGAAATTCCGCAATTACCTGCCAACCACATTCTTTGGCATTATGCCCGGCACATTCGCCTATAGCTGGATTGGAGCATCCGCAGCCGAGATTATTCGTGACCCTAATGTTTCGTTGGACAGCGCAGATGCATTCATTGGTGGTCTTGCCGCCAAAGTGGCGCCCGCTTTCATCGCGCTTTTTGTGGTCTCACTGATCCCCGTGGCTTACAAAAAGTTCTTCAAGAAAAGCACTGCTATTCAATCAGAAGAATAAGTTATAAGCTAAAGCCTTTCTTTCTCAGACAATTGGCGGCGCATCCGCGTCGCCTCACGTCCTCTCTATGCGCCTATCGGATACCAAAGACATGACAAACAAACGCAAAATCAAAGCTGACATCTGTATTATCGGCGCTGGCTCTGCTGGCCTTTCGACCGCCTATGCTGCAGCCAATCTCGGCCTGACCACAGTGCTCTATGAAGGCGCGGATATGGGCGGGGACTGCCTGAACCATGGCTGCGTACCGTCCAAGGCCCTGCTCGCTGCGGCGAAGGCCGCCCATGACTTGCGCGGCACAGAGAAATTCGGCGTCAGCATCGAAGGCACGCCAAAAGTCGACTGGGACAAAGTTCGCGCCCATGTTGCCGGTGTCATCGCGCATATTGCGCCTGTTGATAGCGTCGAGCGGTTTGAAAGCTTCGGCACAATCGTGATTTCCGAATTTGCAAAATTCGTCGATAAGAAGACCGTTGAGTCCGATACGACACGGGTCACAGCCAAGCGCTTTGTGATCGCCACCGGATCGACCGCATTTATTCCGCCAATCCCGGGCCTGAAAGATGTGCCCTATTTGACCAATCATTCGATCTTCACGACACCGGACTTCCCTGAAAAGCTGACCGTTCTTGGCGGCGGCCCGATCGGCATCGAAATGGCGCAAGCCTTTCAACGTCTCGGTAGTCAGGTCACCGTGGTTGAAATGGGCCGCGCCCTCGCCCGTGCCGATGCCGACCATGGCGCTGCAGCGCTCGAAGCCCTGCGCGAAGAAGGCATCACCATTCTCGAAGGCCACAAAGCCGTTGAAGTCTCGGGCACTGATGGCAACATCACCGTACGCACAGAAACAAAAGACGGCGGCGGCGAAAACGTATCTGGCACACATGTCCTCGTTGCGGTGGGTCGCCGGACCTTCCTTGATGGACTGGATGTTGAAAAAGCCGACGTCAAACTCGAACGCGGCAACGTTGTTGTGAAAAAGAACCTGCAATCTGTATCAAACAAGCGCGTTTGGGCGCTGGGCGACGCAAATGGCAAAGCCCAGTTCACCCATGTTGCCGGTTATCATGCCAGCATTTTCACCCGCGCCGCGATTATGGGCCTGCCGGGCGTTGATGCCGATGCCGCAGCCCTGCCCGCCGTGACCTATATGCAGCCTGAAATTGCCCAATTGGGGATGACCGAAGCTGAAGCGCGCGCCGAATATGGCGACAAAACCGTCGTCGGCACATTCGCCTTTGATGAAAATGACCGCGCAATTGCCGAACGCAAGACCGATGGCGAAGTCAAAATCATCTGGACAGGCAAGAAAATCCTCGGCGCATCCATTCTCGGCGAAGGCGCCGGCGACCTGTTGCAAATCGTCTCAGTGGCGATGGCCAATAATCTCGGCCCGAGCGGATTGATTAATCATATGTCGCCATATCCGACACGGGCGGAAGCCGTGAAACGGGCTGTGTCCGGTTCGGATGCATTTGGCGGCCGGTTCTTCTCGTCCAAAGCTGTCCGCTTCATTGTAGGCTTGCGTCATTAATATTGCTGATTTACCTCAGACGGTATGCAAGTCTTGAACACGACCAACAATGACGACCAAAACCCAGTATCCACCTCATCACAATGGATGGACGGTTTGTCGGTGCGCTTGCTGTGCGTCACCATAGGCGTCATCCTACTGGTCGAGCTGTTTATATTCATCCCCTCGGCGGTAAATTATCGGGACAATTGGATTGATGACCGGGTGCAGGCCGCGCGAATAGCAACACTTGCACTGGATGCTTCGGAAGGCGGAAACGTTTCGGGCGAATTGGCGGCACAGCTTCTCGCCAATGCTGAAGTCCTGTCGGTGGCGGAAGTCGGGCAAGATACACGGCGTCTTTTGCTGTCCGCCCCGCACACGCTCGACGCAAAGATGAACTTGGTCGATCGGCGGGATGAATCCTGGATGACGCGCGCGCGCCACCTGTTCAGCCTGCTCACCTTGTCTGGCGATTCCGTCGTCAGCGTCACCGATATCAGCAATGATGAAGATACGCTGATCGAGGTTACGATTGATGAAATGCCGCTCGCATCCGAAATTAGCGATTTCAGCGGCAGGATTATTGTCTTGTCACTTTTGCTATCGGTGACAGCTGGTGTGTTGGTCTATCTTTTCCTCGTCGCCATGGTTGTCCGGCCCATGGGTTTGCTGACCCAATCGATCATAAATTTCCATAATGACCCCGGCGCTTCGCGCGCACTCAGCCCCAAAACCGAACGAAAAGACCAAATTGGACGCGCCCAGAACGCCCTGTCCGATATGGAAGAGGAAGTCTCTAACGCCTTTCGTCAACGCAAACGCCTTGCCGAGCTGGGAGAAGCCATTGCCAAGATCAATCACGATCTGCGCAATTCTCTCGCCACCGCGCAATTGGTGTCCGAAGGCTTGGCGCGATCGGAAGACCCCCGCGTCAAACGCGCTGCGCCAAGGCTCGAACGCGTGCTCGAACGCGCCATCAATCTGACCGAAGACACGCTGCAATATGGCAAGGCAAGAAAGCCCGAGCCGAAGATGCAGATTGTCAATTTGCACGCGATTATTGACGAAGCGGCGCGCGAGGCGATGCAAGCCTTTCCCGCGCTTGGCCTCAAGATCACCGTCCCCACCGACACCGAAGCCAATGTCGACGAAGAACACCTCCACCGTGTTGTGGCAAATCTGGTCCGCAATGCCGCGCAGGCCACAGCCGCCGCAAGACCCGAGGATGGCAAAATCTGTATCGATCTGGATGGCAGCGATCTGTTATGCCGAGACAATGGCCCCGGATTGCCTGACAATGCGCTGGAAAATCTATTCACGCCATTTGCCGGCAGCAATACCAAAGGCGGCACAGGTCTCGGCCTCGCCATTGCCCGCGAACTGGTTCAATCCATGGGCGGTGATGTCCATCTCGAAACAACAGGGCCGAGCGGCACGATCTTCCGGATCGCCCTGCCCGGACTTATCAATCCCTAGAATTGGCTTGTATTCGTGAAGAGCTGCTTGGCTCCCCCCGCTAGTTAGCTCCGAAAATCAGACTTAGTCAGCCGCTTCAGCGGTTGGTGTAGCGGCATCGTCAGCGACGGCCTCGGCTTTGGGTTTGGGTTTGCGCCCGCGCGAGAGTGTTTTCATAATACCGTCACTTGGCTCTTCACCCTCGGCTTCAACCACTTTCGGCTTGCGCGGGGCACGGCGGCGTGGCTTGGGCTTGGGCGCGTCTTCTGCTGCAATCTCGGACGTATCTGATGGCGCATCATCACTGCTCGCAGCATCCGCCGGCTTGGCGTCAGCCTCGGCAGTGTCTTCAACTTGTGTGTCCTGATCAGCCTGATCGCGGTTTCTATTCGAGCGACGACGCCGGCCGCGTTCGCCTTTATCAGAGCCATTTCGCTGGTTTTTACCCGATTCCGAGCTATTTTCGGCGGATTGCTCGCCATCAGCGGATGTTTTCTCTGCGCCATCTTCGGCTTTTTGTTCGCCTGGTTTCTGATCTTGTTGCTGATCGCGCGGCTTATCTTTTGGCTGCATAGCTGCAAGCACGCGGTAATAGTGCTCGGCATGTTGCAAATAGTTTTCGGCATTGACCCGGTCGCCCGAAGACTGCGCATCGCGCGCATATTGCAAATATTTATCTAGTATCTGCTGAGCCGAACCTCTGATTTTGACGTCAGGTCCATTGCTCTCAAAATGCTTATTGGGATTGTTGCCGCCACCTGATCGGCGACCGCGTCCTCTAGAGCGCTTCATCGGGTATTCCCTTGAATTAGTTTACGTGTCCGCCCCGCGAACACCTCTAAATTGCTTCTTGTCTTCTTCGATCAATCTAAAAAAAGGAGCAATATGCTTTGGGGCTTCATCAGCGGCCATCTTCAAAGCACGTATAGGGTTCTAACCCGCCTTTGCGTCCACGCCAAGTGTTTAATTGAGCGGACGCAGTCCATGCACAACACGATCGCGTGCATTCAAATCCCGCGCGCTGCCGATTTCGGTAAATCCATGCGCCGCCAAGAGGTTACGCACGGGCTCGTCCTGATCATAGCCAATTTCAAAAACCAGTCGCGCGCCGGGCTTCATGTGTGCGGCGGCCAATTCGATGATCGAGCGATAGGCATCGAGCCCATCCGCACCGCCATCAAGCGCTTGAAGCGGGTCGAACGCCTTCACGTCTTTTTCGAGCCCGTCGATGACCGCGCTGGCAATATAGGGCGGATTGGAGATGATCAGGTCCATCTCTGCCCATCCCTGCCAGGCCTGCCATGGCGTGTGCACGATTAGCGCTCGGTCGTGCAGACCGTGACGTTTGACATTCTCTTGCGCCAAAGATGCCGCTTGCGGGTCGGCCTCAATGCCGAGGCCTTCGACCCCGCCGCGCGTTACGAGGATCGCGATCAACAAGCAGCCCGAGCCTGTCCCGAGATCGGCAATCTTCACGCTCCGCCCGCGCGGCAATAGCTCAAGCGCGGTTTCCACCACAACTTCGCTATCAGGACGCGGCACCAGAGCGCGCGCATCGCAAATAAAGTCGAGGCCATAAAAGCCGACTTGGCCGCGAATATGTGCAAATGGCTCACGCGCTGCACGTCTGTGTGTGAACATCTCGAGACGCCCCGCCGTGTCCGCGCCAGCCATATCGCGTTCGCGAGCAATCAGCATGGCGGTGTCGAGCCTTGCGGCCAGCGCCACCAATAGCCGTGCCTCGCGTCGCGGATTGTCGATGCCCGCTGCCTCAAGTGTTTTTGCTGTCTTCCGGATCAGAGCCGCATAAGTCTCGCCAGTATCCATGACGCGCCGGAGAGTTACCCCTCCTCCTCCATTGCCGCGAGCCTGCGCGCCTGATCCTCGGCCATTAGCGCCGTGACGACATCATCAAGCTTGTCGCCCGCAATGATCTTGTCGAGCGAATACAGGGTGAGGTTTATGCGGTGGTCAGTGACGCGGTTTTCGGGATAGTTGAACGTGCGCACTTTTTGCGACCGGTCGCCGGAGCCAACTTGAGACTTTCGGGCTTCGGAGCGCTCATTATCGGCTTCGTCGCGCTCTTTTTCATAGAGCTTGATCTTGAGCTGCTCCATCGCCTTGTCGCGGTTGACGTGCTGGGACTTCTCCGAGCTTTGCGTCACGATGCCCGTCGGAATATGGGTGATCCGCACAGCCGAATCCGTTTTGTTGACGTGCTGGCCGCCAGAGCCTGACGCGCGATAGGTATCGATCCGCAAATCCTGCTGGCGCACTTCGATCTGGATATCTTTTGGCGCAGGCAGCACGGCGACGGTTGCCGCCGATGTGTGGACGCGGCCTTGGGTTTCGGTCGCGGGCACACGCTGGACACGGTGCACGCCGCTTTCCCATTTCATGCGGCCAAACGCGCCATCGCCTTCGACATTGACGATCAGTTCCTTATAGCCGCCAACATCGCCCTCTGTGATCGAGACAATATCTACTTTCCATTTCTGGAGTTGGGCATAGCGCTGATACATCCGGAACAGGTCGCCCGCGAACAGAGCTGCCTCGTCCCCGCCCGTACCGGCACGAATTTCAAGCACAATATTGGCGCTGTCATCGGCATCTTTAGGCAAGAGCAGCAGTTGCATCTCGGCTTCAAGCTCGGGCAGTTTGCCGCGTAACTCGTCCGCTTCTTCGCGGGCAAGTTCGGCCATATCGGCATCGTCACCGGCCATCATCGCCTCGGCTTCGGCCATACCTGCGCGGGCGCTGGCCAACTCATACGCCTTGTCCGCGACCGGCTTTAGCTCGGAGTGTTCCTTTGACAGCGCGACGATTTCATCCGTTTCCGTGGCGACGCCCATACGCGCCTCCACCTGCTCGAAACGGGCGATAACTTGCTGGATTCTCTGTTCTGATACATGTGCCATGCAAGCGCTTTAGCGCGGTTTGTTCGCTAAAGAAACACCCGCATGACTTCCTTGCCCAGTAAGACAAACAGAGCGAGACTTGCGAGCACAAAGACGCTGAATCGCAGCATTACTTTTCCGATGATGATCTGGACAAGCGAATGCACAATTCTAAGGCCGACATAGATCCACGCCACCATGAGCGCGAAACTGTCCATTCCTCCCGTCAACGCCGCAAACACCATCAAGGCATAAAACAGCGTCGGCTGCTCGTGCAGATGATTATAATTGTCCGCCACCGACCGCGTGCTGGCCGGAAGCAGCTCGCCATATGTGCCCGGATGCCGCGCCGAATCCGGATTAATTCCTGCCTTTTGCATTGCAGGAATCCGTGTCGCATACATCCAGAGCCAGACCACAGCGGTCCAAACGACAAGCGCCAGCATTGGCTGCAAAAATTCAATATTTGTCATGATACCCTCCATATTTTTCTTGCTCTATCTTACGCTGCCTCGGGATGAATACCAGCCTCACGCAAGGGCATCGTACTGCGCCCCACGCAGAGCAAACACATGAGATAGGCCGACAATTATCGCGATTGGCAGTCGTCTTTCTTTATTTGCAAAAAGTGACTGGCTTTCGCACACGCCTCCGCTTATCGTTCAACAATACACAACAATATCCAATGGGAGTGACACATTGACCACCAGATCCAGACCCGTTTTCGAATTGCTTAGAACCGCTTCGGTGAGCGCTCTTCTTGTTGGGGCGGCAGGCTTCGCAGCAGCCCAAGATGCACCGATCATCCAGCCGGGTGCGCCCGGAGAAGATGCCCGTGTTCTCAGCGCAGAAGACGCGGTTGAAATCGCCAATTCAAGCTATTCGCAAGACGATGTCGTGTTCATGCAGAACATGATCCCCCACCATGCACAGGCCGTGGAAATGGCCGCCCTTGTTGCCGAGCGCACCAATAGCGAGGCCGTGAAAGACATTGCCGGTCGGATCACCTCTTCCCAAGCCGACGAAATCGAGTTCATGCGCGGCTGGCTGACCGAGCGCGGCGAGACCGCCCCTGCCGCCGGCGAGGGTCATTCTGGACATGGCGGTCATGCGGGCCATTCCGGTCTGTCGGAAGAAATGATGGTCAATATGGGCATGGCCACTGCCGACCAGATGACAGTACTTGCCGCCAATACCGGCACGGCATTTGATCGCCAGTTCCTGACCTTGATGATCCGCCATCATGAGGGCGCGGTCACTATGGTCAACGATCTGCAACTGCTACCCGGCTCGGCCTATGATCCTGTCCTGTTCGATTTCACCAATGATATTGTCAACGACCAGACATCCGAGATCGAGCGCATGAATGTACTGCTCTCGAACCTGTCTGATGATGGCCGCGTGGGTCTGAGCGCAGGGTTCGACAATGCGGGAGAAGCGATCTCCAATCTGGCCCTGCTGGCCTCATTGCCAAAGCCCGCAGGTTTCTTCGATCCGGAAAATCCGGCCGGACTACCGCCGATCATCGAGCCTGATGCTGAAGACGAAGCTGCAGACGCAGCGCCAAGCCGCGACGATGACGAGCAAAGCACGGACAAAACCCAATGGGGCGAGCGCTCCCCGCTGCTTAGCTTCTCCAACACAGATATGGCCTTTTCCGGCGATGTTATGGTGACGGGAAATTATCACGGTTTCAATATCTACAAGCTCGATGAAGCTGGCATGCCCGAACTGTTTAGCTCGGTTGTTTGCCCAGGCGGACAAGGCGACGTGTCAATTGTTGGCGACTTGCTGATCATGTCTGTCGAGCAGACGCGCGGCCGGATTGATTGCGGGCGCCAAGGCATCAGCGAAGATATCAGCGACGAACGGTTTCGCGGCATCCGTATCTTCGACATCAGTGATCTCGCCAGCCCGCGCCAAGTTGGCCAAGTCCAGACTTGTCGCGGCTCACACACCCATTCGGTCGTGTCCGGACCAGACGAAGACGGCAAGATCATTGTCTATAATTCCGGCACATCCAGCGTCCGCGATACCGAGGAGCTTGAGGGCTGCTATGGCGAAGTTGTTGGCGATGACAGAACCGCCCTCTTCCGCATTGATGTGATCGAAATTCCAGTCGATGATCCGTCCAAGTCGCGCATTGTTGACAGTCCTGCTGTGTTTGCCGACGAAGAAACCGGACGCCTCGCTGGCCTCTGGCAGGGCGGCGATCATGGCGATGACACACAGCTGACATCGCAAACCAATCAGTGCCACGATATTACGGTCTTCCCTGAAGCCAATCTTGCTGCGGGCGCTTGTTCGGGCAATGGCATCATTTTCGATATCAGCAATCCGCGCGAGCCCAAGCGTCTTGATGCGGTGGTCGATACCGGCTTTGCCTATTGGCATTCTGCGACCTTTAACAATGATGGAACAAAAGTTCTGTTCACGGATGAGTGGGGCGGCGGTGCCCGTCCGCGTTGCCGCGCCTATGACCCGCAAGACTGGGGCGCTGACGCGATCTACAATATCGTTGATGGCAAGCTTGAGTTCCAAGGCTATTACAAGCTGCCTGCACCGCAGTCCGATCAGGAAAATTGCGTCGCCCATAATGGCTCGATTGTTCCGGTGCCGGGCCGCGATATCTTCGCGCAAGCCTGGTATCAGGGCGGCATGTCTGTGATGGACTTCACCGATGCAGCCAACACGGTCGAGATCGCCTATTTCGATCGCGGTCCCGTGCATGAAGAGAAACTGGTTCTCGCCGGTTACTGGTCAACCTATTGGTATGACGGCAAACTCTACGGCACCGAGATTGCCCGCGGCCTCGATGTCTTCGCGCTGGCACCAAGCGAGCATCTCACCGAAAACGAGATTGCCGCCGCAGCACTCGCCGATCAGGGCGAGCTGTTCAATCCGCAACAGCAATTCTCAGTGACATGGCCTGCCGTGCCGACTGTGGCGCGCGCTTATATGGACCAGCTGGGTCGCTCTGATGCCTTGTCTCGCCGGACCGTAAGACGCCTCAACCGCGCGCTTGATAGTGCTGACAAAAAGCTTGCTGAAAGCGAGAGCGATGCACGGCTGGCCGGACAGCTCGACGATCTGGCCGCCGGCCTCGACGCTGACGGCACAGATGGCGCACGCCAAGCAGCCTTGGCTGGTGTCCTCACCGACATCGCCGCCAAGCTGCGCTAGCAAAAACCAGAGCCAACAATACGAAAGGGAGCACTTTACGGTGCTCCCTTTTTTGTGGAGGCAGCCCCCCCTACTCCCCGAGTACATCCACAGAGGGCAGTTTCGAATAGGCGAAAATTCCAAGCAATAGGCCGGGCACTTCGAGCGCCACAGTGACCGCGATCTCAAGCAGCACCAGCCCGTGGACAACACGTGTGGCGAGCCAGTCTTGCGGCAAGTAAAAATGGATCAGGGCATAGACGCCCGCCGTGGCTGCGAACCCGCCGAGCGACATGGCGACAAACTGCCCGCGCGTGTGGGTCTTATTGTCAAAGCCGAACAGGTAGACACTGACGAGCTTGTTTGGCGCGCGCAGCTTCGAGCCTGCGGCCCATGCGGCCAATACATGGCCCCATTCATGCGCAAACCACGCGCACAGCCCGCCTGCAACACCGAGTGTGGCCCCGACAAAATTTGCCAGCAATCCTTGCCCGATGCTGATCTTTGCAAACAAGACCCAGCCCAGCAATGTTCCGGCCAGAAGCGCCAGATCCCGCACCGCAAATCGTTTAAAGGCTTGCCGGTTCATCGCATCACTCCTGCGCAAAGCTGGCCTCGAGAAATGCCAGAAATGCATCGACATCCGCACGTACAATCCCGTGTCCGCCCGGCCTGAGATGATAGGCAATCCCCGCTTCCGGATTAAACGCTTTCATTCCGTCTTGCTTCAACCCGTCTTGCCCGAACAGTTGCCATGCCGCGCTCGCGCCTTCGGCGGCCCGATACGCGCCATTTGGATCAGACCAGACATCACGGCGGCCATTGCCCAGCAAAACGCGGCGCGGGGCATTGAGCGCGATCAGCATATGCTGATCAACCGGCAACGCATCGACATCATCGGCAAAGGCCAAAAACTCCGGCGCGAACCAATGCGGATAGCCATCGCCAAAAGAGTGCCCGTTTAGAATATGCTTGACCGTCTCGCCCGGTTTATCGCGCGAAAGCGAGGCCCCGAGTGTGCCTGACTGATGCGAGATGACCGCCTTGATCCGCGCATCCCATGCGCCGGCTACAAGCGCGGATTTGCCATGTCTTGAATGCCCGAACACAGCAATCTTGTCGCCATCGATCCGTGTGTCTCCCGCGAGCAAATCAATCGCCGCAAAATACCCTGCCGCCCATGCTGCCACTGCGCCGCTTGCGCGTCGTCCGTCCGCGCCTTTCGGGAAGGTCTGGAGCGCTTCGCGTCCGGCACCTTGCGCATCGGGCACAATTTCGGCGGCGAAGAAATTGGCATAGGCAAACCCGCGTTCGAGATAATCTGCCATTGGCGCTTTGTTGATGTATTCGCCAAAAATATACATGAAGGCCGAGCCAAGCGCCGAGCGGTTTTCCGACATGCCGCACGAACGCCCGCGCATAGGCGGTGACAAATCCGCATGTTCGAACACACCCATATTGTCGCAAAAGGTCTGCCCGATGATCAGCGGCGCCGGCCCGAGCGGCACTTTCGGCGTGGCCAGCGCCAGATGAAATTGCACCCGCTCTGTGCCGGTTCCGAGCTCGACAACAAATTCCTCAAGCACGCCCCGCCCGCCAAGATAGCGGTCATCGACAATGCGCTGCGATACAATCCGCGAGGCGACGCCCGTCGGCACCGGCCCGAATATGGATTGCTCGAGCTTGGCTTTCAGCTCGGGGGCCTCGCGCGTCTGCCAATCGGTTTGGCCGGTGGCCACAAGCGCGGGCATCGCCACTGGCTTATTATCGGTTTCGAGGCTGGCATAGTTCAGTCCGAACTGCGTGCAACTCGTCGCAATGATCGCAATAATGCCGAACAAAGGCAGCATGAATATAAATTTGAGAACGCGCCAAACCATTGCTCCGGCTTAGCCCAGCCGCGCCCTCTTGTCTTGAGGCTTCACATAAAAATGTAGTTCCCGTGCGCGCCCGAAGCCACGGCCTCGCCGCGACGCCTAAGTGAACCGGGCCGGAATTTCCGGATTGTCTGTGTCGAGGAGAGGAATGAACCCGTCAGAGAGATTGGCATAGGCCTCGGTCCATTGCCCGACCCAGTCGGGGTCTTTGACCTTGCGTGGATCATACCAAGGCACGAGCGAGGCGAGCAGCATCGGACCTATATTTACCACAAATGCCAAAAGCACGCGCATCAGTCTGAAGCGCGAGCGCAAACTGGACCAGCGGCCATCCTTCTTCAGCATCTGGATATAGACTTTGCGAGCGAATTTCATCACGTGAAGTGATCCGGAAAAGACCCCCCGGGCGCGCGCCCAATTGTCTTTGTACAAAGCCTGATAGAGATCAAATGCCACTGTTTTGTGCTCGGTTTCTTCGACCATGTGCCAGAGTATCAAGGAGGTTACCGACGGATCAGATCCGGCAAACAGTGTTTTGCGGTTTGTAATCAGCCATTCGGTCAGCCCCATCGTCATGGTCTCGAAGCCAGCCGTATAGGCAAGACGCCACTTCAAAGACTTGCCCGCCAGACGCTTAAAGTCCTCCTCCATCTCCGCTTCTATCAAGGCAAGCTCGGGATAGCCGTTTGCCTTGAGCATTTCATTGTAACGGCGATGGTTTTGATAGTGCTGGCCTTCCTGAGCCATAAACCCGCGCACACCGTCTTTCAGGGGGCCCTCGTCGATCTGTTTCATGGCTTCCCCGACCGTGCGGATCAGGAACGGTTCCAGATAGGGCATGGTCAAAGATGCGCCATTGACGATGTGGCTCCATTCGGGCTTGGCCGCGTTCCAGACCGGAGCAATGCCCTCGTCAAACGAGAACGGTATTTGGCGCACGACAATCCCTGACGCGACGGCTTTGTCAGCAGGCAATGGCTTCGTCATTGATCTGCTCCAAGTGTTTTGTAGTGCTTCCACGCACCCCACGCAAACAGGCCAAAGCCGCTATGGGCGGCGAGCACGGGCGGCCACCCGAAGAGGAAAATAATATTGTTGATGGTTACATTGCCGGGGAACGGACCACCCCCGAACTCAAGACCGCGCGTGCCAAAAAATGCATTGGCAATCGCCGGCAGGGTGAACAGCCATGCAAAGGTCAATGCGGACCAGAACAGCCATGTCTGGCCTCTGGGTCCCAGCCGGACAAATGGCGCGGCTGCCGCCAACCCCATCAGGATCAGACCATTGGTGATGCCTTCAAGGTGGGCCATATTCCATGCGCGGCGATCGCCTCCGATCTCGACCGGCACATCCGTTACAATCGGCCAGAGATCAATCGCGCCGAGAAGGAAGAAGAAATAGAGCCAGCCGGCAAACACCGAGGATATCAGCAATCCCGCCCCGTTAAGCACAAGCAATGTGCGTCGTTTTTCACTTAGCATTCTCTCGCCCTCCCGACGTCCCGCATAAGGATAGCCTCCCCAGACCCGTGCAGGTTTGATCGAGTATTGCGCACAGCCATATTTGCCGCAAGGCATGGGGTCGGCGCCCGATAAAATTGACTCTCACCCGCTCACCCGCTAAAGGCCCCCATCCTGCCCGTCATACAAACCTGTTGGTAGGGGCCTTATGCCTGTGCTAGTATAGGCGTAGCGTCAGAAACCTTAGAGAAAGTCACACCCTGTCCAAATCATCCAACACGGCCGCCGCAACGCCTGAAGAAATCGTCAAGCATATCGCCGCCGCCGTGATCGAAACCCTCGAAGATGACAAAGCAGAAGAACTGCTGGTGATTGATCTTGAGGGCAAATCCTCCATTGCAGACCAGATGATCATTGCCTCGGGGCGTTCCCAGCGGCATGTCGCTGCTTTGGCTGAACATGTGACCCGCCGCATCAAAGATGACGGTTACGGAGGCGCGCGCGTCGAAGGCTTGCCAAATGCTGACTGGGTTCTGATTGATACAGGCGACATTATCGTCCACCTGTTCCGGCCAGAGGTTCGGGCCTTCTACAATCTTGAGCGTATCTGGGGCACAGAGGCCACAGATCACCGCAATTCAGCCAATTGAAGCTAAGTATTCTTGCGGTGGGTCCGGCGAAATCCGGCCCTGAACACGATTTGACTGCCGATTATTGCAAACGTTTCAGCCCGCTTGGCCGTCCACTCGGCCTGAGCGGCATTGATCTTGTCACCGTAAAATCCGGCGGCGGCTTGGTCCGCGAGGGGGAACGCCTGCTGGAAAAATGCCCGGATCAGGCTCGTATCGTCAGACTGGACGAGCATGGACCGAACTGGCCATCGACCAAATTGGCTCAAAACATCGCAAATTGGCGCGATGACGGCGAACGGGCATTGGTTTTTATGATTGGCGGTGCTGAAGGTTATTCAGAGGCTGTGCGCAAAGCTGCACCGTCGATTCTGGCTTTTGGCCCGCAAACTTGGCCGCATCTTCTGGTGCGGGCGATGCTGGCCGAGCAGCTCTACCGCGCGGCCAGTATTCTGGCGAAAACGCCTTATCATAAGCCCTAGCCGAACAGGCCAGCTGGCGGGGTCATCGCAAAATTAAGGATGACCGCGGCGAATACGCCGATCACACTCACAATGAGCACGCGGGAAAGAGACTTCGAATGGGTCATGTTTCTTGTCCTTCTTCTGGGAGATACGGGTCTTTTTGCGCCCGTTTCTTGTCTTATATGTAGGCGTGATTTCCAGAATGAACAGAGCACAACGAAGATGTGTTCATGCTGTGACCAAACCGTGCTCGTTCAGGGAAGGCTCCAAAATGGTGCAAAGACCGGCACAATTGTCGGCATTAACCATCGCAAATCCGGCCAAAAAAGCTTGAACCCCGCCGCATGCCTCGTTACCGCTGGTTCTGGAGGGAAGCGCATATGCGGGAATTTATCAGAGCCTATTGGCCATTTGTCGCCATTCGCCTTGTCGGTCTTATGATCGCAAGCCGCTTCGTCGAGCCCGCGCCTCCGAGTGAACTTAAATTTGCCGCCGGATCGGAAGGCGGTGCCTATTTCGCCTATGCCGAACGGTATCAACGCCTATTGGCCGAGCAAGGCGTCGAGGTAACGATCATCAAAACCGCAGGCTCGATTGAAAATCTGAGGCTGGTCCAGACAGGCGACGCCAATATAGGGCTGGTGCAAGGCGGTATTGCCGATCCTGTACGCGATGACGAGCTTCGTTCGGCTGGCGCTATGTTTCTCGAACCCGCCTGGATCTTCGTCCGGAACGATTTCGGCGCTGCGGATTTTGGCGATTTAAGAACTGCACGCATTGCCATCGGACAAAACGGGTCCGGCACGCGCGCCCTCGCCCTCGAACTCCAGACCGAATGGGGCGGCACATGGCCACCGGCCACCCAGATCGAGACATCCGGCACAGCCGCCAGCAAGGCCCTGATCGATGGCGATGTCGATGCGGCCTTCTTTGTTGCCGGCATTGATGCGCCGTATCTCGATACGCTCTTGCGCAATCCGGACTTCCAGATCATTCCCTTCCAGCGCGCCGAAGCACTGGCCCGCCGCTCGCCGGCATTTGCCCCGGTTACATTGCTGCGCGGGGTGCTCGATATCGGGGCTGATATTCCCGCACAGGACATTCCGCTGATCGCTCCTGCAGCCCAGCTCGTTTTCCATGCCGACACCCATCCCGCGATCCAATCTCTCTTGCTCGAAGCTGGCACGGGTATTCATGGCTCCGGTTCCTTGCTCGCACCCGCCGGAACCTTTCCAGAAGCCCGATTGACCAATTTGCCGACAACCCGCGACGTGCGCCGCTTCTATGAACGCGGCACCTCGACCTTGCGCCGATGGTTTTCCTTTGCCACTGCGAATTTCCTCGAACGCTCATGGGTGCTACTTATCCCGTTGATTACGCTGATGATTCCGCTCGTTCGCGTGGCCCCGCCTATCTATCGGTGGCAAGTGCGCCGGCGGATTTATGTCTGGTATTCCGACCTGCGCGAGCTTGAAACCCGCGGCCGCCGCGCCCGCACCGTCGAAGAGCGCAACGCGATTATGGCCTCGCTGAGCAAGTTGCAGGAAGATGCGGGAGCGGTTGATGTACCGTTATCTTATACCGACGATCTCTACAGGCTGCGTAGCCATATTGAATTTGTCGAGCACCTGCTCAAACAGATCGACGCCGAGCCTGGAACAGTTGTCGAGAGTCCACCGCTTGTCGGCTAGACAAACCCTGCCACCGCTTAAGTCTGGGTATCAAATATACAACCCAGCATATTGCTAGCTAGTGCGGGCATGCGTATAAGCGGGGGCAATATGAAAGAGCCAATTTCGTGCGCTCTCCCCCCTTCTGCGAAAGGTGTTTCCGAAAACATGAATATCCACGAATATCAGGCGAAAGCCGTGCTGAAATCATTTGGTGCACCTGTTGCCGATGGCGTCCCCGTTCTCAGCCTTGACGATGTGCAAAAGGCTGTCGACACGCTCCCCGGCCCCCTCTGGGTCGTTAAATCGCAAATCCATGCTGGTGGACGCGGTAAGGGCAAGTTCGTCGAAGCTGCTGCCGGTGAAAAAGGCGGCGTCCGGCTCGCCTTCTCCAAGGAAGAAGTTCTCGAAAACGCCAAAGCCATGCTCGGCCATCACCTTGTCACCGCGCAAACCGGCGCTGACGGCAAGCAAGTCAATCGCCTCTATATCGAAGACGGCGCGGACATTGCGACCGAGCTTTACCTCTCAATGCTTGTTGACCGGCAGACCGGCGGCGTTGCCGTTGTTGCCTCAACCGAAGGCGGCATGGACATTGAAGCAGTTGCCCATGACACGCCGGATCTGATCATGAATGTGCAGATCGATCCGACAGAGGGCATGACCGAAGCCAAGGCGCAGGAAATCAATGACGCGCTCAAGCTGACCGGCGACGCGGCTGCTGACGGGCTGACCCTGTTCCCGATCCTCTACAAAGCCTTCACCGAGAAGGATATGTCGATGCTCGAGATCAACCCGCTGATCGTTATGGAAAATGGCCGTCTGCGTGTGCTCGATGCCAAAGTCTCGTTCGACGAGAACGCCCTCTTCCGTCACCCCGACATTGAAGAGCTTCGCGACGAAACCGAGCAAGACGCCAAAGAAGTCGAAGCCGGAGAATGGGACCTTGCCTATATCGCCCTCGACGGCACAATCGGTTGCATGGTCAACGGCGCAGGTCTTGCCATGGCGACGATGGACATCATTAAATTGTATGGCGAAGAGCCTGCAAACTTCTGTGATGTTGGCGGCGGTGCCAATGCCGAGAAAGTCGCAGCCGCGTTCAAGATCATTATGAAAGATCCGAACGTGCAGGGCATTCTGGTCAATATCTTTGGCGGTATCATGAAATGCGATGTCATTGCCGAGGGTGTTATTCAGGCCGTGAAAGAAACCAATCTCGCTGTACCGCTGGTTGTTCGCCTTGAGGGCACGAATGTCGAGAAGGGCAAAGCAATTATCGCCGGCTCCGGTCTCAATGTTATTCCCGCAGATGATCTGGACGATGCCGCCCAGAAAATCGTCGCAGCTGTGAAGGGGTAGCGCGCCCGCGCACCCTTCGCCCCATCACACTTTTTTAGAGATTAAACATGTCCATACTCATCAATAACGACACCAAAATCATCGTTCAGGGACTGACCGGAAAAACCGGCTCTTTCCATTCCGAGCAAGCGCTCGCCTATCACGGCACAAAAATGGTTGCCGGCACCCACCCGAAAAAGGGCGGCACCAACTGGAACGGCGCCAATGGCGAAACGCTTCCGATCTTTGCTACCGTGGCTGAAGCCAAAGACGTTACCGGCGCAGATGCGTCTGTGATCTATGTGCCTCCCGTAGGTGCAGCCGCAGCGATCGAAGAAGCCATCGACGCGGAAATCCCGCTGATCATTTGCATCACCGAAGGTGTGCCTGTGCTCGACATGGTTCGCGTCAAAGCCAAGCTCGATGCGTCGAACTCACGGCTCATCGGACCAAACTGCCCGGGCGTTCTAACACCTGAACAGTGCAAAATCGGCATCATGCCCGGTTCGATTTTCCAGAAAGGCTCCGTCGGCGTTGTGTCGCGGTCGGGAACGCTGACCTATGAAGCTGTCTACCAGACCTCGCAAGTCGGCCTCGGCCAGACCACAGCCGTCGGCATTGGCGGTGATCCGGTCAAGGGAACCGAATTTATCGACATGCTGGAACTGTTCCTTGCAGATGACGAAACCGAGCAGATCATCATGATCGGCGAGATTGGCGGATCAGCCGAAGAAGAAGCTGCCCAGTTCATCAAGGACGAAGCTGCCAAAGGGCGCTCGAAGCCTATGGTCGGCTTTATCGCCGGACGCACAGCGCCTCCGGGCCGCACAATGGGCCATGCCGGTGCCATCGTCAGCGGCGGACAAGGCGGCGCAGAAGACAAGATCGCGGCAATGGAAGCGGCTGGCATCCGCGTCTCCCCTAGCCCGGCACGCCTCGGCACAACCATGATGGATGTGCTCAAAGGCTAATCCTTGCAAGGCGCCGCTCAGGGGCCAAAGCAAAGCTAAAAATACGGCCCAGAACAGGCCATCTCCAATCTGCTTCGGGCGGGCCAATCGCCCGAAGCGCGGACTATAAGACAATGGGCGTCAGGCATTTCCCCTTTGCCGGCTTGGCGCACTACGAGATCAAACGCCTGAACAGGACCGATAGACAATGGCTGCAGATGACGGAACGCCCAAAGACAACAACAAGACTGGTGGGCGCGGCGAACAGAACGAACAATTTCTAGGCAGCGCCTTTCTCTATGGCGGCAATGCAGCCTATCTCGAACAGATGCAGGCCGCGTTCGCGAAGAACCCCGCATCGGTTCCCGAGAGCTGGCAGAATTTCTTCCGCGACCTTGATGACAATCCGGCCGACGCCCAGCGCAATGCCGATGGCGCAAGCTGGAAGCGGACCGACTGGCCAAAGCCCGAGCATCCAGACAATACTGCCGCTTTTGATGGCAATTGGGCCTTGGTCGAACCCAAGCTCAAGAACAAGATAAAATCCAAGTCGCCAAACGCGTCTCCTGAAGCGCTTGCCGGTTCGGTCAAAGACTCTATCCGTGCACTGATGATGATTCGCGCCTATCGGATGCGTGGCCACCTTGCTGCAGAGCTTGACCCCCTGGGCCTCGAAAGCCGTGGGCCCCAGCCCGAGCTTGATCCGGCCTCATACGGATTCGCTGACAAAGATATGGACCGCGAGATTTTCATCGACGGTTATCTCGGGCTCGAGAGCGCAACGCCGCGCCAAATGCTCGACATCCTCAAGCGCACCTATTGTACGACCATCGGTATCGAGTTCATGCACATCTCCAATCCTGAGGAGAAGAGCTGGCTACAAGAGCGCATTGAGGGGCCGGACAAAGGCGTTGCTTTTACCAAAGAAGGTAAAAAGGCGATCCTGTCCAAACTGATCGAAGCGGAAGCCTTTGAGCGCTTCTTGCACAAGCGGTATCCAGGGACCAAGCGTTTCGGACTGGATGGCGGCGAAGCGGCTGTGCCTGCACTGGAGCAAATCATCAAACGCGGCGGCGCGCTTGGCGTGAAAGAGATTGTTGTCGGCATGGCCCACCGCGGCAGACTGAACATGCTCGGCGCGGTGATGGGCAAGCCTTACGAAAACATCTTCCACGAGTTTCAAGGCGGCTCGACCCAAGGCGCCGGAGAATTTGGCTCCGGTGATGTAAAATACCATCTCGGTGCCTCATCCGATCGCGAGTTCGACGGCAATTCCGTCCACTTGTCGATGAATGCAAATCCGTCCCACCTCGAAGCCGTTGATCCTGTTGTGCTCGGCAAGTCGCGCTCGAAACAGGCCCGTATGAAACGCGAAAGCGGCGCGGCGCTACGTGCACAGGTTATGCCGCTCCTCTTGCATGGCGACGCTGCATTTGCTGGTCAGGGCGTTGTGTCTGAATGTTTCGCCCTTTCCGGCCTTGCTGGCTACCGTACAGGCGGCACCATTCATTTCATCATCAACAACCAGATCGGTTTCACGACTAGCCCGATGTATTCGCGCTCCTCGCCCTACCCGTCCGATGTTGCACTGATGGTTCAAGCTCCGATCTTCCATGTAAATGGCGATGATCCCGAGGCTGTGACCTATGTCGCAAAAGTCGCCACCGAGTATCGCCAGAAGTTCGGCAAGGACGTGGTGATCGACATGTTCTGCTATCGCCGGTTCGGGCACAATGAGGGTGACGAACCTATGTTCACCCAGCCGATCATGTACAAAAAAATCAAAGGCCATCCGTCGACCCGCGAGATCTATGCCGATCGGCTGGTTGGCGAGAACATCGTCACCGCTGATGAGGTGGCCGCTGAAGTCAGCGCATTTGCTGACAAGCTCGACAAAGCCTTTGAAGATGGCAAATCGATCAATGTGCAAAAGCCCGATTGGCTCGACGGCGAGTGGAAAGGCTTCCAGCTTCCCGAAGACGATGACAGGCGCGGCAAGACCGGCGTGTCCCTGAAGCGGCTGAAAACCCTTGGCGCAGCCTTCACCACTGTGCCCGAAGGCGTCACCCCGCACCGGACCCTCAAACGCGTCATTGATGCACGTGCCTCAACCATCTCCACGGGCAAAGGGCTCGACTGGGCCACAGCCGAGCATCTGGCCTTCGCCACCCTGCTCGATGAAGGTTTCCCCGTGCGCCTGTCCGGACAAGACTGTGGACGCGGGACCTTCTCCCAGCGCCATTCGCATATTGTCGATCAGGACAGTGGCAAACGCGTGACCATGCTCAACCAGCTCAACGACACCCAAGCCAATTACGAAGTCATCGACAGTCTTCTGTCTGAAGAAGCCGTGGTCGGGTTTGAATATGGCTATTCGCTGGCAGACCCGAAAACGCTGACCATCTGGGAAGCCCAGTTCGGTGATTTCGCGAATGGCGCGCAGGTCTTTTTCGACCAGTTCATCTCGTCGGCAGAACGCAAATGGCTCCGCATGAGCGGTCTGACATTACTCCTGCCGCACGGCTATGAAGGACAAGGACCCGAGCACTCCTCCGCCCGTCTTGAACGCTTTTTGCAGATGTGCGCGGAAGACAATATGCAAGTGTGCAATCTGACCACGCCAGCCAATTATTTCCACGTACTCAGGCGTCAGATCCACCGCGAGTTCCGCAAGCCGCTTGTCATCATGACACCGAAATCTCTGCTCCGCGCCAAACTCGCAACGTCGGCAATCGAAGACCTTGGGGCCAAATCCTCCTTCCACCGCATCTTGTGGGATGATGCCGAGACCCCCGGCCGCGAAGGCCAAGTACAACTCGCCGATGACCGCGATATCCGGCGCGTCGTCCTTTGCTCAGGTAAAGTCTATTACGACCTGTTTGAAGAGCGCGAAAAGCTTGGCACCGATGACATCTATCTCTTGCGGATCGAGCAATTCTATCCGGTCCCGCGCAAGGCCATGATCAAGGAGCTTTCACGCTTCAAAAATGCTGAATTGGTCTGGTGTCAGGAAGAACCGCGCAATATGGGCGGCTGGACCTTCATCCGTGACGAGATCGAATGGTGCGCAATGCAGGCTCGCATCAAAGAGCCGCGCCCGCATTATGCCGGTCGCGCTCCCGCTGCGGCCACCGCGACGGGCCTGATGAGCAAACATAATGAAGAAAAAGCCGCATTTATCGGGCGTGCGCTCGGTGACAACAAAATAGAAGATATTTTTGCTAAAACTTAATTCCAATGAATTATTTTAATCAAAACCCGATTAGATGGACCCTGACATGACCGACATTACCGTACCTGTACTAGGTGAATCCGTGACCGAGGCAACGGTCGGAAAATGGCTTAAATCAGCCGGCGACCAAGTGGTTCGGGACGAAGTTCTCGTTGAACTTGAAACCGACAAGGTTTCGGTCGAAGTTTCCGCGCCAGAAAATGGCATCCTGTCCGAAATCGTAGCCGCTGAAGGCGATACGGTCGAGATTGGCGCGATGCTTGCGCATCTGAATGGTAAATCGAGCGCAAAACCTGCGCCCGCGCCTGAGCCAGTAGCCGAACCTGAGCCAGCGCTGAGAGCCAGCTCGATCAAAGTCGAAGCCCCTGCGCCCGCTGCTGCGGCTCCTGCAGCCAGCGCAAGCAGTTCTGGCGCCGACATCATCGTCCCGAATATGGGCGAAAGCGTTGCCGAAGGTACGATGGGCGCCCTGCTCAAAAAACCGGGCGACACAGTGATGAAAGACGAAACCATTGTCGAGATTGAAACCGACAAGGTTGCGCTCGAAGTTTCTGCTCCGGCCGATGGTGTGCTTGAGACATGGCTCGTTGCCGAGGGCGATAATGTCACCCCGGGAAGTGTCATTGGCCGCGTCTCCACCGGCGCGTCTTCTGCAAGCTCTGCAGAGGCTGCCCCTGCGCCTGTACAAGCCGCACCGGCTTCTACGGCAGATGATCGCCCTGTGTCTCCGTCTGTCCGGCGCATTGCCGCTGAAGCAGGCGCTGATGCGCAATCTATTCCAGGCTCGGGGCGTGATGGACGCGCTACCAAAGCCGATGCCATGGCCTATGTGAACAATGCACCGGCAGCGACGCCTGCCGCCGCCCCTAAACCGAGTACTCCTATGACCACTAAAGAGCCACGCGAAACAGGCCCACGCGAAGAACGCGTCCGTATGACCCGTCTGCGCCAGACCATTGCCCGCCGTCTCAAGGAAGCGCAAAACTCGGCCGCCATGCTCACCACATTCAATGATGTCGATATGTCGGCGATCATGGAATTGCGCAAAACCTATAAAGAGAGCTTCCTTGCCAAGCATGATGTCAAACTCGGATTTATGGGCTTCTTCACCAAAGCTGTTGTCGCGGCGCTGAAGGAAATTCCTGCTGTGAACGCCGAGATCGACGGCACCGATATTATCTACAAGAACCATTTCGATATCGGCATGGCTGTTGGTACCGACAAAGGCCTCGTTGTTCCGGTGATCCGTGATGCAGATGAATTGTCCCTCGCCGGCATCGAGAAAGAGCTCGGCAATCTCGCCCGCAAGGCGCGCGATGGCGATCTGACCATTGCCGACATGCAAGGCGGTACATTCACGATTACCAATGGCGGTGTCTATGGCTCGCTCATGTCGACGCCAATCCTCAACCCGCCGCAATCAGGCGTCTTGGGGCTTCACCGGATCGAGCAACGCCCTGTTGCCGTCAATGGCGAAGTTGTTGTGCGCCCGATGATGTATCTGGCACTGTCTTATGACCACCGCATCGTAGACGGCAAAGAGGCCGTGACATTCCTCGTCCGGGTCAAAGAAGCGCTCGAAGATCCAGAGCGGATGCTGCTCGAGGTCTAGACCCAACTCACATTCCATCGAAAGGCGCCTCTATGACACAGATTACCAGCATAGAGGCGCTTGAAGCGCTGTATCAGCCCGCCTTGCCTGCTTCTCTGGCCAAGGTCATGCCCCGCCTCACCCCGCTCTACACCAAGTGGATCGAGGCAGCGCGCTTCGTTATTCTGTCCACGGTCGGCCCAGAAGGCACGGATGCCAGCCCGCGCGGCGATGATGGCCCTGTTGTCGAGATCATTGACCCTCAAACGCTTCTGCTTCCGGATTGGCGCGGCAATAACCGGCTCGACAGTTTGCGCAATATTGTCCGCGATCCGCGGGTCAGTCTGATGTTCCTAATCGCAGGCTGCAACAATACTGTGCGTATCAATGGCAAAGCCGCGCTAAGCACAGCCCCCGATCTGATCCATCGCTTCGACAAGGCAGGCAAGCATCCCGCCAGCATCATCATTATCAAACCCGAAGAGGTTTACTTCCAGTGCGCCAAGGCTCTGATGCGCTCGGCTTTGTGGCAGCCCGACCCAAACGCTGCCAAACCGCCCACCGCTGGTGAATTTGTCCGTGAATTACAAGAGGGCTTTGACGCAGAAAGCTACGATGCCGGCTATGCCGATTATGCCAAAGACAAAATGTGGTAGCGGCTGACGCTTTAGTATGACTTCACGTCAAACAAGTCGTAGCGGTCCACACCCAAGCCTTTGAACACTTCTTGCTGACGCAAACCTAAAGCCAGCGCTTCAGCCACATTGGTATCAACGGCAAGCTCGTCTGTTGCAATAATGATCACACGGCGCTGATCTGCGAGCTTTGGCGTACAGTCCCCGCCCGTGTCGCATGTTACCTGTTCGGCATGTTCGCCAAGGTTCACACCAAACACGATCGGGATACGCCCCTCCTCGCAAGCATCGCGCACAATGGTCAGAGCCGATGCTACGGTATTTGTCCGCCGCTCTGCCATAGCATTATTGGCCGCACGCGCTCCATCCGACGAGGAGGTGCCCATGCCAAACGCCGCATTGGATGCGCAAAACCGCTTATTAAAATTGGGCGCATTAAAAATAGAAATCGGTGTGACAGGTTCGCCGTCTTTCTCGATCTTCGTGGCTGATCCGCTGACCCAGTTATAGGTGTCATGCAAGACGTAGATCCGGAAACTTGCCTGCCGGCCCTCACGGTCTGTACCAGCAAACGGGCGCGATTGTTTCCAGACGCCAATATCGAGATCGCTCAACTCGTTCGCACATGGGCCATCAACGCCCAGAACCCGTTCGTCCCATGCTCGCGAGGCGGCATAATCGGCGCCAGTCTGGTCAAGATTACTGTCACTATCATCGGTGCAAATCACCCGCCCGGTGCCATATTCAAGACCATAGCTGCCCTGTGCTGACGCTGGTAAAATTGCGCCGCTGATTGCCAAACTCGCTGTCAGCGCTACAGCGCCAGACATCCAGCGCGACGTCTTCATGCTTTTGAGCATAATCATTAATCTCCTCACGGCCCCACCCTCGGTTAAGGACATAACCGATACCACACCAATTGCCAATAATTACGGCTTATCGTGCCGCTGGCTCAGGCGGGTTACAATTGGTTGCGAAACCAGTCAACTGTGTCGCGGGTGCCGCTCTCAATATCAAAACGCGGTGTCCAATCGAGGCCTGACCTGCGTGTTTTGGTCATATCTGCAGTAATCAGGGGCGGTTCAAATGCGGGAGCTTCGCGCGCGCCAAGTTTGACCAGCTCCGGTCGGCCTGCAGCGGCTGCAAAACCCTCGATAACATCCTTCACACGCACGGCTTCCCCGCTGGCAATATTGTAAGATCCAATCAAAGAGCTTGCCGACAGAGCGGCCAGTCCGGTGCCAACATCGGCAACGTGCATATAATCGCGCAATTGCATGCCATGCGAGCACAGCGCCTCTTCGCCCTTGAGCAGAGACGTGACGACAGATGCCCCCAAACGGCTTTCATGTTCACCCGGTCCATAGACAAAGAAGACGCGGCCCCAAGCCAGTTCAACATCATTGATCTCGGCAAAGCCTGTGAGCGCCTGATACAGCGCCACTTTCGCCTGACCGTAAAATGTCGTGGGAGCCAGCGGTGTCACATCTTCAGTACACAGCCCGCTTGTCCAGTCATAGTCGCCGCACGACCCGCAAACGGTCATGCGCTTGCCGCCTGCCTCGACAAAGCTGCGCGCCAGATCGAGCGAGATTTGAAGCCAGTCCATATTTTCCGGCGCAGTCCAAAGCCCCGACACCACAGCCCGCCATGCCAGATGAAGCAAATGGCTCGGCCTGCTATCAGCCATAACCGTTTTCACTGCCGCGCGGTCACTCAGATCACATTGCAGGTAGGTGACGCCCGGCACGGTGTTTTCGGGTGGGCGGCTGGTCAGTGCGACGACTTCAAAGCCGCGCTCAAGCAGCGGCACGAGCGTATTGCGTCCAATAAAGCCGGTCGCGCCGGTAACAATAATGCGTTTATTCATCAGGCAAGCCCCTGCTCGGTTAGATCCGGCCATTTGAGATCTTTCTCTGAAATATCGGTAATCGGATGCGGCCATTTAATCCCGACCGATGGATCATCATAGCGCACACCGCGCTCGGCATCGGGTGCATAGGCATGGGACGCCTGATAGAAGACTTCCGCACCATCGGTCAAAGAGAGATAGGAATGAGCAAACAAAGGCGGCACCAGAAGCGCTTTGCGGTTCTCGGCCGTGAGCTCGATCCCGAACCATTGCAGATATGTCTCCGACCCCTGGCGCATATCGACGATGACATCATAGACCGCGCCTCTAATGCAGCGGAAGAATTTGGCCTCCGGCGCTGTCTCGTTCTGATAGTGCAAGCCGCGCAATGTGCCCGCGTTCACATTGCCCGACATATTGGCCTGAACGAACTCGTAATCAGCGCCCACAGCTGCCAGCTCGTCCTGACAGTAGGCGCGCGCAAAATAGCCGCGCTCATCGGCGCGGGGCTCATGCTCGACGACAAAAGCGCCCTTCAATGGTGTCTCGGTAAACTTCATCAAACCCTCTTTCGGTTCTGCCTCCCAGATAGGATCTGTCTGGCGGCATGTTCATTTGTGCAACATTCGCGCGAAAATGTGCAAATTATAGGCCAAAATGAACCGCTTTCTCCAAGTTTAACGCCGATATTAACAGGGCCGCAACGCCTTCTGGCTAAAGGCTGGAACAGCTTTTGCACGCGCGCACCGGAATTGGCTCCGGCAGCACAGTGCGCAAGATCGAACCGGAACAAGGCTACGGCCAAAGGAGAAGAGTGATGAAGAAGTCAGGCATACGCATTCTGGGTGCAGGTTGCGCTGGATTTGGCGCCTCACACCATCTCTATGAGCAAGGCATTGAACCTGTCATCTATGAGGCCCGCGAAAACTATGGCGGACACACCTCGACCTTTGTCTATGGCGACGGCTTTATCTTCGATGAAGGCCCGCACATCTCCTTCACCAAAAACGAGCGCATCCAGAAACTGTTCTCCGAAAGCTGCGGCGAGGATTTCCGCGCCTTCCCGGCCAATGTCAATAATTACTGGAAAGGCCATTGGATCAAGCACCCTGCACAGGTGAACCTTGCTGGCCTCCCGCAACAGCTGATCGTCGATTGCATCAAGGATTTCATTCACGCCCAGAACAATGATTTCGGCGAGATCAAGCATTATGAAGATTGGCTACACGCGGCCTTCGGCCCAAGCTTTGGCGACACATTCCCTGCCGAATACACCAAAAAATATCACACGACCGAAGCCAAAAACCTGACCACAGATTGGCTCGGCCCGCGCCTCTATCAGCCGGATATGGATGAAGTGCTCAATGGCGCATTGTCCAAGGAGACGAAGGATGTCCACTATATTCCGAATTTCCGCTACCCGACCGAAGGCGGTTTCATCTCCTATCTTGATATGTTCGCCAAGCGCTCGACCCTGCATCTGGGACATCGCGTCACCGCTATTGATATGGATGCCAAAACGCTCGGCTTTGCCAATGGCAACACGGCAGAGTTCGAACAATTGATCTCGTCGATCCCGCTGCCCGTGCTGATCCCGATGATCAAAAACGCGCCGCAAGAGGTCAAGGATGCCGCCGCGCTGTTGTCGTGTTCGCAAGCGCTAATGGTCAATATCGGCCTCGACCGCGCCGATGTCTCGGACAATCACTGGACCTATTTCTATGATGAAGACATTTGCTTTGCGCGTCTGTCTTTCCCGCACATGTTCTCCGACCGGACCGCGCCCGAAGGCTGCGGCGCCATTCAGGCCGAGGTCTATTTCTCCGACAAATGGCGTCCGATGACCGGCACGCCCGAAGACTGGACCGAACGGGTGATCGAAGACCTGATGCGGGTTGGCCTCGTCAAATCACGCGACGAGATCATCCACAAAAGCACCATCTACGCGCCTTGGGGTAATGTGATCTTCGATCAGGATCGCCCGCGCTGCATCAAGATCGTGCATGACTATTTGAAAGACATAGGCATCGCTTATTGCGGCCGTTATGGCGACTGGGCCTATATCTGGACAGATGAGAGCTTTCTGTCAGGCGAACGCGCAGCCAATATGGTGGTCAAAGGTCTCTAGCGCTTTTACCCGCCTTTGCCCTATGCCCCCTCGCCCTCTTCGTCGGGCACAGGCTCGGAAATGTCCGCATCGAATATTTCCTGAATCTGCTCAAGCGCATCACGCATGTTTCGCGCCCGTCCCGACTGCACAAATGCGCGGGCATAAAGACGCGACAGGTCGACGAGAAAAAGCCCAACCTCATCGAGCCCGGTAAAATACATCGGGTCGAGCATAATGCGCGGGTCTTCGTCTTCCATTGGAAACGCAACCAAAAACGGCTGCGGAACGCTCTCATCTCTCATGTTTGATATCCATCATAGTCCAAGGCCGGCAGCATGCCGGCGAAAGAAATCCATTACGTGCCCGGCCGATCAGGTTCAAGCCGCGCGGCGATCGCATCAATACGCGTTGCCGCATCGCTGAGGGCGGTAATCGCTTGTGTTTCAAGCGCGACCATCCCTGCGCCGCTTTTTGCTGCATCAAGCTCGTCCATCAAAGCCAGCGCCGCGATCAGCAATAGCCGCGCTTCTCCAATATCACCCACCGCACCGGCAATCTGGCCGACCCGCTTATCGAGCCGCTCGCCAAGTTGCACCAGACGGTCTTCTTGTCCGGGCGCACATGCCACAGAATAGAGCTTTCCGTGTACCCCGATATCCGCTTTCGACATGTCCTAGTCCCGTTCTAGCGCTGCACGCACTTCGTTGATGGCCTCGCCAAGCGCGACAGCCGCCTCGTCGGCAAGTGTCTGCAATTCGCTCTCGCGGGCCAGCGCTTCATCCAGCTCGCCCGCCAGTCGTGCACGGTCTTTTGTCAACGCATCGGTCTGACGCCGTACAATTGCCGGATCTCCGACCCGTTCAAACACACGTTCGAGATTATCTTCCAGACGTCCGAGCGCTGCGTCCAATTTCTGCTGAGCTTGTTCGATTCCTGCCATATAAAACCCTACCAGCCCCCACCTAGTCCTGCCAAGCGGCTTGACGTCGGCCCTTCACTTGTCCATTCCCCAATCATTAACAACTTATGAAGGGATTCGCGTCATGCCGATGACAGAACAACAGATGGCAAATGCAATTCGCGCCCTGTCCATGGACGCGGTACAAGCGGCAAATTCAGGCCACCCTGGAATGCCGATGGGCATGGCCGATGTGGCGACGACCCTATTTACCAAATTCCTCAAATATGATGCCAGCGCCCCCGACTGGGTCGACCGCGACCGCTTCATCCTGTCCGCCGGTCATGGCTCCATGCTGATCTACGCCCTGACATACCTCACCGGATATCCGGGCATGGACATCGAGCAAATCAAGAATTTCCGCCAAATCGGCTATAAAACCGCCGGTCACCCCGAATATGGCCATGCGCCGGGCGTTGAAACGACCACGGGGCCGCTTGGTCAGGGGCTCGCAAATGCTGTCGGTTTCGCCATGGCAGAGGCCCATTTGCGCGCCCGTTATGGCCGCGATCTTGTCGATCACTATACCTATGTAATCGCCGGAGACGGCTGCCTGATGGAAGGTATCTCCCAAGAAGCCATCGGGCTTGCCGGACACCAGAAACTCGGCAAACTGATTGTCCTATGGGATGATAATGACATCACAATTGATGGCGCGGTCTCGCTGTCCGATTCGACCGATCAGCTCAAACGCTTCGAAGCGTCCGGTTGGGAAACCACGCGAATCGACGGCCATGACTTCGGCCGCATCGAGCGCGCGATACACGCCGCAAAAAATTCTTCCAAGCCTAGCCTCATCGCCTGCAAGACGATTATCGGCAAAGGTTCGCCCAACAAGCAGGGCACGTCAGGTGTCCACGGCGCAGCCCTTGGCGAAGACGAAATCACGGCTGCGCGCGGTGTTCTCAATTGGCCGCATGAGCCATTCGTCATCCCTGACGAAATCCTAGGCAATTGGCGTGCCGCTGGTGCGCGCGGGGCAAGTGATCGGGCAGCATGGCACAATCGCCACACCGCCTCCCCAAAACGGGCTGCCTTTGACGCGGCCATGGCGACAGACCTGACTGGCCTCGACCAAGGCATAGAACGCTACAAACAGTCTCTCATCGCCGAGCCGAAAAAAGTCGCAACACGCAAAGCGTCGGAAATGGCGCTTGGCGTCATCAATAACATCATCCCGCACACAATTGGCGGGTCGGCGGATCTGACCGGATCGAACAATACCAAGACCGGTGCCACCGCGCCTCTGACCCCTGCCAATCCTGAAGGGCGCTATGTCTATTACGGCATTCGTGAGCACGGCATGGCCGCCGCAATGAACGGTATGGCGCTGCATGGCGGCATCATTCCTTATGGCGGTACATTCCTTGTCTTTACCGATTATTGCCGCCCCTCGATCCGCCTCGCCGCGCTCATGGGCGTACGGTCGATCTTTGTGATGACGCATGACAGTATTGGCCTTGGCGAAGATGGCCCAACCCACCAGCCGGTGGAGCATGTGGCATCCTTGCGCGCTATTCCGAACTTACTAGTCTTTCGCCCTGCCGATGTCGTTGAAACGGCCGAATGCTGGCAGATCGCCATGAAAGCAGATGACAAACCGTCAATCCTTGCGCTCACCCGTCAAGGTCTGCCCCAGCAGCGCAAAACCCATGTCAGCCAGAATATCAGTGCCTTTGGGGCCTATGTTCTCCACGAAGCGCCGACCGAAGCCGATGTGACCCTGATTGCCTCTGGTTCGGAAGTCGAAATTGCGATGGATGCCATCGCCCCATTGGCCGAAGCTGGCATTGTTGCGCGTGTTGTCTCGGCGCCGTGTTTCGAACTGTTCCACGCCCAAGACAGTGATTACAAGGCCAATGTGCTCGGCACAGCGCCGCGCATCGGCATCGAAGCGGGCATCCGCCAGAGCTGGGACACCTTCCTCGGCCCGAACGATGCCTTTATCGGCATGTCGAGCTTTGGCGCAAGTGCCCCCATCGCCGACCTCTACAAGCATTTCGGCATTACGGTCGAGGCGGTGGTCGAAGCGGCGAAAGCGACGAAGACCTAAACGCATATGTAGACACCCCAGCCATCCGAATAGGATCTCCGGCCATGACCTATGATCTAGCATTCTCGCTGTTGAACATTTCGGTCATGCCGGCTTGGGTGCTGCTCATCTTGCTGCCGCGCGCGGGCATAACCGAGCGTCTTGTCCATTCAGCGATCTATCCTGTGGCGCTAGGTCTGTTCTACGCCATTTGTTTCGGCTTCACCCTGTTTGGCGGCGCCGGATCAGACGAGGTGGATTTCACGACCCTTGAAGGCGTCCGTGCCGTATTCGCGACAGATATCGGCATACTCATCGGCTGGAGCCATTATCTCGTCTTCGATCTGTTTGTCGGCGCATGGATCGGGCGCGATGCCCTAAGGCGCGGTGTCACCCACTGGCTCGCAGCCCCTTCAATGCTCTTGTCTTACTTGCTTGGCCCCATTGGTGCGCTACTCTATTTCACAGGCCGCTTCGCGCTCAAGCGTCGTTTCACCTTGGTTGAGGATTAAACAATGACCACACTCGGCACCCCGCTCTCGCCGTCTGCGACCCGCGTCATGATGCTTGGCTCGGGCGAGCTTGGCAAAGAAGTTGTGATTGAGCTGCAGCGCCTCGGCGTGGAGGTCATCGCGGTGGACCGTTACGAGAATGCGCCCGCCATGCAGGTTGCCCATCGCGCCCATGTCATCGACATGACCGATGCTGCCGCTTTGCGTGCTTTGGTCGAAGCCGAGTGCCCGCATCTCATCGTGCCGGAGATTGAAGCCATCGCCACAGACGAGCTTGCGCGGATCGAGGCAGAAGCCCTTGCCACAGTGATCCCGACGGCGAAAGCGACGCAGCTTACCATGGACCGCGAAGGCATCCGCCGCTTGGCCGCCGATGAGCTTGGCCTGCCGACCAGCCCGTTTGCGTTTGCCGGCTCAGGTGAACAATTGGCTTCGGCCGCTGACGCGATTGGTTATCCGGTTTTCATCAAGCCTGTCATGTCATCTTCGGGCAAAGGCCAGTCGCGGGTGACCTCTGCCAACGATATTGGCAAGGCCTGGGACTATGCGCTCGAGGCCGGACGCAAGCGCGAAACCCGCGTCATCGTCGAGGGCCAGATTGATTTTGACTATGAGATCACCCTGCTGACCGTGCGCGCCGCCGATGGCACCCATGTCTGCGCACCGGTCGGGCATCGCCAGCAAGACGGCGACTATGTTGAAAGCTGGCAGCCCCAAGAGATGAGCGGGATTGCGCTTGCCAAGGCCGAAGACATGGCCCGCAAAGTCACCGAAGCGCTTGGCGGACTTGGCCTGTTTGGGGTTGAACTGTTCGTCAAAGGCGATGAGGTCTGGTTCTCCGAGGTCAGCCCGCGCCCGCATGATACGGGGCTGGTGACCCTCGTCACGCAGCATCAAAGCGAATTTGCCCTGCATGCGCGGGCGATTCTCGGGCTTCCCGTGGATACAAGCCAGCGCAATGCGGGCGCGAGTGCCGTGATTTATGGCGGCATGGAGGCCGAGGGGGTTAGCTTTGAAGGCGTCGATGAGGCGCTAAAAACCCCCGAAACCGAACTGCGGCTCTTCGGCAAACCCGTCAGCTATAAGACCCGCCGCATGGGCGTCGCCCTCGCCCGCGGCGAAAATACTGATGAAGCTCGGGCGCGCGCCAGCAAAGCTGCCAATATAGTTACCCCCATAGGCTAGCCCCGCGCCCCGATTTTCGCCGCCAAACCCCCTCGACAGCGCTGACATTTCACGCTGCGGCTAGACCTGTTCGCTCTATAGGCGTAAACATCGGCCCAAATCCTGCATTTCAGCGGCAGGATAAACTTCAGGAGAAATACATATGGCTGTTCGCGTTGCAATTAACGGCTTTGGCCGCATTGGCCGGCTGGTCCTTCGTTCCATTATAGAACATGACCGCAAAGACATCGAAGTCGTGGCCATTAATGATCTCGGCCCGGTCGAGACAAATGCCCACCTGCTGCAATATGACAGTGTACATGGTAAACTCAACGAAGACGTTTCGGTCTCCGGCGACACCATCACTGTGGGCAACCGGTCTTTCAAATGCCTTGCCGAGCGCAATCCAGCCGATTTGCCTTGGGGCGAAATGGGTGTGGACATCGCGCTTGAATGTACCGGCATCTTTACCGCCAAAGACAAAGCGTCGGCCCATTTGGACGCTGGCGCCAAGCGCGTTCTGATCTCGGCGCCCGGTGCAAACGCCGACAAAACCATCGTCTTCGGTGTGAACCATGACACGCTGACCAGCGAAGATATGATCGTCTCGAACGCATCTTGCACCACCAACTGCCTCTCGCCTGTTGCCAAAGTCCTTAATGACACGGTCGGCATCGAGCGCGGTTACATGACGACGGTTCACGCCTATACCGGCGACCAGCCAACCCTCGACCGGATGCACAAGGATCTCTATCGCGGACGCTCTGCGGCCATGTCGATGATCCCGACCTCGACCGGCGCTGCAAAAGCGGTTGGTCTTGTTCTTCCGGAACTCGCTGGCAAGCTTGACGGCTCGGCTGTACGCGTTCCAACACCAAACGTCTCGATGGTTGATCTGGTATTTGATGCCGGACGCGAAACCACAGTCGAAGAAATCAATGGTGCGCTGAAATCTGCAGCAGAAGGCGGCATGAAAGGCGTTCTCGCTTTCTCTGAAATGCCGCTTGTGTCTGCCGACTTCAACCACAATCCGGCATCTTCCTCGGTTGCTGCCGCATCGACCAATGTCACAGACGGCACAATGGTCCGCGTTCTGAGCTGGTATGACAATGAGTGGGGCTTTGCCACACGCATGTCAGACACAGCCATCGCGCTGGCAAAACACATCTAGGTTAAACGCCCGCCGGTTTCATCTCCGGCGGGCTTTTTTCTCGAAGGACACTGCATGACAGGTGAAAGCTGGGGCACAATGGAATGGCTCGCGGATGCCAGCACGATGAAAGACCTCGGCCTTTCGCTCGCCCGCATGACTGTCTTGCCCGGCCAAACCAGCCCTGCCCATCGCCACCCCAATTGCAATGAAGTGATCCATGTCCTCTCTGGCAGCATAGAAGAACGCATCAACGATACATGGACCCCCTGCCATGCGGGCGACACAATTACCGCCCATGCAGGCAGCATTCACCAAACCCGCTGCACCAGTGCAGATCCGGCGATCCTGATGATTGCCTATTCCGATGACACAAGAATTTACGAAGAAGTGACCCTATGACCCAATTCCGCCGTATCGAAGACGCTGGCGACCTGACCGGCAAAACCGCAATTGTCCGCGTAGATTTCAACGTGCCGATTGATGGCGACCGGATCACCGACATCACCCGCCTGAAAGCGGCCAAGCCGACCGTCAAAGCCTTGACTGAAGCCGGTGCCAAAGTCGCGCTCCTCGCCCATTTCGGCCGCCCGAAAGGCGAACGCATTGAAGCCATGAGCCTGCGCCCTATCGTGCAAGCCTTTGCCACCGTGCTCGGCGCCCCTGTTGCCTTTGCCGAAGACTGTGTTGGCGAAAGCGTCAAACGGGCCATTGCAGACCTACCGGAAAGCGGCGTTATCCTGCTCGAGAATACGCGCTTCCACCCGGGCGAAGAAAAGGGCGACGAAGCCCTCGCCCGCGGTATGGCCGTGCTTGGCGATCTTTATGTAAACGATGCTTTCTCGGCGACCCATCGCAAACATGCCTCGACCGCACAGATCGCCCGCCACTTGCCAAGCTATGCAGGCCGCTCAATGGAAAAAGAGCTCGACGCGCTCGAAACAGCGCTCGGCAGTCCGCAAAAACCTGTCATGGCAGTTGTTGGCGGCGCCAAAGTCTCCTCCAAGATTGATCTCCTGAAAAACCTTGTGTCAAAAGTGGACTCTCTCGTCATCGGCGGCGGCATGGCCAATACATTCCTCGCAGCACGCGGCCATCCGGTCGGTAAATCCTTGTGCGAACATGACCTTGCAGGCACGGTCAAAGAAATCGAAGCCAATGCCAAAGCCGCAGGATGCGAGATCATTTTGCCCGCCGATCTTGTGGTCGCCAAAGACTTTGCCGCCAATGCGCCGCACCGGATTTGCAAGCTCGATCAAGTTGCAGATGACGAGATGATCCTCGATGCGGGCCCTGAAACTGTTGCAGTTCTTGCCGCAACGATGGACGCATCAAAAACCCTTGTATGGAACGGGCCGCTTGGCGCATTCGAGCTGTCACCGTTTGACACGGCCACCGTTCAAGCCGCCACGGCCGCAGCCGCGCGCTGCCGCAAAGGCGAGCTGATTGCCGTCGCAGGCGGCGGCGATACGGTCGCTGCGCTTAACCATGCAGAAGCTGCGCGAGATTTTACCTTCGTCTCGACCGCTGGCGGCGCGTTTCTTGAATGGATGGAAGGCAAACCCCTTCCTGGCGTTGAAGCTTTGAAACTCTAACCCCTGTCTCACACACGACCAAAAGAGAATATCCCGATGACAAACTCTGAAATGTACAAAAAAATCGAAGCCCGTGACGGCTTTATTGCTGCGCTCGACCAATCCGGCGGATCGACCCCGCGCGCGCTCCACAATTACGGTATACCGGCCGATAGCTATGCGTCCGAAGAAGAGATGTTCAATCTCGTCCATGAGATGCGCTCGCGGATGATCAAGTCACCTGCGTTTAACGGCGACAATCTGATCGGTGCTATTTTGTTCGAACGGACCGTCAACAGCGAAGTCGATGGCATCCCGACCGCCCAATATATCTGGGAAAAGAAGGGCGTTGTTCCTTTCATCAAGGTCGATAAAGGCCTCGAAGAAAATGCCAACGGTGTTCAGTTGATGAAGCCAATGCCAGAGCTTGACGCCATGCTGATCGCATCTCGGGAAAAAGGCATTTTCGGCACCAAGATGCGTTCGGTCATCAATGCTGCCTCCCCTGATGGCATCGCAGCCATCGTTGCCCAGCAAATCAAAGTCGGCCAGCAAATCCTCGGCCACGGCCTGATGCCGATCCTCGAGCCTGAAATTACCATCACAATCGAAGACAAGGCGGCGGCTGAAGACATTCTGCGTGATGAGCTGATCAAACAGCTTGATGCGCTGCCGGAAGACCAGAAAGTCATGCTGAAACTGTCTTTGCCGGAAGTGCCAAACCAGTACAAAGCGCTTGTCGACCATCCGCGCGTGCTCACCGTTGTTGCTCTGTCGGGCGGCTATCCGCGGGCACAGTCAAACGAGAAACTCGCTCAGAACTCCGGCATGGTTGCCAGCTTCTCGCGCGGCTTCTCCGAAGGCCTCACAGCCCAACAAACCGACGACGCATTCAACGCAATGCTGTCAGAGACAATCGCCACAGTCTGCTCCGCCTCGCGCGCTGGCTAGGCTCTGTCCGAAACACAAATTCGAAACGCCCCGATCTGTTTAACAGGCGGGGCGTTTTCTTTTGGTGGATACACCCGGCTCGCCCGCCAAAGCTTGACCTCTCCCCCGCACAAGGTTACCGCCTCGCGCTATGAGCAACACGCATGAAGCCCCCGCGCGTCCACCGACGCAGCTATATCTGATCACCCCGCCGCGGCTGCCCGATGAAGCCGCTTTCATCAAGACGCTTGAGGCTGTGCTCGCCACGGGTCATGTCGCGGCGCTGCAAATCCGGATCAAACAGGATGACAATACCAGCATAGACAAAGCCGCCACCCGCAGCCTCGCCAATGCCATTACACCAACGGCACAGGCGGCCGAATGCGCAATTTTCATCAATGACGATGCCGAACTGGCCGTAGAGCTTGGTGCCGACGGCGTGCATTTGGGACGCGGCGATATGCCGATCAAAGAAGCCCGTGCTTTGCTGCATGATGATATGATTATCGGCGCGACCTGCCATGACAGCCGCCATCTGGCTATGCAGGCCGGAGAAGACGGCGCCGACTATGTTGCCTTTGGTGCCTTCTTCCCAACCAGCACGAAAGACGCAAGCAGTACCGCCTCGCCCGACATTCTCGACTGGTGGCAACACTTGATGGAGCTGCCTTGCGTTGCCATTGGCGGCATCACGGTCGACAATGCCACCCCGCTCATCACCGCAGGCGCAGACTTCCTTGCCGTCTCCGCAGGGGTCTGGCAGCACGAAGCTGGTCCCGTTGCAGCGGTAGAGGCGTTTGCCGCGCTTATTGCAGCCGCCTCTTAAAAACGGTCTATGGCAGGATTTTCTGACGGCCGATCATGAGTTTGAGAAACCCCCGCCCCGTCAGTTGGCTGACAATGTACAAAGCAACAGCCAACACGATGGCAACTGGAAAATACCACCGCCCCAGCACTTCCGAGTAAGTTTCGCCGGGCAGGTTTTTAATCGTTCCAAAGACAAAGTCTTGGCCCCCATTGTTTACCCAAAGCCCGACTGTTTCAGGGTTTATCATCTCCACCACTGCGCTCACTGCCATTGCAATCGACATAATGAGAAGCATGCCGGCAAAAAGAAGTCCGAACGCGGCAACGGTCCGCCTCGTTGCAAGCGACAGAAGCGCACCAAAGGTCTGTCTGGGACCGCCATCATCAAAGGCGGCCTGTAACATTAATTCATCACGAAAAGCACGCGCACACGCCGCAGGTGTCCCAAGACTTTGCAGGGCCGTTTCCAATTGTCCTTCATCTTCACGATGCTCCAAATGGGCCCCGATCTCGTTGAGGATGTCGTCGCGCTCATCGTCCGGCAAACCGCGCAAAGCTTTCGACAACTGCTTTAGGTAAAGCTCGATCGTATCCGAACGCGTCATTATTCGTCTCCTACAATATCCGAGAGGTCTTTGCGAAAACCGACCCATGTTGCGCGCATCGCCCTGAGCGCGTCTTCGCCATCTTTTGTGATCGTGTACGTCTTCGTTGGCCTACCGCCCGCGTCAGGCAGTTGCCAATTTCCGGTCACACGTCCGTCCCGATCAAGACGTTTGAGCAGCGGGTAAAGCGTGCCATCGGACAGCCCGATCTCGGAATAGGCTTTCACATGATCTAGCAATGCGATTCCAGACATCGGCCGTCCTTTGAGGATCGACAGAACCGCGAGCTCGGCAGCGCCTTTGCGCAATTGCGATTTCCAGCTTTCAATATCCATAAACAGGATGCATTACAATTTAACTTGTTATGCAAGGTTTAATTGTAATGCATATCCACGTGCAGTATTGGCCCCGAAATTCGTAAAAGGAGCTGCTACGCGTCCTTGGCCGCGTCGCCGCGCAGTTTGATGGCTGAGAGATCATCGCTGATCTTGAAGAATAGAAGATAGATCTCGCACATAAAGCGCCAGAACAAGAGCCCGACAACACCCATCACCGGCGCCATAATCAACCCGATCAGTCCGCCGATAAAACTCACTCCCATGGATGCCAGCGCCCCGAACATCGATGCGATCACGCCCAATGCGATAAACACCATGCCAATATAGTACAGCACTTTGATAATCGACGTTCCCATCATCTTATCAAAACTCAAAAACCGTCCGACGATATCACCCATTTTTAGCTCCTCCAGCTGATTTCTCAGAAGATTGAACCCGATAAGGCTTGTTTTGTCGAGGAAAATACCTGTCCTGATGGGGGATGCAGCTTGACCGATCCGGCCCGCACGGCTACCCCGCCTGTCATAGCGACAAAGGATTTTCAAGATGGCCAAGATCAATGGAAACGAGATCAAGCCCGGCAATGTGATCGAGCACCAAGGCGGCGTCTGGCGCGCCATGAAAACCAATTCGGTGAAACCGGGTAAAGGAGGGGCGTTCAATCAGGTTGAACTGCGCAATCTGATCAATGGGTCAAAGCTCAATGAACGCTTCCGCGCCTCTGAAACGGTCGAAAAAGTCCGGCTCGAACAAAAAGACTACCAGTTCCTGTTTGGCGATGATGACAGCTTCACCTTTATGGACACTGTGACCTTTGAACAGATCGAACTGCAACGCGATTTTGTCGGCGATAATGGCGCGTATCTGTCCGATGGCATGATGGTGCGGATCGAATTCTATGAAGAGACACCGCTCGGTGTTGCTGTGCCCGAACAAGTCGTGCTCGAAGTCCTCGAAACCGAACCCGTCGTCAAAGGCCAAACTTCGGCCAATAGTTTCAAACCCGCCCAATGTACCGGCGATTTGCGCATCATGGTGCCACCTTTCGTCAATGTCGGTGAAAAGATTGTCGTCCAGACATCTGACTCGACCTATCTCAAACGCTCCGACTAAGGCCTCCGAATGTCCCGTCCCTCTCCTATTGGCACCGTCATGATCAAAGCCGCCCGCGCGGCTGGCGGTTCCCTCTCGCGTGATTTTGCCGAAATCGAACATCTGCAAGTCTCGCGCAAAGGCCCTGCCGATTTCGTCACCAATGCAGACCTTAAAGCCGAAGAGATTATCTATGAGCAGTTGACCAAGGCCCGCCCGGGCTATGGCTTTGTCATGGAAGAACGCGGCATCGTCGAAGGCACAGACAAAACCAACCGGTTTATTGTTGATCCGCTCGACGGCACGCTCAACTTCATGCACGGCCAACCCCATTACGCGGTTTCGATTGCGCTGGAGCGCGACGGAGAGCTGTTGACCGGCGTCATCTATGATGTCTTCAAGAACGAAATTTTCTGGGCCGAAACGGGGCGCGGCTGTTGGCTGGAAAACCGCAAGCTACGTGTCGCGTCGCGCACGCGCATGTCTGATGCTGTCATTGCCACAGGCACGCCGTGGATTGGGCAGAGCGAAGAAGTTCATAGCCGCTTCTGGCGCGAGCTGGCGGGACTCACCCCGCATGTTGCCGGCATTCGCCGTTATGGAGCCGCCTCGCTCGACCTCGCTTATGTCGCCGCTGGCCGGTTTGACGGATTCTGGGAACGCGGCCTGAAGCCTTGGGATGTCGCAGCCGGTATCGTGCTTGTGCGTGAAGCAGGCGGCGTGGTCACTGGATTGGATGGCAGCGATATGCTCGAAACCGGCAGCGTGCTTGCGGGCAATGAAGCCCTGCACCCGAAAATCGAAGCAGCGCTCAATGCAGCGGCAAGACCGGTAGAGGCTTGAAGCCCTAAGCAGCGTCGCTGTTGAGGTGGAGCAGATCCGGATCGATTTGATTGAGCACCCGCTCGGATAAGCGTTTGGCCTGAAATCCAGCAAGTGCCGATAGGATAGCCATATCAAAACTCGAACTGGTATCGCTTGCTTCGAGAACCACACATGATGACATATCGCCAAACTTTGCGCGTGCAGCTTGGCCAGAACCTGATGCCGTCAGGACGACAAAAGCTGTTGCATCAAAAGCAATGCGTTTGCGTATCGTGCGAACGATATGGCTGGCGGCAATTTCCCCGACAGCTTCGGGTATAACCACAAGTGCAAATGGAGTTCCCGTCCTCTGGCCTTCGATCAAAGCCTGAACCCCGGCGCGCGCATCCGCGATATATGTCAGGGCACACCCCGCCTCGCTTAACATTTTGCGCTGTTCTTCGTGCACATCCGCCTGCGTACCTAGCAACAGTACCGGAGTTTGCGGTAAGCCTGTCTTAGGCTGCTCCGCCTGCGCAAGAATACGCGTCTCGTACCTGCCCAAAGGAAGTTCGAGCTCGACAGTAAAGACCGCCCCCTTACCAAGCTCGGACTCTACATTGATCGTGCCGTCCATAGCTTTGACAAGGCCGCGTGTAATTGACAAGCCCAGCCCCGTACCACCCGCAGTGCGTGTACTCGAGGCGTCGATTTGAGCAAAATCTCCAAAGATCACCCCATGTGCCTCTTTCGCGATGCCAATGCCGGTGTCCTTGACCGAGAATGTCAGGCTTGCGGTCTCACCAAGACCAAGCCCCTCCACGCGCAAGATCACATGACCTTTGTCTGTAAATTTGATCGCATTGCCGATCAGATTGGTCAGGATTTGCCGCAACCGGCCTGCATCCCCAATCATATATTTCGGGACATCTTCGCCCATTTCGAGGCGCAGCGAGATCGACTTTTTCTCGGCACTTACCCCCAACAATGTTATGACATCGCGGCAAGCACCTCTTAAGTCAAACTCGGCAGGAACGAGCGACAGCTTCCCCGACTCGATCTTGGAAAAGTCCAAAACATCATTGAGAATAACCAATAGCGCCTTTCCCGATTGCTCAATTGTATCGACATATTCGACTTGGTCATCACGCAGTTCTGTCGCACCAAGTAGCTGCGCCATCCCCAAGACGCCATTCATGGGCGTTCGGATTTCATGGCTCATATTTGCCAAAAATTGCGACTTCATCAGAGCCGTTTTTTCAGCTTCAGCCAACGCGACCTGCGCCAGTTTCATATCCGCCGCCTGGCCAAGCAGGACTTGCGCGCGATATGCCCCGAACCCAAGCAAAGCCGTAAATGCCAGCAGCCCGAAAATTTTCTCGATTTCAGCTCCGACCAATATGGAAGCCGAACTAAAATAGTCCACGTAACTATGGGTGACCGCCGTGTCGTCCATCATCAAAACGCCCAACATAATCAACCAGGCTGCAGCCGAAATAAAACCGGAGACAAATACAATTCGCAAGTCAAACCGTATGCCGTGCATGACAATGACGAAGAAGTAAAAGGTGAATGTCGGCGCTTTCAAAGAGGCCGCAGCAGAGCCATATTGCACGCTGAAAAAATAGATGATCGACGTCAAAATAGTGATATCGGCCAACATCGATGCCCAGGAAAACCATCGGCCGGGATTACCCATGCGCACATAAGCAAGCCGAAGCCCGCACAGAACGGGAAACAGGTAAGTTGCTATATCGGTATAGGTCGCGCTCAACACCACAACGGAATTCTTGACGCCAACGCTATAAAGTACAAGCAAAGCCAAAGAGAAGACTAGCGCGCACGACGAAATGATCAGTTCGGTTTCCTGATGCCAACGGGCCCGTAAACTCTTATCCGAATAGGTCATGATGTAGGTGTCCCGCTTGGGTTTAAAATATACCTTATGCAACTTACCAACACCTTAAAGTCTCAAGGCCCCATTGGGTATGCAGCGCCAAAGCTCAGATGTCGGGTCTCTCACATCACGCACCCGTAGCGCACGCGGCTATAGCCCAAGCTCATAGCAGCGGTCACACTTTGGATTTGGATAAAGGGCAGATCTAGTCTTTGGTCAGACCCGAGGCTTTTAGCTGTTTCCACGCCTTGATGACGCGGTTCAGCTTTTCTTCCGATGACCGGTCACCATCATTGGAATCGGGGTGGAACCTGCGGACATAATCGGCATAGCGCGCACGAATATCTGCTGGCGTCGCCGTCTCGGTCAGGTTCAACTCTTTCAAGGCCCGCATCTCGAGCCGTGTCCGGCCACGCTTGCGATGGGCAGCCGCTTGGCCAACACCATCTTCATAGGTACCCCGCCCTTTCCAGTTTTTAGGATCGAGCTTGGCCGCCGCCTTCTTGCCGCTCACAGGTCCTGTGCCGACTTTCCAAGTCTGCTTGTGTCCATGCCGCGCGGACTCGACAAAGTCCTTCGCCTCGGAATCGGTCATGCCGTCAAAGAAGTTCCAGTTCTTATTATATTCGGCAGCGTGACGCTTACAGAAATAATGTTCGCCGCCGCCATGACGCGGGGACTTGCAATCTCCGGCAAGATCGCATCCTTTGTGTTCGCAAACCTGATTTTCCTTGGCGCGCTGACGAGATGTGTCGTCCGCTGGCGGTTTAACCCGCATGTCCATGAATTTAGGCTTGTATGAAAAATCTTCTGACATGGGCGCAACATGCCGGAACATGCTGAGAGAGGCAAGAATTGATGACAAGAGAAATGCGAATTCGAGACACTTTAACGCGCATCTTTGCGCCCGAAGCCCTAGAAGTGACCGACGATAGCGCCCGCCATGCCGGACATGCAGGTGCTGCGCCCGAAGGCGAAACCCACTTCAATGTGCGAATCACTTCGAGTCAGTTTGCCGGAATGAGCCGCGTCGCCCGGCAACGCGCCATCAACAAGGCCCTCGCCGAAGAGTTCGACACCGGCCTGCACGCCCTGTCGATCAAGGCCGACGCAGCCTAGCCAGCTCGCGCAAGCAGCTCTGTTTTCGCTAGTCTGACCAACACGACAAAATTCGATGAGTGAAAGTCGCACTGGCCAGCCGCATTGATTATTTCGTTATTTCGTGAAATAAGGAATTATGTCAGACGTCTACAAAGCACTCGCTCATCCGACCCGCCGCGATATATTATCGATGCTCGCTAGGGATTCTTACGCCGCCGGAGACATCGCTGCGCATTTGAAAATCGCGAACTCGACCCTTTCAGGCCATCTCAACATTCTCAAAAACGCCAGTCTGATTGATGTCGAGCGCCGCGGGGTGACACTAATATTCCGCATCAATGTGTCGGTGGCTGAAGAGACGACTGCCCATCTGATGTCACTGTTCCGGGTTGGAGAAACCTCTGCCGAAAAGAAGACGCCCTCCAGCAAAAAGAGAGCGCCATCATGAACCGCAAACTCTATTGGCTAAGCTGTGTCGTCAATTTCGTTTTGATCGCTGTGTCGGTTTATGGCGCGCTGCGGATTCCGCCTGATATGCCCCTGCCCGTACATTGGAATATCAGGGGCGAGGCTGACTGGTATTTGCCGCGCAACACTGTGCTTGTTCTGATGCCCGCACTGGCCATCATCATGTCGCTCATCTATGCCGCCATCCCGATGATCGAGCCGCGCAAAGAAAATGCCAAGCGCAGCAGCGGCCTATACTATGCGTCATGGTTCGGCATGCTCTGTCTAACCCTCACCCTGCATTCTGCGCTCGTATTCTCGGCTGCGCGAGGACAAGCCCCGAGCCCGCTTATCGTCTTTGCCTCGGCAAGCACCCTGATCATTGTCATTGGCAATTACATGACAAAGAGCCGCTCCAACTGGTTCTTCGGGCTGCGCACACCCTGGTCGCTTAGCAGTGAACGCGCATGGATTGCCGCCAATCGCGCAACCGGCTGGCTGTTCGTGATCACCGGAATTCTGTCCGGTCTTGTGGCCTCTCTGCTCGATGTAAAATCAGGTTTCACCATATTGGCCGCAGGGGTCATTGCCAGCGCCTTGATCGGTGTCGCGGTCTCCTATCAGAACTGGCGCGAAGATCGTGAGCAATTACAATGATGCCTGCCGATGCGCGCCATCACCGCTCCGGCCTATGGCTGTTCTTCCTGATCACATTCGGGTGGAGTTGGGGATTGCTCGGGGCCGTTTTTGTATCGGGTAATGCGCTCTCTCTTCCAGTTTTAGTGGGCGTTATGGCTGGCCCCAGCCTCGCCGCTTTTACCTGCGCATTTGTCTATGACCGGAACCGTTTCTTTGCGGCTTTGGGTTTAAGCTCGAACCCCTTCAATATCTGGCTGCTTGTCGCCTTCACCGTCCCGCTGATCATCATTGCGATCTCCCATGTCGCAACGCAATATTTGGGTGGACGCGAAGTGCTGCCGCTCGAAGATGCTTTTACAGCCGCAATCACTGACGCCGGCGTAGATGTGCAAACCCTCCCCTTGCCGGTCAAACAGCTGGCATGGCTGCAAGTGATCTCGGCCCCCTTGGCTGGCGCCACGATCAACACGCTCGTTATGATGCTGACCGAAGAAGTTGGGTGGCGCGGTTGGTTGTGGGATCGCTGGTCACATATGCCGTTCTGGCAACACGCGATGCTCACCGGATTTATCTGGGGCCTCTGGCATGCACCAGCCATTGCCCTTGGTCACAATTATCCGGAATTGCCGCTTTGGGGGCCTGTCATTTTCATCGCAATGGTGATGCTCATGACCCCTATCATCGCGCTGATCCGCGAACGGGGCGGGTCTATGGTCCACGCTGCGATGTTCCACGGCGTCTTCAACGCCGTTGCGCCGATCACCGTCCTTGTTCTCGCAGATCAGTCAATGCCGTGGCGCGGGGCGGTTGGTCTTGGCGGCTTTGGCGCACTCGCTCTAGGGTGCGTCTTGGTCATGGTCTACTGGATGAAGCGCCCGGCCGCAGTTTGACATGCCTCCGAGGCGAAACCTTGGCTGTTACAAGCCTCCAGCGTTTTGCAAGATGAGGATGTCCAGCCACCAGACCGGCAGGCGGTTTCATGCGCATTTTCAACCGTGGTCACAATCCGCATACTCATGCAGGCATTGCCAATATAGTTCTCTTCGCATGACTGTTTCAGCTCATCACAGGTGAAGGTCAGTCCGAGGCGATTTCTATGCACGGCTAAATGCTTCAAATGACCATTTTCACCAAGCGAGGCGGCGCTGCATCTTTTGTGAAGCTTATCCAAAACGGTTTGTTGCTCTGGCGTAGGCAGCTGCACAGGCTCGGAATTGCAAGCCGCAAGGCTCAACGAAAAAATAGTCGCGCCCAGTGCAATAGGCAGGTGTTTTTTTATTGGCATGATACTGTCCCCTCAAATACAGAACGGCACTTACCTCGATGCTGTTGAATTTAGGCTAAATGCGAAGCCCAGCGCACACCCCTAAAGCCGTTTCTCCATGGCAAAGCGCGGCAGCCAGACATCTTGTCCGTCGGCCCCTTCGCCCATATTCACTGTTTCAGGGCGCGTCACCTCGAACCCCATCGCGCCAAAGGCAGGCCGTGCATGCAAGCTGGCATGGGTATATATCCGCCCCATCCCTTCCTTGATCGCTTGCGCCTCAAGCGCTGTGTAGATCTGCCGGAACACGCCCTTGCCTTGCCAACGGGGCAAGATATAGGCGCAGTCGAGATAGCCGTTCATCTCTAGCGTCATAAAGCCGATGGCCAAACCATCTGCCTCGGCCACCCAGACGTTCTGGCGCATTAACCGCAAAGACCAATCGCCCAAGAGCTTCACCTCTGGCGACCATGCAATCCGTTGCGCCTCGGTATAGGCCAAAGCCCCCTCGCGCACAGCCTGATGGAACACCGCCGCCAGTTGCGCCGAGTCGTCGGCCTTGCCATTGCGGATCGTGATCTGTGTCAAAATCGCCTCTTGCAGCTCTTTGCGTGCCCGCCGTCATAAACCATCACAAGCCATCCCGTTCAATCTCAGGCACAAAAAAAACGCGCCCGCGAAGGCGCGCTTTTCATGCATCCAAGCGGTCCGCTTAGAATAGTTTCTTGGCCATACCAGCCACACCGGCCACGCCGCCGAGCGAACTCATTAGCGAGCCGCCACTGCTGGCTTGATCGATAAGCTGCGGCAGCGCGTCTTTCAGGCCGCTCAACAAAGATCCCTCATCGGTGCCCAGTTGGGCCGCTGCTTGGGCAATCTTATCCGCACCTAGCACATCTTTGAGCTGGTCGGGTGAAACCGCAGCATTCTCGCCGTCGCCCAGCCATGAATCTGCAACATCGCCAAGGCCCTTGTCTTTGAAGCTGCTCATCAAGCTGCCGAGGTCGGCCTTGTCGCCGCTGCCGAGCAAACTATCCATAACGCCGCCAATAGCACCGCTATCGCCTCCAATTTTGTCAGCCAGCATGCCTTTAGCGAGATTCATGAAATCCATAATCGTATCTTTCTTTCAGGGGTGATGAAGACACCTTACCCAAAGACAGATGAACCAATGCTGACCACTCTGCGGAAAATTCATGCAATATGCGCTCCATTGTAAAAATTGGCAGTGGTGCGTATGAATTTCCACGCCTAAATTCGCGCCTCACCTGCCAAGGATCACTGCCATGCCCCACCCCAGCACTGCCCGCCCTCGCCGTTCATTCCTGTATATGCCGGGCGACAAGACCAAAGTGCTCGAAAAGGGCAAGACGCTGCCAGCGGACGCGCTGATCCTTGATCTCGAAGACGCCGTTGCTCCCGACAATAAACTGATCGCGCGTGACACGGCTTGCGCAGCAGTTAAGGCAGGCGGTTATGGCCAGCGCGAGCTGATTATCCGGATGAATGGTTTGGACAGCGAATGGGGGGCAGACGACCTTGCTGCCGCTGTCGTCGCTGGCCCGGACGGTATCTTGGCGCCAAAAGTCGAAACCGCCGCCGACATCCAAACGCTCGACGCCGCGCTGAGCAAAGCCGGCGCGCCTGATACATTGGCGCTATGGGTGATGATCGAAATGCCAAAGGCCGTCTTCAACTTGCATGACATTGCCGCCAGCGCACAAACCACCCGCCTGACAGGCTTCGTCATGGGCACCAATGACCTTGCCAAAGAATATCGCGCCCAGTGGACGCCCGACCGCCTCGCCTTCCAGACCGCGCTCCAGCTTTCGGTCGCAGCCGCGCGCGCCTATGATCTCGTCGCCCTAGATGGCGTTTACAATGATATCCAAAACGCCGAAGGGCTCGACGCCGAATGCGCCCAAGGCCGCGTGCTTGGCTTTGACGGCAAGACCTTGATCCATCCAGCCCAGATCGGCCCGACCAATACCGCCTACTCCCCTGCCGAAGACGACGTCATACAGGCCCGCGCCGTGATCGCAGCCTTCGCCCTGCCCGAAAATTCAGGCAAGGGCGTGATTAAGGTCAATGGCAAAATGACCGAGCTTCTACACCTAGAAGAAGCCCAACGCACCGTCGCAGTGGCCGAAGCCATCGCAGCGCTCGGCTAGCTCAATCAGACAATTAGTGGCTGGCCTCGATCTTGTAGAAGGTCGCCTGATCATATTCATCCGGATCACCCGAATTGTTCTGATTGTAAACGCCGACCTTGAAATACATATAATCATTCGGCGCATCATACCCGCTACCGGTCATATCGATCTGCGTGCTGGCACGTTCCACACCATATTGCGAAATCGTGACATTGAGCACATCGCCAACAGCTTCGATACGGTAAGAAAACGGCTCGTTCAGCGCGATCCCGTTCGCAGGCTCATCTGCGCGGTTTGAGCGGTCACCGATCAGCACATAATACCTATCGTCATCTTCGAACTTGCTTTCATGCGCGGCATAGATCGACCCACGTTCATGGCCCGGCAACAAGCGGTAATAGAGCCGGATGGGTTCGTCATCCTTGGCGTGGATTTGCCCGATAATGAAGCGCCCGACCTGATAGGCTTCGCCCGTGCCAGTGACATGGTTCACCGCCAAGGTGACATCCAGCGTGCCATCCACTGCGCCCGCGCGTCGCTGCGCACCTTCGGGTGCACTCGAAAACACCCAATTGTTCGCATTCGGCGTGCCATTGTCCGTCCGTGTGCGAATATCGGTATCGCCCCGACGCAACATTTCGCGCAACTCGACGCGTGTATATTTCGTATTGGTTGATGTCCGCGCGCCATAAATGGGTGAGCGCATAACCAGACCGCCATCTTCGCCCGTAAAGAAGAAGCGCTCGTCTTCATATCCTGCCGCAAGGCGTCGCTCGCTAATTGTGTCGGACTTTCCATTATTGTCCGTGTCTGTTGAAATCGACAGATTCCAGTTGATCAAATCAAAGTTTCCGCCCGGCGGCAAATCCGCCGACAAGCCCGTACCGCCTGCACTTTTGGCCACAACATTCGCGCTGAGCGTCTGATCAGCCTGCGCGCCCTTCGCCGTAAGCACGAGATCATCAAACCGGCCTGTCCCGCCATTGAACGAGATGAACATGGCCCCCGTTGTCGCCTCGTCGGCATTAAACTTGACCGTGATCGGCTTCCACCGGCGACCATTTGACAGCCGCTCGAAATAGATCCGGTCGCCCACTTTAATCCCGAGAAGCCCTTTGCCCTTCAGGCGGGCGGTCAGCTCGTAATGCTGGCCAGCTTCAAGCGATATGGTTTGGGCAATATGTCCGCCATCAGAGACGATCTTGGCAGACGCTTCGCCTGTTGAGGCATCATCAGATATGGCGACGGCATCACGGACATCTTCAGCAATTGACCAATGGTCAAATCCCTCTTCAAAACTTGCATTCTGAATAGACTGTCCATCCGCATGACCTACGGACAAAATGACCAAAAACAGTCCAGCTAAAAAAGATCGTAACATATCTGTCTCCTATTCCGCGTGCCGCGGACATATCCATTAGTTCGCCCCGGATCGCCCATCCCAGACACACATCAAGCCGCCTAGAATAAACTTAAGCGACTTGAGGCCTGAAAAAAAGAACGGGAAGCGCTGCAAGGACAGCGCCTCCCGGATGATTAGAACAATGCCTTCAGTCGGATCGATCCGCCAATCGACGTATACGAGTTTGCCAATTCGCTATCGATCGAAGCGCCGATGCTAAAGCGGCCACTGGAGAAGAAATCTGCTCCCCCGCTCAGCTCGACACGATCATTGGATCCGTCAACGCCTTCAAGAAGAACCGACTGGCTACCAAAGTTCGCGCGAAGGTCAGATCCGTTTGAACCGATCGTGTTGACATAGGCAACCCGCGCATATGTATCGAGGACACCGTTGTCGCCAAACTCGAATTCACGGCCGGAAATGGCTCCTGCTCTAAACTCGACAATATTTGTATCGGCGGTATCAACGGTAAGTCCCAACCCACCTGTCTCAGTGTACTCTTCGGCGGAAATCCCGCTATAGCGCAGACCAATCAGAGGTGCAAAATACCCGTCTTTTCTAAGCAAGAAATCATAGCTTGCCTCGAACTGGGCATTGAAGCCGTCAACATCATAATCCGATGTTACAGGGCCCGAAATTGCTGTTCGCTCGGCGCTAACATCGCCAAACGAATAGCCAATCTGACCACTCAACGAGAATTGCTGGATACGCTTGGCACCATAAACCGCCAAATGGAAGACATCCACATCAACGTCGTCAGCTGCTTCACGGGCCAGATCTATCGAGACATTCGAATAGGTGCCCGATACGCCGAGAAGCGTATTGCCATCAAATTCGCGGTCATATCCAAGAGAGAAGCTGAATGAATCAGCATCATACTCGGTTGATGCACCAAACGAGCTGGTGTTGCTCTGATCAGCAAAACGGTAGCTCGCATCAGCCCATAAACCTGAGTCTACGTTTGCAAATCCAACTTCCGTTCCTGTACCGCCGTCAGCCGTTTGGCGTTCATCGAGCGTATTCAAGATACGCCGGTTCACGGTCCGGCCAACATTGTTCACCGTTTCATATACCTGAAACGAAGCACTGTTTGTCACGTCCGGAAGAAGATTTTCCGTCGCCGATTGGAAAGCTGCGGCATCTGGCAAAGCAGCGAGCAGACCAAACGTGGCCGCATCGAACTCGCCGCCATTAAAGGCCGAGATAATCCCCGCACCAAATGCACTCGAATTGCCGTCCAGAGATGTAAACAATGGCACCTCGGGTGGCGGAGGTGGTGGCGGAGGAGGCGGTGGCGGTGGCGGTGGCGGTGGAGGTGGAGGTGGAGGCGGCGCAACCGGTGGTGGCGGCGGCGGAGGTGGCGCAACCGGTGGTGGCGGCGGCGGAGGTGGCGCAAC
>JBDVDE010000118.1:0-6264 GCA_039942135.1 Hyphomonadaceae bacterium
TCAAGCGGCAGGTCGACATGCGCAAAGCCAAGGCCAATGAAGAAAGACACCACGCCGGAGATCGTCTTGAACTCGCGGATCTTGATATCGTTGTAGGTCGTCCGCGTGCGGGCGGTGACGAGGAGCTTTTCCACCCCGTCATCAGAGACAACGCGCATGATCCAGACCCCGTAATAGCTGGGGCCTTTCTTGTGTGCCGACTCCTGGCACAGGATTTCTGCGCTATAGCCGCTTTCCACGAGTTCGCGGAACCTGGCTTCCGTAACCACATTTGGTGCTTCGATGTCCCAGTTCATGGCCCGGCTCACGCTTTCTCCAATGGCGCAACCCCGGGCATTCCCACTTGAAGCCCAGAGTTACGGTAGTATACTATCAACCGCAAGATGTAATATCGTGCTTTAGCTGTAGTTTGGTCACGCAAACACTAGTCACGGCCAGTGTCCGCGATCAAGGAGATAACAGGTTTGAGAAACCGCAGGTTGAGAGGCCAACACCTATTGCGGGCTGTACCGATACTCCTGGTTGTCCCTGGCGCGGGTTTCGCAGAGTCCTGCTTCGCCCCGGCCCGTCCTTTTCTGCCAAGTGATTCGCAGGCGGCGCGGGACTATGCGGACATCATCCGTGGCGATTTCGAAGACTACATCCAGGATATCCAGAGCTACTTCCGTTGCCTCGACAGCGAACGCGCCCGCGCCTTCGAGGAAGCGCGCGAGGTCAGCCAGGACTATGGCCGGTTCCTGCAATTGGTAGGGGATTGATGGGCAACCTCGGGAGCATCAGACTTGCAGCCCATGGAAACCAGACGCCGATAACACCCTCATATATCTACTTTTTAGATAACGGATTTCATCCGCTAGCGACGTCACAAAAGGTATGTGACGCGTGGCAAAGACAATCAGAAGCACGGGACAGGTGGCACTCTGCCAAGCATTGGTCGACGCCCGCATCAAGGCGGGCCTCGGTCAGGAGGACGTGGCGATCAAGCTCAAGTGCCATCAATCCCTCGTGGCGCGCATTGAAAGCGGCCAGCGCCGGGTCGACGTCGTCGAGCTGGTCGTCCTTGCGCGCGCCATCGGCTTTGACCCCTTCGAGGTTTTGGCGATCGTCGAAGCCGCCACGGAGCCCGACCACCGGATTTGAAGCCAATGAATTGTTGAGAACGCGGGAACCCATTTTCCCGGTCTGATGATCATTCCCTCATCGAGGGCCAGGTAGCCAAAATCAACGAAGTCCGGCGCGCGGTCGTAGTGAACGCTCTGCAACCCCACGCCGCAATTCGCAGCGCCGCAGTGCAGGAAGTCAGTAAACAGTGAACGATGATAAGGGTGAGGGCGTCGCGATCGCCAATCTGATCGGGACCGATGGGTGCAGTGTTGTTGGTTGGGTTTATCGCTGGAGTACAGGCTCACATGCGGTGATGTGGGACGTCCAAGGGCCCCAGCCGGTATCGGAAACCCGGCCGGATATAAGTGACGAACAGAAGCAAGAAATCGACTTCGATGCGCTGACGATGATCGGAAGAAGCGACGACAGGTGAACAGAGCGAACCCGCAGTGTTTGCCGAAACGCCAAACAGCATGTGGACCGCGACGCGTATGCGGTGCGGTCGTACACGCCAAAGAAGCCGTCTTCCGAGACAAATCTACGTGGCGGCAGGTCAGTAGTTCACCTGCTCGAACCCGTAGTTGCCCTCATAGTCACGCCAATCGACGAAGACGGATCGGTGATAAATGCCAGGGCAATGCTCGCCCCAGCGTTCAAGACCTACGTGAGCCGAAGGAAGGGCAGTGACGGAAGACCTCTGCCAAGTGAAATCGCCTTGGGTCCCGTAAGTGCCGAGGACCACGGTCGCGCTTCGGTTACAGTCCCCATCGCGCCCGGACTCGTGCTGTCGCGCATACCGTACATCAAAGACGCGAATGGATCGGACAAAATTGAACTCCGGACCGCTGATATCGATGTCCGCCCGATCCTCGACGAGGCGAAGCACGAAGTCTGCCGGAATGGCATCCGTTCCGGTTTCTGAAGAGGGCCAAACGGCATTTTTTGATCTTGCTTGGACGGCAACATCATCGCCTGGAAACGATTGGCGGGGCGAATAGTCCTCGCCTTGAAGAAAGGCTTCGAAGATTCGGTCTACATTGCTCGGATGCCGTTCGGTCTCATAAGATGCGCCCATGGGACAGCGCCAAATCTGCAGTGGTGGCTCCACAGGCCAAGGCGTGATGCGACGGATAAACTCGGCACGGGCACGGCTGCAGGGCACGGAAGCGGGCCAACCGCCGGACAGGCAGAGAAGGATTGCGCAGTCGATTGGATAGGTTTGAGCCTTTGTGATGCTCGGCAGCACACCGGTTGCCAAAGCGGTTACAGCGGTTAGGCATAGAGAAAGTCGTCTAAGTTGAAAGCGCATGGTAGGGGCCCCTTTGTCGGACACCACCTTACCTTCAATAATATACTATCGCAACATTAAGTATATTGTAAACGCCATTCAGAAATGTCACCGGTTGGGCAAAGCAGAAGTGTCACCTGAAGCGCTGAGGGTAGCAAGGCTTAGCAGCCCGGAGGCCTCATATATCGTAGGGCTGGTAAGCCTTGCGAAGGTCAGTGGAAAAGCTGGCGTTTTTCTTTTTTGGTGAGGAATGCAGCGAGGCCTTCTTCATGCAAGGTCTTTTCAAACTGCTGCCATGCAAGGCCATCAGCCAGGAACGGGTCATCGAAGACGGTAGACGTGCCGAACTCATTGATGACTTCCAGAATCCAACCAGGATCGATATCGCTTTTGTAGATATCGACCGTCAGAAAATGGCCGTCGACCTCAACGTCGGCACACAGATCGGACATGATGATCTCGGGATCTTCTTCAGCATTCATAGCGTCAATTCTGAGCTTATTTTGCCGCCTGCACAATCGTCTTTTTGGTGCGTGATCCGGAGGGGCGGCCGGGACGTCTGCCGTTTGATTTATAGCCCATCTTCTCAGAATTTGTCCTGACTGGATATTTTGGCGGTGCCTTATCTTGCATCTCTTTGATATGCTCGAGCACGGCACCAAGGCGCTTGTTGTCGGTGATGGCCGCATGGGTCACGCGCTGATCCATATCGAAGATTTTGTAGGGCAGCGATCGGCCTTTTGAGCGGACTTCGAACCGCCCATCCACGAAGGCGTAGGTGTCAACGTATTTGCCAACCAGCCCGCGTGTCACATCGCTTTCTTCCAGCATGATCCGCTTGCGGTCATAGGAAAACGTCAGCTGCTTGCCGACATAACGTGTATCGCGCCAGCATAGCACATCATCAAGCCGATCTGGTTCGACATTTAAGGCGCGGTGTAGGTTATCAGGCTTGGCCGGAACTTTGGCGAATTGAGCGTTGAAGCGTTCTCTAAAGCCTTGCAAATAGGCGTTCCCAGCCTCCATGTCCGAGATACCAGCAAGGCGTAGTTCTTTGACCAAACGATCCTGCAATGTGCGGTTGGCGCGTTCGACGCGGCCCTTGGCCTGAGAGCTGTTGGCGCATAAAATTTCAACGTTTAACGCGTTCAGCGCACGCCCAAACTGGGTCATGCGCGCACCGCCTTTGGCGTCGTCCTTGGCCACACGGAACACAGTGTGTTTGTCGCTGTAGAAAGCAACAGGGCGACCATGTGCGAGCAGATAGCTTTCCAGTGCTTCGAAATAGCTGAACGTACTCTCGGATTTCACGAACCGAAGTTCCATGAGCGTGCTGGTGGCATCATCAATGAAGACGAGCAGGGTGCAGGGCTTATTCCGATCCTCGAACCAACGGTGATCTGAGCCATCAATCTGGATCAACTCACCAAAACATTCCCGGCGCAATCTGGGCTGATGAAACCTGCGGCGTTGCTTGCGGGGCAGCCAGATACCGTCGTCTTGCATCCATTTGCGCAGCGTCTCACGCGAGACTCTAAACCCGTGATGTTCAGCCAGCATCTCGGCGGCCAGCGTCGGCCCGAAATCCGGATAGTTCTCCTTGATCAGTCCGAGCGCATAATCCCGTTTGGCCTGATGGATCAGGTTGTTCGGAGACTTCCCACGCGCCTTATGCCGGATCGCCGATGCGCCATCCTGACGATACCGCTTCAGCAACCGGAATATCTGCCGACGCGTCAGATCTAACATGTTCGCCGCGTTGTCGACGCTCAGCCGACCATCATCGACCTGCGCCAATACTTCCACACGGTTCAACTCGCGCTCGCTCATCATCAACCATCCCATGTCCGCTCATCCTCACATCGTTTTGCGAGGAGAGTGACACTTCTGCTTTGCTCACGGGTGACATTATCGCTTTGCGGCTACATATATTACACGCATAATCATGGTTATGTTAAATTCCAAATCTCATTGTTCTTGGTAACCCGCGCTTCCGCGAAGAGCTTTTCCAGGTGCGCTGCGGCATTGCGTTCGGCAGCCATTGCGATATGCGGGTCGGATTTCTTGTAAACCGATACTGCAATATTCTTGATCGTATCGGGTTTTTTCGACAGATGCGCGAGAATCTCTGCTTCGCGGCGCATCCGGTTGTCGAGCAATCGCTGGATGTAGGGTTGCGGGTCGTGAAGCACGGGGCCGTGACCGGGCAAGCAGACCCTGTCATTACGGTCGATCAATCGTTGAAGCTGGGCGCAGTAATCGCGCATGTTGCCGTCAGGCGGGCTTACGATCGAGCTGTTCCAACCCATCATGTGATCACCAGAAAACAGAACCCCGTCCGGTCGTGCGAAGCACAGATGATCGCTTGCATGACCGGGCGTGTGCAGAACAGTGAGCCCGGCGATCACATCACCGTCGTCAAGGTATCCGTCAGGTTCGAAGGCGTCGTCCGGAAACACCCGTGAGACGTGAACAGGCAGACCTGTCCTTTCGCGCAGTGCCGGCGCGGCGCCGAAATGATCGGAATGGTGATGTGTGACGAGAATTCCGGTGGCACCTTCTCCCAGAGTTTCGACGATGGCTTCGAAATGGTCGTGGTCTTCTACCGGTCCGGGGTCGATCACGAACCGGCCGTCAGAGCTGTCGATGATATAGGTGTTCGTCCCGTAATAGGTCATCTTTCCCGGATTGTCGGCAACGATCCTCTGAATGCCCTCGGCCACCTCGACAGCCTGAGCGCGACACGGTTCGGGTTCCGTGAAAAACATGCTGCTTTTCGTCATTGATGATCACCATCTTCCATGCTTGCGCAGATTATCCTTGTGTTCGCCAAATGGTCGGCGTCTCGGGCTGACGGTTCACATGCGTTTCGCAACCTCTTCGAGCATCACCTCGCTGGCACCGCCGCCGATGGCCTGAACACGGGCATCGCGTGACATCCGCTCGACTGGTGTTTCGCGCATGTAGCCCATGCCGCCGTGGAATTGCACACAGTCGTAGAGCACTGAGTTTACCAGCTCGCCGCAGTACGCCTTGACCATCGAGACCTCTTTCACGCAATCGCGGCCTGCCACATCCTGCCTGGCTGCATGATAGACAAGCTGGCGACCTGCCTCGATCCGGGTCTGACAGTCGGCTAGCCGCTGGCGGATGGCTTGCTTGTCCCACAACACGCCGCCAAAGGCCTTGCGTTGCTTGACGTAGTCCACGGTCATGTCCAGTGCGGTCTGTGCCTCGGCGCAGGCCATGGCGCCCAGAACGATGCGTTCGTTCTGAAAGTTCTTCATCACCGAATAGAAGCCTTTGTTGACCTCGCCGAGAATATTCTCCGCCGGGACGCGAACATCCTCGAAAATCAGCTCGGCGGTGTCCGAACACAGCCAGCCGGTCTTGTTCAGCGCCCGTCCGACCGAGAAACCGGGCGTGCCCTTTTCGTTCGCGAACATGGTGATTCCGCGCGACCCCTTGGCATCTGGATCGGTCTTGGCACCGACGAAATAGATGTCGCCGTGCACGCCGTTGGTGATGAACATCTTGGTGCCGTTCAGCACCCAGTCCGACCCGTCCTGCACCGCGCGGCTGCGCATGCCCGCCACGTCCGACCCGGCACCCGGTTCGGTCACTGCCACGGCGGCGATTTTGTCGCCTGCGGTAATCGACGGCATCCAGCGGGCTTTTTGCTCCGGGGTGCCGGCGTTTTCAAGATGCGGCGAGGCCATATCGGTATGGACCAGCACCGTGGCCGCGAAACCGCCGAATGTGGAGCGTCCGACCTCTTCGGCCAGGACCACGCTGGACATCACATCCAGCCCGGCGCCACCGTATTTTTCGTCATAGCGCATGCCCAGAACGCCAAGATCACCCATTCGGCG
>JBDVDE010000119.1:0-66267 GCA_039942135.1 Hyphomonadaceae bacterium
AAATACAAGACCGCGCTGCTTCGATCGGGGTTACCGAGGCCTATATCTCAACCCTTGTCGAGACGTTTTATCAACGTATCCATACGCATGCGCAGCTCGGCCCGATCTTCGAGCGCACGATTGGCGATGATGATTGGGAGAGACATCTGGCCACAATGAAGCGGTTTTGGTCTTCGGTTGCTTTATCGACGGGACACTATTCTGGACAGCCTGTGCCCAAACACAAAGCCATTGCCGGTATCGAAGAGCATCACTTCGCGCTTTGGCTCGATCTGTTTGAGCAAACTTTGACCGACACAGCACCAAGTGCGGAAGCGTCCGCCTATTTTATGGAGCGCGCGAATCGCATTGCGGAAAGCCTGAAGCTCGCACTTTTCTGGACGCCGCAGGAATAAGGCTAGCAACCGCCATCCAGAACGGGAAGCAGCTTGCCTGTCGATGGCACAAAATAATAGGTGCGATACACTGTGCCGCCTTCGTAGAGCGTGAATTCATAAGCGCCGGCTTCAATCGCCAAAAGCAATTCCTCTGCGTCCTCATCGGTCACACCATATGCGATTTCCAGCTGATGCGAATTCTGGCTTTCGCAGCTTCGCCGATCGGATTTCAAACATGCCACAACATCCTCAAGCAGCGGGCCTGACCGCCGTTCTGCGAAACTGCCAGCTGGAGCAGCGCTGGTAATTTCGTCAAGGATATGTTCGTGCTGCTCAGTCATTTCAGTTCTGCAGTCGACGTCACGGTCGTCGTTGAGTTTTGTAACTTCCATGTTGAGCAGCTCAGCGCCTTCGCTGGAGACAATTGTCTGGCGGTAGGTCGGAAACACATTGTATCGGGTTGGGACGCCTTCTGTCCGGACTGCAAAGCTTTGCCCGGTCGCGGCCATCACAACAGAGCTTTCCAGAGCGCCCGGGCACATTGGCGCGCCAGCCCCAACGTCTTGTGCGGAAGCGATCGGCACGAGCAAGGCACCAATGAGGACCATAACCAGTTGTTTCATAATGGGATATTAGCAAACAACTATGTTTGAAGTTTGGTGGTAAAGCTTCAAATTTTTGGCAATTTGCGCAATTTCCTTAGCAGCGCTCTTGCAATCAATCCGAATCCGGTGTCCCTGTCACCACGTCTGAAACGACGGAGTTTTCAACATGGCAGGTGTGGTGGTAGTCGGCGCTCAATGGGGCGACGAAGGCAAGGGCAAGATCGTCGACTGGTTGTCGCATCGGGCCGATATCGTGGTGCGGTTTCAAGGCGGGCACAATGCTGGCCATACGCTGGTTATTGAGGGCGAGGTTTACAAGCTGAACCTCTTGCCGTCCGGAGTTGTACGCGGCGGAAAATTATCGGTCATTGGCAATGGTGTTGTGGTCGATCCATGGCAATTGCTCTCCGAACTTGATGGCATGAAAAAGGCGGGGATCGAGCTGAGCCCTGACGATTTGCTTCTGGCCGAAAATGCCTGCCTCATCCTGCCATGGCACCAAGACCTTGATGCCGCCCGCGAGGGGGCTGCAAAAGAAGGCGCCAAGATTGGCACCACCAAACGCGGCATAGGTCCGGCCTATGAAGACAAGGTTGGCCGCCGCGCCATCCGTGTCGCCGATCTTGCCGATGAAGCTGCGCTCGATATGAAGCTAGCGCGCTTGATTGCCCATCATGCGCCTTTGCGTGCCGGTCTTGGCCTTGAGTCTCCCGATGCAGCGGCGCTGAAAGCCGCGCTACTGGAAATCGCGCCACGGGTGCTCACTTATGCCGGACCCGCTTGGAAACTGCTTGGCGAAACCCAGAAGGCTGGCAAGCGCATCCTGTTTGAAGGTGCCCAAGGCGTGATGCTTGATGTTGATCATGGCACATATCCATTTGTTACATCTTCGAATGTTGTGTCCGGTCAGGCATCGGCGGGCAGTGGCCTAGGCCCTAAAGCTGTGTCTTATGTGCTCGGTCTGGCGAAAGCTTACACCACACGTGTTGGCGCAGGGCCGTTTCCAACCGAACAAGACAATGACATCGGGGAACGCCTCGGAACCGTTGGCCACGAGTTTGGCACCGTGACGGGCCGCAAGCGGCGATGCGGCTGGTTTGATGCAGTTATGGTGCGGCAGGCCTGTATGGTGTCCGGTGTGACTGGGCTGGCCCTGACTAAACTCGATGTGCTTGATGGCTTGGAAGAGCTTAAAATTTGCACGGGCTATAAGCTCGGCGACCAAGTGCTCGACTATTTGCCAGCCACAGCTGCGGCGCAAGCTGCAGTCGAGCCGATCTACGAGACGATGCCGGGCTGGAGCGAGACGACTGCTGGGGCGCGTAGCTGGAATGATCTGCCTGCCCAAGCGGTAAAATATGTCCGGCGGCTTGAAGAGCTTGTTGGTTGTCCGGCCGCCTTGGTCTCAACCTCGCCCGAGCGCGAAGATGTGATCTTGATGAAAGACCCGTTTGAAGGATAGAGGCGAGCAGGTCGCAGTGCCTGATTGCCAATCAACATCCCGAATAAGAAAAGACCGGCGATCCACTGACCGCCGGTCTTTTGCATTTAAGAACGAAGCCTCGTTTAAGAGCCGTGACCGACAGCTGCCGCTGGTGTGGTTTCGCCCACAACGCCCGGCCATGCCGCATCAGCTTTCGAGATAAAGCCGGCTTGGTCTTCGTCCCAACCTTGCTGCACTTCTGTATTATAGTTCAGGTAAAGCTTGCCATCGACAATGGCATAGACTTTGGGGTCACCTGGGTAAGCAGCTGCGTTTGCCGCACCCCATGCGCAGTGGCCGCCATATTGTGGAGCATATTTTGCGGGAGCAGCATTGAACGTGTCCAGATTTTCCTGATTGGAAAATTGGAAAGTTGCACCTTTGTAAGTAGCTGTGAAATCAGCCGAACCTTCAACGGGCACGCCGGAGAAGTAAGAAACGGTGTCGAAACCACCAACAGCGACATTGCTGTCTTCTGCGGTATAGATTTGTGGTGCCGGCGCCTGAGCAAGTGCTGGGGCAGCGAAGACGGCGGGGGTCGCAGCCAATGCAATGGCGGCGAATACGGTGCGTAGTTTCATTTGGAACTCCCTATAAGAAACACAATTCAGGCAGTCAAATTTTACCTGAACCGCGGATATGCGCGGGCCTGCCGCTGAGTGCGAGTGAAAAATGCGTTATTGCGCATCACGCTTGTGTGAGAATTTTTTTGTCCGTTTGCTGCATGCCTCGATCCCATGGAACGATTCCAATTAATTCAAGGGGTTTTTCCAAGGCGTCACGGGGCCATATGATCAAGATGGAAAAGACATCTTTGAAAACACGTATCAATCAGATGCTGATCTGCCTTGTTGGGCTTGCCATTGCCTCCGTATTTATTGTTCCGCCTCTGATGGCCCCGCAATACAAGTTTGTGCAAGGCGCGTTTAACGCCCGTATCCTCAATTCAACTTCTGGCATGGGGATGGGGGGAAGGTTGGTGATGCGGGCACGCATTGAAGACGAAACGGGCCGCTTTTTCTGGCTTAACGTTCCCAGCACGATCACCGCATCGCCTGACACCTCGATCATGATTACCGCTTGGTGTGAAACCGAGGCTTATGAAAACTGTATCGCGCGCTATCGGAAGACACCGCCGCACCCTTGATGCGGCCCTGTTACGTCGAGACTTGTATCTATTCGCTTTGTGTTAGCTCGTGCGCTTTTCGTTCCAGCGCCGTGATACGCCGTGCATTGCTCGGATGGGTCGACAGGAATTCAGGGGTCGCCGTTCCAGCTTCATTGGTTTTCTCTTCGACATGCCGCCAGAGTATGGCTGCCTGATGTGGATCGAAGCCCGCGTCAAAAGCATAAGTAATCCCCGCAGTGTCCGCGTCGATTTCTTGGTCGCGGCCATAGGGCAGAACTGTGCCGGCCGAGACAACCCCGCCGACGACATTGCCAGTCGTTTCCAGAACCGGCACGCCGGACAGTGCGCCTGGTAGTTTTGCAACCCCGATCAGGATACTCGGCGCGATCGCGCGATTGAGACGCGCTTCAACATGTTTGAGTTGGACATGGGCGATCTCGTGCCCGATCACGGCGGCCAATTGGTCAGAATTCTCGACCGTGGTTAGCAGGCCTGTGAAAATGCCGATGCGTTTGTTTGGCAAGGCAAAGGCGTTGAATGTCTCGGGAGCATCAAAGACTGCAACTTGCCATTGTGCCGGGTCTTCGCCCGCAGCAACGAGCAAGTTTCCGGTCATGAGCCGGACGGCATTGGTAAATTCGGCGTCTTGTACTTGCGGAACGCTTTCCAGGATCGCGTTCCATTGTGTGTCGGCTTTGGCAGCGATCGAATCGCTAGAAACAATGCCGCTCGTTGCGCAGGCCGTCAGCACATAAACGGCTAGCAAGCCTTGGGCACCTGTCTTCAAAATCCGACCGAGTTGATTTGTCCGCTTTTTTGCTTCTGTCATCGCGTTCTCCAGTATTTTTGACTTGGATATTCTGCTTCGCGTCGAGCCGAGCGCAGCAGTTAAATCACTCGCCATAGAACCCAATATAACACCCGCGAAGCACTTGGCCCTAGAGGTATATTGGCCCATATTTTCGAAACCGCGCGCTATTAAACAAGGTTTGTGTATTGCTGGTTGACTGAAGGTCAGCCCAAGAGCGGGGCGGATAAACCTATCTTTGAAACACACTGCTAAGAGCAATGGCTCCGGCTGTGGCGACATTAATGCTGTCAAAGCCGTCGGTCATTGGGATACGAACAGGCTGTCCGCGTGCGAGCAATGCGTCTGGCAGGCCGGGGCCTTCTGCCCCCAAGACCAAGGCCAATTTGTCAGGGCGCACCATATCGGAAATAGCGGGCGCATTGGCGCGCGGAGTTAGGCACCAGATCGTAAATCCAGCTGCCGCCAGCGCATCGAATATCTGCTCCGGCGTCTCCCCATGAACAAAGGGCAAAGTCAGCGTCGTGCCGGCCGACACGCGTATAGACTTCCGGTAAAGCGGATCGCAGCTCTCTGCATCGAGCAAAATAGCGTCTGTACCAAAGGCTGCCCCATTGCGAAAACAGGCCCCCGTATTGTCATGATTGGACAGCCCGATCAGGGTTAGAACTGTTTTTGCGCCAGCTAGCAGGTTCGCCAAATCCAATGGCGGAGCTTTCTGCGCGCAGGCAAGTACCCCGCGATGGATCGGGAAGCCAACCACTTGATCCATAATCTCGCGAGGGGCCGTATATACGGGCACACTGTCTGGCAATTCGGCCAGTAGCTCCGCCAACGGCTCTAGTCTGTTCTCGGCAAGAAACAGGCTTTCGGGCGCAAATCGCGAGCGCCGGATCAAAGCTGCGAGCGTAACTTTGCCCTCAACGATAAATCGGCCGCCATGTCCGCGCGTCAGATCCTTTTCCCGTATGGAGACATAAGGCGCCAGTCGCGGGTCTGCGGGGTCGCTAATCGAGAGTATCGGAATGTCTATCGGTCCCCATGTCCGATACGGCCTGTGCATTCGATTTCGATGCTGGCATTGGCAGCCAGTCCGGAGACAGCAACAGTGGTGCGCGCGGGCGGATTGCTCGGGAAGAATTTGCGATAGGCGGCGTTCATGTCGGCAAAGTCGGCAATGTCAGCGAGAAACACCTGACAGCGCACAAGATCGGCATGTGTCGCGTCAACCGTGGTGAGCGTTGCACCAATGTTTTCCAGCGTCTGGCGCGTTTCCTCGCCAATGCCGCCGTCCGGATAATCGCTCGTGCCCGGCAAGCGCCCAAGATGCCCGGCAAGGAAAATCGTATCCCCCGACACAATGACAGGCGAGAAGGGCAGCGACTGGGCAGCGGTTGCAGGTTCCTGTGGTGTTTCCTGCGCACATGCGGGGAAGGTTAGAGCCAGAAGCAGCGAAGCGAAGAGAGTAGATTTGCGCATGGGGTTTCCTGTCTGTTCAATCAGTCTACCTTCATTTACGCGAAAACAGGTGCGGCGTGTAGACCCTGACTGGACGTCCTATCGGATTTGTACAAGGATCAACGGTATGGGGTAGTTTGGGAGATGGGCGTGACGCGCTTGGATTATGAAATGGAACCCGAGAAGAAGTTTCCTTGGGGCTGGTTAATTGGTGGTATTGTATTCTTGCTGTTTGGTGCATGCAGCTTCGCTTTGGTGGGTGTTTTTAAAAATATCGGTGTGGTCAAGCCAATAAATGACCGCTTTATAGAGACGGCCTTGGATAGGGGGTTACCTCCCTTTGACGAGGGTTTGTATTCGGAGAAGAGCGGTATCACTGACGAGTTGCTCGAGCCCGTAAATACTATGATCTTCACACTTGGTCCGCCTAATGAAATTGGTGAAACGAACTGTTCGGCGAACTCGAATACTGGCACTGGAGAACTGTCGGGGCAATTCGTAGACTGCTCAGGATTGGTGACCTATTCGACAACGGCTGCAAGTTTGAGCACGAATTGGCGAAAGGATGGCGAAGACTGGAAACTATTGGGCTTCAATCTCGATGTGGCGGATGCTGAGGCTTACGGTCAATTGGTTGTCGAGCGGGAGCGCGCCAACGAAGCCCCCGCCCAAGACTGAGAAACTAAGCCCCCGGCAAGCCTTGGTCTTTCGCCATGCGCTTCATCGATTTTTGCAGTTTTTCGAAAGCGCGCACTTCGATCTGCCGGATGCGCTCACGGCTGACGCTGTAAATGCCGGAGAGTTCTTCAAGCGTTTTCGGCTCGTCGCTAAGGCGACGCTCGGTAAGGATATGCTGCTCACGTTCGTTCAATTCCGACATCGCACTGGTCAGCAAATCCATACGGGCATCATGTTCTTGCTTAACCGCAAATTCCGCCGCTTGATTGGGCTCTTCGTCTGCGAGCCAGTCCATCCACTCCATGTCGCCGTCTTGTCCCATCGGAACATTGAGTGACGCATCAGAGCCAGACATCCGGCCATTCATCGAGATAACTTCCTTTTCGGACACGTTCAGCCGTGTCGCGATCTCGGTCACTTGCTCGGGCCGCAGATCCCCTTGTTCGATGGCATTAATTTCGCCTTTGATGCGGCGTAGGTTGAAAAACAATTTCTTCTGCGCAGCCGTGGTGCCCAGTTTTACGAGGCTCCATGAGCGCAGGATATATTCCTGAATTGAGGCGCGGATCCACCACATGGCATAGGTTGCGAGGCGAAAGCCTTTGTCCGGATCAAACTTTTTGACCGACTGCATCAGGCCGACATTGCCCTCGGAAATCACCTCGGCAATCGGCAGGCCATAGCCGCGATAGCCCATTGCGATTTTGGCAACGAGGCGCAGATGCGACGTCACCATTTTTTCCGCTGCTTGCGAATCTTCATGTTCCTGCCAGCGCTTGGCGAGCATAAATTCTTCCTCTTTGGGAAGCATTGGAAACTTGCGAATTTCGGTGAGATAGCGCGATAGGCCCTGTTCGGGGCTGAGCGCAATTGAAGTCGATACGGCCATTTTAGCCTTCCTCTTGTCTATTTGGTCCAGCCCGTTTTCGGCGCCGAACGTCCATAATTTGTGCTTCGAAATACGATCCCGCTTAGCGGCAATACTGTTTCGAAGCGCGTGAGGCAGCTCGTTCGTGTCTGCCTCATCTATTAGATGTAAGATAAGATCGCCCCGGTTAAAGGGGGAGGATACGAAATAAACCGATTTTTTGAGCGCGGCGGGCTTTTGTTTGTTTTGCACCCGCCGCTTTTTCGAAAAACCGGATTTTTAGTCGTCTTTCGGCATCTTTTTAAGCGCTTTGGCCAGCGCAGCCATATCGTCCGGCATGGCGACTTCGAATAAGACATCCTTGCCGGTGACCGGATGGGTAAAGCCGAGACTCGCCGCATGAAGTGCCTGCCGGTCAAAACTGCGCGCTTGCCGCTTGGCAATATCGAACGCGTCTCCCGCGCCATGCGCTTTGATACCCTTATTGCGGGCATAGACGGGATCACCAATCAGCGGCGCTCCAATATGGCTCATATGGACCCGAATTTGGTGGGTTCTGCCCGTTTCTAGCCGACATTCGATCATTGCAGCGGCAGGAAGCCCGGCGGTTTTGTCGAGCATACCATAGGTTTCAATCGCCTTGTAATGGGTAACCGCGTGACGGCCTGCGCCGCTTTCGGGGTTTTTCACCACAGCCATTTTCTTACGATCGGCATTTGAACGCGCAAGCCGTGTTTCAACCGTTCCGACCAATGGGCGCGGCGCACCGCGCGTCAGCGCCACATAGGTGCGCTCCATTGTGTGCTCGGCAAACATTTTCGACAGGCCGCTATGGGCCGCATCGGATTTGGCCACAACCATGACACCGCTGGTCAGTTTGTCGATCCGGTGCACAATGCCGGGGCGTTCGACCCCGCCAATCCCAGTCAGATTGCCTTTGCAATGGTGCAGTAGGGCATTGACCAGTGTGCCGGTCCAGCTGCCAGGGGCAGGGTGTACGGCCATACCAATCGGCTTGTTGACGACAATCAGATCGTCATCCTCATGCAAAATGTCGACGGGAATGTCTTCTGGCTCCGGAATCGCGGGTACAGGATCGGGAACTTGCAATTCATATACGCCGGTTGCGATAATCTTTGCGCGGGGGTCGCGCACAATCTGCCCGTCGACTTTGAGCGCACCGGATTGAATGAGGGACTTAACGCGTGATCGCGAAACCGCTTCACACTTTTGAGAAAGCCAAAGATCGAGCCTTGCGCCGGAGTCTTCGCCTGTTGCTGTTGCTGAGAAAATATCCATGCGGCTATCTAGCAGGACATTGTTGGCTGCGCAAAGTTTCGTCTCGAATAATCCGCCATAAAAAGATATGCTAATCCCGAGAGAGATCGGATGGATGTATCATGAATGACTTGACGCGGCGTAATATGCTGGCGCTTTCCGGCGGTGGCGCGATGCTTGGAGCTTGCCAGACAGGCGGTAAAATTGCTGCTCCATATGCGGGCGCAGTGTCCTTCGATCACGGAGTTGCATCGGGCGATGTATTGTCCGATAGGGCGATTGTGTGGACGCGGGTCACACCTGCTGACACGTCTCAAACCGGCTCAGTTACAGTGATTTGGCAGATATTCGAGGATGCCGGATTAACGCGCGAAGTTCAGGCGGGGGCGGTCCAGACCTCTTCGGCGCGCGACTACACTGTGAAAGTCGATGTTACGGGGTTGCAGCCGGCACGCGACTATTATTATGCATTCTCAGTTTTTACCGATGCAGGCATTGTCGCTTCGCCAAGTGGACGAACCCGCACGCTGGCAGCATCCGGTACCACGCCGATACGCGCTGCATTCGTATCATGCTCGAACTTTCCGTTTGGCCAGTTCAATGTCTATGACGCACTATCGCGACAAGACGATCTCGATGTAATCATCCATCTGGGCGACTATATTTATGAATATGGCCGCGATGGATATGGTGGTGAAGTCGGCAAGGCCTTAGGCCGCGAACACGAACCAGCTGGCGAGATTACCAGTCTTGCAGACTACCGTACCCGCCACGCTCAGTATAAATCGGATAGAGCTCTACAGAGGGCTCATGCTGCTGCGCCATGGATTTGCACATGGGACGATCATGAAAGTGCAAACAACAGCTACAGGACTGGTGCACAAAACCATACATCCCCGCGCGAAGGTAGCTGGACGTCGCGCAAACAACAGGCTGTGCAAGCCTATCTGGAGTGGATGCCGGTACGCGATCCGGTGCAGGGGGCTGCGCGATCTGCGCTGTGGCGTCGATTCGATTTCGGAGATTTGGCCAGTCTTATGTGCCTTGAAACGCGCTTAACAGGCCGATCCGAGGAGATTAGCTGGAATGCGAGGCTAACGGGCGTTGCAAATGATCAGATCGGACAGGTTGCCCGCAAGACCTTGCAAGACGTGAATGACCCAACGCGTACAATGCTTGGAGGCCAGCAGGAAGCTTGGCTAGCCGACCAGCTGGAAAGCTCGAGCAATGAAGGTAAAGTCTGGCAGGTTTTGGCCAATCAGACGATTATGGCGCGGGCTGCTTTCCCGAATTTTCCCGAAAAAATCCCTGCAGCCCAGATTGAAAAAATTGTTGAAAATGCCGGTTCCAATGGCCCGATTGTAAAACGGTTGATCGGCATGTCGGCATTCGGCTTACCGCATAATCTTGATGCATGGGATGGGTTTCCGGCGGCGCGGGAACGTCTCTATGAGGCTGCGAAATCTGCCAATGCGTCGCTTGTGACGCTCACAGGCGATACCCATACAGGCTGGGCCAATGGTTTAAAGGATGCGGAAGGTGAGCCGCGCGGCGTTGAATTTGGCTGCACGTCGGTCACGTCTCCTGGCATTGGAGAGTTTGTATCCGGCGTTGAAGATCTGGGTCAGATGTATGTTGATGCAAATGACGAGGTGAACTGGTTTGATCCTGATGGTAACGGTTTCACACTGCTCGATATCTCTGCCGAAGCGGTGCGGGCCGAGTTTTATAAAGTTTCGAGCATTGTCGACCGCAATTATTCGCTATCACGCGTTGCAGGCTTTGAAACCCGCGTAAACGAAACGGGGCGCTTGCGTCGTATCTAGTCTCTAGCGCAGTGCGTCTGGCGGGCTAGGAAGCTCGGCAATATCTTCTGAAGAGTGCTGGATGATGACCTTGGCGCCAAGTGCTTCCGCACGGGCTTCGAACAAATCCATCGATGTCATGGTTTGAGTTGCATCCGAATTAAATCGCGGCACACGGCGCAGGGTACGGCTTACGCGGCGGTGATAAAGATCGCCGGTCAACAGAACTGGTCCGGTTTCGGGGAGCATAATGAGGAGAGCTGTGTGGCCGGGTGTATGTCCGGGCGTTGGCAGGATAAGAACCGACCCGTCGCCAAACACATCATACTCGCCTGAAAATTTTTCGTGGGTCAATGTCGCAAAATTGGCAAACGGAGTGGTCACCTCACCATCGACATCGGGATCATTCTCGACAGGCTGGGGGTTCTCGGGGAACATATTCTCGTACTCGGCCTCATGGACCAACCAGGTCGCGTCCTGAAATTGGTCTGCTTGTCCGGCATGATCAAAATGGCTGTGGGAAATCGAAACAAAGTCGAGATCCCAAGGCGCATATCCAAAGTCACGCATTTGATCTGTTATCGTTCGGTCCATAGACAGGGTGAACACATCGCTTTCCTGCTCACCGGCGCCAACCAGTTCGGTTGGCAGCCCCAGGTCCCATAGCAGATCACCTTCTGGATGGCGCACAAGCCAACACGTGTCGGCAAACGTGTCGGACTGGCCAGCAAAATCACCCGCATCCGAAAACCCGTCCAGATCCGAGATCTGGATTGTTCCGCAATCGAGCTTGAGCACATGTAGTGGGATCGCGCTGGGGACGGCAGACTCTGTAGCAGTGGTATCTTGCGGATTGGCGTCCGAATTGGCAGGTGTCGTCTCGGTGTCAGAGCCGCCAGAGCAAGCGGCAAGCATGGCCGCGCTCAATAAAATTGATCGAACCTTCATAAGACACCCCCTAAATGTCTGACCCGCTCTTACCCCGTTTCGCGTTCTTTCAAAAGCCGATCATCAGTTATCTCGCGATAAAAGCAGCTTTTCCTGTCGGTATGGCAAGCGCCGCCGGTTTGATTGACCTTCATCAAGATAGCGTCCTGATCACAATCGACCCGCATTTCGACGACCTGCTGCGTGTTGCCCGACGTCGCACCCTTGATCCAGAGTTTCTTGCGAGATCGGGACCAATACGTGGCTTTGCCCGTTTTTATTGTCTTGGAGAGCGCTTGCTGGTTCATCCAGGCTAGCATCAATACCTCGCCTGAATTTGCGTCTTGCGTGATCACGGTAATGAGTCCGGCTGCATTGAAGCGCGGGCGCAGCTCTTTAGTATTGTTTTGTTCGGTTGCCGAAAAAAGAGGGGGAGAAAAAATATTCGCCATGATGTTAAAACTATCCAATACGTGACTCTAAACATACTTAACGACTATGTAGCGAAGGTAAGAGCCTAGCTCAATGTTCTTCATTCAAAGAGAGAAACACCGAAATATGGCCGAACGTGTAGATATTGTGGAAGTTGGTCCGCGAGATGGGCTGCAAAATGACAAAGCGGACCTCTCGGTTGCGCAAAAAGTCGAATTTATCGGGAGGCTTGATGAGGCCGGGGTCCGGCGAATGGAAATCGGCAGCTTTGTTTCTCCCCGCGCTGTCCCCAAAATGGCTGATAGTGCAGAGGTTTTTCACAAAACAAACAAGGCAAAAGGCAAGAGTCGGATCGCATTGGCTTTGAATGAAAAGGGGATGCGGCGTGCGATTGACGCCGATGCCGACGAGATCAACTTTGTGCTGGTTGCGGGTGAGGCGTTTGGTCAACGCAATCAACGTATGACCCCGCAGGAAACGGCCGATATGTTGGCCCATTGTGCTCCGCTCGCTCATGACGCGAATATTGCGCTTTCTGCTACAATTTCGGTTGCGTTTGGCGATCCTTATGATGGCGATGTCGATCCGGCAGTTGTCGCAAACCTTGCAGCACAGGCCCAACGCGCGGGCGTTAGCGAGATTGCGTTGGGTGACACGATAGGTGTGGCAACGCCTTGGCAGGTGCGCGACGTGTTCGAACAGGTGCGCATTGAAGCGCCAGATGTTTATCTGCGGGCGCATTTCCATGATACGCGCGGTGCGGCTTTGGCAAATGTGTTTGCTGCCATTGAAGCCGGGGTGAACATTATTGATGCGAGTTGCGGGGGGATAGGCGGGTGCCCGTTCGCGCCTGCGGCTACCGGGAATGTCGCAACAGAAGATGTCGTTTTCATGCTTGAGCGGGCAGGTTTCGAAACCGGCATTGATCTCGGGAAAATGATCGAAACGGCCAATTGGCTCGAAACCGTGCTTGGGCACACCGTGAGTTCGAGCTTGATCAGGGCCGGGGCATTTCCGTAGTTGCCAGCCATAACGCAAAGAATGAGGACGCCGCCAAATTCCTATGCTGCCAAGTCGGGGAGATTACATATCCCGCTGCGCCCGTATCGCGGTTGAGCTGGTCGGGTTCATTTCGCCGGTTAGATAGGTCCATGCAGGTGCGGGGTAATTGGCGAGGTTAGCTGCATCATCTTCTGGAATACGCTCGCTGGAGAAGCGGCGCTCGAATGCACTGTCGCCAAGCTCTGCGCCGGGGCGGGCAATCACTGCAATGGGTACGCGCATCGCAATCGTCTCCCACGCTTTCCATTTGTGAAAATGTTCGAGATTGTCGCCGCCCATGAGCCAGACAAAACGCACGGTCTTGTTGCCTTGTTGCAGTTGGGTGATCGTGTCGATGGAATAGGTCAGGCCGTCTCGTTGTTCGATGTCGAGAACCCGCATTCGGGGGTGCTCTGCTATCATCTCTGCCGAGGCTAAGCGCTTGGCAAAATCCCCATGATCGGACTTGAGCGGGTTCCCGCGCGCTACGATCCACCAGACCCAATCAAGCGCCAGACGGTCAAGTGCCGTGTTGGCAACATGCAAGTGACCCTCGTGAGCGGGGTTGAACGAGCCGCCAAACAGGCCGACGCGCAATGCGTTATCGTCGAGGTCTAGGTCATGTGCGTCGGTCAGAGGGGCAGTCCTTTATAGCTTTGGGCGGAATGATCGCCGGACAATATGTGTAACACATTGCATGGGCGAGAACACGCCCTGCTATCACGCATGTGATAATCAGTGGTTTGTCTGTGTTGTTTGAAGTGGTAGGATGAGAAATAGGCCCCATTGGAAGGTTATTTTATGAAAAAGTCTATTATTTCAGCGCTTAGCGCTGCGGTGGTTTTTGTCGCATTTCCCGTTTCGGTGGTGGCTCAAGACGGCGCGACCGTGCAAACCGCCGAAGAAGCTTCAAGACAAAGTAGTTGGTACGGCAAGCCATTTGCTGTTGATGGACAGGATGTCGTCTCCTACCAGACAGAAGCTGGTCCGGTTGCGGGCTCACAAGAATTTACGGCCAATTGGGACAATACAGAGTGGCGGTTTGCGTCGGCGGAAAACCGCGACCTGTTTCTCAATGACCCTGACCGTTATGTCCCGCAATTCGGCGGCTATTGCCCGGTTGCGCTGGCTCAGGGCCACACCAAGGTCGGTACGGCAAGACACTTCAATGTCGTTGATGAAAAGCTCTACCTCAATATCAATCGCCGTACGCAAAACTCGTTTGATGATAATCCTGTCGGTTATATTGCGGCCGCAAAAGTTACCTTTTAGTCCGGTCAATTCGGCTTTGCCGGTGCGCGGGCGTCTCGTCTAGGGGGCCCGCGTCTGGCCGTTCCCGCGAACAATATATTTGAACAAAGTGAGCTGTTCGGCGCCAACCGGTCCGCGTGCATGGATACGTCCTGTCGCAATACCGATCTCGGCGCCCATGCCGAACTGGCCGCCATCGGCAAATTGCGTCGAGGCATTGTGCATAACGATGCCAGCATCGACTTCCTCGAAAAAGCGTGCAGCCGCCGCCTCGTCACTGGTCAGGATACATTCGGTATGTCCCGAGCCGTAAGTATCAATATGACCGAGCGCGCCGTCCAATCCGTCGACGAGTTTGATCGATAGAGTGGCGGCAAGATACTCTGTGCGCCAGTCGTCATCATCGGCTGCCAACAGATCCGGCACCAGCGCCCGCGCCCTTGCATCTGCGCGTATCTCGCATCCGGCTGTCTGCAATGCGGCCACCAACGGAGCAAGCTGCGCCGCTGCAGCTCTGGCATCGATCAAAAGCGTTTCCAATGCGCCGCAAATTCCGGTCCGGCGTAGTTTGGCGTTCAAGACAATTTCGACCGTCTCTTCTAGGGGAAGGCTGCCATCGACATACATATGGACCAATCCCTCAAGATGCCCGATCACAGGCACACGCGCATCGGCTTGTACGCGCTCGACCAGCGAACGCCCACCGCGCGGCACAATCACATCGACACTGCCGCCAAGTCCGGAGAGCATGTGCCCAACCGCAGCTCTGTCCACAGTCTGCACTTTCTGGATCGCGTCTTCAGGTAGTCCAGTCTCTCTAAGGGCCTGCCGCAACACATCGGCAATTGCGCCTGATGAATGTGTGCTTTCAGATCCGCCCCGTAAAATGGCTGCGTTGCCTGACCGTATACATAGCGCGCCCGCATCCGCGGTGACATTTGGACGGCTCTCATAAATAATCCCGATCACGCCAAGCGGCGTGCTCACGCGCGCAATGTCGAGTCCCGAAGGCACAGTCCAGCGCGCGAGTTCACGCCCGACCGGATCATCAAGTGCCGCTACCGCATCAAGACCGTCGGCAATTGCTTCGATCCGCATCATCGAAAGTTCCAGCCGGTCAAGCATGCTGGGCGAAATACCTTTGGCGCGTGCCGCATCCATATCCATTGCATTGGCGTCTAATATGTCGCCTGTATTGGCGCGTACCAGTTCGGCCATGCGGATGAGGGCTTTTGTTCGCGCGTCCGGACTTGCCAAGCCTAGCGTCTTGGCAGCTGCGCGAGCGCGTTTGCCCATATCTTCCATTGTGTCGGCAAGATCGGCGTCGATAAGGTCAGTGGTCGTGTCCATAGGGCGTCAAGTGCCTCAGAATCCTGCATAGAGCAAGTCAAACGGGCTTCGTTGCGTGTTTAGATTTGCTCTGGTTTCCCTAGCGCTAGGGCTGGACATGCCGGTCTTCTATGGCACGCTCATTCCAATAAAATGGCAGGGGGCAGGCATATGAGCGAGGCATCCAGTATGGCAGTAGCTGGCGGCAAGCTGTCTTTGCTGACCAAGCTCGCTTATGGCTTCGGCTCGGTTGCCTATGGCGTCAAAGATGGCGCATTCGGTTATTTTCTGTTGTTGTTTTATGGTGCGGTGATCGGGCTGGACGGTCGGCTGGTAGGCTTGGCGCTTTTATTCATTTTGGTGTTCGACGCGATTAGCGATCCGATTGTCGGGTTTATTTCCGACAATTGGCGGTCCAAATGGGGGCGGCGGCATCCGTTTATGTATGCGGCGGCAATTCCGGTTCCTTTGTCATTCTACTTTCTCTGGAATCCGCCGGACTGGTCGCATGAGGCTTTACTGCTCTATCTTGTCTGCCTCGCAGCTTTGATCCGTACCTTCATTACAATTTACGAAACGCCCAGCTCGGCTCTCTTGCCCGAGCTGACGCGCGATTATGACGAGCGGGCCAAGCTGCAAGCCTTCCGGATCTATTTTGGCTGGACGGGCGGGAATGCTGTGTCGGTGATCGGGTTCGGCGTGATCTTTGCCGTTTCGGCGAGCAATCCCGAGGGGCTGATGAGCCGCGACGCTTATGCCAATTTCGGATTGATGGGCTCGGTCCTGATCTTTCTGGCGATTGTCGTTTCTGCATGGGGCACCCATAGCCGTATCCCGACCTTCGAAGCGCCGCCGCCAAAGCGCAAATTGACCATCAGAAAAATCTTTGGCGAGATTTTCGAAACGCTGCGCGACCGCTCTTTTGCTGCCTTGTTTGCTGCCACTTTGTTTGGCGGCATGGCAAGCGGTGTGGCGGCCGGGCTGACATTCCTTGTCAGTAGTTTCTTTTGGGAGTTCAGTGAACTGCAAATCTTCTTTTCGCTGGTTCTGGTGATGGGATCAGCGGTGATGGGAGGGCTGTTCGCGCCGATTGCGGTGCGTTGGTTCGGCAAGAAAAGGGCGGCGATCATTGTTGGTGCGCTGGCGTTCGGTATTGCCCCTCTGAGCGTGGCTTTGAGGCTTATGGGCTTGATGCCGGAAAATGGCAACCCGATCCTCTTCCCGCTGGTCATCGGGTTGAACACGATAGATGTGGCGCTGATCATTGCGGGGCAAGCCATTCTCTATTCGATGATCGCCGATCTGGTCGAGGTCAGTGAATTGAAAACGGGAAGGCGATCGGAGGGTGTTTTCTATGCCGCTGTCACCTTCATTCGCAAATCGTCGCAAGGGTTGGGCGCTGTGGGGGCAGGGTTCGTCCTCGCCTTTGCTGCACTGCCTGAGAACCCCGAGCGCGGGGAGGTCGCAAGCGACGCGCTCTTCCGGCTTGGTTTAGGGTATGCGCCCACACTCTGGCTACTCTGGACGCTGATGCTCATTGCAATCAGCTTCTACAAGGTTGACCGTGAGAGCCACAATCGCAACCTCGCCGAACTGGAAAAGCGTAAGGCAAATGCAGCTTCCAGCTAACAAAGACTAGCAAAAAGGGAAATTGACGCGGTGCAGCATTTGGCCATAGGGTCAGCCCAGTTCAGGAGCCAGATATGACAGACAAGACCCCGCGCCAGTTTTTCAAACCATTATCTATTGGCGCGCCAGAGCCGCTGCGCGATCTGCCCATCAAGCTTGAGCGGATGATCCATTTCGTTCCGCCGCATATCGAAAAGGTCCGCGCCAAGGTTCCGGCGATGGCGGCAAAAGCCGATGTCATTCTTGGTAATCTTGAGGATGCCATTCCGGCAGACCAGAAAGAAGCTGCCCGCAATGGCTTTGTTGAAATGGCCAAGGCGACCGATTTTGCAGCGCTTGGCACTGGCCTATGGAGCCGCGTCAACTCGCTCAAAAGCCCGTGGTGTCTCGATGATATTACGACCTTGGTGACAGAGATTGGCGACAAGCTCGATGTCATTATGTTGCCAATGGTGGAGGGGCCATGGGACATTCACTATCTCGATCAATTGCTGGCCCAGCTCGAAGCCAAGGCAGGGGTTACCAAGCCCATCCTGATCCACGCTATTCTGGAAACCGCAGAGGGCGTAAAGAATGTCGAGGCCATCGCAGCCGCCAGCCCGCGTATGCAGGGCATCTCGCTTGGGCCTGCAGATCTCGCCGCAAGCCGCGCCATGAAGACCACACGTGTTGGCGGCGGGCATCCTGGTTACCGTGTCATTGAAGATCCGCGCGAAGATGGCGGCGAGCGCGTGAGTGTCCAGCAGGATCTTTGGCATTACACGGTAGCCCGCATGGTCGACGCATGTGCCGCTTACGGACTAAAGGCGTTTTACGGCCCGTTTGGCGACATTGCAGATCTTGACGCTTGCGAACAGCAATTTCGCAATGCGTTTCTGCTTGGCTGTGCGGGGGCGTGGAGCCTGCATCCCAACCAGATTGCTGTAGCCAAGAAAGTTTTCTCGCCAGACGCCGAAGAGGTTGCGTTCGCACGGCGCATTCTGGAGGCGATGCCTGACGGGTCCGGTGTCGCCATGATCGATGGCAAAATGCAAGATGACGCAACATGGAAACAAGCCAAAGTGATTGCGGATTTGGCTGATCTGGTTGATGCTAAAGACGGGTAGGCATATTGCGGCCGCTGGAGGATGATTATGAAAATACTGGCTGGAATTTTCACAGGGCTCGTGGCGCTCCTTCATTTTGGTTTTATGACCGTAGAGATGTTTTTTTGGAAGCACCCGATCGCATACCAGATGTTTGATACGACCGAAGCCTTTGCAGCCCAAACGGGTTTCATGGCTTCCAATCAAGGACTGTATAACGGGTTCTTGGTGGCAGGATTGGTGTGGGGACTGGTTGCCAAGAAGCGAGATGTTCTAAGCTTTTTCTTGCTCTGCGTCATCATTGCCGGTGTTTGGGGGGCATTGACCGTCAAACCCACAGTCTTCTTTGTGCAGGCCGTTCCGGCAATTCTTGCACTGGTGTTCACGCTGGCAAGCAAACCCGAGAAAGTCTGAGTTGGTTGGGCGGGGGAGTGTCTCCTGATCACTCCCTCTGAACACGCGAATCGAGTTCTTGGCAATTCCCCTAAATCGTGTATCCTGAACAAATCGAATTTCGTTCACTGCGCGAGGACACATCATGGTCGCACTCATTGTAAATGGAAAACGCGAAGACATTTCCGTTGACCCGAACCAGCCGCTCCTCTGGGCGCTCCGTGAAAACCTCAAACTGACAGGCACGAAATTTGGCTGCGGTATCGCCCAGTGCGGCGCTTGCACGGTGCATGTCGATGGTGTGCCGGTACGCTCATGCTCTACGCCGGTCGGGTTTGCTGATGGCAAACAGATTACCACCATTGAGGGGATCGCCAGTGCCGACGGGACGCTTCACGCCTTGCAACAGGCTTGGATCGACAATCAGGTGCCCCAGTGCGGATATTGCCAATCCGGCCAGATCATGTCCGCCGTCGCATTACTCGAAACCACCCCGCGGCCGACCGATGATGACATCGACACGGCCATGCGCGGAAATATCTGCCGCTGCGGGATGTACACGCGCATTCGCAAAGCCATCAAAGAAGCGGCGCTGACTATTCCGGTGCTTGCGCCAGAGACGACGGAAGCGGAGGGCCAGCCCGATGAATAAGTGGACACGAAGAGGCTTTATCACCGCAGGCGCTCTGACAGGCGGCGCGCTTGTTGTTGGCGTTGCAATCCGCCCCGGTCACCGCGCGCCGAAACTGGCGGGCATGGTTGCCGGTGAAGGCGAGATGCTTGTCAATACATGGGTCAAAATCGACGCAGACAATCTGGTCACCGCGATAGCGCCGCATTCGGAAATGGGGCAGGGCGCACCGACAGCGCTGACACAGATGCTGGCCGATGAGATGGATGCCGATTGGGAGCATGTCGCTTTCGAGGAAGCGCCGGCGCATGAAGACTTTGCAAACTATGCCCTCGCGCGGGAATACATTGCTGGTGAGGCGACGATCCCGAGATTTCTGGACGGCACTGTGGACGGCGTTTTTCTGGCCCTTTCCAAGAATATGGATATGCAAATCACGGGCGGGTCGACCTCTATCCGCCTGACGGGACAGCGCGGCATGCGCATTGCCGGTGCGGCGGCGCGCGAGATGATCGTCAAGGCTGCGGCGAAGACATGGAAAGTTCCGGCGCGCGAGCTGCGCACAGAAAGCTCGCATGTCTATCATGATGCGTCTGGCCAGTCTGGCCGTTATGCAGATTTTGCTGAAGAAGCAGCCAAGCATATGCCGCCCTCCCAGCCCAAGATGAAAGAGGCCGCCGAGTACCGGATTATGGGAAAACCGAAGCAGCGCTTCGACATTCCGTCTAAGGTTGATGGCACGGCCAAGTTCGGGATTGATGCTGATTTGCCGGGTATGAAATATGCCGCCGTTATGGGCGCGCCAGTGATTGGCTCGACGATAAAAAGCGTCGATACGAGCGCAGCGGAAGCCATGCCGGGGGTCATCAAAATCGTTCAGAAAGATCATTTTGTTGCGGTCGTTGCCGATGGCTATTGGCAAGCCCAGCAGGCGATCTATGCGCTTGATGCTACGTTCGATGAAGGCGAAGCGGGTACGCTCAATCAAGAAGGCGTTTATGACCGGTTCCGCACAATGATGTCCGAGGCCGTCGAAGCAGGCAAAGAGAAGAAAGACATCGCGCACGGCAATGCGCGCAAGGCTTTCAAAGACAGCGGGCATACGGTCGAGTTTGGATATGAGGTGCCGTTTCTCGCCCATGCGGCGATGGAGCCGCTCAATGCGACCGTCAGCATAGACCGTGAGGCTGGTACTGCGGAGGTTTGGACAGGGTCGCAAAACCCATTAGGCACCCGCAATACGGTTGCAGAAGCGCTTGGGTTCAAGGAAGGCAATGTCACCGTGCACAACCAGTTCCTTGGCGGCGGCTTTGGTCGACGCGCGACACCAGACTATCCTGTCATGGCAGCTGAGATTGCAGCCGAGTGCGATTTTCCGGTCAAGATGATCTGGTCGCGCGAAGAAGATACCCAACAAGATTGGTATCGTCTGGCATCGATCAGCCGGTTCAAGATTGGCCTCGATGATGACGGGATGCCGGTGTCTTGGGACCAGCAATATGTGGACAAGCATGATCCGCCAGAAGCGGCTCACCCGATCTACAATCTGCCGAATGTGTTCGTGCATTATATCGAAAGTGACCACCATATGCGCTTTGGTGCGTGGCGCTCGGTTGATCACACCCAACATGGCTTCTACATTGAAAGCGCTGTTGACGAACTGGCGGATACTGCCGGAAAAGATCCTTACGAATATCGCCGTGCGCTTCTGGCCGGAAAGCCGCGCCATATTGCCGTTCTGGATGCCGCAGCAAAAGCAGCCGGTTGGGGGAAAACAATGCCCGAGGGCCAAGGGATAGGCATCTCGATTGTCGAGAGCTTTGGCACCATATGCGCGCAAGTGGTCGAGGTAGATATGACGGGCGGCATGCCGCGTGTCACCAATGTCTATGTCGCCGCCGATCCGGGCTTTGTTATCAATCCTGATGGGTTCACTGCGCAAATGGAAAGCGGCGTCATCTATGGTTTGACCGCGGCGCTTTATGGGGAGATTACCATTGATCAGGGCCGTGTCGTGCAATCGAACTTCCACGATTATGAGATTGTCCGCATGGATGAAGCACCCGAGATTCACGTGACACTGATCAATTCCGGCGCGCGGCTAGGCGGCGGCGGCGAACCGGGTACACCGCCTATTGCGCCCGCGCTTGCCAATGCGATTTTTAATGCAACCGGCACCCGTCTTCGCAGTTTGCCTCTGGCCTATCAGGACACAGATGTCGCTTAACGGTAGCACTTGGTGCTTCCCTGCCTTTAGTCTGCCGCAAATTGGGGTAACATTAGGCCTAAGCTCTTTTGCGGCCCGGAGTTTCCTCTAGGCGCATAACCTCAAATGGAGAATACCTCGATGAAAAAACGGTTGATAGCAGCGGCCTCGGCGTTCGGCGCGATACTCGGATTGTCCAGCCCTGCCTTTGCTGATGAGCAATGGACAAGCGGTGATAGCACCATCGTCTATGAGATCGATGATGGCGATATGGCGGTTTTTTCGGTTGATGGCATGAGGCTATATATTGATGGACTGGCGGGGGTTACCGAGAACCGCGGTTCTTATCACGGTATATGGATGCTGGATGAGGCGCCAGTCGTGGACGCTGGTGGTGACCCAGTCGATGGTTGCGGCTTTTCTATGCTTCGTCCGGACGATAGTGGCGAAGTCTCGGAATATTGGGGCCAAGTCGAGATCACTTTCATTGATGCCGAATTTCCCAGTGTGTGGATAGGATATTTTGGTGACTGTTTTGACGGGGCGAGCGAAACCATGATTGCCCGACCGCTTGTTGGTCAATAATGCGTCTGTTTGCCGGTATCTTGTTCTTGGCGGTGCTCGCGGGCTGCTCCGGTTTCAGGGATGTTGTCAGTCGACCGACAGCGCCGGTTGTCAGAGGTGAGCCGCGGCCAGCTGCGGGGCCAAGTACACAGATCGCGCAATGCCGATCGGCTGGCGCGCGCGAGGCTCGCATCGTCTATCCGGCAGGATGGGACCGACGCGTCAGCGCCGCAGAAGTAGAGGATGAGCTGCTCGGTGGCGGCCCAGCCAGCCGTGTGGCGACATCTGCTGCACCTGTTCCTGTCGCCGCGCCGACGCCCAATTATCCCAGAACAGCGCTCTCGCCCCCGACCGAAGCGATCTGCGAAGTAAAGTTCGATCTTTCGCGGCGGGGCGTCGTGAGCAATGCGATTGCAGCTTGCTCAAATCCACTCTTTCTGGCCGAAGCTGTGCGGGCAACAGAGGCAACACGGTTCGAGCCATTCAAGGTCAACGGTCAAATCGCATCGGGTATCAATCTCGTATACCCGCTGCAATTCTGTTTGCGGGACTAGAGTGGACGACGTCATGGTAAATGAACGGGGGATAATATGCTAAAAACGGCGGTTAAGAAAACGGGCTACTCGCCTTGGCTACAGGCATGGATGGACTATTTTGCGAGCCATGACCTCAGCCTACTCGACAAAATTTTGCACGAAGATGTCGTGTTCTACAGTCCTGTCGTGTTTTCTCCCCAGCGCGGCAAAGCCATAACCATGGCTTATCTGGGCGCGGCAGGACAAACCCTGTCCAACGAACATTTCCGGTATGTCCGCATATTTGATTGCGGACAGCGGGCCGTGCTTGAATTTGAAACCGAAATGGACGGAAAATACGTCAACGGGACCGACCTGATCGAATGGGACGCGGACGGTAAAATTACCGAATTCAAGGTGATGGTACGCCCGCTTCAAGCCATGCAAACCGTCCACGCAGCGATGGGGGCGATGCTCGCCAAAATGAAAAATTAGGACATTTTGCGTGATCTAACAGGCGAAACCGTTTTGCCATTGGGGAATCTCGTATTAATCAGGGTGCCATGACGACATATCTTGATTTTGAAAAACCGATTGCTGAACTTGATACCAAGATTCAGGAACTCGAAGCGCTGGGTGCCACCGGCGAAGGCCCGTCGATTTCTGACGAAGTGAAGAAGCTGCGGAGCAAATCTGCACGTCAGCTTAAAGAGCTGTATTCCGGCCTCTCTGCTTGGCACAAGACCCAAGTTGCACGGCATCCGAACCGTCCGCATTTTTCAGACTATGTAACATATCTTTTCGAAGATTATCAGGAACTTGCTGGCGACCGCGTGTTTGGTAATGACAATGCTGTTCTTGGCGGACTTGCCACGTTCAAAGGCCGCTCTGTGGTTGTGATGGGCCACGAAAAAGGGACGACCACCGAGAGCCGGCTAAAGCACAATTTTGGCATGGCCCACCCGGAAGGCTATCGCAAAGCTGTCCGGCTAATGAATCTTGCCGAGAAATTCAACCTGCCTGTGCTCACCTTTGTCGATACGGCGGGAGCCTATCCGGGCAAAGCGGGCGAAGAACGCGGACAGGCGGAGGCGATTGCACGCTCGACAGAGCGCTGCCTTACGCTGCCTGTGCCGATGATTTCTCTCATTATAGGCGAGGGCGGATCGGGCGGAGCGATCGCGATTGCAGCTGCCAATAAAGTGCTAATGCTCGAGCATTCAATCTATTCGGTGATTTCGCCCGAAGGCTGCGCATCGATCCTGTATCGTGATGCGGTGAAAGCCAAAGATGCGGCCGAAGCTATGAAGATTACTGGCGAGCATTTGCTCAAGCTGCACATTGTCGATGGTGTTATCAAGGAGCCTGTCGGCGGTGCGCACCGCGATCCGGAATTTGCTGTGCGTGAGGCCGGAAAGGTCATCGAGAAGGAGCTTAAAGCCTTGCTCAAGCTCAAGCCGGATGAGATCAAACGCCAACGCCGCGAACGCTTTTACGCTATCGGCCGCGAAGGAATGGGCTAGCAAGATGGCCAAACAGGTGAAAATCGAAGTCTGCCTCTTGGATCATTTCGAAGGACTGGATCTACCTGCATATGAAACGGCAGGATCTGCCGGCATGGATCTGCGGGCTGCTGTGGCCGCCGATGCGCCGCTCACACTTGCTCCGGGTGCTCGTGCCATGGTGCCGACAGGTTTGAGCTTTGCCATTCCGCTCGGCTATGAGGTGCAAATCCGACCACGATCTGGCCTTGCTGCAAAACACGGCATTACCTGTCTCAATACGCCGGGTACAATTGACAGCGATTATCGCGGCGAAATTAAAATCATCCTGATAAATCTGGGTGACCAAGACTTTGTCATCGAACGCGGAGAACGCGTAGCTCAAATGGTGCTTGCGCCTGTGACCCAAGCAGCTTGGGAACAGGTTGCTATTCTTGACGAAACATCGCGCGGCGCGGGCGGCTTTGGCTCAACGGGCCGATAACATACCAAAGACAATGATCTAGCGGTCGCCGTGCCGGCTGTGCCTCGTATGGGGCGAAGAATTTGGAGGGAGTATGACGGTTTTTACAACGCGGTTCGCTCCATCTCCAACCGGATATTTACACCTTGGCCATGCCGCATCGGCCTTGGCCGTGTGGCAGGCTGCGCAGGCCGAAAACGGCAAAGTCTTACTGCGGATCGAGGATATTGATCAAACCCGATGCCGTCCTGAATATGACGCAGCAATTCTGGAAGATCTCGATTGGCTGGGTCTGGAATGGCATGGCGGGATCAGACGCCAGTCCGAGCATTTTTCCGACTATGCAAGAGTGCTCGATACGCTGCGGGAGAAAGGCCTGCTCTACCGGTGTTTCCGCACCCGAAAAGAGGTTATGGCCGAGATTGGACGCGCGCCCCATGCTCCAGCCGTAGCCTTTACCGGTGGCCAGATTTCTGCCCGGGAAGAAGAGGCTAAGCTCGCCGAAGGTATGCCATATGCGTGGCGGCTATCACTTGCGCGTGCCCGCAATGTATTGGGTGCCGACTATGAGACACTTGGTTATTGTGAACGTAGCCCCGACGCAGACACCTTCGTCAAGGCCGCGCCGGAACGCCATGGCGATGTTGTCTTGGCGCGAAAAGACACGCCTGCTTCATATCATCTGGCGGTAACCCATGATGATGCGCTGCAAGGCATTACCCATATCGTGCGCGGAGAAGACCTGCGCGAGAGCACACATATACATGTCTTGCTGCAAGCGCTTATGAATTGGCCTAGACCAATCTATTCGCATCATGCTTTGATGGTCGACGAAACCGGTAAACGCTATGCCAAGAGAGATAAGTCTATGACACTACAGGCAATGCGGGCTACCGGAGCCACGCCCGAGGCAATTCGTCAACAGGTTGACGGACTATGAGCGCCGACAAAGCAGCCCCGAGCGGCAATCTCTGGGTCGGACCACTTCTCGTGCTGGGCGGCGGAATAGCGATCGGGTTCGCCCCGATCGGCTTGCGGCTTGGCCTTGATACGATGGGGCCACAGGCGATCGCGTTTTGGCGATACGTGTTTGCCACGCCGATCATTTTGTCATTGATCTTTCTTGTTCACCGCCGCCTGCCTGCCATGCCGAACCGGTTCGCACTGATCGCGGGCGTATTCTTCGGTTTGGAAATCGGACTATGGCACGCAGCATTAACGCTCACCACCGTCGCCAATTCGACCTTTATCGTGAACCTTGGAAATATTGGCGTCGGGTTCATCGCGTGGATATTCTTAAAGGAAAAACTCACGCGGATGTGGGTGCTGGCAATCGTCATAGCGCTGACCGGCGCTGCATTGCTGACCCAAGGCGGCGATGGCGGGACAAGCGGCGCGCTCAGGGGAGATTTATTGGCGGTCGGCGCGGCAGTTATGGTGTCGTTCTATTTGCTGTGTTCCAAGATCGCCCGAAAGACCCTTGGCGGGCTTGATGTCCTGTTCTGGGTGACCTTTGTCGAGGCGGTCACTGCTGGATTTGTGACCCTGTTCTCTGGCGAGAGTTTCATGCCGACGGGGGCGGGAGGTTGGCATGCACCGCTCATGCTTGCTTTGGTCGTACAATGCCTAGGGCAGGGGCTGATCATTTTTGGACTGGGCCGGACACCGGCGGCGATTGCGGGTATCTTGATACTGGTCCAACCTGTCGTTGCGGCTGGGATCTCATGGTGGCTGTTTGATGAGGTTTTGTTCTCGTTGCAAATATTGGGCGGCGGGCTCATTCTCGTCGGCGTCGTCGTATCGCAAATGGGCAAAGCGGAAGCAAAATCTACATCGGAAGTCTGACAAGGTTACGGAAAGCTAGGAGAGAGAATATGAAGCGGAATTGGGTCATAATCGCCGGTGCGGCAAGTCTTCTGGCAGCCTGTGGAGCGGGGACTGATCATGATACGCCGATTGGTGCGGCTGCTGCTGATGTGCCCGTGCAGGCGGTAAACCTTGAGGGACGTGTCGGCGTGACCCCTCTACAGGCTGGCGACAGTTATTATGTTTCAGCGGCTGCAGCCGTGGCACAACGCGCCGCACGCAGCCGCGTGAAACCGGCCCGAAATGTCATCCTGTTCATTGGTGATGGTATGGGCGTGTCGACCGTGACGGCAGCACGGATTTATGCCGGACAATCCAAAGGTATTGATGGCGAGAGCTATTCTTTGGCCATGGACACACTGCCTCATGCCGCACTGTCAAAAACCTATTCGCATGACAGCCAAGTGTCCGACAGCGCATCGACGGCGACGGCGATGGTTTCAGGGGTCAAGTCTCGTTCGCGAACGCTCGGCGTGACCCAGAATGCGACCTATTCCGATTGCGCAACACTTGCGGGAAATGGCACCGACACTCTGTTTGAGCTGGCCGAACGCGCAGGCTTGTCGACGGGAATTGTCTCTACTGCGCGCCTTACCCACGCGACACCAGCGGCAGCCTATGCCGAGCTGGTCAACCGTGACTGGGAAGACGATACAGAACTGAATGAGGACGCAGACACACAGGGCTGCGCTGACGCCGCGCGACAATTTATCGAGTGGGATGAGGGCGACCATTTCGAGATAGCCTTGGCTGGAGGCCGACGACATTTTCGCACCGATAAGCAACCCGATCCGGAAAACGAATTTTTACGTGGCAAGCGTAAGGACGGGCGCGACCTTGCCGAGGCATGGGCCAACAAATCCGAAGACCATGTCACTGTGTTTGACCGCGACGGGTTAAACAGTGCGATGCTGTCTCAGGGTGCGCGGGTGCTTGGCCTGTTTGAGCAAAATCATATGCAATATGAGATCGATCGCAATAGCGATGTTGGCGGAGAACCCTCAATTGAAGAGATGACGCGGGCTGCGATCACACGGCTCTCGCAAGACGAGGAGGGATATGTGTTGATGGTCGAAGCGGGGCGGATCGATCATGGCCATCATGGCGCCAATGCCGCGCGTGCACTTAGCGACACGGTTGCGTTTGACGAGGCCATTGCCGCCGCGCTCGACATGACCAGCGAAGAGGACACGTTGATCATCGTGACGGCCGACCATTCCCACACGCTCACCATTCAGGGCTATCCGAGGCGCAATAACCCTATTCTGGGCAAGGTCACATATCCCGGCGGTGCCGAAGCGCAGGCGGCCGATGGCAAGCCCTATACGACGCTGAGTTATGCCAATGGGCCGTCAGCCTGTTTGCCGAATACTGATTGCACCAGACCAGATCTCTCGGATGTTGATACCGTGGCCAACAATTTCCGCCAGCAAGCGCTTTTACCGTCGCCCTCGGAAACCCACGCAGGAGAAGATGTGCCAGTATTCGCGCGCGGACCGGGCGCCGAACTCGTCAGCGGCGTCATGGAGCAGAACGAAATTTTCCACATTATGGGCTACGCAACCGGCCTTGTAGAGTAGGCAGTTTCGCGCGGAAGCCGTCACTCTCCAGCCATCGTCAACGGTGCAGGGTAAGGCTGGAGCGAGAGGGTTTAAATCTCGCTCCAAAAGGGGCTGTTGATCGCCGAACTCGCGATTGGTCTAATCCTCGCAATGAACCAGACGATTGATGCGTTCGATATCGACAAGGTCTGACCTTCCGGTGAGCTCGGTTAAGTCCCGCAGAATCGAGCACAGCAATCTACCCGTTCGGCACTCCTTGGTACGAACAAGCTCTAGATCCGGCGTATCCCGAAACCATAGGGCCATTTTATAGTGAACGTCTTCAATTGATGATGCCTGCTTCAAGCTTACCGCCTCCATGATTTGGCTCTGCATATCCAGCCATTTGTTCTCCAGACGATATGTGTGATCCTCGTCCGCAAAGTTAGCCTTCGCCAAAATTTCGAGTCTGCCGTCCACGGCGTTCCAAGACTCCATAATGGTTGCGAAGTCTAATTGGCTTTTCATATCCGAATTTTCAGCATTTTTCTTGCCTGTCACTAGCATTGTATTTTCCCCTAGAATCATTGGTTGATGTAAATTAACCTCCCGCAGAAGGTGTATTTGATGCGATCCGAGAATCTGTGCAATTACTGGAAACGATTACGCGTTTGCGCTCCATTGAAAGTATTTAGTTTTACTTGAACAAATACTTCTGCGGTTCGCCAAATATACGAGGAACTGCAAAAACTCGTTTACTGTTGGAGCATGTTCGAACATCCTTGATTCTTCAACTGCAGATGCGAAAGGGGTTCCGCGTGTGCATTGGGGGGGGACGTAATAGATATGCTTGATAAAAGACTGCTAGAGAGGCCTGTTCCGAAAGCGCTTCTAACTGAGGTGTTGGAGTCCAGCTCGCTTGCTGACCTCCAGGAAATTTTACCTAAATACGACCAGATGCAAGGATTTCTGCTGACAAATATAATCGCTGTGCGGCTGAATGGTGCTCCGGTTGAGGTCGGTCTTTACACGCGGCCAACCGACGAGCCGGAGGCCCCTTATCTTGTATGTCCTGAAGATGTGAGATGGGCGATATGTATGGAGGCCATGGCGCTGATGCAGCCGTTTGATTTTCTAACCCATCGTTTTTCGGTGATAGACGACGATATCGTTTCGGAGTTTCGCAAAAGCGTTAGGGCTTTCGGAACTGATAAAGCGATTATTATACCAATGGCCATAAAGGATACGCTCGCGTTTGGAATCGTCGCCTTTCGTAGTGGCCATGATGCAAGTGATCTTCACTCGGTTGTACATCAAGTCTGCCAACTGGTTGCTACCATTTTTGAGCGGTTTCCAGAGATCACAAAATGGCCAGACGAATATGTGTTATCGCCAAGAGAGATCGAAGTTCTCCAACACACAGCGGCTGGCTGCAACGAGGCGAAGATCGCAGAAAAACTGTATATTAGTGTTCACACGGTCCGCAAACATATCGAGAATTGCAAAAAGAAGCTCGATGCAAGCAATAAGGCCCATGCCGTGAGCATAGGCCTGAATGCACGCGAAATCTTGTAGCCGTGGCGCGCCCTAAGCGTCCCAGTCGAGCGTGATTTTGCGATTTACCAATTGGTCGTAGTCATGGACCAATGCTTCGCAAACACTTGATGGTTTGAAATTGTGCTCGGCGATTTCTTTGACTGGCGTGATCTCTGCTGCCGTGCCGGTAATGAAACATTCGTCAAAGGTTGAAAGCTCGTCTGGTGTAATCGTCCGTTCGATCACTTCAAGCTGCCGGGCTTTGGCAAGGCGAATGGCGGTTTGTCGCGTAATGCCATTGAGGAACGTGTCGGCTTTTGGCGTATGCACTGCGCCATCGCGGGTGAAGAAAATATTCGCGCCCGTGGCCTCGGCAACATCGCCTTTATGATCGAGCATCAACGCATCGGCATAGCCTTCAAGATGGGCCTTTTGCTTGGACACAGTACAGATCATATAAAGGCCCGCAGCTTTTGCATGGCATGGCGCGGTTTCAGGCGAGGGGCGGGCATAGGCAGCATTAGTGAGCCGGACGCCTGCCATTTTATCATCGAAATAATCGCCCCAACTCCAAACTGCAATGGCAACCCGCACCGACGTTTCCGTCGCGAGGATACCCATCTGTTCGGAGCCGCGCCATGCGAATGCACGCACATAGGCGTTCTCTAGGCCCGATTTAGCCAGCGCATCGCGCTTGGCGGTTTCGATTTCAGCAACACTATATGGCAGCTCGAAGCCGAGAATTTCTGCAGATTTTTCCAGTCGCTGCGAATGATGCTCGGAGCGGTATATCTCGCCGGTATAGGCTCTTTCGCCTTCAAACACCGTCGAGGCATAATGCATCCCATGGGTCAGAACGTGGACATTTGCTTCACGCCACGGAACAAAATCACCGTCCATCCAGATAAATCCGTCGCGGTCGTCATAGGGAATGAAGCTCATCTTGTGTATGCCTTTGCTTGCACTTTGTGCTGTTTGTGTCTCATTCTCAGATTGTAGTTATTGAAGTCAACCGATGAACCGTAAATCACTTATATTTGGTCCTTGCTATGGATAGGCGACTTTTCCTTCTAGATGAAGAACTCGATCATGGCGTCGGGTTGATTTTAGCGGCCGAGCGGCAGTTGAGAGGGGCGGTGGACCAGGTACGGCAGGCGGCGGAGCTAAGCCAAAGCGAAATGGACGTACTGCTGGCGATACGCGCGCATCCGGGATGTGTGGTCGGGGATTTACGAAATAGACTGAACATGACAGCGCCAACCTTTGCCCGCATTCTTGGTCGGGTAGATGGGCGTGATCTTGTGCGCAAACAACGTGGCAGGATCGATGGCCGACAACGTCGCTTATATCTGAGCGATGCTGCCGACACGTTGATGACACCTATCGTTGAAGCGCTGCGAGATCGGGTGCGAACCGCTTACCGTATTGCAGGGGCCGAGAGTGTGGCAGGAGCTCGGGCGATGCTCGATGCCTTGACGGGAGCGGACAATGGCTGAAGCCCCGCACTTGCTCGTCGTTGATGATGATGATCGGCTGCGGCTTCTGCTAAAGCGGTTTTTGTCGGGCGGCGGGTATCGGGTGACTGCTGCACCAGATGCTGCAACCGCGCGCAAATTTATGCGCAGTGTCGATTTTGATCTTGCCATTCTCGATGTGATGATGCCCGGCGAAGACGGATTGTCCCTGCTTGCCGGTATTCGCGAAAAGAGTGATTTGCCTGTGGTGATGCTGACTGCGAGCGATGGATTGCAAAGCAGGATCGATGGATTTCAACGTGGCGCCGACGATTATATCGTGAAACCGTTTGAGCCAGAAGAACTGTCTTTGAGGATTGCGGCAATCTTGCGCCGGTCAACCCGTGAAGAGACCGGGCAGCCGATCAAAATGTCGGGACTGTCTTTCGACGTGTCCAAGGGAGAGCTGCGAAATGACGTCCGACGCGTCTATCTAACCGAGTCCGAAACGCAACTTCTGGTTTTGTTGGGCAAAAATGTTGGCCAACCGGTGAGCCGTCGCGATCTGGCGGAGAAAGCGGCATTGGGGTCCGATCGATCGGTTGATGTGCAGGTGACGCGGCTGCGCAAAAAGATAGAGCCCGATCCGCGCGAACCCATCCATTTGCAAACTGTTCGCGGGATCGGTTACCGGCTGGTCGCAGATTAGATTAGCTCAAGGACTGGCTGTGGGGACGACGAAACACTCATGCCCTTCGTCTTTCAAACGGGCGCAGAATGTCGCGGCTGCTTCGCTCGTTTCAAATGCACCCACGCGCAAGCGGAACCAGACTGAGCCGTCCTCGCGATCAAGCCGTGAAACCGATTGCTCAGCATAGGCGAACAGGTCCGGATAGGCTTCCTTCAGGCTGAACCAAATCTCGCATATCGAGTATTCGTGCGGAGTAGCGTGGACTTGCACATAATGGGAACCGCGGGGTGTCGGCTTAGGGACATATGCAGGAATGGGCGCAGCGACCAATGGCGGGGGAGATACAGCGTCTGACTCCGGCTGAGGGGCTGGACGGGCCGATGGGGATGGCAATGGGATTGGCAAAGGTATGGTCGTCGGCTGAGGAACAGGAATGGGGAGAGGGAGAGGAATCGTAAAAAGGCCACCGCCATCATCTTGATCGGAATCATTATCGGGCTGTGAGGGCCCTTCACCGGGCAGAACTGGGCCGTCCTGATCATCTGAAGGCATGTCGCCTATTGGGCTTGGCGGCGCTATAGCGCCATACGGGCTCTGCGGAATGTCACTTTGCGGTGTAACCTTCGAGGCCAGAAGGACCACACCTGCGCCAGTGTCATCTTCACCCTCGTCCTCGTCACTTTTGTCGTGTTCTTCGGGCGCGATGTCATCATCAGCCATAGGGGCGCTCTCGGCACCATGATCTGCCTCTTGATCTGTATTGGGCGACGCTTGTGGGCGGAGCGTTTCGTCGGTAACAGGCTGAGGGGGGGAGGACCTCGCTGGTTCGGCGCCATGCGGACCCTCGATGGGGGCCTCCTCGGAGGGCGCGGTATCGGAGCCCGGGGCATCCCGCGAATCAACGTCCACATTCTGGTCAGGCTGACCGAGAGCGGGGGCCGGACTATGTAGCACGATCGCGGTTGCGACCAATGCGCTTCCCCCAAGAATCAGAAAAGGTAAGAGGCGGGACTTGCGCTTCTTTTTCGAGCCATTTGGTGTGGCTGTGGGGAGGGGGGACTGACTGTTGATTTTCAATTTCCGGATAATAAATACTACTTAAAGTGTATTATTATGATTAAAATGCAATTAAAGGGCGAAAATTAGCTATCTCTCTGCGGTATCAGTTGGGCCGGACTTCACCCGATCGGCTTCTGATTTGTTGAGCGGAGACGGCGCTAGCCCCTATATTTGGGCATCGTCCACAAAAAAAATGGGTTTGGCGGCATCTGGGCACTTCCCCAAACCGGATTAATTGAATAGGAGTCCCGCTTAGCTTTTAAACCAGAACCGACCAGCGCGATGAGACCCTCTCATGGCGTCCAAAATTGCGCGAGATAGTTATGCCTAAACGTACCGATATCCAGTCGATTATGGTGATTGGAGCAGGGCCAATCATTATCGGACAGGCTTGCGAGTTTGACTATTCGGGCGTGCAGGCGATCAAGGCGCTGAAGTCCGAGGGCTACCGCGTTATTCTGGTCAATTCCAATCCGGCAACGATCATGACCGATCCGGATTTGGCAGATGCCACCTATATCGAGCCAATCACACCAGACTTTGTCGAGAAAATTATTGCCGCAGAAAAGCCCGACGCATTGCTACCGACCATGGGCGGGCAAACGGCGCTGAACTGTGCCCTTGATTTGCAAAAATCCGGTGTGCTGGAAAAATATGATGTGGAACTGATCGGGGCAAAAGCCGATGCCATCGAGATGGCCGAAGACCGCAAACTCTTCCGCGAAGCCATGGACCGGATCGGACTGGAAAATCCGCGTGCGGTCATCGTCAGCTCGCCCGAGAGCAAAGATGCCAATGGCAAAGTGGTTTATGACCGGATCACCGGATTGAAGAATGGCATGGATGCGCTCGACGAAGTTGGCTTGCCAGCGATCATTCGGCCAGCCTTTACCCTCGGCGGGACGGGCGGCGGCGTTGCCTATAATCGCGAAGAGTATGAAGCGATCGTTCGCTCCGGACTGGCAGCTTCGCCCGTCGCTCAAGTACTGATCGATGAAAGCCTCTTGGGCTGGAAAGAATACGAGATGGAGGTTGTGCGCGACACGGCGGACAATTGCATCATCATTTGCTCGATCGAAAACATCGACCCTATGGGCGTGCACACCGGCGACTCGATTACGGTTGCGCCAGCCTTGACGCTTTCGGATCGCGAATATCAGGTGATGCGCAATGCTTCGCTGGCAGTCTTGCGCGAAATCGGCGTGGAGACGGGCGGCTCGAACGTACAATTTGCCGTGAATCCGGCAGACGGACGGCTCGTTGTTATCGAGATGAACCCGCGCGTTTCGCGGTCGTCGGCATTGGCGTCCAAGGCAACAGGCTTCCCGATTGCAAAGATCGCCGCGAAGCTGGCCGTCGGCTATACGCTTGATGAGCTCGACAATGATATTACCGGCGTGACGCCCGCAAGCTTTGAGCCGACCATCGATTATGTCGTCACCAAAATTCCGCGTTTTGCATTCGAAAAATATCGCGGGGCCGAAGCCGTTTTGTCGACTGCAATGAAGTCTGTCGGTGAAGCCATGGCGATTGGCCGGACGTTTCAGGAGAGTTTGCAGAAGGCTTTGTGCTCGCTCGAAACCGGATTATCCGGGCTAGATGAGGTCGAGTTCGAGGACAATGACGCTTTGCGCGGTGCACTTGCCAAGCAGACGCCTGACCGCTTGCGGATCGTGGCGCAGGCATTTCGCGAAGGGATTTCGATTGAAGACGTGCATGCGATTACCAGCATTGATCTGTGGTTCTTGCGTCAAATAGCGGAGATCATCCAATGGGAAGCGGGTATCCGGCGTGATGGCCTGCCCACGGACGCGGCTGGGTTTACGGCGCTAAAGTCTATTGGCTTTTCAGATGCGCGGCTTGGTGTTCTGACAGGCAAGACTGAAACCGAGATTCGGGCGGCGCGGCACGGCTTAGGTGTCCGGCCCGTTTATAAGCGGATTGATACCTGCGCAGCGGAATTTGCAGCCAAGACACCCTATCTCTATTCGACCTATGAAATGCCTGCCTTTGGACAGGCCGAGGCGGCGTGCGAAGCCAACCCGTCAGACCGTCGCAAAGCGGTTATCCTCGGGGGCGGCCCAAACCGCATCGGGCAGGGGATCGAGTTTGATTATTGCTGTTGTCATGCGGCATTTGCGATGGATGATCTCGGCATCGAGTCGATCATGGTCAATTGCAACCCCGAAACCGTCTCGACCGATTATGACACCTCCGACCGGCTCTATTTCGAACCGCTCACCGAGGAGCATGTCTCCGAAATCATCGCGCGGGAGCAATCAAACGGTGATCTGGCAGGCGTGATTGTCCAGTTTGGCGGGCAGACACCGCTCAAGCTTGCAACGCCGCTGCATGATGCCGGTGTGCCGATCCTTGGCACCAGCCCGGTCTCGATTGATCTGGCGGAAGACCGCGAGCAATGGGCCGCGCTGCTCGACAAGCTCGGCATACAGCAGGCGCCATCAGCGACAGCACGTACCGAAGACGAAGCGCTTGAAGCTGCACGTAGCCTTGGCTATCCGGTGATGCTGCGGCCAAGTTTTGTGCTTGGCGGGCGTGCAATGGAAATTTGCCGCTCCGATGCAGACATTGTCGCCTTTGCCAGCGAAGCGTTGAAAGCGGCTGAAGAAGCGTCAGCAGGCGATGCCTCACTCTTTCTGGACCGGTATTTGTCAGACGCGATTGAAGTCGATGTCGATGCGATATGTGATGGCTCGGACGTGCACATAGCTGGCGTTATGGAACATATTGAAGAGGCTGGTGTACATTCTGGCGATAGTGCCTGTGCCTTGCCGCCTTACACCCTCTCGCCGGCAATGATCGGGCGCTTGTCCGAACAGACGATCGCTTTGGCGCGGGCGCTTAAAGTCTGCGGGCTAATCAATATCCAGTTCGCCGTGAAAGACGACGACATCTATGTTCTCGAAGCCAATCCGCGCGCTTCACGGACAATTCCCTTCGTGGCCAAAGCAGTTGGCGCGCCCATCGCAGGCATTGCGGCAAAGGTCATGGCTGGCAGCCCGCTGTCAGATTTCGACCTCCGTCATGCGACGCCGAACCGGATCGCCGTGAAAGAAGCTGTGTTCCCGTTTGGCCGGTTTGACGGCGTTGACCCTGTGCTCGGACCTGAAATGCGCTCGACCGGAGAGGTTATGGGGTGGGATGATGACTTTGGCGCCGCCTTTTTGAAGGGGCAGATTGCGGGCGGCGTAACGCTTCCAACCGAAGGCAAGGTCTTTATCTCTCTCAAAGGGGGCGACAAGATCGCGATTGTCGATGGTGCGCAGGAGTTGATCAATCTTGGCTTTTCACTGGTCGCAACGTCCGGTACGGCGAGCTTCCTCAAGAAGCAGGGGATCGAAGTTGAACCTGTGAAAAAAGTCATTGAAGGCAACCCGAATATCGTAGATGCGATGATAAATGGGGACATCCAATTGGTGTTCAATACAACCGAAGGTGCGCAATCTCTCAAAGATTCTGCATCGATTCGCTCAACCGCTGTAAACCGGAAAATCCCGTATTTTACCACTTTAGCGGCGTCTTTGGCCTCGATTCAGGCGATTCAGACTCTTAAAACGCGAACTTTGAGCGTGCGTCCCTTGCAATCTCGATAAGTCATGCCAATCTCTATTGGCAATTCAATCCAGCAGTCGCTGGCAACGTAATGTAACTGGTACCCGAACATGCAAAGAATACCTATGACCGGAGAAGGGCATGAAGCCCTCGACGCAGAACTCAAAAAGCTAAAGTCGGTTGAACGCCCCGCGATCATCCAGGCCATCTCTATTGCGCGCGAACACGGCGATTTGTCCGAGAACGCGGAATACCATGCGGCCAAGGAGAAGCAGAGCTTTATCGAGGGGCGGGTTGCCGAGCTTGAGGATAAGCTTGCGCGGGCAGACATAATCGACACGTCCAAACTCGGCGGTTCCAGCGTTAAGTTTGGGGCGACCGTTACAGTGATCGATGTCAATTCGGAAAAAGAGTCGACCTATAAAATCGTTGGCGAAGACGAAGCAGATGTTGCGCTTGGAAAAGTGTCCGTCACGTCTCCAATTGCTCGCGCATTGATTGGCAAGGAAGAGGGCGACGAAGCTGAAGTTGCCGCACCTGGCGGTGTTCGGGCTTATGAAATTGCGAGCGTGACCTATAAGTGACGGTTGGCGGGAGCGCGCTTGGTCCCTCAATTTGGGCTGTCTCTGATGGCCGGGCAGGTAATGCTGCACAGGTCCTGGCCATCGCCAATGCCCTGCGCGACACCAAGCGCTGGGTGAAAATAGCACACATCAATGGCCAGTGTCACCGCGCGGAGCCGATGACACTGAACCCGCGTGCGCCGCTACGCTGGTTGCCGCCAGCCAATGCCATCAAGCCGCTTTGGGCGCTGCCCGCAGTAGAGCGTGCGCTGCTGACCGACCCCTGGCCGACCGTTTGGATTGGAGCTGGCTCCCGCATTGCGCCCTATAGCATGCTGGCCCGCCAATTGTCGGGCGGCAATTGCCTCACCGCGCACGTGCTCGATCCGCGCGTGAACACCACCGAATTCGACCTGATGATTACGCCACAGCATGACGAGTTGGCCGGTGAAAATGTCGTGTCGACATTAGGCTCGGCGTCCTACTTCGCGCCCGATGATGTCGAGATGGCGGGCATGGCCTTTGCCGATCTCGCCGACGAGCGAAGCAAAAGTGCCATTGTTGTGCTGGGCGGGGATTCGAAAACCCACACATTCGATAAGGCCGCTATGCTGCGTCTCGACGCGAAATTACGCGCCATAGCGGGGCAGGGCTGGCGCTTGCGGATTACCTGCTCACGCCGGACGCCGGTGCCTGCACGGGCCTATTTCAGAGCCTTGGCGGATGAACTTGGCGCGCGGTTCTGGGAAGGCGAAGGCGATGGCCCGAACCCCTATATTGCTTGGTTGCTCTTCTCCGAAGTCGCGATTGTGACAGAAGATAGCACCAATATGTTGTCGGACGCGGCTTATTTCGGCTTGCCTGTGCATATGGCGCGGTTGACCGGACGGTCTGCAAAGTTTGACCGGTTACACGAGAGTTTTATCGCTCGGGGCATTGCCCGCTGGCTGCATGGCGATCTTGAAGTCTGGACCTATGAACCGCTGCGCGAAGCCGAGAAAGTCGCTGACAAGATCGTCGAAATGTTGATTGCCCGCTATCCCCAGCCGGACATGCCTGCATCAGGCACGGTTGCGCCAGACTGGCTCTAAACTCCGGTCAGTTATCTTTAGCGACATTGACGGGAAGGTCGATCGGTTGAGACCGGTCATAATCCATCCATTCCAAGACGGCACCGGCGATCGAATCCGGTGAGGCGCTATTGCTGATGACCGCCAGTATCTCGACTGTGTTCTCGTCCGCAAAATGGTGCAGCATTGCCAATGCGGCTGCATCATCGCAGTCGGTTTCCATATCGGTTTCTAGAATGACCTTAATCGGGTCGCCAATGGCTGCCGGACTAATCCATATCGCTAGAAACAGGTAGAAGCTGCTTCTAAAGATCGTTTGAAGATGTTGATCATGATACCGCATTCTAGCATAAACTTCCTCAGGGAAGGGCGTGAAATCGGGCAAAGTTCGCCGTATAATGATAAATGGAATTTCCGATTTTGTTTACGCTTGCAGCTTCGGTGGTAGGCTCTGATTTCATTACAGTAATCTATATTTTATCAGATCATTATATGATGTTCCTATGAGCAACGAAACCAGACACAACGCCAACTCGCCAGATCTTGATATAAGTCAGGCCGAGCAATTGGACGCAGCAAGCTTTCTCGACCAGTGCCGTCCAAAACTGGACGAGCTTGAAGATGTGCGTCGAGATAAACTCAAAATGTTTCAGATGCGCAAGAAGCTGGCATTGCCAATCGCCGCTTTGCTCACGCCTCTCTTGGGGTTTGTCGACTATTGGCTGCTGTTTTTGCGTAGCAGCGATGATAGCGCTGCTGGTCTCAGTATTGCCGGCCTTGCGGGCCTTTGGGCATGGGTTTCCAGCCCCAAACGGCAATATGCTCGCGCGTACAAGAGTGATATCTTGCCGGAGATTGCCGGTCTGTTTGGCGACTTCACTTATGATGTGAAGGGTAAAATACCCATGGATGCGATGAAGCCGTCCAAGGTCGTCCCGAACCATACAATCTACACGTCGGAAGATTATTTTTCGGGCGAGTACAAGAATGTCGGGATTACGTTTTCCGAGATCGAGCTGAGAAAGAAGTCCGGTAAAAACACGGTCAGGGTCTTCAAAGGACTTGCCGTTTTGCTCACGCATGGCACACGAAAGTTTCACGGTCATACAATTTTGACCAAAGATCTTGCTGGTCTGAACAAATGGTTCAAAAAGCAAACCTCACAGTTCAAGCGTGCTGATCTGGTTGATCCGGAATTCGAAAGACTGTTCGATGTCTATACGACCGATCAGGTCGAGGCGCGCTATCTGATTGATCCGCGCATTATCGAGAACCTGAAATCCCTCTACAAAGAGTATAGCGGGGATAAGATGATGGCGGCTTTCTACGATGATCATTTCCTCATTCTGATCGGTAGCAACGTCAACCATTTCGAGCCAGCCGATATAAATACTCCGGCAACGAATGAAGATGGCTTATTGGCGATGAAGCGGGAGATCGGCCAAATTTTGTCCATCGTTGATAAATTGTCGCTCTATGACCCGCGCAATCTAAAGCGATAATTCGGTCTATTTCCAGTCACTTGCAAACACTGCTCTAGAGGGCAGTCCGTATATTCGCGCGGTGGAACCTGCTATATAGGCGATTGTCTTAGTAGGAAAATTGAGAAGCAAATGTACAAAAGCCAATCGAAACTATTGCATTTGCAGCGATGTGTTTTGGCGTTCGCATTCTTACCTCTAACCAGTTGTACGGGGCATATTGGACAAGAGCAGGCCGTGACCCGGACTGCTCGTCCAGAGATAACTGAATTCATGGCCGAGCCGGCCATACTGGTCTTTTCGAAAACGGCAGGTTGGCGTCACAATGAAGGCATTGCGGGTGCAGACCTATTTTTTGCCGAGCTTGCTGCAGAGAAAAACTATGGTCTGTTCACGACCGTCAACAGCGCGGTGTTCAATGCTGACGATCTAAAGCGCTTTGAGGTGGTGATCTTTAACAATGTCACAGGCAATGCGCTTGCAGACGACGAGAAGGCTGCTTTCAAAACCTGGATGGACGAGGGCGGTGCATGGATTGGACTGCACGGGTCAGGCGACAGTAGTCTGGAGCCTTGGGACTGGTATCAGGACAATCTCGCCGGAACGGACTTTATCGGGCATATCATGGCGCCGCAGTTCCAGAATGCCCGTCTGGAGGCTCTCGCTCCTGATCATTCCATTCTCGACGGGGTGGCGACCGACTGGGAGCAGACTGACGAATGGTATAGCTTTTCGAAAGTGCCAGACATACCGGGCCTAATCCTGCTGGTTGGCCTTGATGAAACCACCTACAGCCCGACGAACACGGTCGTACAGACGTGGCCTCAAGATTTGCGCATGGGACCGGACGCGGCCGACCATCCGGTGATCTGGGCAGCCTGTGACAGCGCTCTTGGATACAAGGCTGTCTACTCAGCTCTTGGTCACGGATTTGAAGCCTATAGAAACCCGAACTATCAAACATTGCTATCGAACGCATTTGATTGGGTGAGCGGTCCCAAGGATAGCTGCGACTGACGGGCAATCGTTCGCCCCGACACTCAAACCTGAAAATCGAAATATTAAATGGTGGGCCCGGAGGGACTCGAACCCCCGACCAGACCGTTATGAGCGGTCCGCTCTAACCAACTGAGCTACAGGCCCACGCCATCGGATCCGGAATGCAAAATGCCGAGCCGGATTCAAAGCGCACTTCAATTAAGCCGAGATGGCCCCGGACGCAACCATGTTTCGACGCTGTTTTTACCGATCAGTCGATCCGGCGAAGGCCAGCTTTGAAACGCTGCCAATTATCGACATAGACCTGCGCCGAGGCTTTGATCAGCATTCGCTGCGGATCGGTCAATTCCTTGATGATTTTTCCGGGCGCTCCCATGACCAAAGACCCATCAGGAATGACCTTGCCTTCGGGGATCAGGGCGTGGGCGCCGATGATGCAATTCTTGCCGATGACGGCACGGTTCATCACCGTAGCGCCGATGCCAATCAGGCTTTCATCGCCAATCGTACAGCCGTGAAGCATGGCCATATGGCCGATGGTGACGTCTTTGCCGATATGGAGCGGACAGCCAAGGTCGGTGTGTAAAACAGAGCCGTCCTGAACATTCGAGTTCTCGCCAATACTGATCGGATCATTATCCCCGCGCACGGTTGCACCAAACCAGACGCTGGCATTTTCGTGCAGGGTGACATTCCCGAGAACGGTCGCATTGTCTGCGACCCAGTAATTGCCGGATGCGGGCACGGCCGGAGAAACATCATCAAGAGCGTAGAGGGCCATGGCGCATTACTTTCGGTGACTATGGTGAACATAGTTACTTAACGCGTATTTTGGCCCTCTGTATAGCTCTGCCAGATCTTGTCTCTTCCGGCGCGTGCCCGAGCGGTTCGGTCGTCCTTAGAAGTCCAGTCTCACACCAAACTGGATGTCGCGGCCTGGCAGAGGCGTTGTGTCTTTCAGGAAGCTCGTCGCCGCCCGGCCTTCTGAGTCAGCAAGGTTGCGGGCACGCAAGTCGAAGCTGACATTTGGCCTGCTCTCAAACGGCCGGAAACTGAAGAAGAGGTTCACAAATGTGAAGCTGTCCGTCGGCAGTTCGAAGTCGGCCACATCGTTCTGGGCTGCATTATACTCAACCTCGACCCGCAAGCTGGCCGTGTCGCTCTTGGCTGAGAGACCACCCAGAAGCGCGAATGGCGGAATGCGTGGCTGATTCGGATTGTTGAGATCAGACGATGTCGCGCGAACGAAATCGGCCTGGGCTCTTGCAGAGAAATCAACTTTGCCAAGGGCTGCAATGTTAGCCGAGCCGATTTCTGCATCCAATTCCGCCTCGAAACCGCGGAAGCGGGTGTCAACGGCGGTAAATTGGAAGACGGGGAGGCCGTCGAGTATCTCGCCGGTTTCCTGCTCGAAGATGAAATTGTCATAGTCGGTCACGAAACCGTTCACGACGAGGGTAAGCGGCCCAAGCGAACCGCGTGCAGTGGCTTCGAAACTCCGGGCGACTTCATTGTCGAGCGTCGGGTCGCCGACCTCGAAGCTCTGTGTCGCAAGGTGTGGTCCAAATGAGAAGAACTCTTCAAGGGATGGTGCCCGTTCAGTACGTGCACCGCTTATCCCGACGAACAGGTTCTCATTGATCGAGTAACCAATGCCGCCGGAAATGCTGAAATTGTTGAAGTCCTCGTCGATCGGCACCGGTATACCGTCTTCCTCGGCGATGAATGTATCGGTCGAGTTGTCGACAAATTCATACCGCAGTGCCGTGTCCAGAAGGAAAGGGCCAGCCTCGTATTCAGCAAGGCCGAATACGCCGATCTGAACTTGGTCCGATGGTGGAACAAAGGCTTCTGCACCGATTGCTTCAAAGTCCCGCACTCTCACTTGCGCGCCAATGGCGGTATCGACTTCGCCCCCAAATGCGGGAACGGATTTACCGATAAGCTCGAGACGGGATTCGAATTCTTCATTGAAGAAGCTGGTGCCAATTTCGGCGCCTTCGAGTTCGAAGTGCTCATAATCACCATAACCGGCGCGGAATTTCAGGGCTTTGAACGGGCCAAGATCGCCGTTCAGTTCACCGCGTACATCATAGCGTAACTGGCGCAGATCAATGCGGATACCTTCCTCGCCTTCGCCCTCTTCGCCTTCTTCTTCTTCACCCTCAAGGTCTTCCTCGGTCAGGATACCAGCGGGGATACCATAATTGGAGTCAACGATGCTGAATGAAGCGCCGAAGAAGCCGTCATAGCCGCCTTGGTCAAATACGAAGGAGCCGCCGACAGCGCCGGTCCACGTTTCGAGGTCGCTATTGCCTACAAAGCCATCGGTAAAGTCTTCTGTCGGATCGAATGGCTCGCCGTTTGCGATGGCAACGCCTGCGAGAGCTGCAACAAGTTGATCGGATGCGTTCAGCCCATCAATGTCAAAATCACCGGCATTGCGGAAGTTCCCTTCGGCATGGAGCACGAAGTTCGATCCAAGCTGGACATTCGTACCCGCGGCAACTTCATTGCCATTATTTACGGTCGAATAGGCATACCGTGCAGCGCCTTCAAGGCCGTTCTCGGGTAGGGCGCTTGGGATTTTGCCGGTATCAACATTGACGACACCGCCTGCAGCAGAGCTGCCATAAAGCAAGGACGCGGCACCGCGGACCACTTCAATGCGCTCGGCCAGAGCCGGTTCAATCGGAACCGCATGGTCCGGGCTGGTTTGGGCGGCATCAAAAGTTCCGATTCCGTCTTCGAGAACACGGATGCGATCACCGCCCAGTCCACGAATGATTGGGCGAGAGGCGCCCGCGCCGAATGAGGTTGCCCGAATGCCCGGTTGGGTTCGGAGTGTCTCCCCAATCGAATTGCTGGCGCGTTCACGCAGCTCTTCGCCATCGAGAACAGAGATGCTTGTGATTGATTTCCCCACCGATCGGCCAAGAGGCGAGCCTGTAATGACGATTTCATCAAGATTGAGATGATCGGGGTGGGTTTGACCCGCTTCTTCGTTCGTCTGCTCGGCGGCAGTTTGAGCTGTAACTTGTGGAACGAGGGCGAGATAAGCCAGCAGAGAGACTGTATATAGACGATAATTCATGACAATAAACTTTGCATAAGTTGAATAAAAATAGATACATATGCTTGCCTCGACACGGTTGGGTCGAGGTGCAAGCATGATGGTTTTGATCAATTATGCGAAGGCAGGTGGCGCGCGCGCCTTGTCTGATGTGGCGTGCCGGGTGAGTACCACCTGTGTCGGCACGAAATGAGCACGGATGCTCGCAGATACCGGATAGATTGTAATCTCGGGAGATGGCGGCAGAGCGCCATCTGTATCATCACCGATTGTTATGCAGACCGAGCATTCATGATCGGCGTGCAGCGGATCGGTCAAATGCTCTGCGGCCAGAGCAGATATGCAAATCTGTGCTAGTGCGAATAAAGCCGCAACTACCAAATGTTTTGCACCAAAACGCACGCAAACTCTCCACTCTTAACCAGCGCCTTATGTCAGACATTAGCAATGGCGGCAAGCAACAGTTCCTCACTTTTGCATCGTCGACCAGTCGATCACTGGTGATAGGACGCTGTATATTTTCAACAGGTTTTGCGCGGTTTTATTGGCCCACTTGAATGCCATCACACAAGGTCCTAGATGAGGTTCACAAGGCAGGCGGATTGCATTAGGTTCGTTTGAATCACTTTTTGCGTGGACGCGGGCGCTGAAACCCGCTAATCCCCGCCTTTTCATCAAGAGTTTGAATATGGCTGAGAAAACACAGAAGACAGGACCGATTACCTTTGTGCGCCAAGTGCGTCAGGAGGGGTCAAAGGTGACATGGACATCGCAAAGCGAAACCATCACCGCGACGATCATGGTGCTTGTCATGTCGATCATTATTTCGATTTTTCTGTTTTCCGGCGATTTCATCATATCTGCCCTGGTTCGTTTGATAACCGGACTTGGATCTTAAGGAGCGCCGACAAAATGGCCGCAGCTAAATGGTATATCATCAACGCCTATTCGAACTTCGAGAAGAAGGTATCGGCGCAAATCCGCGAACAAGCGGCGTCTAACGGACTTGAAGCCCTGATTGAAGAGCTTGAAGTGCCTACGGAAGAAGTCGTCGAAGTTGTGCGCGGCAAGAAGCGCACCAGCGAACGTAAATTCTTCCCGGGTTATATCCTGATGAAGGCGCAGCTTACCGACGAAATCTACCACCTTGTCAAAAACACGCCGAAAGTGACCGGCTTTCTCGGCGCTGATGGCGGCAAACGCCCGCTGCCTGTGCCCGAGCGCGAAGTGAACCGTATTCTCGGCACCGCTGAAGAAGCTGCCGATCGTCCACGCCCAACCATTACATTCGAAATTGGCGAAGAAGTCCGCGTCAATGATGGGGCCTTCCAAGGCTTTGAGGGTGAAGTGGAAGAGGTTGATGAAGCCGAAGCCCGCCTGAAAGTTATGGTGTCGATTTTCGGACGCGCCACGCCAGTTGATCTGGAATATGGTCAGGTCGACAAGATCAGCTAGAGCGGCTTACGCCTACACTCAAAACCTTCGCCGTGTTCTAGATTTTATAAGTCTGGTATCAGGAAAGTGCGCGTAAAATCCATTGGATAATCCGCCGAACCACCGGTATTTTCCGGTCATTATATTGTCGGGCAAGCCTTGCAATCCCCTCGATTTAGCCCCATATCGAATATCAATACAAAATGGAGGCTTGAAATGGGCGTGTTTGAAATGGTGGTCGTCATCGTGGTGATCGGCTGTGTGACCAGCAGTATCGACAATTGGGTAAAGCATAAGGCGAAAGCTGAAAAGAACTCCGCGCAGGATGGTGAGATTGTACGCCTGAAAGCCGAAATTTCTGATTTGCAAGACCGGATGCAGGTCATGGAGAAGCTGGCGACAGATGGCGATGCGCACCTGCGCGAAGCCTTCAAGAAACTGGCCTAAGGCTGCCAAGATTCGCCTATTGGCGATGCTGCCAAGAGCTGCCTATTGGCGATAAAGTGAATATTTATTCAGCCAGATCTTGTAAGAGTAAACTAGCCTCATTACATATTGTTTATCAATAAAATTTATATGTAGGAGGACCCCAATGAATTTCATCATCATTATCGCTATTGTTTTGATCATTGCAGCGATATCGCACGAACCAAAAGCCGAGCGCACGGGCAAGCGCTTTGAGCGGCACAAGCAAATGCGCCGTGATGCAGCCCGCATCGACTCGCTGACCCATCGTGTCAGCGTGTTGGAGGAAGTCCTGCTTGATCGCGAACGCCAGCTGCGCGGCAAGTTTCGCGATCTGTAAACAACTGAAATTGTCTTTGACCAAGGCGCCCTAGACGTTTGCGCGATTGGCGTCATGCACGCCGCGCGCAATCGCCCGAGCCAAAGTGCTCGCTGCCAATTCGCCAATTCGCGCCAAATTTAACGGTTTTGGCTCCTTTAGCGGCTTTTTTCCCGTCGAAATAACAAACACAGCATCGCCGTCAAATGGGGCAAAGACCGGCCGGATCGCTCGCGAAAATCCCGAAAGTGCCATCTGGGCAACACGTTTGGCTTCGTCTGTGGTCAGGACAATATCGGTCGCGACACAGGCAATGGTCGTATTTTGCCCAAGCGCTGGATTGAGCTTTGCAGCGCCCCAGTCATCCGCATCGGCCACATAATCTGCGGGTGGCCGCTTGCCACCGAATTCGCCGTCAATTTCATACGGCCACGCCCAGTAGCAATCGCTTCCGGGCATTTGCGTCGCGCCGAAACAATTGACCGCCGCCAGCGCGCCAATCGTCATCCCATCATCTGTGACAAGGCTTGCAGAGCCCAGTCCGCCCTCCAGAGCGCCAGCCCTGGCTCCATATCCGGCTCCGGTTTTTCCGAGCGCGAAATCAAGTCCCACCCGATCATATGCCGCTCGCCCCAAGGCCCTATAAGGGGAGGCGTCGCCCCAATCCTTGTCTCCACCATTGGCCAGATCATAAAGGATCGCCGCAGGCACAATCGGTGTTTTGGGGACGCCGGGAAGGTCCATCAGCCCGAAACCGCGCCCGCTCGCATGCAATCCTGCGGTGACGCCGTCCGCCGCCGCTAGCCCGAATGCACTCCCGCCAGATAAGCAAATTGCATCCACAGCATCGACCAATGTGCCCGCCGCGAGCAGATCCGTTTCGCGCGTTCCCGGGCCTCCGCCTGCAACCGCCACGGCCGCAATGCAGGGGCGGTCAGTCAAAATAACGCTTGCGCCGGTTTTGACTTTGGCGTCTTCGGCATGGCCGACTTTCAGGCCAGCCACATCACTAATCAGATTGCGCGGTCCGGTCTTGCTCATGCGTTGATATCCTATTGGGTTGAAGCCGTATTCATCCCTAAGCTGGTCTATGCTTGATTGCAAAGACAGGGGAGGATTTTCCTGTCCTTTATGCAGATCAACTTGCGCAATAGCTGACCTTGTGGGAACCCTAGTCCAAATGGCAGATACGCTCAGGCGGTAATTAGGACATCAACATGAAACAGCTTCTTTTCTCGGTTCTCTTGGTCGGCATGACCGCATGTTCAGCCGATGCGCCGCAAGCTCCTGTAACGGCATCGGTAAACACGACGGATGCGAACGCAGCCGCAACAGATACTTGGGACAAAGGTGCCATGGTCGCAGCTGCAGACCCCCGAGCGGTCGAAGCCGGCTTGGCGGTATTGCGAAATGGCGGGCATGCGGTCGACGCCGCAATTGCAGTGCATTCTGTGCTTGGCCTTGTTGAGCCGCAAAGCTCTGGTTTGGGCGGCGGTGCCTTTATGCTCGTTTATGACCGCGCCTCGGGAACCACCACCGTGATTGATGGCCGCGAGACTGCGCCAGCGACAGTTACACCCGATCTTTTCATGAAAGACGGTGAGCCAATGGGGTTTATCGAGAGTTGGCAATCGGGCCGCTCCGTTGGGGTTCCGGGTCAGATCGCACTTTACAAATCGGCGCATGATGCGTTTGGAACTGCGCCTTGGGCATCGCTATTCGAGAGCGGCATAGCGCTCGCTGATGAAGGCTTCGTCGTCTCGCCCCGCCTTGCCAACTTGCTCAATGGGGACCGGCTACGTGGCGCCATCAAGCTCGACGAAAACCCGGGTTCATCGGACTATTTCTACCCACAAGGTACGCCGTTGCAGGAAGGCGATGTGCGCGACAATCCGGAATATGCCGCCACCTTGCGCAAAATCGCTGCCGAAGGACCAGCAGGCTTTTATACAGGCGAGATTGCCGAAGCGATGGTCAATGCCGTGCAAGCCAATGATGGCGGGCTCTCTCTAGAAGATCTGGCGGGTTATAGTGTGAAAACCCGCGCGCCCCTGTGCGGCAAGTTCCGCGCCTATCGCATCTGTTCAGCCCCGCCGCCTTCATCAGGCGGAGTGGCGCAGAATATGATCTTGGGACTTTATGATCGTTTGCTTCCATCCGGTCCCGACGTAGATATTGAGTCAACCGACCGCCTGCTTGCTTTTGTCGAAGCCCAACGGCTCGCTTATGCCGATCGCGATCACTATGTCGCTGATGCCGACAAGGTGCAGGTGCCTGCAGAGGACCTGATAAATCCGCGCTATCTCGATGCCCGCGCGCTGCAGGGCGGGCCAGTTGACGCCACACCGAAGCCCGGTGACCCGGGCGAAGTGCTTGGCCGCGCGCCAATGATTGATATGTGGGGCCGAGACACAACCGAGCATGCGCCGGGGACAACCCATATCTCGATTGTTGACCAGAACGGTAATGCCGTTTCAATGACAGCCACGGTTGAGGCAGCCTTCGGGTCGTCAATTTGGGCGTCGGGCTTTGTGCTGAACAATGAATTGACAGATTTCGCGCGCCAGCCCGAGATAAACGGCAAGCCGGTCGCGAATGCACCTGCAGCCGGAAAGCGCCCGCGCTCGTCCATGTCCCCGACACTTGTATTTGATGCCGAGGATGACCTGTTCATGGTCACCGGATCACCGGGTGGAAACTCGATCATCGCCTATGTCGCCAAAACCTTGGTTGGTGTGCTTGATCAAGGGGAGACGGCACAAGACTCGACGGCTCTTCCGAACATCGTCGCGCGTGGTCAGAATGTCAGCGTAGAGGTTGACCGTGCGAACGGACAAGGCATTGCAGATTATCTCAAATCGCTCGGCTATTCGGTGCGTGAGCGCCGCGGCGAGAATTCGGGACTGCATGTCATTGTCGTGCGTGAGGATGGTCTGGAGGGCGGGGCAGACCCGCGCCGCGAAGGGGTCGCTCTAGCGCTCGACTAGATCGTCCCGATTGCGACTAAGATGCGCTGCGCAGTGTTTCGATCATATCGGAAAGCTCGCCGATCGTCTTGATCTCGCTGATCGCTTCCATCGGGAAGGTCACATCATAGCGATCCTCGACATCCATAATGATGTCAAAAATAGCAACTGAATCTACTTCCAGATCTTGTGCAATCTGGGTGTCGCGGGTGAGCGTCACACTGTTACGATTAAACGGTGCAAGCATAACTGACACACTACTAATAACAGTTTCTGGCTCTACTGAAGAGACGACCTCATTCACCGAGGTGCTCGTAAAAATTCCGTCCATAAGGTCCCTCATGCTCCCGTGTGAAGGTTTAGTGACTGACTTACACATATTTGATCAATTGTAAAACTGCGTCAGATTGTATGCAATGCCCTATCTGTATTCAATTGTACAACCCCTTGCAAGAATTGCAGGAATTGCGCCATAGAAACACATGTCTAACCCCAAAGACCCATATAAACCAGTCGCTTATGCATTGCTCAAGACCTACAAAGCCACACTTTCGGTTGTTTTCTACGCTTTCGGTGTAAGGTGCAGACATTTGCCGACCTGCTCGGAATTTGGCGCTGAGGCCGCGTCCCGCCATGGGTGGTGGGTTGGCGGCTGGATGACGCTTGGCCGGATTGTCAGATGTCGCCCCGGCGGGAGCTCGGGGTTCGACCCTGTACCGGAAATGCGGCCTGAAACCTCAGTATTTACCCCGTGGAAACTTGCGCGCTGGCGAAATAGCGCTAAGTCCTGTGATCACGACCATAACGAATAGAGATGACCGATGATCCAAGTAACGCTTCCCGATGGTGCTGTCCGCGAATATGAGGCCGGTGCCACCCCTTTGGATGTTGCCAAGTCTATCTCCAATTCGCTGGCCAAGCGTGTTATTGTAGCCCGCGTCGATGGGGAGCTATATGATGCGACCCGTCCGCTCGAAGGCAGCGCTGCGCTGGAGCTACTAACGGCGAAAGATCCTGATGGTCTCGACCTCATCCGCCATGATGCTGCGCATGTTCTGGCTCAAGCGGTTCAGGAGCTATTCCCCGGCACACAAGTCACAATCGGGCCGACAATCGATGACGGATTCTATTATGATTTTGCCCGTGAAGAGCCGTTCTCGAGCGATGATTTCGAAAAAATCGAAAAGAAGATGGCCGAGATCATCGATGCCGATTATCCGATCATCCGCGAAGTGTGGGGCAAGACCCACGCCATCGAAACATTCAAATCCATCGGCGAGGACTATAAAGCCCAGATCATCGATGACATCATTCCCGAGGGCGAGGACATCACAGTCTATCGCCAAGGCGACTGGTATGACCTGTGCCGTGGTCCGCATTTGCCCTCGACAGGCAAACTGCCCAAAGCCTTCAAGCTGATGAAGCTCGCCGGAGCCTATTGGCGTGGCGACAGCAATAATGAAATGCTACAGCGGATTTACGGAACAGCTTGGGCGGACCCTAAACAGCTTAAAGCTCACCTCACACGCCTTGAAGAAGCCGAAAAGCGCGACCATAGAAAACTCGCCAATCAGCTCGATCTTTTCCATCTCGATGGACAGGCCGCTGCTGGCTCGGTCTTCTGGCACCCGAAGGGGTATCAGGTCTGGTTGCAAGTGGAGGCCTATATCCGTCGCCGGCTTGAGGTCGAAGGCTATAATGAAGTCAAATCGCCCCAGCTCATGGATTCAGGGCAATGGGAAAAATCAGGGCATTGGGGCAAGTTCCGCGAGAACATGTTCGTCGTGCCTGATTTCGTGCCGGATGGTGAGGGCGCTGTGGTTGTGCCTGCCGATGCCAAGCTCATGGCGATCAAGCCGATGAACTGCCCGGCCCATGTCGAGATTTTCAAACAGGGCCAGAAGTCCTACCGCGATCTCCCGATGCGTCTGGCTGAATATGGCTGCTGCCACCGCAACGAGCCCCACGGCGCGCTACACGGTATTATGCGCGTGCGCCAGTTTACCCAAGATGATGGACACATCTTCTGCCGCGAAGATCAAATCGTCTCGGAAACGAAGAAATTCTGCGCGATGCTGCAAAGCGTCTATGATGATTTCGGCTTTACCGATGTTGCGGTGAAACTCTCCACCCGACCGGAGGTTCGCGCAGGCGATGACGAAACATGGGACCGCGCTGAGAAATCACTCGAAGAAGCAATCATCGCATCCGATCTGCCTTACGAAATCATGGAAGGCGAGGGCGCGTTTTATGGTCCCAAGCTCGAATTCCAACTCACCGACGCGATCGGACGTGTCTGGCAGTGCGGCACCTTGCAGCTTGACTATGTTGTGCCCGGTCGTCTCGGCGCAGAATATACAGCCGAAGATGGAAGCAAACAGATTCCGGTTATGCTACACCGCGCTATCCTCGGCTCGATGGAACGCTTCCTTGGTATTCTGATTGAGGAATTTGCAGGTGCTTTCCCGATGTGGCTTGCGCCGGTTCATGTTGTGGTCGCTTCCATTTCTGAAAGCGCGTCCGGCTATGCAGAAGAAGCTGCCGCGAAATTGCGCGCTGCTGGCTTGCGTGTCGAAACCGATTTGCGCTCTGAAAAGATCAATTACAAAGTTCGCGAACACTCTTTGCAGAAGGTGCCGATCATTGCCGTGGTTGGCGCAAAAGAAGCTGAAGAGGGCACACTGGCGCTGCGCCGGTTTGGCTCCAAGGCTCAGGAAATGATGTCGCTGTCAGACGCGGTGATCAATCTCGCGCGCGAAAGCTTGGCACCGGACCTTAAACGGAAATCCGAAAGCGAATAATCCAGAGAGCGTTCTCGAATGCGTGGCGTTTAAGCGCGAGGCTTAACCCGTAATCTCCAGAGCACCCGTTTCGACCAGTTCGGTCTGCGGCTGCCGCGCCGCGTCAGCGAATGTGCTCGCATCAATATAGAGCACATCTTCGACCATACGTGTGTCTTCATCGATCAGAGCGAGCACAGTCCCATAACGCAGCAGTCGCTGGGATTCCGCTTTGACGGGCTGTGCCACGAGGATTGGAAATTCCGCTGCAAGCACTGGGATATCAGTAGGGATCGCGCGGCCTTCAATGATACGTGTTTGCAACGGCGAGGCTGTAAAGCACATTTTGCGTCGCTCTAGGCCGACCTGACATGTGTCGCCATCGAGCACAAAGTCCCGGTCAAATGCGGCATAGTCCGCAGCGGCGAAAACAGAGGCCCGCTCGGTTGGAGCTTGTGGCTCGAGCGGTGCGGATGTGTGAAACACCCCAAGTCCTGCAAGCGCGGTGAAAACAACCAGCCCAATTTCTACCTTGATCGACATATACCCTAAATCCCATCCATAATTTTATATTCTCATAATGGGGCAGACAGGTTGTGAAAGGGTTGAGCGAATTGATGAATTTGATCGAAATTGTAAATTTATATGTCCGATTGTGTAATCTTATCCCCCAAGCTCACCCCCGTCCTTGCTCCACCAAGCAACTGCCCCTAGAGCAGACACATGCACGCTAAAACCTATACTGACAGAATTGTTGTTCCATTGGTGCTGATCTGGGGACTATGGCCGATTGCAACGTTTTCAGGCGGTAAACTGTTTGCCCCTTTTCTGTTTACCTGTGGGCTCATATTCGGTTTGAAATATTTGCGCACGCGCCCACAGCCCTACATATGGGCGCTTGGGGCGTTTCTCATATGGGTCTGTCTGAGTGCATTCTGGTCGCCGGTGCAGCGGCCCGTAATAAGCGGATCTCTGATTCAGGGCACATTTGCGATTGAAGCAGCGCAAGTACGGTTTTTACTGAGCGCCTTGGGGATCAGCCTGTTTGTAAGTGCAGTTGCAGCACTCGGCGTAAACAGAACCCGCAAAATGCTGGCGGTGATCTCTGTGGCCGTGCTTGCGCAACTCGCTATTCTCATCTGGCTCATAGGCACGCGCGACAGTATTTTGCTCGCCGACGGAGAAGGGATGTTTATGCCGTCGCCTCAAAGCCTTGGTCGCAACGCCAATTTGCTCGCCATAGGGTTGCCAATTCTCGCCGGTATTATTGTCGACCGCGTTGCGTTTCGCATAGCACTGCCATTGGTGATATTGATTGGCGCGCTTGGCGCTTGGGTTATTTTCAAACATGATGCGCTTGCCGGACTGCTAGGATGGGGGATCGGCTGCGCAGTCGGGCTGGTACTATACGTCTTCCGCACTGGCGGTTTCCGGCTGGTTTTCAATATGCTCGCGGCCGCGGTGATGGGGGCGCCATTGCTGGCAAAGGGGCTGCTCGCACTTGCCCCGCCTGATGCGGTCTCTTTGCCCTTGTCTGCCGAGCAACGTCTCGTGATTTGGCAGGCAGCGCTTGAAAAGATCAGCGCAAAGCCAGTGATAGGGCACGGTGTTAATGCCGTGCACCATTGGGACGAAACTCTTGCGACACGGCCAGACCTGCTGGCCCAGCTTGATCCTATTCTCGCCAATGCGCGGCTGATTCCGAGCCATATTCATAATATGCCTCTCCAGATTTGGGCCGAAACGGGGGCGATCGGGGCGCTGCTGTTTGCCGTTGGCGCGATCTTGCTTGGACGGGCTTTGCCAGCGCCGCAAAGCTTGAGCCATGGCATTAGGCTTGCCAGTGCCGGCGTTATTGGCTCCGGCGCGGCGCTGTTTTTTGTGGCCTATAGCGCATGGGACGAGAGCTTCTGGGCGAGCCTTGCTGTTGCCACATGCGCACTGCTCGTTCTGGCCAAAAAAACTGAAAGCTCATGACCTTGTCTGGGGCATCAGAGCACAAGACAGCAGCCATCATTGTGACCTATCATACAGGTCGTCCGCTCAAGGACTGCCTGCATGCGCTTGCTGCGACGGCTGGCATTGACCAGATCATGATTGTCGACAATGGCAATCCGCCCGATATGGTCGACTGGTTGGTTCGTTTCGCTAAAAAAACGCCGACTGCAAAGCTGATCAAGCAAGCACACAATATCGGGTTTGGGAGCGGCGTGAATATAGGTGCGCGCGCGGCAGAGACAGGCAGCCTCTTGGTCATCAATCCTGATTGCGTCATGCGGCCGGATGCGCTTGAGGCTTTGCATTTGGCTGCCAAGGACAAACGCTCTCCAGTGATGATCGGCGGCAGAATATACGATATCAACGGGGAAGCTCAGAGAGGACCGAGACGCAGCGAACTGACCAAACGGCGTCTCTTATCCAAACTATTTGGCGGGCGCGGGATCAATCTACCGCTGCAGCCGCAGCCCGCGGGTCCTGTTGGCGTTGATGTGACCTCGGGCGCATTCTTCCTGATCGATAAATCGGGGTTTGATCAGCTCGGCGGGTTTGATACCGATTATTTTCTCCATGTTGAAGATATTGATCTGTGCAAGCGCGTCCATTTGGCGGGCGGCGAGGTGATCTATCAGCCCGATGCCGGTGCGCTGCATTACGGCGCAAGCTCGGACGTCTCGATGCTATTTGTCGAACGCCACAAAGCGGCTGGCTTTGCCCGTTATTTGCGGAAGTTTTCAAACGGCGTGCTTGGGCGTATCGGGGCCGAGCTTATCATTCCGCTGGTATTTGTCGCGCTTACGCTGCGGGCGTGGTTGGCGGGCCGTCGATAGACGCAGCCGCGCGCGCGGTGAGGGCTGCATCGATTGCGGCAAGTGCGGCTTCGAAGGCAAGCAAGGTCGATCCATGACGCGGCGGATAATCGGCGACACCAGCCAGATGCCGCAATTCCCAGAACCTGCCTTTCGGGGCATCCGCGCCATTTTTCAGCATATCCCGCAAGCCGTCACGGGCGGCTTTGATTTCCGCGATCGAGGCGCCGACAGCGCCTTCGGCCAGAATCGAGGTCGAGGCTTGCCCCAATGCGCAAGCTTTCGGGTCAACGCTGATCGCGTCGACATGTGTTCCTGCCGCATTGAGCCTAACACGCACGGCGACGGTCGAGCCGCAAATGCGTGAGACTTTCTCTGCCTGCCCCTCGGCATCGTCGAGCGGGTCGAGTGCCGGAATATTCGCGGCCAGCTCGAGAACGCGGTTATGATATAGATCAGCCATAATCCCTATCTCGGACGTGTCTGCCCGAACATCAAGGCCTCACATGGCCCGTCGGCTGTAATCGAACTGCGTAACATGTTCGCAAAAGGCCTGCATATCGCCTATATTAACCAAAGCAGCCTTGTTTAGGGGAGATAATTCCTATGGTCCGTTTTGCTTTGATGACAGCTCTTTTCATGAGTTTCGCCGTGCCTGCCTTTGCCCAGTCAGATGCTGATCGTCGCGCTCGCGTCGAACGCGCGCTAAACCAGTTGCCTGACCGTGCAGATGTCGAAGCTGCAATGGATCAGCTGCCGAATATTACCGGCGCATTGACCGGATTGATGGATGTCGCCACAGATGAAGGCAATCAGCAAACGCTCCAAGGTCTGGTCGGACGGCTTGAAAACGAGTTTTCCGGCTTTGAAGCGCAGCTCAGTGGCGGAGATATTCCCGATTTGAACGGTATGATCGAGCGGATGATGCTGCTGACGACCGATCGCGCCTTTATGGGGGATGCGCTCGATCTTGCTTTTCAAGTGCAAGACGTAATGACCGACGCTCTGCCTGAAGCAAGCAAACCCTAATGCTCTAAACCCGGCATATTCGGCAAATATCCATTGCCCGTAGGCTGAACCCGTCTTAAATCTGCTGTCATGGAAACACCTTCGGTTTTGCAGTCAATGGATGCGCGCGCGCGCGAAGTGTTTCGGCAGATCGTCGAAACCTATCTCGATAGCGGCGAGCCGGTTGGATCGCGCACCTTGTCCAAAGGTGATCTCGATCTGTCTCCCGCCTCTATACGCAATGTTATGTCCGATCTGACCGCCCTCGGCCTGCTCGATGCGCCGCATGTCAGCGCGGGGCGATTGCCGACCCATGCTGGCCTGAGACTGTTTGTCGATGGATTTCTCGAACTTGGTGAACCCTCCGAAGCCGACCGGCAGGAAATCGGCGCAACGCTTGAGGCAGCAGGGCGTGACCTTGAAGGGGTCCTGCACGAGGCCTCGGGCGTCTTGTCGAGACTTGCGGGCGGGGCGGGGCTGGTCTCTTCGCCCAAGCGCGATGCGCCGGTGCGACATGTCGAATTTGTACCTTTGGGGCAGGGCGAGGCGATCTGTATTCTCGTCACCGAGGACGGGGATGTTGAAAACCGGTTCGTCACATTGCCCGATGGTGTCCCGAGCACCAGCCTTATCGAAGCGGGCAATTATCTCAATGCGCGCATGCGTGGCCATACGCTCGGCGAAGTACGGGCAACCATCACTGCCGAGCTTAGCGACAATCGCGCCCAGCTTGATGCGGCCGCCGCCGAACTTGTCGCCGCTGGCCTCGCAGAATGGTCCGGCGAAGCACCGGGCCGTGAACGCGCTTTGATTGTACGCGGGCGGGCCAATTTGCTTGAAGATGCCGAAGCGGCAGAAAACCTGTCCCGGGTCGGTGAACTGTTTGAAGCAATGGAGCGCCAGAAAAGCCTGCTCGACGTTCTAAGTTCGACTGGCGATGCGCAAGGTGTGAGACTTTTTATCGGTGCCGAGAATAGACTTTTTTCACTTACGGGTTCAAGCGTCATCGTTGCGCCCTATATGAATGCACAAAGACAGGTTATTGGAGCCCTCGGTGTGATAGGACCAACGCGAATCAATTATGGCCGTGTGATCCCGATGGTGGACTATACGGCAAAAGTCGTCGGCAGACTTGTCGGCGGCCAAACAGACTAAGCGGTAATAGATTTACAATTGAGTGAGATACGAATGAGCGACGAGATCGAAACCCCCGAAGACGAGAATGTGGTCAATATGACAGACCATTCGCAATCGCGTGAGGCTGCGGCCGAGGCGATCAGCGAGCTGGCAGACGCCGCGGCCTCTGAAGAGGGCGCACAGGTGGAAGGCGAGGAAACGCTGGAAACCATGGCAGGCCGCCTGATTGCGATTGAAGCGGAAAAGCTGGAAATCAAAGATCAGCTTTTGCGGACACTGGCAGATATGGAAAACCTGCGTAAACGCACCCAGCGCCAATTGGCCGATGAACGCGTCTATGCGGTCGAGAAATTTGCCGGAGACATGCTGGGCGTTGCCGACAATCTAGCGCGCGCCTTGACCGCTCTGACCGCCGAAGCACGTGCCGACCTTTCAGATGCGGGCAAAAGCTTGCTTGAAGGCATCGAACTGACCGAGAAAGAGCTGATTGTCTCATTGTCGCGTCACGGCGTGAAGGCGGTAGATTCGACTGCAGGCACCGAGTTTGACCCGAATGTGCATCAGGCCGTTGCGCAAATCCCGTCAGATCAGCCTGAGGGCACGGTTGCAGAGCCATTCCAGACCGGCTGGAAGCTCGGCGAGCGCACTTTGCGTGCGGCTATGGTGGCCGTCAGTACGGGTTCAGGAGAGTAATTTTAGGCGTACACAAGGGATGGGGATGCTTTTTCAATCGTCTATCTGGTGTCATCTACACAGGAATTTGAAATTTCCCCTTGCGGGGGCGTAGAAATACACCATATCGACGAGCGAACCGATGTTCTTGCATTCGTATGAACATCACCCTATCCAGTGGAGCCGCGGTTCATTGGCGCTGCAGCGCAGGCCAATAGGAATAAATGATCGGCGGCAGCCGAAAGACAAGGAAGAGAATTATGGGAAAGATCATTGGGATCGACCTCGGAACGACCAATTCATGTGTAGCCGTGATGGAAGGCGGAACCGCCAAAGTCATCGAAAACGCGGAAGGACAGCGCACAACTCCCTCTGTTGTGGCTTTCAACAAAGACAATGAACGCCTGATCGGCATGCCCGCGCGGCGCCAGGGTGTTACCAATCCGGATTTTACCTATTACGCCATCAAGCGTTTGATCGGTCGTCTATATTCCGACCCGACCGCGCAAAAAGATAAAGAAATGTCACCTTTCGAGATCGTCAAAGGTCCAAAAGGCGATGCGTGGGTCAAAGGCCGCGACAAGGATTACGCGCCGCAGGAAATTTCTGCGTTCATCCTGCAAAAGATGAAAGAGACCGCCGAGAGCTATCTTGGCGAAGAGGTCGAGCAAGCCGTGATCACGGTTCCAGCTTACTTTAACGATGCTCAGCGTCAGGCCACCAAAGATGCCGGCCAAATCGCCGGTCTTGAAGTTCTACGGATTATCAACGAGCCAACCGCTGCGGCACTGGCTTACGGCCTCGAAAAAGCCGACGGCAAAACCATTGCCGTTTATGACCTTGGCGGCGGAACATTCGATGTCTCGATCCTCGATATTGGCGACGGCGTCTTCGAAGTGCTTTCGACCAATGGTGATACATTCCTTGGTGGTGAAGACTTTGATCTGCGCATTGTCGACTTCCTCGTTGAGACCTTCAAGAAAGACACAGGCATTGACCTGAAAGCTCAAAAAGATGCGCTCCAACGCCTCAAGGAAGAAGCCGAGAAAGCCAAAAAAGAGCTTTCCTCTGCGTCGTCTTATGAAGTGAACCTGCCCTTCATTACGATGGACATGGAAACCAAAGAGCCCAAGCACCTGACAACAACGCTCAGCCGCGCAAAATTCGAGAGCCTCGTCGCTGATCTCGTCAAGCGCACGATTGATCCGTGCCAGAAGGCGCTCAAGGATGCTGGCAAGACGATTAATCAGATTGACGAAGTTGTCCTCGTTGGCGGTATGACACGTATGCCAGCGGTACAGGCTGCCGTTGAAAAGTTCTTCGGTCGTCCGCCACACAAAGGCGTAAACCCTGACGAAGTGGTTGCCCTCGGCGCGGCCATTCAAGCGGGCGTTCTGCAAGGCGACGTGAAAGATGTTGTTCTGCTCGACGTCACCCCGCTATCGCTCGGTATCGAAACGCTCGGCGGTGTCTTTACTCGTCTGATCGACCGCAACACCACGATCCCGACCAAGAAATCGCAAACCTTCTCTACGGCCGAAGACAATCAGCCGGCTGTGACCATTCGCGTTGCCCAAGGTGAACGCGAGATGGCTGCGGACAACAAGCCGCTTGGTCAGTTCAACCTTGAAGGCATTGCGCCAGCCCCGCGTGGCTTGCCGCAAATCGAGGTGACCTTCGACATTGATGCCAACGGTATCGTCAATGTGTCGGCCAAAGACAAAGCTACCGGCAAAGAGCAGCAAATCACCATTCAAGCCAATGGCGGCCTGAATGATGACGAGATCAACGAGATGATGAAGGATGCTGAAGCAAATGCTGAAGCAGACAAGCAGCGCAAAGAACTGATCGAAGCGAAAAACCACGGCGAAGCTCTGATCCATCAGACCGAAAAGCAGGTTGCCGAACATGGTGACAAAGTCGGTGATGACGTCAAAGACGAGATCGAAGCCGCGTCAACCGATCTGAAAACAACGCTTGAAGGCGAAGACCTCGAAGAGATCCAAGCCAAGTCACAAGCGCTGACCACGGCGGCCATGAAGCTCGGTGAAGCGATCTATGCCAGCCAGCAAGAAGAGACAGCGCACGCAGATGCTGCCTCTGATGCAGCAAATGAAGCGGCCGACGAGGCTGATGTTGTTGACGCGGACTTCGAAGAAGTCTCCGACGATGACGCCCAAAGCGCCTAAACGCTTTTAAAGACCAATTCAGACAAAGCCCTCGCCAAACGGTGGGGGCTTTTCTTTTTTCTGCCGCTCATATACTGATCTTGTCATGCGCAAGACCGTCTCTCTGCAACAACAGGCCTCCCAGATATTTATCCGGGTGAGGGCGCTTGCGCACCGGGAGATGCTTCAGACGCTCTAGGCGTTTTACAAAAACATCTTCCGAACCAACCCCACCGATAATGCGGCGGGGTTTCTTATTGGACCTCGCCTCGCAGCAAAGGACCAAACCCATGACCTTCTCATCTGATTCAGAGATCAGCCATATCGCCCGCAGCGTTCTTGATAAGAGCCTGCCCAAATCCGAATGGACACATGCCGCCCATTTCGCCGCCGCGCTGTGGATGCTTGCCGAGCCCAACCGCGATGCCATAGCTGACATGCCGGACATCATCCGCGCCTACAATCTCGCCACGGGCGTCGAGAATACCGATAGCGACGGCTATCACGAGACAATCACGCTCGCCTCTATCCGCGCCGCGCGGGCCTATCTAAACGCGGCAGAAGCGGGGGCGCCGCTCTACGAGACATTGAACGCACTGCTCGCAACGCGGCTAGGCGCATCGGTCTGGTTATTGGACTATTGGTCAAAACCCTGTCTATTCTCCGTCAGAGCACGGAGAAGCTGGGTCAACCCTGATCTTGCAGCGTTCCCGTTTAATTAGATCGGATGCGTGATGAAAAGCTTGGCACAAAGCACAGCACTCGAACAGGTATCGGATATGCAGTGGCGTGCGACCTTGACCAAGGACTGGGCTTTATGGAGCCCGGCTGGAGGGTTTTTGACGGCCTTAGCATTGCGCGCGGCGGGGCAGGCGACAGAGTTCCCCCGCCCGATCAGTTTTGCCTGCCAGTTTTTACGGCGTGCCGTATTTGAGCCCGTTGACTTGCAAGTGACGTCGCTTCGGAACGGGCGTCGCACGCAAGCGCTGCGGATCGATATGAGCCAAGACGATCGATTGATCCTGACCGCGCAAGTTTGGGTTGGTCTCGCCGAGAGCAAAGGCATGGTGCATGACGACACCTTGATTGCGCCGCTATGTGATCCCGATAATTTGCCAGACTATAATGCGGTCTATCCTGATGATCCAATGCCGGAGTTTTTTGACAGGTTTGACCATCGTCCGATCGATCCGGTTAAGCGGAACGACAAGGTCATCTATCCGGCTGTTATCGAGGGCTATTATCGGCTTGTCCCGCCAGAGCGGTCCGATGATGCATTTATTGATGCGGGCAGGATCATGCTCCTAATCGATACATATGCTTGGTTGGCGAACTATCCGGCACATCCGAGCGATGGACCCTCGCCTTGGATCGCGCCAAATCTCGACTTCTATTACCGATTCCATCGCTCGACCGTCGGGGAGGACTGGTTGCATATGAGAAACGAAGCTGATCTGGCCGAAAACGGACTGATCGCCGCATCGGGCGCGGTTCGAAACAGGCAGGGACAATTATTGGCGCGGGGCGTTTCACAGTTGATCTGTATGCCGAGACCGATATTGGATTGAAATTAGCGCGCGGTGCTCAATTGTACGAGCGCGTTAATCACCTCCGGATTTTGCAGCTCGGTCTCTGCCAGTTTCAGGCCAGCTTCGGAGCGGGTTTTGCGCACGTCGGCATCTTCAAGAATACTGAGCGTTTGCCGGGCGAAATCTTCGGGTGTTGCCGCTGTGGCCACAACCCCGTCGAGTGCTTTGCCATATCCGTCTATACCAGCCTCATAAGCAATGGTCGGCACACCCATGCCGAGATATTCGCCGACCTTGATCGAGATGCCGCTGGCGAGCCGTGTCGGCACCAGCCCGATCATGTCTGGACCAGCGAAATCGGTGAGATGCTCCACGCGGCCAAGAATTTTAACGCCCTCGGTGACAAGATCACTGGCAATCGTGCTGCCAACGGGGCCGACAATATTTAAAACGGTTTCGGGACGGGCGGCGATAATCTTGGGCCAGACATCCGACAGGAAATGCGCTATCGCATCGCGGCTGCCTTGCTGGTTTGCACCAATATAGACAAGTTCGGCGACCTCGCGTGTGCGCACTTTATCTCTGTGCAGCGGGGCGGTCGGGCGGAACCATATATGTTTGGACGCCCGCAAAAGCTCGGCGAATTGCTCTAGCTCGCCGACACCGGCATGAAAGATTGCATCTGCGCCCGACATCCTGTCAGCTTCTTCGGCTAAGCTTGGCGGATTGGGGTAATCTGACGGCTCATTGCGCGATAGAAAAAGCGCATGGCGGGCGGCAAATGAATCGTGCACCAGTAAACTTTTGCCCATGTTTTCCGGTAAGCCATGCAAGAGTGGCCCCAATGAAGAATACTCAACCATCACCGAATCCGGCTGAATTTCGTCGATTATCTTCCGAATTCGTGCCAATTCTGATTTTGGCGGCACGGTTCCGAGATTGCTTTTGGGCTGTCTCCAGCTCTGCGGGCCGAGCTTGAACCGCATCATGGCTTCTTGCATCACGCGCCAGCCAAACCGACCCCAGACCCTCGGGCTAGGGCTGCAATACGTCTCGCCAATTTTAAACGTACCGGGCCAGTTGATCTCGGCGAGGTCGGAAAACTGGGGTGAAATAGTGCCCCATGGACGGCTTGAAAAACTCGCAACCGGCAAGCAAACAATGGTCACGTCCAGGCCCGCCTCTTTGGCCAGTTTGAGCATACGCCGCAAATAGGTCTTCGACCCCGATTGCTCGGCATCAAGGCGGCGATGAGTGATGAGCATCAGATTTTTCATGACGAAGGGTCCACCGGCATTTGTATAGCGGGTTCCCCCTAGCAATTGGAATGCCAATACCGCTTTAATGGCGGGCCGGATTAATCCTGCTCTGGAGGCTCCATGCCGAAACGGCGGGCAAAGCCTTTGTCCAGTAGGCGTTTGGGCATGCGGCGGGCGATTGAATAATTGACGAGTTTTTCCGGTCCCACCGCATAATGTGCCTTGGCTGACGGATCGGTGAGGGCCGTTTCGATGACTTTCGCAATATCTTCTGCTGGCCAGCCCTTTTCGCCAGCTTCGAGAAAGCCTTTGGTAAATTGGCGCACAGGACCTGCCCACCGTGAATTGGCATAGGGTTCGCGCTTTTCGTCAGCTTCGGCTTTGTCCCAGATCGGTGTCTTAACCGCGCCCGGCGCCACACAGATGGCATCTATGCCGAATACGACAAGCTCTCGTCGAAGACTGTCGGTCAGGCTTTCTACAGCATGTTTGGTTGCCGAATAGGCGCTAAGAAACGGCGCGGCCATCCGTCCGCCAAAGCTCGATATATTGACAATACGGCCGGGCGTGCCGGTGCGTTCGGTCTCCATACCAAGCAAGGGGGCAAAGGCTTGAACCGCCCCGAGCAAGCCAAGGACATTGATATCGAAATGTTGGCGGATCTCGTCCATCGGTTGCAAGGCAAGCGGCCCGATCTTGGCAATACCCGCATTGTTGACCAGCCCGCCAAGCTTTGCGCCTTTTAGTTGGTTGGACACATAGTCCGCCGCAGCCGCGATCTGATCGGATTTGGTGACGTCAAGGATCAGCGGATGGATGGCCGGATTGCTCGCGGTCAAAGTCTCTGCATCGACCTGCTTGCGCACCCCTGCGAAGACAGTCCAGCCTTGTCCAGCCAGATATTCAGCTGTTGCACGGCCAATGCCGGTAGATGCGCCTGTAATGACGACTGACTTCATAGGGGTCTCCGGTTCCGGTGATCGATGTCTAGGGGGTAAGGATGCGGATTTCAAACAGGCTTGGCCAGTGTTTTCCGGTGACAAAGATGCGCTGTGTGTCTGCGTCATAAGCAATGCCATTGAGCACATCATCCAGCGGCACATTGCGTTGCTCGGCTGGAAACAGGCCCGTCAGGTCAATCACGCCGAGAACATGCCCGCTCTCGGGATCAATTCTGACAATTTGATCGGCCTGCCAGACATTGGCCCAAACCTCGCCCTCGATCCATTCAAGCTCGTTGAGATTGCGCAAAGGGTTGCCGTTCAGTGTCACGCGGACGCGCTTGGTGATTTTGAAGGTCTCGGGATCAAGAAACAAAAGCTGGTCTGACCCGTTGGACTGGATGAGATGGCTGTCATTCGCTGTCAGACCCCATCCTTCGCCGGGGTATGAAAAAGCGCTGACCGTCTCGAGTGTTTCTTGATCGACGACAAACCCAGTGCCCGAGCGCCATGTCAGGACAATCATCTTATCGCCCCAGCGTGCGCTACCTTCGCCGAATACGGTCTCCGGCAGATCTTTGATCATCGTGGCCTCGCCTGTATCAGGATCGAGCTTGCGCACTTGCGATTCGCCATACCGACCCGTGCTTTCAAACAGGATGCCGTCATGAAAATAGAGACCTTGGGTAAACGCTGCTGTGTCGTGCGGCATTTGCCGGACAATCTCATAGCTCTGCCGGATCACGGGCTTGGGGGCAGCGGGTGTTGGTGCAGGGGCCGGAGATGCGGCCTGAGACACAGCAGGCGAGGTAGGCCCGGCAGTTTGCTCTTGCGCCTCGGCTGCGGGATCGGCTGCGGATGTCGGGCTGGCTTGCGGACTGCCGCACCCCGCCGCCAATAGGCTCATCATGGCGCCGATCTTGACCACACTCATGCGCGCCATCATGTGTCCTTGCCCCCGTCGATAATCTGGAAAGCACCACGCCGTTTGGCGGGCTCGATTTTTTCGGACATTGATTTTTCCTTGGTGGGCGCAGTCTTTTCGGGAGACAGTTTGGCGGCTTGCGCCTCGGCAACGAGTTTGAGTTTGGCTGCGGGTTTGGGAAACTTGCGCGCGGGCGACGGCGGCGGCGTTTTAACCTCTTGGGCATCCATATCTTCAATATCGTCATGAATATCGCGGCTGCGCGGGGTAAACCCTTTTTTGCTTTTCGATTTGGAAAATCCGGAGCGTGCCTTGAAACCGGTGGCTTTACCGCGTGACTTCTTGTCAATTTCCTTCAGCTTGCGGGTTTGTAGAGCCGAGAGCGGTTCATCGAGATTGCCCTTGTCAGGATCGGCAAAGGCCGAGCCGTACTTTTCGACCCGTGTTTCGACCTCATCGACAAATTCGCGTTCCCAGTCCGATAGGCCCGGACCATTCTCCGCCTCCGCGCGTTCAGCCGCTTTGCGTAGCTTGCGTAGAACTTTACGTTTCTTCTTTTCGTCGATGTCGCGGGCCATATCAAAGAGAATTGACCGTTCCGGCAGCAAGATCAAGGGCAGGCCATCGACGCACCAGAAACTTATATCTCGCCAAGGGCCAAGAGATAGAGATCAAGGATCGCTTCTTGTTCTTCGCGTTCGGCGCGGTCAACTTTCCGCAACCGCACGAGTTGGCGTAGAGCTTTGACATCATAGCCAAAAGCTTTGGCCTCGCCATAGACTTCCTTGATCTGGTTGGCGACTTCCGCCTTTTCTTCTTCAAGCCGCTCGATCCGATCGACGGTTTGGCGCAGTTTTTCACGTGCAGCTTCGGTCAAGGCGGCGGTTTGGGCGTCTTCCATTTGTATCTCCGGATAAGAATCAGTTTGCGAGCGGGTTATAGGGGCTAATTCGCGGCGAGGGCAGAGGAAATCTCTCTAACCTTGTCAGCAATTTCGTCCCCGTGTGCATGGTGGGGCATATGTCCGCCATCGGGATAGTCAATGCGCTCGAGCTGAGGCACTTGCTTGGCCAGTTGGTCAACGTGGAATTTTGGTTTGATCACGCTATCTTGCAAGCCTGAAAACACTGCAATTGGCATCGACAATTCCCCATAGCGCCCTTGCTGGGCCGCAAGCTCGCTGCGGAGCTTCAACACGTCGCGGGCGTTCGCGCGGAAATGCGATGGCCTGAACAAAAGCCCGATCGCCGAGTTGTCAAAATATCCGTCCGGCGCGGGTTCGGGAGAAAAGACACCGGAGATGCTCTCGCGCACCTGACGTGGTCCCGCAGCAGGGATGATCTGGGCAAACGCGCCGCCATAAACCGGATTTGCGGCTGCTGAGGAATACCAAGCATGCGCGTCAGTGCCCCAGTCATGGCTTACAGGCGCGGCAAGCACCAGAGCAGACACCAAGTCAGGCCGATCAAGCGCCAGTCTCAGGGCGACACCGCCGCCAAACGAATGCCCGACCACAATCGTCTTTTCGCCCGGCGCGAGCGCTTCCAATATTCCGGCCATTTGCTCGGCTTGAACTTTCAGCGTCGACGCATTTTTCGGCCTCACCGAATATCCGTGTCCGGGCCTATCAGCCATCAAAACGCGGTGTGTATCCCTCAAGCGGGGCGACAATGTATGGGTAAATTCTTGAGCATTTGCACTCGCGCCATGGATCATCAAAACCGTCGGTCCCTCTTGTCCTTGCCGGACAATATGGGTTTTCGCTTCATTCAGTTCGAGGAAAATACCGGCAGCCGGGTGGGCCTCTTCGGTGCGTGCCGTATAGATCGCACTGTACACGCAGGCGGTCAGGAAGGGTGCCAGAATGATCAGCACGACAATAACGTAGATGGTTTTCACAAAGATTGCCCTTCAGAAGTGGCAGAAAGTCGCCCGACCGCGCGTTTGGCGGGGGCCAGATGGGGATGGATGGCAAGTGCGGTTTGGAAGGCGTCAAGCGCTTCTGTTTTGGATCCGAGCGATTCCATCAAAGTCCCGAGCAGCGTCCAGGCCAGAAAGTGTCGCGGTTCGCGTGTCAGCGTCTCATTGAGATCGCGCAAGGCTTCAGGCAGGTTTTCTTGCTGCATAAAGATCACCGAGCGGCGATACCAGCCCTCGGTATAGTCCGGATCAATCAGCACGATCCGGTCATAGAGCGCCCGCGCCAAATCGAATTCGCCAGCGCTTTCAGCAAGGCCTGCCCGTTCGAGCAACAGATCAACCGTGCCGGACCCGCTTACAGCCCATGAGGCGAGGATATCAGCTTCGGGCTGGGCCGCGTCTTGCTCGGTTGGCGCGGTTCGCAGAGCTTCGAACATTTCGTCCGAAGGGCCGGACCCAACGCCGTTGACGAGGAGAAAACCTGCAAGGATGATTGCTTTGAACATCGGACCCGATCAGCTGGTTGCTGGCAATAATTTATGGCCAATAAGGGCCGTTTCAAGACCTGCCGCCG
>JBDVDE010000120.1:0-9111 GCA_039942135.1 Hyphomonadaceae bacterium
ACATTGCATGTCGGCACCGCCAAAAAAAACGGACGCCACCCGCTCGACAGCCTCGTCGCATTTGCGGGCGCAGAAGCGGCCGACCGGATCACCGTCGAGCCAGCCGATAGTTTGCAGTTCGCTGTGATCGGGCCATTTGCCGACCAATGCGGCGACCTGAACGATAATCTCATTTTCAAAGCTGCCTATGCGCTGCAAACCGTCTTGCAAACCGATCAGGGCGCACGGGTGACGCTGGTAAAACACTTGCCGGTCGCTTCAGGAATGGGCGGCGGCTCGGCCGATGCGGGGGCGACCTTGCGGATGCTCAACCAACTCTGGGGCGGCCCCGAAGCCTATGATCACCTGATCTCCGTCGGCGCGCAGCTTGGCGGCGATATTCCGGCCTGTATTTTATCGCGGCCACTTATGATGCGCGGTGAAGGCGAGCGGCTGGTCCCTGCGACGCTGCCCGCACCGCTGCCCACGCTGCTCGTCAATTCGGGAACACCGTGTTCGACGGCTCAGGTTTTCCAGACCTTCGATGCGAGCGGTGCTGGCGCGGATTTCAAAGAGATAAATCCGCCGCAATTCAAATCAACGCAAAGCCTGCTCAAATGGCTCACCAAAACTTATAATGACCTCGAAGCGCCTGCGATTGTTCTGCATTCCGAGATTGCGCGGACCCTCGCCGTGCTAAAAGCGCTACCTAAGGTACGGTTTGTGCGGATGTCCGGCTCTGGCGCAACGTGTTTTGCTTTGTTTGACACAATGGATGACGCACGGGCCGCAATGGCCGAGATTAAATCCGGCCAACCGGACTGGTGGTGCGCCGCCACCGAGCTTGGGGCCGGGTGATGATCCTTGCCAGCCTTTCCATACTGGCATTCCTCGTAAGCCTCGTGCTGTGTCGGCTCGTGATGGCAATTGCGCCAAAGGATGCGCCTGATGGCGGTCGAAAGACGCAAACTATAGCCATCCCGACATCTGGCGGGATCGCAATCGGTTCAGCTATTGGCATCGTGTGGATCGCATTCCTTATGCTCTCGCCGCAATTGATCCACGCTTCCGGGTTCGAACAGAAATCAATCGGCAATGGAGCGCTGTTTTCCGACGGGAAAGGACATGCGCTTATATCTTTGTCTCTTGCGGTGCTGCTCATCGGCGCACTCGACGATCGCTATGCAGTGCCAACCAAACCCAAATTTGCAGCGCTGGCGATTGCCTCGCTTTTGGCAGGCATGTTCGGAGCGTATGTCGATGGCATCTTCTTTCCCGTCGCTGATGCGTATTTTCCATTGGCAACATGGTTAGGCATTGGCGGGACGGGTATTTGGCTGTTTGTCATGATGAACGCGACCAATTTTATGGACGGCTCAAATGGCTTGGCTATGGGGACGCTGGCGATCATGCTTTGCGGGCTTGCCGCCTATTTCCATATCGAAAGCACGCATTTTTCCGGTCTGCTGGCAGGCTTGGCGACGCTGACAATCGCCGCCATTCTCGGCTTTATGTTCTGGAACCTGCAAAGCAAGCTTTATGCGGGCGATGCAGGATCGCTCTCTGGCGGGGCCATGTTTGCAGGCCTTGGGATTTATGCGGCGCAAGACGGCAATATCTGGTTTCCGGCGACGCTGGCGCTCCCTTTCCTCGTTGACGTCTTCATGACGCTGATTTGGCGGGCGAAACAGGGGCACAATTTGCTGACCCCGCATCGCCACCATGCCTATCAACTGTTTATTCGCTCCGGTTGGGGGCATATCAGGACGGCGCTCTTATGGTGGGGCCTGTCTGGCATTTGCGCTGTGGCGGCGCTGTGGGCCGCTGGTGACAGCAAATCCACGAGCGCATTTGTGTTCCTCGGCATGCTCGCTCTCGGCTGTGTGCTTTGGGTTTTGCAGCGGTTGGCGACAGGGCTGACGCCGCAAAACGGATAGACTTTGGCGACTCAACGCAGGACTTATCCACAGGCGCTGATGCTGCCAATATCGACAAAAAAGCGGCAAATGCAGCGATCTGGCAGGAAATCGGTTGAATCTTAATTTCTTGCTAAGGAAATCACCAGCCAATGGTGGTTTACAGACGATTGCACTTGAAAGCGGACGAGACGAATGGAACTGGCAACAAACACAATTATCGAAGGCGACTGCATAGAGATGCTGTCACGCCTGCCGGACAATTCGGTGGACCTCGTCTTTGCTGACCCGCCATATAATCTCCAGCTTGGTGGCGGGCTGACGCGGCCCGACCAGTCAAAAGTTGATGGCGTAACCGATGCATGGGACCGGTTTGACAGTTTCGATGCCTATGACCTGTTTACCCATCAATGGATGACCGAGGCGCGCCGCGTTTTGAAAGACAATGGCGCGATCTGGGTGATTGGCTCCTATCATAATATTTTTCGCGTCGGGACAGTTTTGCAGGATTCCGGTTTCTGGATTCAAAATGATGTCATCTGGCTCAAGACCAACCCGATGCCGAACTTTAAAGGCACACGGTTCCAGAACGCGCATGAAACACTGATCTGGGCCGGCAAGTCCGAAAAATCAAAAGTGACCTTCAACTATCAGGCGCTCAAGGCGTTTAACGAAGACACACAAATGCGCTCTGACTGGATGATCCCGCTCTGTACGGGCGGCGAACGTCTCAAAGGCGAAGACGGCAAGAAGATCCATCCGACGCAAAAGCCCGAATCCTTGCTCAAGCGTATTTTGCTGGCAACGACGAACCCGGGCGATGTGGTGCTTGATCCATTTTCCGGCACGGGCACAACAGCCGCAGTTGCGAAAATGTTGGGGCGGCAGTTTGTCGGGATTGAACGCGATGCGGTGTATGCCAAAGCGTCACGCGAAAGATTGGCCAGCATCCAACCTGTTGGCGAGGACGCGCTTAAAATCGAGCAGAGCAAAAAAGCGCTACCGCGTGTGCCGTTCGGTGCGCTTGTCGAGCATGGCTGGCTGAAACCGGGCGACCGTTTGTTCAGTGCCAAGCGTCGGCATATGGCGCGTATCCGCATTGATGGATCGCTCTCGACGGGCGAGACAACCGGCTCGATCCACCGCGTTGGTGCGCATGTGCAGCAAGCGCCTGCCTGTAATGGCTGGACCTATTGGCATTATGAAACTGACAAGCGTGATCTGGCGCCGATCGATCTGCTGCGTCGCCGCTATCGCACGGAAATGGGGCTTTGCTAGTCTCGCGGTAATAGCCTGAACGCTTTTGCGAACACGCTTGGTAATCCCTCAACGCGGTCAATCGGCACCCATTCGCCTTTTGGCCGTTTGCCTTTGTGGGCGCCTTGCCAAACCGTGAGCGTTAGCGAAAAATGCGTAAAGACGTGGCGGACCTCGCCAAGCTGTTGCCAGTCGGTTTTGGTTGGCGCGCCAGTTCTATCGGTCGTCTTTCCCTCGATCCAGTCTGAGCCCGGCAATCCCAGCATGCCGCCAAGCAGCCCCTGATCGGGGCGGCGCTCGAGCAGGATGTTCTCGCCGTCGAGCAATAGGTACACATGGCCGGTGCGGTGAGGTGTTTTCTTTTTCTTCTGCTTGACCGGATAGCGTTCGGCCTCGCCCTGCTTACGCGCTTCGCAAAAACCGGACACCGGACAGATGAGGCAGTTTGGCCGTTTTGGTGTGCAGATTGTTGCGCCGAGATCCATCAGGGCTTCGGCAAATTCGGCAGGGCGATCTTCCGGCACAAGGCGCGTCACCTGTTTGCGGATGCTGGCTTTGGCTTTGTCCCACGGCCCCGACAAGGCCAAGACCCGCGCGAACACCCGCTCGACATTGCCGTCCACCGCCGCTTCGCGCTCACCAAAGGCAAGGGCTGCCACAGCGCCAGCGGTATAGGGACCAATCCCCGGCAGTTTGATCAGCTCTTTCGCCGTTTGTGGAAACCCGCCCATCTCAACCACTTTTCGTGCGCATTTGAGCAGGTTGCGCGCGCGGGCATAATAGCCAAGCCCCGCCCAAGCCGCCATCACGGTTTCATCTTTCGCGCCCGCAAGCGCCTCGATATTTGGCCACCGCTTTGTGAATGCCAGAAAATAGCGCGTGCCATGGGGAATTGTTGTCTGTTGGAGCATGATCTCGGCGAGCCAAACCTTGTAAGGGTCGGGGCGCAATCCGTTGGCGCGGTCAGCCGGTCCGACCCGCCACGGCAAATCACGCGCGGCAGAGGCATACCAATCGAGCAATTTCACAGGCAAGGGCGATAATTTCGCATTCATTTTATGCCCCTTGCCTTTTCTTTGCTTACATCGAGGTGCACAATCATACCCATGGACAAGAAAGCAAGTCTTTCCGAAGAACAGCCCCTCGACATCATCGAGGAAGCTATGGCGCGCGCGCGTCTGAAACGGATGCGCGCCAAGCCTAGTCGCCGTCCACCTCCACGCCTTGGGCACGATGTCCGTAAACTTGTGCGCAAACATGCAAAAGGCAATGCAACCTCGATCAGCAAACTCAAGGACAATTGGGAAAGTCTGGTCGGCGAGGAGTTGGCAAAATTTTGCCGTCCGGAAAAACTCACCGGATCGAAGTCGGCAAGAACATTGGTTTTGAGGGTCGTTCCAGCCGCAGCGACGCGTATCCAGCATGAAAGCGAAACAATCCGTCAGCGGGTTTCTGTGACAGCGGGCGGGATGGTCGCAAAGCTGAAAATCGTTCAAGGCCCGCTCGAACAACGCAAAATCTCGCCGCTGGCCCGCAAACGGGCTTTAACCGCTACCGAGCGGGCTGACCTGCAAAAAAACAGCGAGCGCATCGAAAACCCGAAACTGCGGGCCGCCTTGCTCTCACTAGGCGAAGCAGTGATTACACGAGAGACTTGACTTCATGACCGGTTTTGTCCGACTCAAAGCCAAGATATTCTGTTCGGGCCTCGCCGAGCCAATTATTATGAAAGAGCCATCATGATCCAACTTACAGCCCGTTTTCCGCGCAATCTACTGATCGCCCTAGTAAGTGTTGCTTTTGCCGCTTGCTCGGGCGGTGACGCAGGCTCCAATCAGGCGGGCGGCTCCGTCGAAGGATTGGTCGAAATGGCCAAAGGTGACGCCAATGCGCCGCATACACTGATCGAATATGCGTCAACAACTTGCGGCGCCTGCGGCGCGTTTCACTCGGTGATGTCGGACACGATCGACCAGCTTGTGGACGAAGGCAAGTTGCGGTTCATCTATCGCGACTACCCGCGCGACAGCATAGATACGGCCGCCTTTGTACTGGCGCGTTGCGGCGGCACCGAGGCCTACTTCAATATCCTCGACGATATTTACGAGCATCAGCAAGGTTTGTTCGGAGCGGCACGCAATGGCACCGTTAAAGGCGTGCTAGAAACGATTGGCGAGCGACACGGCATTAGCAAAGACAATTTTGCCGCCTGCCTCGAAGATGAAGCCATTCGTAGTCAGATCGAGGCGTCACACCAAACAGGGCTCAACAACAATGTTACCGGTACGCCAACCTTGTTTCTTGATGGCGTTGTCATTGAGGCGCCAGAAGGACGAACTCCCGAAAGCCTGATACTCTTGGTTGATCCAACAGCTGCAACCGAATAGGCCTGTTAACCTCTTGGCAAGGGTTCCCCACCACAATCGTTAAGCAAAGGTTATGATAATGGCTCAAATTTCACGGAATATACTTATCGCGGCCAGTGCTGCGCTTTTGCTCGGGGCGTGTGCACCCGGCGACAATAGCGCCGCGCAAACGGCAGGGCCCGCAGTTGAAGAGCAAAGCGGCGGCTATCTCTCCGAGGTGAGCTTTGACACGGATGGCCCAGGCGCGGTTATCGGCAATCCCGATGCTGCTGTTACGCTTATAGAATATGCCTCTTTGAGCTGTGGTCATTGTAAAACATTTCATGAGAGCGTCATCCCGACCATCAAGAGAGATTATGTTGCGAGCGGCAAAGTGAAGTTGATTTACCGCGATTTTCCAACAGATCCCGATATTGCGGTTATTGGTGCGGCTCTGGCGCGGTGTGCCGGTCCAGAGGGCTATTTCGCTGCCATTGATGACTTCTTTGCAAATCAGGCTGAAATTTTCACGGGGGTCCAAGAAGGCCGCGGGCATGACGTGCTCAAAGCCTTTGGCGAACGCAATGGCACTCCACAAGACGAGTACGAAACCTGCATCAATTCGCCAGACATCCGGCGGGCTCTGGGAAAATCAGTCGATGCCGGACGCGCTAGCGGGGTAAACTCCACGCCGTCGCTTTTTCTAAATGGAGAGGCGCTTAAAACGGGCGAATCGCGTACAGCAGAAGGATTATCAGCAATCATCGATGCCGCGCTGGGCGAACCGGCAGCGGCTGAAACAACGGAATAGACAAGACCAAGAGGAGCCGACATGCAAATTACACAAATTCGCATTGCCGGCTTCAAATCCTTTGTCGATCCTACTGAAGTCCTCGTTGAAGAAGGCCTAACGGGCATTGTCGGGCCGAATGGCTGCGGCAAATCCAATCTTCTGGAAGCCTTGCGCTGGGCGATGGGCGCAAGCTCGGCCCGCGCCATGCGCGGTTCGGAGATGGATGATCTGATCTTCTCCGGCTCCGACGGCCGTCCCGCCCGTGAAACGGCTGAAGTTACACTCGTGCTCGACAATTCCGACCGGAAAGCGCCTGCGGAGTTCAATTCTGCAGATGTTCTCGAGATCGAACGGCGGCTCAGACGCGGTATCGGCTCGACCTATAAACTCAATGGCAGAACGGTTCGCGGCAAAGATATCCAGCTGCTCTTTGCCGATGCGTCGACGGGGGCCAATTCTCCGGCGCTGGTCCGGCAGGGGCAAATTTCCGAACTGATCGGCTCAAAGCCGCAAAACCGTCGCCGTATCCTTGAAGAAGCGGCTGGCATTGCCGGACTAAACACGCGTCGTCACGATGCAGAGCTGAAACTGCGGGCCGCAGAAACCAATCTCGAACGCCTGTCGGAAGTCTCGGCCGAAGTTGAACGCCAGCTCGAACGCCTCAAGCGGCAAGCCCGAAAGGCCCGTAAATTTCGTGCGCTTTCAGATGAGATCGCCGGACTTGAAGCCCTCACAGCCCATTTGCGCTGGACCACGGCCAAAACCGCCCGCGAGACAACCGCCCAAGCCTTGCAGCTTGCAAAACGCGCCGTAGAAGACGCAACCCGTGATGACGTGGTCAAAGAAACGGCGCGGCTAAAGACGAATGAAGCGCTGGCGCCTTTGCGCGAGGCCGAAAGCCTTGTCAGCGCCAAGCTTGGGCAGGCGCGGATCGCATTCGCTCGCCTTGATGCCGAACATAAAGCTGCGACCCAAGCGGCGGCACAAATCGAGCAAGATGTCGAGCGGTTGACCGAAGACCTGACCCGCGAACAGCAAATGCTTACCGAGGCCAAAGACGCCCAGACCCGCACCCAATCGGAGCTCGATGCTCTGCCGCTCGATGATGTTGATGCCAATGCCGAACGCGAGGCAGCGGCGCGCCAAGCACTCGAAACTGCCCGCGAACATCTGGCGCGTTGCGAAAGCGAAACCGACCTGTTGTCGACCAAGCTCGCCGAAACACGTGCCCGCTACCAAGCCGCACGCGACAATGTACAAGCCTTGACCCAGCGCGAAACCGTTCTGCGCACCGAGGTGACAAAACTACAGGCCGAATTCGATGCCATAGGTGACGCTGCAGGACTTGAAACAGCACTGACAGACGCCCGCGCGGCCGAAGAACGGGCTGAAATGGCCTTGCACGATGTTGAGCGGGCTCTCGATGCTGCCGAGACCAGTTTGGCCGATGCGCGCGAAGCAGAAGAAGCCGCAGCCATTCCGGTTTCAGATGCCGAGCAGGCTTTGCGGGCACTCGAAGGCGAAATTGCAGGACTGGAGCGGCTATTGCGGCGGGGCGAAACCTCCAAAGCGCCGCCAATTCTCGATCGGGTCAGCACCAAAGATGGCTATGAGAAAGCTATTGCGGCAGCGCTGGGCGACGATTTGCAAGCGCCGACCGATAGGTCAGCGCCGCTGCACTGGGCCGGCGCGACACCGCACAAGACTACGCTGCCTCATGGCGCAAGCGCACTAAGCGAGCTGACGGACGCCCCCGAAGAACTCACCGCACGGCTTGCCCAATGCGGCTTGGTATCGGCCGATGACGGCGCACGATTGTCGAAAGATCTGCAGCCCGGCCAAAGGCTTGTAAGCCGCGAGGGACACTTGTGGCGCTGGGATGGCTTTGTCCGCACGCCGGCTGCTCCCGTGATCGCAGCCGAGCAATTGGAGCAAAAGGCCAGACTGCAGGCGGCCCGCAAGGAATTGCCGCCACTACGCGAACAGCTCGACGCGGCGCGCGCCAAGATGGAAGCTGCCAGAACCAGTCGACAGGACAAAGAACAGAAGCAGCGTGATGCACGGGCCGAGCGTCCGGCCGCCTCCAAAGCACTTGATGAGGCGCGGCGCCGGACCGCCAGCGCCTTGCAAGCCCATGAACATGCGCAAATCCGGCGCGAGAGTGCACAATCAGCGCTGAACCGGAGCCAGTCAGACCTACGCTTTGCCGCCGACGCGCTGGCCTCGGCCAATTTGGCTCCGCAGGACACAGATCACGAATCGCTCGAGCAAGATCTTCTCGAAAAGCGTGCAGACCTCGCCAAAGCACGACAGAACGAAATGGACCTGCGCGGCAAGCTGAACGATTTGACCCGCGGACGCGAGCAGGCTGCCGCACGCCGGGACGGCTTTGAGCGGGACATCACCGAATGGACGCGGCGTATCGCAGCCTCTGAAGAGCGTCATGCAGGCTTGCTCACCCGCCGCACACAGACCCAAAAACGGCTCGACGAGGCCCGCAGCGGCAATGTCGGCGAACAAGCGGACAAACTGGCCGGATTGCAACAGGCTGCCGAAACGCTCGAAGAAGAGCGCAAAGCCGCCGCTGATGCACTGGCCGAAGCTGACACCAAAGCGCGCGAAGCGGAAAACTTGTCACGCACTGCAACGGCTCTGGCTGCAAAAGCCCGCGAAACGCTTGCTGGCGCTGCCGCGATGCTTGAGGCATCCGAAACACGATATTCAGAATCGGTCGAAATTGCCCGCCAGCAGTTCCAGCGCCTGCCTGAAGGTCTTTTGCCTTTGGCGCAGTCTATGCTCGAGCAAGACGTGATCGATGGGC
>JBDVDE010000121.1:0-4859 GCA_039942135.1 Hyphomonadaceae bacterium
GAAGCGGTCACCGGTGTAGATCCAGTCGCCGCGCATGGTGTCGCGAGTCTTGTCGGGCCGGTTCCAATAGGTCGGCGCGGAGGAGTGGCCGCGCACAAACATGACGCCCTCCTCGCCCGGCTGGGCGGGCCTGCCCTCGGGCGTCTCAAGTCGGATTTCATAACCCGGCACCCGCGCGCCTGCAGCACCCAAACGGTGATCGTCGAGCCGGTTGCTGAGGTAGATATGGAGCATTTCGGTGGAGCCTAGCCCTTCAGTGGGGCCGTGGCCGACCTTGGCTTCCCACGCAGTATAGACGTCTTCCGACAGGATCTCTGCCGCCGACATCGACTGCCGCAGCGAGGTGAGGTCCCGACTGTTGATATCAGGCGCACGGCAAAGCGCGGTATAGAGCGTCGGCAGGCCGAAAAGCACCGTTGGCCGATAGATCTCGATGGCCTTCAACACCGCCTCGGGACGGGGCTGGTCTGGGACCAGCAGCGTGGTGGCACCGACGGCAAAGGGGAAGACCAAAGAGTTGCCGAAGCCATAGGCGAAATAGGCCTTAGGCACCGAATAACATATATCGTCTTGGCTTAGCTTCAGCACATGCGCGCCGAAGCTGTCGTGGATATAGGCCACGTCGTGATGCAGATGGACGATGCCCTTGGGCCGCCCGGTCGAGCCCGAGGAATACATCCAGAAGGCCATGTCATCGGGGCCGGTGTCCGCGGCGTTGAGAACCGTGTCGCTGCCATCGAGAAAGCTCTCCGCCTCAATCGACTTGGCAAGATCGGCACTGCCATTGGCGATGACCAGCCGGTCCAATTCAGTGCCTGCCAGCGTCTCGTCATTGAACACCCCATCCAGTTGCGACTCGACTAGCGCAATACGCGCGCCGCTGTCCTTCAGGAAGTAATTCAGCACATCAGGCTTGGTCTGGATGTTCAGAAGCACCGGCACTAAGCCCGCCCGGACCGCCCCGTAAAAGGCAGCCGGATAGACCGGTGTATCATCAAGAAAGAAGGCGATCCGCTCGCCGCGCGTCAGTCCCGCGCGGGTAAAAGCATGCCCCCACCGCGCTGCCTCGGCAATCAATTCACGGTAGCTGATGCTGCCGTTCGGACCGGTCACGGCGGTCTTATCGGGATTGCGCGCGAGGTTCTGCCAGAGAATGTCCGAGCAGTTGCGATGCTGCGCTTTGTCAAAGCCGATCTCTTGCGCGCCCGCCGCATTCAGAGCGACCGGATCGGTGAGCGGGGTCTTGGGGTTCGATCCCTGTGACATAATGTTTCCTCCCTCGGCCGGAGCCCCAGGTGGGGACTGCGCAGGCCGTGATTATCCTACGTTGAGTGAAGGGGCCGGGCCGTCAGTCCGCCATGGTCCTTTTGGCGGCATAGTCTGCGGCGAATTGCGGCGCGATCTTGCGAAGCCGCTTTTCGGTCATTCGTCCGGACCGCATCAGGTAGTCGAAGGCAAAATCCATCGGGGCCAGCTGCATCTTCTGGCCGAAACTGTCGTACCATTCTGCCGAGGTATTGGCCGCATTGACGATCTTGCGCGCAATGGGCTGGCGGTGGTCTTGGTAACTGGCAAGCGCCGTTTCTAAGTCCGGCTCCGTCGCCAGGGCCTGCCCCAAGGCAATGGCGTCTTCGAGCGCCAGCCGGGTTCCCGATCCGATCGAGAAATGCGCGGTATGCACCGCATCCCCCAACAAGGCGTACTTCCCGGCAACCCAATTCTCGCACCAAAGCCGGGGGAACTGCCGCCACATCGACTTGTTGGTGATAAGTTCGGTGCCCTTCAATACGTCCGAGAAAAGTGCGGCGCAGCGTTCGGCGCCTTCTTCCTCGGTCATGTCGCCGAAGCCCGCCTTACGATAGGTCGCCGCCTCGCATTCCACGATGAATGTGCTGCGGTCGGGGGTGAAGCGATAATGGTGGGCGTTCATCGGGCCGTGTTCAGTTTCGATGAAAGTCTGGGTCAGTGTGTCGAATGGGATCTGCGCGCCAAACCACGCGAAGTGATTGTCGAAATAGTCCATCTTTGGCGCGAAACTCTCCTCGAAGGCGCGCCGCACCAGCGAGTTCAGCCCATCAGCGCCGATAACAAGATCGGCCTCCAGTTCCTCCACTTCCGTGATTTGGGTATCAAAGCGGATGGGAATGTCGAGGGCACGCGCGCGCTCAGTCAGGATCTGGATCAGGTTCAACCGACCGATGGCGGTAAAGCCCACCCCATCCAAGGTCACCGAACCATCGGGCAGGTTCAACGTCATGTTTTGCCAGCGCTCCATATGCGGTGCCACCAAGTCATGGGTCTCGGGGTCATCAGCTTTGAGAAACTCGAGCGCCTGATCGGAAAAGACCACGCCGAAGCCAAAGGTGGAACCTTCTGGGTTTTGCTCGGTAACCCGAATACGCAGCTGCGGCATCATACGGCGCAGCAGGATCGCGGTGTAAAGGCCCGCGGGCCCAGCACCCAGAATCTCTACGGTGGAAAGCTTTGTCATGGATCCTCCCAAATCTCCTCGACCTCTTCCGAGGACTACCGTACATTTCTGAATTATACAATCTATTTAACAATGAGGAATAAACTGATGATTGCGGAACAAGACTTTGACATCACATTCGGCGACTGCGATCCTGCTGGAATTGTCTTTTATCCCAATGCATTTCGATGGATGGATGCAGGTTTTCACACCCTTCTCAGACCTAGCGGCGGCCACGCGACCCTTTGCCGAAATCTGAAAGCTGTGGGGCTGGGTTTGGTCGATGCCTCTGCTGAGTTCCGCCGTCCGATGGGCGATGGGGATCGTCTCTCGTTGCGAATCACAATTACCGAATGGTCACACCGGTCGTTCACTCTGCACTATGACGGCACTGTTGAGGGCAAGCGAGCTTTCCGAGGTCGCGAGGTGCGCTGTCTTTTCACTCGGGCGGAAAGCGGTATTGTGGCCGCTGACGTCGCGCCCCTGCGCGTACTATTGGAGACCGAAAATGTCTGACGAAAATACCCACGGCCAAGGATTGAAGTCCCTCGATACAGCGCTCGCAGTGCTGTCCTATCTAGCTGCTCAGGGCGGGCCACAGACACTTTCCGACATTGGCCGAGGCTGTAGCATGCCGCCCAGCAAGGTGCATCGTTATCTTGCCTCTTTCGTAAACGCGGGGCTGGTGCAACAGCAGGGACGCTCAGGGCAATATGATCTGGGGCAGGGGGCACTGCAGATCGGTCTGGCAGCCTTAGCTCGTCACGATTTTGTCAACGCCGCCGCAGATGGGCTGGCCGGACTGTCCTCCGACACCGGCATGACAGTGCTACTGTCGGTCTGGGCCAATCAAGGCGCAACCGTGGTCCGCTGGGAGCGCGGCGCCGCCCCGACAGACACCTCGATGGGTTTGGGGACCACTCTACCCCTGCTCACCTCGGCCACCGGGCGAGTGTTTCTGGCCTGGGGCCCGCCTCGCGCCATCGCGCCGGTGCGCGACACCCAGCTGCGCCGCCTGGCGCGACAGCCCAACCTGCTGCTCGATATAGAACCGTCAAAATCCAGCGTGGCCGAATTGGCAGAACGCACCCGCGCGCGCGGTTTTGCGTCGATTGAGGGCCGGTTCATCCCCGGCCTCGTCGCGGCGGCAGCACCCATTCTCGACTGGCAGAGCGAAGCCCAGGCTGCTGTCACCCTTGTCGGCACCGACCCAGCCGCCGTTGCCGAGGCAGCCGCGCAAACTGACCTGCTGTTGGCCTACTGCGCAGCGAAATCCGTCGTTCGCGAGAATGCCAAGGTCTAAGAAGGGATTATGCTTTGCCAATGCGGCGAAGATCGGCATTGCCAACTTGTTCTCGGGTGATTGAGAAGAGTTAGCCGCCGGGTTCTCAAGCGGCCAATTCCACTGCATAGGTATTCCAGAGGTCGAAAGCATCAGCCCGGTCGAGGCGGTAAGAGATTGCGGAGATCCGATAGCGTCGGGGGCGGAAGGTCGTGCTTGCCTGATCGTGAGCGGTAAGAAACCTCCGTGCCTGTTGGGACAACTTAAACCGACCCACCCCTTCCTCGCGCCTTCGTGTCGGCCTGTGCGAGCCTTTAATCCGGTTGTACAAACCCTTGTGTGCGCGATGATCCGCGTTTGGTGCAAGCTCGCGGATAGGCTTGAAATAGCTGCGCAACTTGTCCGTCACGACCACCCAGGGCTCGCCGAACCGGGCGATCAGTCGCTTTAGGAAACGTCGCGCTGCCTTGGCGTTGCGCTGAGGTTGCACGAGAAAATCCAGCACATTCCCGTTCGCGTCCACTGCCCGCCAGAGCCAGTATTTGCGGCCGTCTATAGGGATGACGACTTCGTCCAGATGCCATTTGTCAGCCGCCGGGGGCCCGTCGCGTTTGATATAATTTGCGAAATGGCAACCAAAGCGGTTCACCCATTTCCGGACGGTCTCCCGGCTGAACTTCACACCTCGTTCGGCGAGCAAGTTTTCTACGTCAGCCGTGCTGAGCGCGAAGCGATGATAAACCCAGACCGCATAGGCGATGATCTCGCGTGGGAAGCGGTAACCTTTCAGGCGCCGCATGCTGGATGGCGTGCTCATTGAAAACATTTAGACAGCCACGAGACACCAAACAAGTTGGCAATGCCCTCTCTGCACCTCGACATCTCCAAAGGCCACCGTCGCCTATTTCTGATGGAAGATAAAGGACCGCATGGAGATCGACCCAAGGTCGATGCTGTCGGTCATGAACAGCAGGTCATTGCGCTGATCCGATGCGCCCGCGATTGTGAGCGCGGGCAAGTAGTGGTCCACGCTTGGGTGCGCTTCGGTCAGTAGAGAGCCCAGCTTTCCGCGATTTGCCAGCGTATCGAAATCACGTTCAATCAAAC
>JBDVDE010000122.1:0-10849 GCA_039942135.1 Hyphomonadaceae bacterium
CGTGGAAGGAAAATCCCATTCCGTCCTTCTTGAGCAGCAGACGGCGGCTGGTCCACTGCTTGTCGCTGACTTCACGCTCGGTACCAATGATGTCCTGAACTTTAACGATTTTCATGGGCGTATCTCATGGTTGGTTGGTCAAAATCGGGTGAAACAACTTTATAGTATAAACATTAGGCATCTATATAGTTCAAGCGGCCCTTTCCTCCCGCCACTGGTTATACCCCTCTAGCGCTTCCCGGCTGTCATTGCCCGGTGTGTCCGCTCCGAACGCCGCGAGAGGCTTAGCGTGCGATATTTTCCGTTTCGTGAGGTGGCCCTATCTTCCGGTTCCGGCGGATACGTTTGTCCTGGCGCTGAGTCATCTCATGTTCGGCAAGCCTGTCCGCGAAGCTCAGATAAGACATCTCGTTGGCTTCTGCCTCAGCCAGCAGATTCGTTAATTCATCAGCGGCTGCGCTCAGACGCAGGCTGCGGTATCGGGCCACGGTTTGCTCAAGCTGGCTCATGGGTCACCCCCTGGCCACTGGAGTGGCCAAGACGGCGGTAAGCACTTAGGTCCAGTGTTTCCTTGGGTTCTGGCAGAGGTTCCGGCTGCCGTTCCCGGAGGACGGCGGCCTGGGCCGCTTCCAGGTAGCTTTGCAGTCGTGTGGCGGTCATGCCGGGGCGCTCTGCCAGCGTCGTGATCAACACGGGATCCACGGGTTCGTGGCGCTTGAGCAAGTCGCGGGCAGCCACCAACTGATCCTTGTAGATCTTGGGCTCGGAGCGTTTGAGCTGCTGGCACAACCGATGCCCGACATCACTGCCGATCCGGGCGCTGATGTCGGCTTCCAGCTTGCTCACGCGCTGGGCATGATCTCGGTAGTGATGGGTGTTCTTGATCACCTTGCCCTTGTCCGTACACAGGCCATGACTGGCGATGACGTCGCCTATGCTCAGGTCGCTGATGTGCAGTTGGCCGCCGGACTCCAGAACGCCCACCCGGGCCTGTTGCCAGGCCATGGGCACGGAGTATTTGTTGGCCTTCCAGGCGATCAGGCCGGTCTTGTCGGCTCTTCGTGTCTCCCGGGCCACAGACTGCACGCACGCCGGTGACAGATAGGCCGCCAGATGTTCTCGTTCATCCTGCTCGAACCGCTCCCGGGGTGGTTCTCCGGTGGTGCCGTGGATGCGGACATTGGCCACACTCTCAACCCAGTCCTGCACGTGCTGACACACGTGTTCCTGGTCCCGGAAGACCTCGCCGTAAAGGCAGTCCTGTTTGACGTATTTTACGCCGGCTTCCACCTTGCCCTTGCTCTCCGGGTCATAGCCTTCGCAGGCATGGATCCGGAACCCGGCGGTGGTGGCATACTCATGGAAACGTTGGTTGAGAGTCAGTTCCCGGTACTGCTCGTTGATCACCACCAGCTTGGTCTGATCGTAAACGCATTCCTCCGGCAGACCGCCAAAGTACCGCAAGGCTTCATCGTGGAGCTGGATAAAGGTCTGGGTGTCCAGAGGGCGGAAGGCCAAGCCCACGTACATCAGCCGCGAGTAGGACAGCACGAACACCACGAAGTGCAGCGTGCGCTCTTCGCCACCGATCAACACACCACGTAACTCGCCAGGGTCCACCTGACACTGAACACCCGGCACATCGTCCAGAATGGGTTCGTAGTAGCGCATCTGGGCCGAGGCCACTTCCTCCTTGAGTGCTCGCACATAACGGCGAATAGAGCGATCTGAGGCCGGTAAGTCGCCGACCTTTGCCTGAAGCTTACGGGCAATCTTGACGGCGCTGAGCTTGGGAAATTGCTTGAGCAAATGCACCAGGTAATCCCGGTGATCGTCGAGGCGCTTGCTCCGTGAGGGATCTGCAAACTGCTCTGTGATCGCATCCACCTCCATCCGCAAATACTTGCGTACCGTGTTCCGGGATAACCCCAGTTCCTGGCTGATGGCGCGGATCGACAGTCCTTTACCGTTATCGTGCAGTGCCTTGATCTTGTGTATCACAACCCACTCCTTCACTGACATGCCCCCGGCCATCGATAAAAGCGGGGGACAGTAGCTGGTTCTGTGGCCTGACGGCCACTCGGAGGTGGGTCAAAATTAATGGCCAGTAGTGGGTCACTTTAATTGGCCACTAACACCAGATCACGCCATTGAGAACAGCAGTTATAGGCTAGTGCTGCGCAATCCATCCGACGATCGGAGCGAGAGCATTTACGTTATGGATCGCGGCGGCAGCCAGCTTGCCCTGTTGATGTGCTCTGGCTAGGCTCTGGCTCCCCATCAACAGCTAGTTCCTTAGATTCTAGGCAAGAGAGACACCTCACCCTGAGCCCTATTCTCGAATTTCTTTGGAGGGTTCAGAACCCTACGTCAACCGGGGCTCCTGCCGCCGGATGATTATTGGTGTTGATCGACGTGAATAAGGGCCAGGACTTAGCCATCCTTCTTGTTCACGATCAGATCTGCCTCCTCCGGCAGATCCTCGATCACATTCACCGCATCAGTGCGAATTCTCGAATGTCGCTTGAAGGCCTCGGCGGCGGCAGCCTCCGCAGTGGCCGCATCGGCGCCATTCTCCAGCACGAGAAAAAGGCGGATAATGTCGCGATCATTTTCACGCGTCACTACGGCCTGCGCGGTCTTGACACCCGGCGTGGCAATGACGACTTCCTCAATGACGCGGGGATAGATGAATATCTCGCGCACCTTCACCGCCGCGCCAACCCGGCCTTGCAGCGTCGAGAGTCGTCGAACGCTTCCATCCGCGTTGTTTTCCAGTGCGAATGCGCTGTCGCCTGTGCCGAACCTGATCATGGACCAAGTCGCATCGCGCGCGGTCACGACAACCTCGCCCGGCTCTTGATGCGCCACCTGCTCACCGCTGACCGGGTCGCAGATCTGCACCACCCTGTCGGGATGAACCACATAGCCTTCGCCGCCATCCTCATAGGCCACCATGCCCAGATCGGCCGTGGCATAGGCGGCCCAGGTCGATACGCCGTAATCGGCTTCGATTCGGCGACGCTTGGCCATCCAGTCGCCCATCTCGCCACCTAGAAATGCCGTCTTCACCTTCCACGCTTCACGGCCATAGTTTTCGATCACCTTCTCCGCCAGCGTCAGGAAGAACGCGGTTGACGCACAGATCGCAGTCACGCCGGTTTCAACGATGACCTGCGCCTGAAGCTCAGTATTTCCGACGCCTCCGGGAATCACTGTCGCTCCGGCTGCCTGGGCCGCTTCGTCAAAAAGGAGACCGGCCGGTACTAGGTGATACATCCAAGTGTTCAGAATGATATCCCCAGCCCCGACACCCGCCGACTTGAACAACATATCCAGACCATGCCCCCCCGCACCAGGCAGAGCGGGTTCGAAAATCGGTCCGGGGGAGACGTAGATGCGCCCGACATCCTTCAGATCGGCGGCGAGAAACCCGCCAAATGGCGGATCATCGCGCTGAATCCTCAAAAGCTCTTCCTTTTTCATCACCGGCAGGCGCGACAGATCCGCCAGTGATGCCACGGCTGCCGGATCAAATCCGGCAGCCGCAAATCGCGACTTCAGTCCTGGAGCTTTCTCGGCCGCCGTAGAATAGGCTTTCGCTATATCCAGGTAGATGTTTTCAGCCATGACCATGCCTCCTTGACCATTCTTTTATTAAAGCGGGCAGTCCTTACGGAAGTTCGGCGCACGCTTTTCGCGGTGCGACAACACCCCTTCCTTAACGTCTTCGCTCATGAAGCCGAGCATTTCAAGTGCAGTCGAGGCATCGAAAATCGGTCCGGCCTGACGCAACCAGTTATTTAGAGAATATTTGGTCCAGCGGATAGCGCTCTGCGAACCGTTAGCTAGCTCAACCGCAGTGTCCAGCGCGATTTTCTGCAATTCGTCATCCTCGACGCACATCGACACCAGACCGATACGCTCGGCCTCTTCACCAGAAACCGGCTTGCAGGTCATCAGGTAATACTTCGCCTTGGCCATCGAGATTAGCAGCGGCCAGATGATTGCCGCTACGTCACCGGCCGCAACGCCCAGGCGCGGGTGGCCATCGACGATCTTTGCCTTTTTACCGGCGATGGAGATGTCCGCCAGGATGCCAACGACGAGACCCGCACCCGCGGCCGGGCCGTTGATGGCGGAAATAATGGGCTTATTGCAGTTGATAATATTGTAGACAAGACCCCTAGCCTCTTTCCACGTCTTCATGATCTCATGGGAATTCCCGATCATGTTTTCGATCAGGCTGAAGTCGCCGCCCGCTGAAAACGCTTTGCCCGCGCCGGTCACGATCACCGCATTAATGTCGGGGTCGCGGTCGATATCGATCCACATATCCGTCATCTGGGTGTGGGTTTCCGCATCGACGGAATTAAAAGACTCGGGCCGGTCAAAGGTGATGCGCAGGACGCGATCCGCCGGATAATCAAATGTGAGCTTGTTGTATTTTGCATAACGGTCCGACATAGTTCTGCTCCTTCGTTGGATGTTAGTTTGGGTTCAACCTGGCAAACCAAGGACGGCCTTGGAAAGAATATTGCGTTGGATCTCGTTCGACCCGCCGTAGATCGTTGTCGGTCGGGCCTTGTAGAAGCTCGCCAGAACGTCCACGCTGACGTTGCCGATCTGAAGCGGACTTATTGTGCCGCCATCGGGGCCGGCAGCCTCGATCATCAGTTCGGTAATGCGCTGAAAGCACTCAGTCACCCAGATCTTCAGCATCGAGACATCCGCACCCAGCGTTTCGCCACGCTTAAGCTGATCCGCGAAACGGGCATAAAGCGCGGCGTGGTCTTCAACGTCGAGCGCGGCTTGGGCAAAGCGGTCACAGAACACTGGATCGTCAAAGGCGCCGCGGCACCGAGCAAAGCTTTCAAGCTGCCCCAGGGCGTTCTGGGCAAGGCTTGGCGAACCTATGAAGATACGCTCGAAACTCAAAAGCGCCTTGGCCATCGTCCAGCCCTTGTTTAGCTCGCCAACGAGGTTCTCGCACGGAGTGCGGGCATTGTCGAAAAAGACCTCGCAAAACTCGTACTCCCCCGCAAGCGTCCGGATCGGACGCACATCGACGCCAGGCTGATCCATCGGGGCCAGGAGAAAGCTGATTCCCTGCTGCTTCTTTGGTGCGCCCGGATCGGTCCGCACCAGCATGAACATATGGGTGGCGTCATGCGCCATCGTGGTCCAGGTCTTCTGTCCGTTGATGACGAAGTCGTCGCCATCGATGCCTGCGCGCGTACGCAGACTGGCCAGATCGGACCCGGCTCCGGGCTCGGAATAGCCCTGACACCAGATGTCCTCGCAGCTGAGGATGCGCGGCAGCCAATAGTCTTTTTGTTGCTGGGTGCCGAACTTGATAATCAGCGGGCCGACCATCTGCACACCCATGTCGCGCCCGCGGTTCACCCCCCAACGCTGCTGCTCTTCGTAAAAGATCAGTAGCTTGGCGGCATTCAGCCCCATGCCGCCATACTCAGCAGGCCAGGCAGGAGCCACCCAACCCTTGGCGTGCAGCTTGCGGTGCCAATGCTCGATCTCCACGAATTTCGGACGGTGCGGCAGATGACGCAGCTCTTCGGGGTATTCCGTTTCAAAGAAATGACGCACTTCCTTGCGGAATTCTGTATCACTCATTGCGTTCCAGTCCGCCATCATGCAGCCCCCTCTTGTTCACGTGCCTTGAACCACATCCGCCTGTGATAGGTGTCGTCGCCCAACCAGGCCGACAGTACCAGCGCCCGGTTCAGATAAAGCCCGATATCGAACTCGTCGGTATAGCCAACTGCCCCGTGCAGCTGAACCGCATCCCGCGTGATCTTCTTTGCGGCCGTGACAGCCCGTGCCTTGGCGCGGCTGGCGAGACGCTTGCGGACCCCCGGATCTGTTTCGTACTGCATCCGGGCCAGAACTTCGCGCACACCCGCCTGTGCAACCTCACGCATGATATTCAGGTCCACGGCGCGATGCTGAAGGATCTGAAAGGAACCGATGGGCTTGTCGAACTGCTCACGGGTCTTGATGTAGTCCAGAGTGATTTCAAAAGCGCGATCACTCAGGCCGACGAGCTCGGCCGCGGCAAGCGCCGTTGTATCGCTGATTGCTTCGCTGAGCGCCTCTGTTACGGCGTTGCCCCGGGCAAGTTCCTCGGCCGGAGTCGCCGAAAACGAAAGCTCACCCATCGCACTACCGTCAGCCTGCAGGCGATTTTCGACGGAACATCCGTTTGTGGTGGCCTCGACCAGGACCAGGACAGGACCATCGTCCCCCCGGGCCACAACAAGGAAACCATGTGATCCGGCCGCGCCGACGACCCAGGCCTTGCTGCCGGTCAGCTTTCCATCTGCGTAGCGGCATGCCGCATCGCCAGGCGCCCCACCCGAGCCACGTTCCTGCCAGGCCACCGGCAGGACAGTGTCACCGCTGATCAGTTGCGCCACCTTCGGATGATCCGGGCAAAGCCGACGCAGAAGGCCAAGGCTCAGCCCGATCGTCATTACCACCGGTTCGGGGGCAATCACGCGGCCGACCTCCTCCGCGATAACACCCCCGGCGGCCAGCCCAATGCCTAGCCCGCCATTCACTTCGGGCACCGCCACACCGAGAACCCCGACCTCGGCCAGTTCGTGGACCATCTCCGGATCCCAGGTGCCACCGGCATCACGCAGTTTTCTGGCCCTCCCGCTTCCGCCAGCCCGTTCAAACAGGGTGCGGGCGCTCTCACGCAGCAATCGAAGGTCGTCCTGGTCGCTGGAAATCATATCAGTCTGTGTCATTTTGTTTTCGCTGGATCATCACGGAGGTGTCAGTTGAAAAAACGATCTCGCCCTTGGGGTTCTTGGCACTGAGCGTATAGTGCAAAACACCTCGGTCGGGCTTGCTTTTGGACGGTGTGACCGAGTTGACCTTCATGTCGATATCGAGGGGTTCATTCGGGCGGACAGGCCGCAGCCAGCGCAGATTGTCGAAACCGATCCCGCCGATATTAGCGACATTAACCATCATTTCCGTCATGACAGGCTTGAACACCTCAAGCATCGTCTGAAAGCCCGAGGCGATCAGGCTGCCATGTAGGGTGGTCGCATAGTCCTCGTCGGTGTGCAGCCGTTGCGGATCCCACTCTTCGGCGAACGCCTTTATAGCAACCTCGCTCATCGGGACGCTGCGAAAGCGAAAGACCTGCCCCGGGTTGAAATCATCAAGGTATTTCAAGAGCCCCCCTCCTCTGAAAAACCGGAATCGTACCCCTTCGAACCCTTGGAGATTCGAACGCGGTTGAACTCTTCCAGTTTCGGGTAGGTTTCCTTGAAGGCCGTCAGGAATTCTCCCATCGGCGCATCGAAATACAGCCCCCGGTCTTTCACATATTCCATGTGCCGGTGGTTCTCTTCATCGAACTCATGGAACAAGGCATCGTGATAGCCGTCGAAGACCAGCGGCTTGACCCCGAATCGTTCACATAGCTCCATATTGAACGCAGGCGTGACCTTGTAAGGCTCACCTTCCAGCCACAATTGAACGTAGCCGTGATAGATGAAGAGGTCGGTCCCCATCAGTTCCTGCAATTTTGGTGTATTCAGGTGGTTGCGCACATCCGCAAACCCCAGAGCGGCGGGGATACCAACGGCACGCAGGCAGGCCGCAAGTAGGATTGCCTTGGGAACGCAAAACGCCGCTTCTGCCCTGGCAACTCGGCTGGCGCGATAGGAGTCTTCATCCAGGGCGAAACAATAAGGATCATAACGGATATTATCGCGAACCGCCTCGAACAGGCGGATTGCCTTGTCGCGTCTGGATGCATCCGGCGGAAGATCACGCAACGCAGAGGACACGAAGTCCTGCACTTCACCGCTATCGCTTTCTATAAAATGCGATGGCATGACATAGCGCTCCGTCTCTGTCGGCAGGTTGTCTTTAGACTTTGCCATTTCCCTTCTCCACTTTCTAACAAATGTTAGAATAATAATTTATAGCCTTCCCGTCAACGAGATTTATTCTGTCTCCTGCACGCCCAAGTCATAATGGGCAGTACCTATCCAACAGCCTTATCCTGAATCACTGACCCTGCACCTCAATACACCCACCGGGGCATGATCTAAGCCAATTGTCGCCGTCGATGTCGAGTTCCGAAGCGAAGGTGGCTCGCGACCAGCCCAGCATCGCGGAAAGCATCTGACCGGTGGCGTTCATGTCGTTGTCGATCGCGCGTTTGACGGGCACAAGCACCTTGACTTATGGTTTCCAAAAGGAAAAGTCTGAATAACCGCCGATTTTCTCCAGCGTCCCCGCTGGAGCCAGCATAGATCGGAAAATTCAGGCGCAACCCTCTATTTGTTTATGTGTTTTTTGCCGTTTCCCGCCATTTTGGCGGAAAACAAGCACAATGGCCCTGCGTCAGCAGGAATCTTCCACCGATCAGCAAGTTACTGCAGGCGGTTTGAATTCTTGTCCAGGCCACGATAGCGGACCTTGTTCTAGCCGAACACCTGCTCGATGCACCGGAACGGATGCTCCGCTTTTGAGCGGATACTGGTTTTGATTTTGTCGGCTTTAACCTTCTCAGCATCCAGCGTTTTCCGTGTACCAAGGCGCTTGGCGATGAACCAGGAGAGATTCTTGCGATGCTTGTGATCGGATCGCCTTTGGATGTCAAGGTAGCCAGCATCACCAAAGACTCGTTGCTCTTCGCTGTGCATTAGAATGCCAGAGGGACGATGTCATGAACGTTGGCAGCGGTGGTGTCGATGCTGAGGATAAGACCCAGCGTGTCGTCGAAGCCGATGTGTATTTTCATCCCGAAGCGCCATTGGTTGCCCTTACGAGTCTGGCGCATTTCCGGATCTCGTTCGCCCTTTCGTTCTTGGAACTGGGCGCGGAATTGATCGTAGCATCAACAATGTAGCCTTCGCGCAACATGAGGCCGTTTTTCTCAAGGTGCTTGTTCACCCCTTGGAACAGGACCTTGCCAAGACCGTGTTGCTCAAGAAAATGACGGAACTTGAGGATCGTGGTTTCGTCCGGTAAGCGCTCTAGCCTCAGACCGGCGAACTGGCGCATGAATTCGATCTCGTAGAAGGCATCTTCCATGGCCGGGTCACTGAGGTTATAGAACAACTGCGTGCAGTCAACGCGCAGCATGGCAGGAAACGGATAAGGAGGTCGCCCGGTCTGGCCCTTGGGGTAATAACGAGCCACCTTAAGTTTTTCAAGTTCTTCGATTTGGATTCGACCGCTTTAGCGGTCTTTGAATTCGGGTTTTCGTTTTTCCGAAAACGCTTTCATCGCCTCGGGAAAGTCGTGCGCGCACAGCAGAACGCTTTGGGTATCGCGCTCGATGTCCAGCGCCTCCAGATAACGACACTCTGCTGAGGCGCGCATCACGCGCTTGGCTGTCTGTACGCCGAACATCGGATGGGGGGCAATCTCGCAAGCGATCTCAAACGCGCGCTCCTCGACCTGTTTTGCCGGAACGCACTCTTCCACGACACGCAGATCCTTAGCGGTGCGCCCGTCAATCTCACGACCTGTGAGAACAAGCATCCGCGCCACACCTGCGCCGGCGCGCTGCTGGAGCAACCAGCTCGACCCTGTGTCCGGACACCCACCGACACGGGCAAAGACCTCGCACAGCCGGGCATCTTCGGCGGCCACGACGATGTCCGCCGACAAGGCCAGGCTCAGACCGGCACCATAGGCGACACCGCAAACAGCCGAAATCAGCGGCTTGCGGAAGAGATAGGCGGCGCGACCCCCGTCGTGAACCTTGTCGACCATTTCGGATGTTGCCCTGGCCCCCTTGGCGATCTCGGCCTGGAAGCCGACAAGATCCCCCCCGCTGCTGAAGTGCTCGCCACCGGTCATGACCACAGCACGGATCGCATCGTCCCGTTCGGCGTCGCGCAGATACGCCACCAATTCCTCGACGAATGCGATGCTGTAAGGGTTGCGTTTCTTTGGCTGAATAAAGCGCAGGATGCCAACCGGGCCATCCCTGTCCAGGCGAATAAGGTCGGTCATTTCAATCTCCTTCAGGTTCCGGTCCAGACCGGTGCGCGCTTTTCGGCAAAAGCCTTTGGGCCTTCGATCGCGTCATTACTGGCATAAACGACCTCATGCAGGCGCTTGCCCTCTTCCAGACCGCCTGCGCAGCCCAGATCCATGGTGGCGCGAACGCTCCCTTTGGCCGCGACGACAGAGAGCGGTGCCGCCTCAGCAACGCGTTTCGCAAGATCGAACGCTCGTGCGCGCACTGCGTCCGGCGTGTCCTCTAGATAATTGGTGAATCCATACTTATGCAGCCGCTCGATGGGCATCAGGGCGCCGGTCAGAACGATTTCCATGAGGATAGGTTGTGGCAGCATCGATAGCGCCGGAGCCGCCCAAGGCGACCCACGCCCGATTTTGACCTCGGTAATGCCGACCTTGGTGCCCTTGAGGCCAACGCGAAGATCGCAGTTCAGGGTCAGCATCATGCCACCTGCCATCAAGGATCCGGTCATGGCGGCAACGATGGGCTTCTTGCAGGCGCGCATCGTTTCATGAAACGGGTCACGCATTTTCGTCAGAATATCGACACCCTCATCCCGCGAAATCTGCATGGCTTCCTTCAAATCCAGCCCGGCGCTGAAGACCCCGCAATCGGCAGAGGTCAATATTGCGACGCGGACACTGTCGTCGGCTTCAATTTTCTCCCAGGCATCGGTCAGCCCATTCGTTGCGGCCACCGACAGCGCGTTTTTACGCTCGGGTCGGTTGATACAGACCGTTGCAATACCGCTTTCAATCGTCACGTCGATAGGGTTCATTAGCCACGCCTCTTCCGCTCGGAAATTTATCGGCATTTATGCCGTCC
>JBDVDE010000123.1:0-141056 GCA_039942135.1 Hyphomonadaceae bacterium
GATGGTACGCGCGAATGTCCGCGAGCCCGATCAGGTGGTCGGGGACATCTATGCGCTGGCGACGTGCAATGAGGTCGGTTATCGGCGTCTCGTCGCGATGATGGAGGAGTTCCAGCTCACCGGACTGGAAGATATTGCGCAATTCATTCTCGACAATTCACGCATGGCAACGCTGGAGCGGATCAACGCGCTGAGCCATGGGTCGGCGACGGGCGAGATGGTCGTGGACGGATATCATGATCCGATCACGCTGAAGGCGCGCGTCGAGATTATGAAAGACAAGGTGCTTTGCGATTTTGCGGGCACGTCTCCGGTCGACAATAAGGGCATCAATGTGCCGATGGTCTACACGCAGGCCTATGCTTGTTACGCGCTCAAATGTGCGATTGCGCCGGACATTCCGAACAATGCGGCGTCTTTGGCGCCATTCGAGATTACCGCGCCGGAGGGAACGATTGTCAACTCATTGCACCCCGCGCCTGTGACGCTGAGGCACGTCATCGGGCATATGTTGCCCGACACGGTTTATGGGGCGCTCGACCAATTATTGCCCGATACGGTGCCGGCAGAGGGCGCTGGCACATTGTGTAATTTCCAAGTGTCAGTGAGGCCGCGACGCGATGCGCCTGCGCCAGATCATGCGAGACGGGCCGAGGTGCTGACGTTTAATTCTGGTGGTGCTGGCGCACGGCCGACGCTGGACGGCATGAACGCAACGGCGTTTCCCTCGGGTGTGATGACGATGCCGGTGGAGGCAACAGAGCATGCGGGGCCCGTGATTATCTGGCGCAAGGAGTTGCGGCCCGACAGCGGCGGGGCCGGAACATATCGCGGCGGGCTTGGGCAGTTTATGGATGTTAGCGCAGCTGAAGGGCACGAGGCCGATTTCTCGGCGATGTTTGATCGGGTGAACTATCCCGCGCGCGGCCGCCAAGGCGGTGAGGATGGCGCGCCGACAGTGCTGATGCTCGATGATGGCACCAAGTTTCGCGGCAAGGGCAAACAGTTTGTGCCGCATGGCGCGCGGGTGTCGCTGTCGTTTCCGGGCGGGGCGGGGTATGGCCCTGCGTCTGGGCGGGCCGTTGAGGACGTCAAAGAAGATTTGCGGCGCGGCTATATTTCGGCAGAAGTCGCGCGCGAGACATATGGTTTGAGCGAGAGCGAGATTGACGCGGTGTTGAAAGCAGCAGCGCGCGGAGAGGTATCATGAAACGGATTGTACTTACGGGCGCGGGCGGACGGCTTGGCGGCTATTTGCGCGAGAGCCTGACACAGCTGGCGGACACGCTGGTCTCGACAGATTTGCACGAGGATATTGGCGAGCTGTATTCGGGCGAGGTCTATCAGCGCGCTGACTTGGCGAAGCTCGACGACGTACTGGCCGTCACTGAAGGGGCCGACATGATCGTGCATTTCGGGGCGGTGGCCGATGAGGCATCGTTTGACGAGATTTTGGGACCGAACATTATAGGCGCTTACAATATCTGGGAAGCGGCCTTCCGGCATGGCGTGCGGCGGGTGGTTTATGCCAGTTCGATCCATGCGGTCGGCATGCATGACAAGACCGATTTTATCGGCATAGACGCGCCGCACAGACCGGATACGTTTTACGGTTTGGCCAAGTGTTTTGCCGAAGATGTGGCAAGCCTTTATTGGGACAAGCGCAACGTTGAAGCGGTGTGTATGCGCATTCTCTCTTGTGCGCAGGTGACCAATCCGCGGGCGGTTGGCTCATGGCTCTCGGAAGGCGATCTCGTGCATCTCGTCGAGCGGGCGATTACGACGCCGGTGACGGGGTTTTCGGTGGTCTATGGCGTCTCGAACAATGATCGCGCGCCTGTGGATAACTCTGGCGCGAGCCATTTGGGATATAAGCCGAAGGACAATGCCGAGCAGTTTGCCAAGGCTGTATATGCCGAGGCCGGTCCGCTCGACCCGACTGACAAGGCGAATGCGTGTCATGGCGGACCGTTTGCGACGGTGCCGCTAGGCGAGAGCGGCGTGGCGTTGATGAATTTGAAGGAGTGAGGGCGATTCTGCAGAGCATGTTTGCTGCTGTCTCCTTTATTGATCCGGCCTGTTACCACAACATGATGCCTGACTAGCCGTCTTTACGCTCACACCAAACCGCGCCACGAGGTCGTCCCCTGACGTAATAAGCTCGGACGATGCGAACATCACACCGATTGAACTGCCGCCCTTGCGGGTGGCGAATAGATGCGCTGTTCGCACCGTCCCGGAGATTTTTCGGCGTGGTGATGACTTACTCAACCATGCTTTAGCCTGACCGCCGTTTGCGTTTCCGCACTCTTTGAGCCGCCGACAGGTTTTCACTCTGGCACCGCTGGTGCGCATGCGGAACCGTTACCCCCGCGCGCACATCCAGACCTCCGCCCGAACACAAACAACCGGCCCGTCTGAACGGTCTGGCCAATTGCCGCTTTGCCTGTGTCAGGGATGGGTAGTATGGGACGGGGCGGCGGGGCGTGGGATATCTTTTTATGGGGGAACGCCCAATCTAGGTTGCTCGAACAACGGCAAGAACCCTCATGGAGAGTGTTTTAAGGGCGCGCTTCATCGAGCATGGTTCGCAGCCGCGCAATGTTTCCAACCGCTCTCTGGGCCTTGTAGACGGCTGAGTATCTGAGCCGATATTGTTGCAGCGCCCCTGAGAAGGGCATGAGCGGCGAGCGTCCTGTACTCGCCGCAAAACGGCCACCCCTTTTTGCGTATCCGCCAGCCCCCTTGCGCACCCCTAAAAACCCTGTATAAGCCAGCGCTATTCCGACACGTGGGACACATAGTCCGGTGTGGGGGCTTTTTATCCGGCTCTCATTCCTCCTGCGGCGGCTAACCGGATTGGAGAATGAACAATGGCACTGCCAGAATTTACTATGCGCGAACTGCTAGAAGCAGGCGTACACTTTGGACACCAAACACATCGCTGGAACCCGAAGATGAAGCAATTCATCTATGGTGATCGTTCGCAGATCCACATTATGGACCTGTCGAAGACGGTTCCGCTCTTGCATCAAGCGCTGGTTCAAGTCCGCGACACGGTTGCTAAAGGTGGCCGCGTTCTATTCGTTGGCACCAAGCGTCAGGCGTCCGAGCCTATCGCTGATGCGGCGACACGTTGCGCACAATACTATATGAACCATCGTTGGCTCGGCGGCACGCTGACCAACTGGTCAACGGTTTCCAAGTCGATCAAGCGTCTTAAAGAGCTTGATGCGATGTTCGAAAGCGGCAGTGGCGAAGGCCTCACCAAGAAAGAGCTTTTGAACCTTGAGCGCGAGCAGGAAAAACTGCAGCGCGCGCTGGGCGGTATCTCGACAATGGGCGGCCTGCCGAACCTGATGTTCGTGATCGACACAAACAAAGAAGCTATTGCTGTTCAGGAAGCCAAGAAGCTTGGCATCCCTGTTGTGGCCGTGGTTGATTCCAACTGTAACCCTGATCCGATCGACTTCCCGTTCCCGGGCAATGATGATGCGGCACGGGCGATTTCGCTTTATTGTAACCTCGTGGCCGATGCGGTTCTCGATGGCTTGGCAGAATCGACTGCAGGTTTGGGCATTGATCTTGGCGCATCCGACGATGTTGAGGCGATTGCGGCGATGGACGTTGCGGTTGCAGATGCAGCCGAAGCAGCGCCAGAGGCGGCAGCGGCCCCAGAAGCGGCAGTGGAAACACCGGCTGAAACTCCAGCAGAAGCCCCCGCGGCTGATAGCTAGACACGCACTTTAAACTGGAAGGATTAATCTGATGGCTCAGATTACAGCAGCACTTGTAAAGTCCCTGCGCGACAAAACCGGCGCAGGCATGATGGATGCCAAGAAAGCGCTCGTTGAGAGCGATGGCGATACCGAAGCAGCAACCGAATGGCTTCGTGCCAAAGGCTTGTCGAAAGCGGCGAAGAAGTCCGGACGGACTGCGGCTGACGGCTTGGTTGCGGCAGTTCTGTCTGAAGACGGCAAGACCGGCGCACTGGTCGAGCTGAACGCGGAAACTGATTTTGTGGCGCGTAACGAGCAGTTTCAGGCATCTTTGCGTGATATTGCCGGTGTGGCGCTTACATCCGATGGCACGCTCGAAGGTCTTCTTGGCGCGCCGTCTCCGGATGGCGACGGCACGGTCGAGGATATGGTCAAGCGGATGGTTGCGACCATTGGCGAGAACATGAATGTCCGCCGTACCGCCAAGCTGAGCGTGTCTGACGGCTCGGTTTCAGCCTATATCCACAATGCCGAAACAGATGGCATGGGTAAGGTTGGCGTTCTGGTTGCGCTTGAAGGCTCTGGCGACATGGCTGACGCAGGCCGGAAGGTTGCGATGCATATCGCTGCAACATCTCCTGCTGCGGCAACTGCTGACGATCTGGACCCAGCACTGGTCGAGAAGGAAAAAGCATTCCTGACCGAGCAGGCTCGCGAAAGCGGCAAGCCGGAAAACATCATCGAGAACATGATCAAAGGCCGGATCAAGAAATTCTACAAAGAGGTTGTTCTGGTCGAACAAGCCTTTGTTATGAACCCTGATCAGTCGGTTGCCGACTTTATTTCGGAAACCGGCGCGACGCTCAAAGGCTTTGAGCGGTTCTCTCTGGGTGAGGGGATTGAAGTCGAAGAAGATGATTTTGCAGCTGAAGTTGCTTCAATGACGGGCGATAAGTCCTAGAATTGTTGTAGATAAACTGCATTTCTATCAAATTAGGTGTCCCGGCTGCCATGACAGGTGGTCGGGAATCCTTTATCAGCGGTTAGGATATTACGGAGCTTATTCATGGCGGACGATTCTGACCCTTCCGGTACACTGAAATTTAAACGCGTTTTGTTGAAACTTTCTGGCGAAGCCCTGATGGGGGACGGCGAGTTCGGCATCGATACCCCGACCTGTCTCAAATTTGCCAATGAAATTGCTGCTGCCCGTGAGGCAGGTGCTGAGATTTGCGTCGTTATCGGCGGCGGAAACATTTTTCGCGGCATGGCTGGCGCTGCCAAAGGCATGGATCGCTCGCAAGCGGACAGTATGGGCATGCTGGCGACAGTTATGAACGCTCTGGCGATGCAAAGCGCGCTTGAAGAGATTGGCGTACAGACACGCGTACAGTCGGCTATTCGGATGGAAAGCGTCTGTGAGCCATTTATCCGGCGGCGCGCCGTTCGGCATATGCAGAAGGGCCGTGTGGTTATTTTTGCTGCTGGTACCGGAAACCCGTATTTCACAACGGATACCGGCGCCGCGCTTAGGGCGGCGGAGATGGGCTGTGACGCATTGCTCAAGGGCACGCAGGTTGACGGCGTATATACTGCTGATCCCAAGCTCGATCCCACCGCAACGCGCTATGACACGCTGCCATATCAGACCGTTTTGGCAGAAAATTTGAAGGTCATGGATGCGTCCGCGATCTCTCTAATGCGTGACAGCAACATTCCAGTTGTGGTCTTCTCTCTACATCAACCGGGTGCTTTGCAGAATGTTCTGCATGGTGAAGGCACGTTTACGATTATCAAAGACTAAAGCGAGGCGAACCAAATGAGCTATGATGAAAACTCTCTGAAGAAGCGGATGGACGGAGCGCTGGCAAATTTGGCGCAAGAGTTTGGCGGTTTGCGAACGGGGCGTGCCTCGGTCAATTTGCTCGATTCGGTTACGGTATCTGCATATGGCTCGGATATGCCGCTCAATCAGGTTGGCTCGGTATCAGCCCCCGAAGCGCGGATGTTGAGCGTGAGTATTTGGGACAAGGGCATGGTCGGCGCTGCGGACAAAGCGATCCGCGATGCCGGGCTTGGGCTTAACCCGGTCGTGGATGGCACAAATTTGCGTATCCCGATCCCGCCACTGAACGAAGAACGCCGTATCGAACTGACCAAGATTGCTGGCAAGTATGCCGAGGCTGCGAAAGTCTCGGTGCGTAATGTCCGGCGCGATGGCATGGATACTCTGAAGAAAATGGAGAAGGACGGCGACATCAGCAAAGATGAGCAAAAATCCTTTGAGGGCGATGTTCAGAAATTGACTGATGGCTTTATTGCGAAAATCGACGAAGCTCTGAAAGCCAAAGAAGCGGAGATCATGCAAGTTTGAGTGATCCGGCTCCTCTTACAACAGTTCCACAAACCGATGTTCAAGCGGAGGCTTTGCCGCGCCATATCGCCATTATTATGGATGGTAATGGACGTTGGGCGAAGGCCCGCGGGATGCCGCGTGCTGCCGGGCACGAGCGCGGTGTAGAAGCCCTGCGCCGAACGGTGGAGGCTGCAGGTAAACTGGGCATTGAGTTTCTTACACTGTTTTCGTTCTCGACAGAGAACTGGAGGCGACCCGCTGACGAGATCAACGCCTTGTTCGGTCTGTTACGGGCTTATGTGAAGCGTGATCTAGCGCGGCTTAAGGCTGAGGGTGTGCGTGTGCGGATCATTGGTAGCCGCGAAAATGTGCCCGCCGATATTCTGGACCTGATGGATAAGGCCGAACGGGATACGGCAGAGAATCAGGACGGCAATCTGACAATTGCTTTTAACTATGGTGGTCGCGAAGAAATTACCCGTGCAGCGAAACGGTTAGCCATTGATGTGGCAAGCGGCAAACTGACGCCGGAAGATATTGACCCCGAACGGTTTGCGAGCGCACTCGACTCGTCGGTACTGCCTGATCCCGACCTTCTCATTCGCACGAGCGGAGAAGCGCGCGTGAGCAATTTTCTACTTTGGCAGATTGCTTATGCCGAGCTTGTGATCCTTGATGTGCTCTGGCCGGACTTTGATGGCGAGCATCTCAAGGGGGCTATAGCCGAATTTCAAAAGCGGGACCGGCGGTTCGGTGCTTTGGCGGGAGATGCGCAGTAAATGGCCGAGGAGCGCAACACCAAGACGAGTAAGCCGAGCGATGTCTGGACGCGGCTCGCTTCTGCTATGGTGCTTGTGCCAATTGCGCTGACGTGTGTTTGGTATGGCGGCTGGCTGTTAAGCGCATTTGCTGCGCTCTGTGCGGGACTGATGGCATTCGAGTGGGCGCGTATGGCCAAAAGCCGTGTCGGGCTATTGATGATTGTTGGCGCGGTGGCTGCCAATCTCTTGCATCCGGTCGACCCGCGCTGGGCTTTGATTGGTCTTGTCGGTGCCGGCGTAATCGCAATGGCGCTCGAACAACGTGATGGGCTCAAGAGTACGGCCCTTTTGGGGACCCTCTATGCAGGCGGACTGCCGCTTGCCCTGCAAGCTCTAAGGGCTATTCCGGATAACCAAACTGGGCTTTATGTCGCGATGGGCGTTATGCTGCTCAGTTGGAGCTCTGATACCAGCGCGTATTTTGTCGGACGGACGTTTGGCGGCCCATTGCTGGCGCCTAAAGACAGCCCAAATAAAACATGGAGCGGGGCGATTGGCGCGGTTGTCGGAAGCGTCCTGACGGGCATTGCGTTCGCATATTTCGTAAATGGCCCACTGCTTATATGGGCTATGCTCGGTATTTGCGTGTCGGTGGCGGCCCAATTCGGCGATTTGTTCGAGTCGCAAGTGAAGCGGCGTCATGGTGTGAAGGATACGAGCGGGTTCTTGCCCGGACATGGCGGGGTTATGGATCGACTTGACGGATTTGGAACTGCATGCGTTGCGATGGTGGCGGTGACAAAAGCCGCGCCAGTTTTGACTGCGATGCTCGTGGGGCATCCATGAGTACCAAACAAGTGAGTGTTTTGGGCGCGACGGGGTCCGTTGGTCAATCGACGTTGTCGGTTATTGCTCATGCCAATCAAGAGGCAAAAAAACGTGGTGATTTACCCGTGTTTGCCGTGGACACGCTTGCCGCAGGACAACAGGTCGAAACATTGGCGCAACAAGCAATCGACTCGGGCGCGAAGTTGGCTGTCATTGCAGATGAAGCGAAATATTCGGAGCTCAAGGCGAGACTGGAGGGAACAGGCATTGACGCCGCCGCTGGAGCTGCGGCTATTGTCGAAGCAGCCAGACGCCCTTGTGATCGTCTTGTCGCGGCGATTGTTGGTGCAGCTGGATTGCGCTCGACATTGGCAGCTATCGAGGCGGGCAATGATGTCGCGCTGGCCAATAAAGAAAGCATGGTGTGCGCAGGTTCCTTGCTGAAGTCTGCAGCGCAGATGAGCGGGGCGCGAATTGTCCCGATGGATTCCGAGCACAGCGCCATTTTTCAGGTTCTCCAAGGACGAGATGATCTTGAAAAACTGATCGTGACGGCATCTGGTGGGCCGTTTCTTGATACCCCGCAAGCGGAACTCGGAGCGATGAGCGTCGAGCGTGCGAGGGCGCATCCGCGCTGGTCGATGGGGCTGAAAATATCGATCGATAGCTCGACTTTGATGAATAAGGCGCTTGAAGTGATCGAGGCGTCGTATTTGTTTGATGTTCCGGGCGATCAGATCGATGTGGTCGTCCATCCCCAGTCGATCATCCATTCCATGGTTTCATACCGCGATGGGTCTGTTTTGGCGCAATTGGGCGAGCCGGACATGCGGACGCCGATTGCTTTTGCACTGTCTTGGCCGGACCGGCGGGTGCCAACAGCCGTGAAAAGGCTTGATCTGACGGAGCTTTCGCAACTTGATTTTCGTCCAGTTGATGACCAGAAATTCCCCGCAATTGGGCTGGCAAAGCGGGCTCTGAAGGCTGGTGGCGCTGCACCTCTGATATTAAATTGTGCTAATGAAGCGGCTGTAGCTGCATTTATTGTAGGCAAATGTGGATTTCTCGACATAAGCTCCGTAGTAGGTGACACACTGGAGGAAATGTCTCATTCTGGATTTAGTTCGAATAGTATGGCGAATCTTGAAGAGATTGACGTGGTTATTGCCGAAGCACAGCGCGTTTCGGCGCGGCTATTGGCGAAATAGTAGGGTATCGGGCATATGAGTAGTATATTAGCGCAGGGGCCATTGTTCCTGATCCCCATGATTCTCATGCTCGGTGTCGTCGTGGTCGTCCATGAATTGGGGCACTATTGGGCTGCGCGCCTATTTGGAGGTGCAGCCGAGTCGTTTTCTATTGGTTTCGGACGGTCGATTTTCGAAGTTAAAGACAAACGCAATACGCGCTGGCGGATAAACTGGATTCCGTTTGGTGGGTTTGTGAAGTTTGTTGGCGAAGCACAGACAGCCGGGGACATAGGAAAAATAGAGACCGGCCCAGTTGGCAAAGCCTTTATGGAAATGACGGTCTGGCAGCGCTCGATTATTGCGGCTGCGGGCCCCATCGCAAATTTTGTTCTCGCCAGCGTGCTGTTTGCAATCGTTGCGCTCAACAATGACACGCCGGTTCAGAGAATGGTTGTCACGGAAGTTTTGCCCGGGCCTGCCGCCGATGCCGGTTTGCAGGAGGGGGATGCTTTACTTGGTATCAATGGCAAAGAAACACGCCGCGGGGCAACGCTGATACAAAAGATTATGCTGTCGAGTGGTACGCCCGTAAGGCTGTCTATCGAACGCGACGGGGCTTTGCAGGATATTTCGGTGACCCCGGTACGGGTCGATCGTGACAATGGGCTTGGACAAATCCAAAGCGTTGGTTCGATCAATGTCAGGCTTTCTGCTGAACAGGTTGATTTGATCGATCATGGCCCGATTTCGGCGATCTGGGTGGGGATTGCCCGTACTGCCGATACGCTGGATACTACCGTTAATATGCTCGGCAGGCTTGTTACGGGGCGCGAACCCATAAGTCAGTTGAGTGGCCCCATCGGAATAGGGGATATTAGCCGACGTGCGGTGAATGCAACCATGGGTGTTGAAACAGTCTCTCTCGGTCGTCGATTGGCAGCGGTCGGTTGGTTAATGGTAAATATCTGTGCTTTTGTTTCGGTTGGCATCGGATTGTTCAACCTTCTACCGCTACCGGTGCTAGATGGTGGACATCTCGTGTTCAACGCTTATGAAGCAATAACGGGTAAGCTTATGCCAGAAAAAATTCAGGAATTGAGCCTACGGTTTGGTATGGTATTGCTATTAGGGGTCGCGGCGATCGTCACATGGAGTGATATCGTCGAGACAGGAATATTTGGATCTCTGGGTAGCTAGAGCCTTTTGTGTATTTAGGAAATTGGAAATAAGCTTCATGCGGACATTCTTTTCAGCCACGCTTCTTGCTTCGACGATCCTTGGGGGAAGTATCGCTTTGCCACTCGGGCAAATTGCATCTGCACAAACGCAAGAAGACCCTTTGGGCGGTGTGATTTCGAATGTGATTGTCGAAGGCAATCAACGGATTGAAGATGTAACAGTTCAATCGTATCTGCTCTTGGGGCCGGGCTCGCGGTTCGATGAAGAACGCTTGGACCTTTCTCTGAAGACACTGTTTGCGACGGGGCTGTTCGCCGATGTTGCTATCAGCCGCCGAGGATCGGCGCTGGTTGTGACGGTGGTTGAGAACCCGATTATCAACCGTGTGCTATTTGAGGGCAATAGCGCAATTGATGATGACAAACTGCGCGAGGAAATTCAGGCGGAACCGCGTGGGATCTTCACTCTGTCACGTGTTCAAGCGGACGTGCAGCGTATCCTTGAATTGTATCGTCAGTCAGGTCGCTTTGCGGCGCAGGTCAGCCCACAGTATAAGCCTCTGGACCAAAACCGCGTTGATCTGATTTTCGAAATTGTTGATGGGCCCACGACGGGCATCAGGTCCATCAACTTTATCGGCAATGAGCAATACTCGGATGCACGGCTCCGCTCGGAGCTCGTCACCAAGCAGTCCAGATTGTGGCGGTTCTTCAGTTCGCGCGACAGTTATGATCCTGACCAGTTGGAGTTTGATCGCGAGCAAATCCGGCAGTTTTATCAAAATGAGGGATACTATGACTTCCGCGTGGAGTCAGTTGATGCCGCAATCAGGCCGGATCAGGAAGATTTCTACATTACCTTCACAATCGACGAAGGCCGAGTATATGATTTCGGGGAGATCAAAGTTGAAACAAGTCTTGATAAGCTTGATTCGGATCTTCTGCTCAGAGCGGTCCCAATCAAAACAGGCAGTACCTATCAAGGGGACCTAATTGAGACTTCAATCGACCAACTTACTGCTATTGCGGGAATATCCGGATATGCTTTTGTCGATGTTATTCCGCGCATAAGCGCTAATCCTGACACAGGTAAAATCGATGTTGTTTTCGCCATCGATGAGGGGCCACGCGTATATATTGAGCGGATCAACATTGTCGGGAATACACAAACGCTCGATAATGTCATTCGGCGCAGGCTGGATGTATCTGAAGGGGATGCGTTTAACCGCGTTTTTCTAGATAGATCGCGTAACCGCGTCCGGTCGCTTGGATATTTTGGTGAGGTCGAGGTTGTTGAACGGCCAGGGTCAGAGCCGGACCGGACGATTGTCGATTTTGAAGTTGAGGAACAACCCACCGGGGAACTCGCCCTGTCTGCTGGTTTCTCTTCGGTTGATGCTTTCCTGTTTGATGTAAGTGTCGCGCAGCGTAATCTTCTCGGACGTGGACAAACGGCGATTGCTCGTGTTTCGGCTTCTGCGAGAAATCAGACCATTGATGTTCAATATCAGGAACCACAATTCCTCGGACGCAATCTGGCAGCCGGTGTCAGTATTTTTGGGAGCCGAAGCGATTTCTCTGACGTGTCACTGTTCGATACGACGACAGTTGGTGCGACAGTTAATGTTGGATTCCCATTGACGCGCCGCAGTCAACTAGGACTGCGTTATCAGATATCGCAGCAAGAGCTCGATGTGGCTGATATGGACATTGTCATCGATGCGCTTGGTAACTTGGCGACGACGGAATTGCTCGATGAAACGACGGGTGAACCCGTTTTGGATACGGGGACAGGCGAGCCATTGCTGACCTTTGTATCACCAACCGCTGTGCCTCTGCCGGACGGGACGCAAGTCGTGGACCAGTGTGATGTCGCATTTATCCAGCGGCAAGTTTCGTGTTTCAGTGAAGCCAATGAGTTGACATCCTTGATTGGTTATACCCTGCAATGGGACTCTCGGAATGACCCGATCGCACCTACGGGCGGCTTTGATTTCAGTATATCTCAGGACATCGCTGGTCTGGGTGGTGATGTGCGGTTCATACGGACAACCGCATCAGGTGCTGCTTATAAGGGATTGTTCCCAGGCGTTCGCGCAAGCTTGCGTCTGTCCGCCGGTAATATCTTCGCGTTTGGTGGAGGGGAACAATTACGGATCAATAACCGCTTCTTCCGAGGCGGCAATGATTTTCGCGGCTTTAACGTGGCTGGGATAGGACCACGGACGACACAAACAACCTTTGATGCCGAGGGAAATCAGGTAGGGGACATCGTCAGGGGCGCGGCGCTTGGCGGCGAAATTTTCTATCAGGGGACACTGGAGATTACACTTCCGGATGTTATTCCTGAACAATACGGCATTCGCGGCGCTTTGTTCGTGGAAGCCGGTGGGCTGGGGCAGCTCGGTAGCGAATTCGATACGACACCTAATATTGTATCAGTTCCTAATCCGCTCGACGCAACTGAGACTTTTTCGGTTGTAACGCAGATCGAGGATGGTTTGGAACTAAGAGCAACTGCAGGGCTTAGCGTCTTTTGGAATTCGCCTTTTGGGCCAATTCGATTTGACTTATCGCAACTAATTACCGCTCCGGACTTTGACAGACCTCGCGGTATACGGTTTAGCACCAGTTCAACGTTTTAATTTACAGGAGACTTTCCATGTCGCCCTTCAAGACCTTTATCATAGCGGCCAGCCTCGTTTTTGCGAGCCTTGCTTATCCAACCCCGAGCGCAGATGCTCAGGGAGCAACAATTGTCGTTATCGACCAAGCGCGTATTTTGCGTGAAAGTGCTGGCGGACAAGATCTGCAGCGGAAACTGCAAGCGATAAACCAAACCATCCAGTCCGAGCTGCAGTCAGAGCAATCCGCACTGGAAACTGAAGGTCGAGCGCTCCAAGGGCGAACTGCCAACAAATCGGCCGATGTCATTAGAGCTGATACGGCTTTGGTATCGCAGATGCAGTCATTTGACCGCAAGCGTCAGGCGCTGGCCCAAAAGAGTCAGATTCGGGCTCAAGAACTACAGCAAACCGAGCAGAACGCGATTGCAGAATTCTATGCCGCTCTCGAGCCAGTTCTCGAGCAGGTTTTGGCGGAGCGTGGAGGGGATGTAATGCTTGAGCGGTCATCAGTTTTGTTCGCTGGGCCAACGCTTGATGCGACAGATCTTGCAATTTCCAAGATCAATGCGACCAAGCCCACCGTGACAGTTTCGCGTGTTCGTTTGCCTGCGCAACCTGCCCCTGGCGCACCTGCGCGCTAGTTTATTAATGACTGTTGACCCAAGGTTCTATCGGGTTGCTAACCCTGTTGCGTTGGCAAAACTGGTAGGCCATGTAGGACTTCAAACAGATATGGTCCCGGATATTTCTATATCCGGGATTTCTGCATTTGAAGATGCAACTACTGGTGACCTGTGTTTCGTCGATGATGTTCGGCTTGCCAGTCGCGTGGCGGAAACGTGTGCGCGAGGCGTTGTGTGTGTGACAACGACAGAGATTGCCGAACGCGCTGGAGGACCGGTGTCTGTGCTCATCGTGCCAGATCCTCGGTCCACATTTTTTGCGCTTGCGGAACAGTTGGTGCCGCCGTCGCCCGATGTTGCAAAGGCAGAAAGGCCCAGGGCTCGAATTCACCCTGACGCTCAGGTGCATCCTACCGCGATTATTGGTGACGGGGCTGCGATTGGTCCACGCACGGAGATTGGTGCATATGTGTGTATCGGCGCAGGCGTACAGATCGGGTATGACTGCATGATTGGGTCTGCCGCCGACATCGGATTTGCGTTGATTGGCAATGGTGTCGAGATAAAGTCCGGTGCGCGGCTCGGCGGGGCAGGGTTTGGGCTTATCCCCAGCGAGGCAGGGACAAAGAATACGCCGCATTTCGGGCGGCTTCTTGTGCAGGACAATGTGCGGATTGGAGCGAACAGCTGTATTGATCGCGGGGTTCTTGGTGACACGGTAATTGGAGAAAATTCCAAAATCGACAATCTTTGTCATATTGGTCATAACACTAGAGTTGGACGCAATGTCGTTATGGCGGCATTTGCGGGCATTTCGGGCTCGGTGGATATCGGGGATGATGTGGTGATGGGCGGCCGTGTCGGTATTGTCGACCATGTGAGCATTGGTGCAGGTGCTCGACTTGGTGCTGACGCGGCTGTGTTCAGTTCTGTCCCAATGGGTGAAACTTGGGCGGGAAGTCCAGCAAAGCCTCTCAAGCAATGGCAACGTGAAACCGTTTGGCTAAAGCGAGAAACTGGCAAACGGAGTCCGGATTGATGGCGGATATACATTCCAGTTCGGTAGTTTCTCCCGAGGCGGAGATAGCTGATGATGTCATCATTGGTCCATTCTGCGTGGTTGGGCCTGACGTTGTGATTGGGGCAAGCGCCGTCTTGCACAATGGTGTAACTGTAGAGGGGCGGACAGTTATTGGCGAAGGGTGCGAGCTTTTCACCGGCGCGGTGATAGGTAAGACACCCCAGATTCTCGGGTTTGAAGATAGTCCGGTGTCGCGTATCGAGATTGGCGCCCGTACGATTATTCGTGAACATGCAACGATTCATCCCGGATCTGCCGAACAGGGGGGGCTTACGCAGGTAGGGACCGATTGCTTGCTCATGATCGGGGTGCACATCGCGCATGACTGCATCATTGGAGACCGTTGCGTTCTGGCCAATAATGTCACGCTTGGCGGACATGTGCATATTGGTGAGCAGGTCTGGATGGGCGGGCTTGCAGCGGTTCACCAGCACTGCCGGATTGGCGAACATGCATTTATAGGTGGCGGCGCTATCCTCGTCGACAATGTCATTCCATATGGCGCGGTCATCGGAAATCATGCACATCTTGCGGGGATCAATATTGTTGGCCTGAGGCGACGTGGGTTCTCACGCCAGAGCATTCATGATTTGCGGTCAGCCTATCGCATGCTGTTTGCCGATGAGGGCACGTTCGCCGAGCGGATAGATGATACTCAGGCGGCCTTTGGCGGAAGTGATGAAGTGGCGCGTATCCTGACTTTTATTGAAAAGAACACAGCACGTCCTCTGTGCATGCCGAACTAATATGAGTGGGCGTCTCGGAATTATTGCTGGAGGAGGTCAACTGCCCATCATATTGGCGCAAGACGTTTCGCTTACGCAGCCGCCTTTTGTTGTCCGGCTTGCAGGATTTGCAGATGCCGCGCTCAACGAGCATTCAGGGGACGACATCAATATTGGTGCAATCGGCGCAACGGTTGCCGCTTTGAGGGCTGCTGGTTGTGATCGGGTTGTGTTTGCCGGAGCAGTTTCGCGGCCTGACTTTGCCACTGTCGAACTAGATGAAACTGGACGCGCACATTTTCCCGAATTGCTTGAGGCGGCCCAGCGGGGCGATGATGCTTTGCTCGCCGCTTTGGTCGAGATCATCGCCGAACAAGGGTTTGAGGTTGTTGGCGCACACGAGGTGTGCCCGCGATTATTATGCCCGACAGGGGTAGTCGCAGGAGGGGCACCGAATCCGAAAGACTCGGAAGATTTGCGCAAAGGCTACCGGATTGCACGGTTGATCGGACAAGAAGATATAGGGCAGGCCTGTGTGGTCGCTGGTGGGCTTGTGTTGGCGCTTGAGGCGCAAGAAGGCACTGACGGTATGCTCAGACGCGTCAGCGAGCTACCTGAAGCGATACGCGGGTCAGATGCCAATAGACGCGGCGTGCTTGTGAAGTGCGCCAAGCCGCAACAGGAACGGCGCATCGATTTACCGGTCATTGGCGTCGAGACTGTCCAGAATGCTGCATCTGCGGGTTTGGCGGGAATCGGGCTTGAAGCGGGGAGCTGTTTGATTGTTGACCGCGAGGCAGTGCAGGCTGAAGCGCTAAGACACGGAATTTTTGTGGTAGGGCTGGACAATGACCCAAGTGCCGTCACTTCCTAAAAGCTTCTATTTCGTTGCTGGCGAAGCCTCGGGTGACCTATTGGGTGCAGAAACGATCGCGGCTTTGCGAGATAAAGGGTTTCAAGGGACGATTCGGGCGACGGGTGGCAAGCAGATGGGCGCGGTTGCGGATCTGTCCGGCATAGACGTCACGCCATTATCGGTCCTTGGTTTGTGGGAAGGCTTACGGGCCTATGGGGACGTCACGCGACTGGCCGAGGTGACCAGTGCGGATGTGATCGCATCTGGTGCCAGTCACTTGGTCTTGGTCGACTCATGGGGATTTTGTCTGCGGGTTGCACAAAAGGTTCGTGCTGCTAACCCGGGGGTGAAACTGATCAAGCTGATCGGACCACAAGTCTGGGCGACGCGCGCTGGTCGGGCCAGAACGCTAGCCAATGCGGTGGATCAGCTCTTATGCATGCATGAGTTCGAGGTGCCGTATTATGATCCCTTCGGTCTGGACGTGCGCGTGATTGGACATCCGGCATTGTCGCGGGCCGAGCCTGCTGATGGTGGTGCATTTCGCGAGACGTATGACATATCGCCCGAGAGCAGGTTGGTGCTTGTCTTGCCGGGCAGTCGTCCCTCGGAAATCGAGCGGGTGGCACCGCCATTGATTGAGGCTGGACGCAAGCTGGGGACGCTGCCGGACACGCGGATCATCGTCGCGCCTGCTGGCGGAGTGCTGACGCAGTTCCAAACTCGCTTTCCCGATTTGCCCAAGAACTGGATATGCCTCGCGGATGATCGTGAACGGTTTGGCGCTATGGCGGCGGCGGATATTGCGCTGGCGTGTTCAGGAACTGTGACCAGTGAAATCGCTGTTCAAGGAACGCCATTTGTCACGGGGTACCGGACAGGGATCGTGACATGGACCCTGGTCAAGCATGTCCTGATGAAAGCCGAGTTCATCACCTTGTTGAACATGGCGGCTAGCCGGATGGTCGCGCCGGAACTGCTGCAAAGTGACTTTAACGCCCAAGCTTTATTGCAAGCGGCTGCGCTACTCCTCAATGATGATGAGGCGCGATCACGGCAGGTAGCTGCTCAGAACCAAGCCTTGGTCAAAATGGGATTTGGAGGACAGCCAGCAGCTGACCGCGCCGCCGACGTTTTGCTAGAAGCTTAAGACAAAACAAAAACAACCCGCAGCGAAAGCTACGGGTTGCTTGTTAGGTTCGTTGGACGTGCCTTCGATTAACGATTGGAAAGCGTTGTGTAATCGCGGTGGGCAGCACCCGTATAGATTTGACGCGGACGCCCGATCCGTTGGGTTTTATCCACGGTCATCTCGTTCATTTGAGACAGCCAGCCAGCAGTTCTACCGAGCGCGAACAGGACGGTGAACATCTCGGTCGGGAAGCCAATCGCGTCCATTGCAATGCCGGAATAGAAGTCGACATTCGGATAGAGCTTCTTCTCGATGAAGTATGGATCTTCAAGCGCGATCCGCTCTAGTTCCATAGCGACCTGCAAGATCGGCGTGTCTTTGATGTTGAGCTCGTTCATGAGCTCGTGAACGGTCGCCTGCATCACTTTCGCGCGCGGATCATAGTTCTTGTAGACCCTGTGACCAAAGCCCATCAGACGGAATGGATCGCTCTTGTCTTTTGCACGGGCGATAAACTCCGGAATGCGGTCAACGCTGCCAATTTCACGCAGCATGTTGAGACACGCCTCGTTCGCGCCGCCATGGCTAGGGCCCCAAAGGCTCGCAACACCAGCTGCGATTGCGGCATATGGGTGTGCGCCCGACGACGCCGCTAGGCGAACGGTCGATGTGGACGCGTTTTGCTCATGGTCTGCCTGAAGCATGAGCAAGCGATCCATAGCGCGAACAATGGCCGGGTTCGGCGTGTATTCTTCTGCAGGGACCGAGAAGCACATGCGCAAGAAGTTCTCGGTGTAAGACAACTCGTTGTTTGGTTCTACAAATGGCTGACCGATTGAATATTTGTAGATGCGGGCCGCAAGGGTTGGCATTTTGGCGATCAAGCCGTGGGTTGAAATGCGGCGCTGGTCCGGATCTGTTACATCCATTGCATCAGGGTAAAATGCTGAGAGGGCACCAACTGCGCCGACCATCATTGCCATTGGGTGGCTGTCGCGCCGGAAGCCAACAAAGAAGCGGTCGACTTGGGTGTGGAGCATCGTGTGCTCGGTGATATCGTCGCTGTAGGTTTTAAACTCGGCTTGTGTCGGAAGTTCGCCATATGTCAGCAGGTATGAAAGTTCTAGAAAATTCGACTGCTCTGCCAGTTGATCAATAGGATAACCGCGATGGAGCAGAATACCTTCTTCGCCGTTAATAAAGGTAATCTGACTTTCGCATGAACCCGTCGATGTGAAGCCTGGATCAAGGGTAAACATGCCGGTTTCCGCATAGAGTCTTTTTACGTCGATTACGTCCGGGCCATCGGTTCCGCCGTAAACGGGAAGTTCGACGGTTTTGCCGTTTACAGTCAGCGTGGCTGTGCCTTTTTGTACGGTCTTATTTTCCATAAGTTTTTCTATCCTTCTTGCTGACGCGCATTATTTTATGCGTTCGCCGTTAACTGGTCTTCAATTCGGGCGACGGTTTCCTCTTTTCCGAGCCATGCCATGACCTGATCTATGTCAGGTGCTGGTAGGCCGCCAGTTAAGGCCGCACGGAGTGGAGGACCGATCTGGCCCATCGACAGTCCTGTTTTGTTACAAATGGCTTGAAGCGTCAGTTTCAGCTCATTTCCGGTCCAGGACGTAACCTCGGCTATGTCGTCGCGCACGAGAGCCAATCGGTCAAGCCCTTCATTTCGCAGGGCCTTGCGCGCCTTTTTGTTCAATTCAAGCGGCCGCGTAGTTATTAGGAAGTCAAATGCGCTCGTGAGCTCGGGGAGCGTATCTCCGCGATCGCGCATAAACGGCAATGCCCGCGCCACTTTTTCATGTATTTCAGGGGAAATTGGCGATGTTTTTGACAATTCGGCGGTGAGGTCGTGGAGCAATCGATCATGATCAATTTCTCGGATGTAGTGTCCATTTATCGCGGAAAGTTTTTCAAAATCAATCCGCGACGGGCCTTTACCAATGGCATCAAGACCGAATACGGCGCTCGCCTCTTCAAGACTAAAAATCTCTTTATCGCCGTGGCTCCAACCAAGCCGCATCAGATAGTTGCAAACAGCCTCTGGCAGATATCCCATATCGCGATAGGCCAACGTGCCGAGTGCACCATGGCGCTTCGATAGCTTCGCGCCATCAGCGCCGTGAATGAGCGGAATATGCGCGAATGTCGGTATATCCCAGCCCATTGCGGTATAGATTGGCGTTTGCCGCAGGGCGTTGCGCAAATGGTCGTCGCCTCGGATGATGTGTGTGACGCCCATATCGTGATCATCGACGACGACGGACAGCATGTATGTGGGGGTGCCATCTGCCCGAAGTAGGATGAGGTCATCTATTTCGGTTGCATCAACCCGCACGTTACCTTGAACGCTGTCTTCGATCGCGATTTCGCCGCTATCTGGCGCACGTAGGCGAACCGTGAACGGGGTATCTGTCCGGGCCGGTGTCTCTGGAACTCGCCAAGGTGACCGGTAAGCTGCCAAATTTTCGTTAGCGATAGCGAGTTGTTTGACGCGCTCATCGTCTGATATGCCTTCGGCCTTTGCGGCTTTGCGCGCTGCGTCTCCGGCATCGCGGCGGGCTTGCAACTCTTCGGGCGTGGCATAGCAGCGAAAGGCTTTACCTTCTGCGATCATTTGCTCGGCGCATTCTACGTGCCGCGCAGCGTTTGCAAATTGGTATACGGGGGCGTCATCGGGCTTTATCCCGAGCCAGTCCAACCCGTTGAGAATAGCCTGAGTGGCTTCAGGAGTGGAGCGTTTTCGATCCGTGTCCTCTATCCGTAATAGAAAACGTCCTTTATGATGCCTTGCGTAGAGTAGGTTGAACAGAGCAGTGCGGGCGCCGCCAATATGCAGCATGCCGGTTGGTGAGGGCGCAAAACGGGTAACGACAGACATAAATCTATGGACCTTCAGGTTTCAGATCGGGAAAAATTGCTTGGCCCGCTTGAACACGGACCTAGCCGCAATAGCAAGACAAGGCAGCCATTTCAGGCGCAATATAGAGGTTTTGTCGCGCCAGGAGAAGCTATTCCGTTCTGCTTTGCGCTAGCGGTTTGCGGCGGGGCCATGGCCTATTTGATGTCACCGATAGAGCCGCATGGCGCAGTGTGCTTAGGCGTGTTTGTTGGGTGGGCTATTATCCTGTTCTTCGCGCTCGCGAATGCACTGCCGGCTTTTGTTCGTGTTGCCGCGGTTCTTATATTCGGCGCTGTTCTGGGATTTAGCGCTGGCAAGTTGAGAGTAGCGACAACTGTGTCAGCCACGCAGCAATTCGCGAGCGGTCCTGTATTGGTCGAAGGTTGGCTCAGTGCAATCGAGCCCGGGCGCAATGGTGTACGGATCAGAATTAAGACGCATGCTATTGGGGGGCTGTCGCCGGAGCAAACTGCGAAGACCGTTCGCCTGACCCATCGCCTTGATCTGCGCGTTTCATCCGGACGATTTGTTCGTTGTTGGGCTATTTTGCGTCCGCCCCCCAGTCCGGCCATTCCGGGTGATTATGATTTTCAACGGCAAGCATGGTTTGAAGAGCTTGATGCGGTTGGGTATGTCATGGGGCGCTGCCGGGGCGGTGTGCTTGGGCGTCCGAATGACACCCGAGCGCAGATACAGTTGGCCGTCGCATCGAAGCGGCGTCAACTGGCGCGATACACGCATGCTGTCAGCGGCCCGCGGGCAGGCGGGTTTGCAGCGGCGCTCGTTTCCGGGGATCGATCCTATATATCGGCGGGGGACCAAGACGCATTGCGCGGGGCAGGACTGGCGCACTTGCTGGCTATATCCGGTCTACATTTGGGGATTGTCGGCGGGCTTGTATATCTCTTGTTCCGCAGAGGGTTGGGCGTGATTGCGCCACTGACGCGGAGATTTGCGATACAGAAACCAGCGGCAATTGCCGCGATTTTGGCGATTACTGCTTATCTGGTCTTGTCTGGCGCGTCGGTATCAACGCAGCGCGCATATATTATGTCCGTTGTGTTCTTTTCGGCTATTTTGGTAGATCGCCCAGCCTTGAGCCTGCGCTCGTTTACATTGGCAATGTTGCTGGTGGTTTTGTTGCGTCCCGAAAGCGTCTTTTCACCGGGGTTTCAGATGTCGTTTGCAGCGACCGGCGTGCTCATTGCGATCTACGAGACATGGTCACGCCGTCGGGCGCAGCACCAATATGGCGTGCGCGGGCGCATCTGGTTCTGGATGCAATCGCTGGCGCTCACATCCATCGCGGCCTCGATCGCTACGGCACCATTTGCGTTCTATCATTTTGAACGGCTTGCCCCTTTAGGGCTGATTGCCAATCTGACGGCGATGCCCGTTGTCAGTTTGCTGAGTGTACCGTCCGCCGGACTGGCAATTGTTCTAGCCCCCTTTGGCCTGAGTGAATGGGGGTTGAAATTGTTCGGCAAATCGCTCGAACTTGTGCTTGCCATTTCGCACTGGGCGAGTGCGTCGGGCGCGGCCTATGCGGTTCCGGTTAAATCGATGCCGCCTATGATCCTATTCGGGTTTGCAACGTCGCTTGCGAGCTTTGTACTGTTTCGCCGTTGGCTTAGGTGGGGGGCGTGTGCGGTCACCGGCTTGGGCGCCGCGATTTTGTGGATGGCATTGCCTGCGGCTGATGGATATTGGTCTCCGTCGGGGGAGGCCTATTTGAACCTAGATGCAGATGCTCCGTTTACGCGGATCTCGCTCGTGGAGAGTGAGGCGCTTGGGCCACTAAGGTTCGAAAATTCGCAAGACGGAGGAGTTTGCGACCATGGGACCTGTACGTTCGAGCTTTCTGGAGGCCAGAGCGTTCGGGTGATGTCTCGCGTGCCGCTCGCGAGCGACTGCCGCGTTTCCGACCCACCCGTTCTTATACTCGTGCTTGACCTTGAGCCTCTAAGTGGAGATGGCCAGTCGCAATCAGAACCGCACCAAAATTGCTTCAATGTACTGAGGTGGCAAGATATCCAGCGCAAGGGCGGTGCCCGATTCCAGTTTGCAGGCGAACAGGTTAAGGTCCGCCATACACATAGATGTAGCGCCCGCCCTTGGCGTCAGTGCCCAGTGCCTTGAGTTAAACTTACTTGTATCGACGTACCAGCGCGACGAGCTTACCTTGCACGCGGACGCGGTCGGGGCCGAAGATACGTGTTTCATAGGCGGGGTTCGCTGCTTCTAGAGCAACGGAATTGCCCTTCTTGCGCAGTTTTTTCAGCGTCGCCTCTTTTTCATCGACCAAGGCCACGACGATATCCCCAGACAGGGCACTACTGGTACGCTTGAGAATAACAATATCATCTTCGAGAATACCGGCATCAATCATCGAATCGCCGCGCACTTCGAGAGCAAAATGTTCTTCGCCAGCAGGTAAGTCTATCGGTGAGTGGACCCGATCAGTTTCTTCCTGAATGGCTTCGATGGGAACGCCCGCTGCGATACGGCCCAATACCGGAACCGAATTAGCTGAAAACTGGCCGGGGTGTGACTGTCCAACAACGCTCGGGCGGAACTGCTGGCGGCCACGCGGGGGGGCGGCTGGTGCAGCGGATTCCGGTAGTTTCAGAACCTCGAGTGCGCGTGCGCGATGCGCCAGTCTGCGAATAAACCCGCGCTCTTCAAGCGCAGTGATCAGGCGGTGAATGCCGGACTTCGAGGCAAGATTGAGTGCGTCTTTCATCTCGTCAAAGGAGGGGGATACTCCATCCTCCTTGATCCGTTCGTGTATAAATAGAAGCAATTCTCTTTGCTTATTGGTCAACATTAGAACAATCCTTCGCGAATCTCTGTGCGTCTTTTGTTCTATATGTGTTCACGCTTCGCGTCAAACGGGAAATCAGGCTTTTCGCAGACTTTCAACGGCGTCGGTTCGGTTTTCTTGCCGCATCAGGCTTTCGCCTATGAGGAAGCGGCGGGCCCCTGAGGCTTTTAGATAGGTAATGTCTTCGGGCGTTTTGACGCCGCTTTCGGAGACGAGATATTTCGTCTCGGGGATAAGCGGGGCAAGGCGTGTTGTCACCGAAAGATCGGTCGTCATCGTGGTGAGATTGCGGTTATTGATGCCCAATAGAGGGCTCGAGAGCGAGAGTGCGCGTTCGAGCTCTTCTTCGTTATGGACCTCGATGAGGGCATCCATGCCTTGTTCGATGGCTGTCGATTCGAGATCGCGGGCCAATTCATCACTGACAGCGGCCATAATGATCAAAATGGCGTCGGCGCCTGAAGCCCGTGCCTGCGCGACTTGAATCGGGTCGATCATGAAATCTTTGCGCAAAATCGGGATCGAGACACCCGCGCGTATGGCTTCGAGGTCTGCAAGTGTTCCACCAAAACTCGGAAAATCGGTGAGCACCGACAAGCAGGCCGCGCCGCCATCTTCATACTCTTTGGCAATTTCAACGGGGTCGGCTCCGGGGAGAATTTCGCCGGCTGAGGGGCTTTTGCGCTTTAGCTCACAAATCAGACCATTATCGCCCGCCACAACGCGGCTTGTCAGGGCTCTGGCGAATCCGCGCGCGGGGCTTTGCTCGGCTATGAGATCGATAAGTTCAGCCCCTGAACAGCCAGCCTTTAGAGCGGCCACTTCATCGGCTTTGTAAGCTAGGATAGGCGTGAGGGCGTTGGTCATAGTCAGTCCCTTGTGTTCGAGAGGCGGGCCAGTGTCGCGAGCGTAGATTTTGCCTTGCCGCTATCAATGGCCATTTGCGCCATGTCGACGCCAATTTGGAGGGTTTCTGCGAGACCAAAGACATACAGTCCCGCACCAGCATTCAAGACGGTAATGTCACGGAAGGCTCCCGTTTGGCCATTTAGCAAATCGTTGATCGCGGCAGCGTTATGATTTGGCTGGCCGCCAGCAAGATCAGATAGGGGATGGCGCGGCAGGCTGACATCTTCGGGTGTGATGTCGAAGGTGTGGACCGTATTGTCTTTGATTTCGGCAATATGGGTGGTGCCAGACACCGATACTTCGTCAATGCCGTCGACCCCATGCACGACCCATGAATGGTCTGTACCTAATGCCGCAAGCGTGTCGGCCATCGGGCGGACCCATTCGGGGCGGGACACACCTAATACTTGGTGTCGGGCTCCTGCCGGATTGGTCAGGGGGCCAAGCAAGTTGAAAATGGTGCGAATGCCTAGCTTTTTGCGAACAGGGGCGACATGAGCGGCTGCAGCGTGGTGGCTGCGGGCAAACATAAAGGCGACGCCAGCGCCTTCGAGGCAAGCATGGAAGGTGTCGGCATCAATGTCGATATTTACGCCTAGCGCTTCGAGCACATCGGCCGAGCCTGTCTTTGGCGGAACCGAACGATTGCCATGCTTTGCGACCCGTCCGCCAGCTGCGGCGGTAACGATGGCAGCCGCCGTGGATGTGTTGAGGCTGGTCCATGTCAGCCCGCCTGTGCCGCACGTGTCGAGTAGGGGGCCGTCTGTTTTGAGCTTACGGCTTGCCGAGCGCATAGCCCGTGCGCCTGCCAGAAGCTCGTCGGCTGTTTCGCCGCGTACCGCCAGTCCCGTGAGCAGTGCGCCAATTTCTTCGGGCATTGCGTCGCCTGAGAGCATTGATTCAAATGCACCTTGCAGCGTGGTTGCATCGAGTTCTTCCCGACGCGCGACGGCTTTGATGGCAGATGTGAGTGCAGTGTCAGTCATAGCAAGCAGGCGTAAACCGAGACGGGGCGGGGCGCAATGTGCAAATCTGTCTGTGGATGCTAGTGCAGAGGGCATAAGATTGACGAATGGAGAGAGTTATGGCGCCCGAAGATTTGAGTGTGGACGAAGGTAAGATCAACGAGACCCCCGAGACTGCGGAGTTTATCCTCAACCATACAATGTTGCGTATCAAAGATCCGGTATCGTCGCTGGCCTTCTATCGTGACCTTCTGGGAATGACTTTGGTCAAACGGTTGGATTTTGCACCGATGAAATTTTCGTTGTTTTTTCTTGGATATGTCCGTGCCGAAGATGGACCGATACCTGAGGACGATGCGGCCCGGATGGCATTTGCGTTTCGTCAGCGCGGTCTGTTGGAGTTGACCCATAATTGGGGGAGCGAGACGGATGACAGCGTAACTTATCATCATGGCAATTCCGATCCGCGCGGGTTCGGGCATATCGGCATCTCTGTTCCTGACGTCGAACTTGCGTGCGAGCGGTTTGATGCGGCGGGTGTCGATTTTGTCAAACGACCAGACGAGGGAGCAATGAAAGGACTGGCTTTTGTGCGCGACCCCGATGGCTATTGGATTGAGATACTCAAAGCACGTGCCTTCTAGGCCGCGATAGTTTTCAGCCAATTCGTCAGCAAAGCATGGCCATGTTCGGTCTTGATGCTTTCGGGATGGAACTGCAGGCCATAGACGGGGCGGGATACGTGCCGCACGGCCATGATCTCGCCATCGGCAGTGAAGGCATCGGCGATGAGGCTGGCGGGGAGATCCTGAGCGCGTATGGCGAGGGAGTGATAGCGCACAACGTCGAATGTCTCGGGTAAGCCATCAAACAGAGGGCCGCTAAGATGTGTAATGGCGCTGATCTTGCCGTGACGGATCTCCTGAGCGGTAATCACATCGCCGCCCATGGCCTGACCGATTGACTGGTGGCCGAGGCACACACCTAGTATCGGGAGCGTGTCAGGCGCCCGGCTGACGAGATCGACAGATATGCCCGCCTCGTTTGGCGTACAGGGCCCAGGGCTGATGACCACGCCATCGGGTGATTGCGCGAGCAGCTCATCGACCGTGATCTTGTCGTTGCGATAAACTTGTGTGTTCGCACCGCACTCTTCGAGGAAATGGACAAGGTTCCATGTGAAACTGTCATAATTGTCGATGACGATGATGTGCGGGCGGCTCATTGGTCAAACTCGTAAAGGCTGGCAAGATTGGCAGCGCGTTGAAGCGCGCCGGCTTTGTGCAATGTTTCGTCAAATTCGTATTGCGGGTCGCTGTCGAGCACCACGCCGCCGCCGGCTTGGATATGAAGTTGGCCATCCTTGATGACAGCTGTGCGCAGGGCGATGCAGGTATCGAGATCACCTTGCCAGCCAAAATAGCCTACCGCGCCGCCATAGATCCCGCGTCTTGCTGTTTCCAGTTCATCGATAATTTGCATAGCGCGGATTTTGGGGGCACCGGAAACGGTTCCGGCGGGAAAGCCTGCGAACAATACATCGACGGCGTCTAACCCTTCACGCAAATCTCCTTCGACGTGAGAGACAATATGCATAACATGCGAATAACGTTCGATGATGAAGCTTTCGGTGACTTCGACACTGCCATAGGCTGCCACACGTCCAACATCATTCCGGCCAAGATCGAGCAACATTAGATGTTCGGCCATCTCCTTGGCGTCGTCGAGCAGGCTTTGAGCGCGTCTTTGGTCTTCGACCGGATCGCCCGAGCGCGGACGTGTGCCGGCGATTGGACGGATAGCAACGCGTCCGTCACGCAGTCTGACAAGTATTTCCGGACTGGAGCCGACCAGCCTCAAATCACCATAGCTCATATGGAACATGAAGGCAGATGGATTCAGCCGACGTAGCGCGCGATAGAAGCTGATCGAGCGGTGTTTGAAATCTGCACTCAGGCGCTGGCTGGGAACGACTTGGAAAATGTCACCAGCGCGGATGTAATCGCGGGCGGTATCGACCATTGAAAAATAGTCGTCCTTGCTTGTGTTCGATGTGAACTCCAGCTCTGGAGCGCTATTCTTAATGGGATTGATGGGGGCGGGAGACGCGAGTTTGCGCTCGACTTCGTTGAGACGGTCCTCCGCCGCTGATGTATCACCGTCAAACACCCGTCCGACCAGAATGAGCTCCTGATACAAGTGATCAAAAATTATAACGACGCGCGGAATGGTGAGCAGAACTTCTGGCACATTGAGGTCGTCGCGGGCTTTGATCGTGACTGGTTCAACATGCTGGATCATATCGTAGCCGATATAGCCAAATGCACCCGACGCCATGGGGGGGAGGTCTGCTTGCCCGTCCGCTAGCGCACGCTCAGTAAATTGCCGGAGGGCTTCGACAGGGGTGGCTTCTACGGGAGCGGCGTCTGCAAAACTCTCGGTGGATGCAGTTTCAGCGCGGCCATTAAGGACGCGGAACCAGACTTTCGGCATAAGGCCAATAAAGGAGTACCGACCGAGCGTGGTTCCGCCTTGAATTGACTCAAACAGGAATGACCCTGCTTGATCTGCACCCAATTTGAGCATGGCGCCTACTGGCGTTTCGATATCGCCGATTCGCCGCCGAACAATCAGCGTATCGGTCATTGAACTTCCAGAATGCTCGCGCGATAGGCCCCGAAAGCATTATCATCTGTTTTGACCTTTACCGCCTCGGTCAATTCTTGCTCAAAGGCGAACAGGATGTCGTCGCGCAATTGGTCGGCCACGCGTGTTGCTGAAATCGGAGCGAGAACATCTAGCTCGCTGGCCTCTGGCCGTTCGACCCGCTCAAGCTTTACGAGGATCATCTCGGTTGGTGATCTGCCCTGGACGATCGATGAGTCGCCCTCGTCGAGTGCAAAGATTGCATTCAAGACAGTGTTCGGCAGCGTGCGATCAAATGCGGTGCGGCGTAACCCTGTCGTGGTTTCCAGAGCGCTATCATACTTTGCGGCTTCTGCTTCGAGTGTGGTCAGACCTGTGTCGACACTCGATTTGACGGTATCCAGTGCGGTCCGCAGTGCTGAGCTTTGCCGGACCGTTTCGTATCCAACTTTCGCACGCTCCACGACATCTTCGTACGGAGGGGTGCTTTGGGGAATGATCGCGTCATTGGAAATGAGGAAGGTGCTCACTTCACCGTCAAACCGCTGGGTGATGGTGCCGGCGGGGATTGTAAAGGCCTCGGCCAGAGCTTCACGGGCTTCAGCAAGTTGGCGAATGAACGTGCCATCTTCGGTAACGCCGCGATTGTCCACGGGGGCGAAACTCAAGACAGGGGTCCCGAAGGACGCACCTATTTGCTCGAGGTTGAGCCCTTCGCCAATCAGATTGTCGAACTCGTTAAGTGCCGTGAAAAAAGCGATTTCGGCTTTCTCGGCTGCGATCGCTGCGCGGATTTCTTCGCGGCTTTCTTCTAGAGTTTTAGGTGTTCCTGGCAGGATTTCGTCTAATCGGCCGATCACCCAATTATTATTGTTCTCGTACGGGCCAACGACGCTGCCCGGTTGAGCGCCGAATGCAAACATGGATGTCCGAAACGATTCATTACTTACGTCCTCTGCAGTCGATGTGCGTATGGTCACGATCACATCAGGAGCAGCTTCGAGTTCTCCGCCACCTGCAAGTCGTCCAAAAGCTTCGAGCGCAGCGTCTTCGGATGTGAAAATGGCTTCGAGGAATGTACGCTGGTCAGGGGTTGAGAGGCGGGATGTTTTCGTTGCCTCGTAATATTCAACGATTTCTTCCTCGGTCATTTCGGCTTGATGCAGGAAATCTTCGGGGGACAAGCTTAGCAAGCTTAGTTGCCTGCGCTCGGGAAGTTGAAAAGCATCAAGGTGCTGATCATAGAAAGCGCGTAACTCTTCTTCGGTTGGCTCGTCGGGAGCCGGTAGAGCTTCGTTCTGGATCGGCAGCCATGTGGCGTAGCGTACTTCGCTATCAAAAATAGCTTGTAGCCGTGACAGATCGGTCGGGGCGACGGTGGCGGCTTCTATGCCTTCGCGCAGATAGTCGAGTGTGAGCCTGTCTTGTGTGTCGGTTTCGAACTCGTCAACGGATATCCCGTTGCGGCCCAATGCGGCGCGATATTCGACCGGATTGAATTCACCGGTTAGCGGATCGTTGAAGGCATCGATGGAGCGTACTTCCTGAGTAAGCGCAGCTGCGCTTGCATCGGCACCCAACTGGCGCGCATATCCAAGACTGGTCAGCCGCGAACGTTCAATATTGTAAATCTGGTCAAGCAATCCTTGTTCGACCGCTTCTTGACGGGTGAGTGCAACACCTTGCTGTTCACGGCGGACATTCGAAAGGTAATTCTCGAACTTACGGTCCAACTGCTGTTGATTAATCCCGCGATCTCCGGCCTTGATAATATTCGAGCCTATGCTGCCGGAGAAGATATCTTCAATCCCCCAAACGGCCATACTCAAAATCACAATCCCAATTAGAATAGGGCCAAAGATTTTGTTCTGGGTTAGTCTCTTCATTAAGCCGAGCATAGGAATCAGTCCGCGTGTTCTTGTTTCTTGTACTTTAGCTTGCTACGCGGGGGCGGACAGATAGGCAAGACGGGAGATTGACCAGATGCGCAAGCTTATTGCTGGAAATTGGAAAATGAATGGCTTGAAGGCGAGCTCCGAGGAGATAGCGAAAGTCATAGAAGGCCTAAATGGTGCTGAAATCGATGCAGATTGTCTGATCTGTCCGCCGTTTACTCTGGTTGGTGCTTTTGCGGGGCTGGCGAACGGAAGCAATTTAAAAATTGGTGGTCAAGATTGCCATCACGTTGTTTCAGGGGCGCATACAGGCGACGTTTCTGCAAAAATGCTGGCAGATGCTGGTGCGGAATATGTGATTCTTGGGCATTCTGAGCGGCGCGCTGATCACAATGAGCTCAGTGCGGACATCGCTCTCAAGGCGACCGCAGCGCGCGAAGCTGGCCTTGTGCCGATCATTTGTGTTGGTGAAAGCCTATCAGATCGCGAGTCCGGCCTGACGGCGAAAGTTGTGCTTGGACAGCTCGATGCCTCCATTCCCGATATGCTTGCAGGTCAGCCTTTCGTCATCGCTTATGAGCCTATTTGGGCGATCGGGACGGGCCTGACTGCGAGTGTCGAGCAGATTGCAGAAGTTCATCTTGATATTCGCAATGCGTTGAAAGCGAAGTTTGGAGAGCAAGGTGCGTCAGTTCAAATTCTTTATGGTGGATCGATGAAACCTGCGAATGCAGCTGATATTCTGGCTGTTGAAAATGTTGATGGCGGGCTCATTGGTGGTGCCAGTTTAAAGGCAGATGACTTGCTCGCGATCTACCAGTCGGCGGGTTAAATTTGTCAGTCTGCCGTTAAAAGTGAAACTCTGGGGTTGGCGTGGGCGAATAATAGTCCTATCTCCGCTCAAACGACCAATCGGGACATTACCAAGATGCAAAATGTGCTTCTCGTTATTCATATTATCGCCTGCATTGTGATGACGGCAGTTATCATGCTGCAAAAATCCGAGGGCGGTGCGCTCGGAATCGGCGGTGGCGGCGGTGGCGGCCTTATGACGGGACGGGGGGCCGCAGGTGCACTGGTTCGCGTCACTATGGTTGTCGGAGCTGTTTTCTTTATTACGAGCCTCGGGCTGACAACTTTGGCCAATCGCGGGCTCGACACGCGCTCGGACGTCGAGCGACAAGTTGAGGCTGAAGGACGCGATGCGAGCACCACTCCGGAAACTGACGGACTTCTTGCGCCTTTGCTTGAGGAAAGCGATTCGGTGCCAAGCCTAGACGGGCCTGAACAGATCGCACCCGCATTGGATAATCTTGTGCCAGAGCCGTCTCAGGAAACAGAACCTGTGGATAATCCGCAGTAATCAGAGCCCGCGACGGGTCATCGGTATTTAGATTTGTCCGAATCACCACATTTTGAGGTCCCATGATCCGCTATATTTTCATTACAGGCGGCGTGGTGTCATCCTTGGGTAAGGGTATAGCCTCAGCCGCACTTGGAACCTTGTTGCAAGCACGTGGCTACGGCGTCCGTCTGCGCAAGCTTGACCCTTATCTCAATGTCGACCCAGGCACGATGTCGCCGCGCCAGCACGGCGAAGTGTTCGTAACCGATGACGGAGCCGAGACAGATCTCGACCTTGGACATTATGAGCGCTTTACGGGCGTATCGGCGCGAAAATCCGACAATATCACCACGGGCCAGATTTATCGGGAAATTCTCGAAAAGGAACGCCGCGGAGACTATCTCGGAGCGACCATTCAGGTCATTCCTCACGTAACCGATGCTATTAAGTCTTTTGTTTTGTCTGACCCCGGCGAGGGCGTGGATTTCGTTTTGTGCGAGATTGGCGGGACCGTTGGCGACATTGAAGGCCTGCCATTTTTCGAAGCGATCCGGCAATTGGGACAAGAACTTGGCCCAGAGCGCGCGGTATTTATTCATCTGACCTTGCTGCCTTACATTCCGGCTGCGGGTGAAATGAAGACCAAACCGACGCAGCATTCGGTTAAAGAATTGCGTTCGATCGGTATTCAGCCAGATGTGTTGCTGTGCCGCTGTGACCGACCAATACCGGCGACGGAGAAGAATAAGATCGCCAGTTTTTGTAATGTGCGCCCAAGCAGTGTGATTGAAGCTAGCGATGTCGGGCATATTTACGATGTGCCCGCGACCTATCACGCTGAAGGCCTTGATACTGAAGTTCTGCAGCATTTCCGGATTGGTGATGCACCGGCGCCGGACCTGAGCAAATGGAATGACATCGCCGAAACCATTCACAATCCGGATGGCAAGGTCTGTATTGGACTGGTTGGCAAATATACCGACGTGCCCGACGCTTATAAGTCGGTCATGGAAGCGCTTGCTCATGGCGGATTGGCCAACAAGGTGAAAGTCGAGATCAAGCTCGTCGATTCGGAACAGTTCGATGATGGCAAAGCACCGCTGGAAGCGCTGGAAGGCGTTCACGGCATTATCCTGCCAGGCGGGTTTGGCGAACGCGGCGCGCATGGCAAAATCCGTGCGGCACAGTTCGCGCGCAATCGGCGTATCCCGTGTTTCGGCATTTGTTATGGAATGCAGCTTTCCGTGGTCGAGGCTGCGCGGTCGCTGGCCGGCATCGAAGCGGCATCAACGACCGAGTTTGGCCCCACTGATGCGCCACTGGTTGGCCTGATGGAGCAATGGACCAAGGGGAACGAGCAGGAAGTGCGAACGGCGAGCACAGACAAAGGCGGCACAATGCGTCTCGGCGCTTATCCTGCGGTCTTGCAAGCCGATAGCCTCGTCGCAAGAATTTACGGGACGACGGAGATATCTGAACGCCACCGGCATCGCTACGAGGTCAATGTTGGATATCGCGGCGATCTGGAAAAGGCCGGAATCATCTTTTCTGGCATGTCTCCGGATGGGAAATTGCCCGAAATTTTCGAACTGGCGGATCATCCGTGGTTTATCGGTGTGCAGTACCATCCCGAGCTGAAATCACGGCCATTTGAGCCGCACCCTTTGTTCGCAAGCTTTATTGAAGCGGCAAAAGTTCAGTCTCGGCTCGTTTGACGCTTGCAATTGGTCACACGTCTGGCTAAGACACCCGCTTGGAATTGAAGGCCTTCATTGGCCGTAGCAGATTTGGAAAAGCAACATGGCTGTCCCTAAGAGTAAAATCTCGAAATCACGTCGTGGTCAGCGTCGTGCGCACGACCGTTTGGCGAGCAACACTTATATCGAAGATGCAGATAGCGGCGAACTGCGCCGTCCGCACCACATCGACCTGAAAACAGGCATGTATCGGGGCAAGCAAATTCTCGAGCCAAAAGACGATATCTAGTCTTTTAATAGGCTTGATAGAGCAAGATCGTTGAACGCCCTTTGCCTCGTGCATGGGGCGTTTTGCGTTATAAGAAGATGCAGCAACTCGAAAATTTGAAGAAAGGCACCTGATGTCCGATTTAACGCCTGAACAACAAGATAGCTTGGATGCGGCCGCTTTTCGGCGTCTGCTTGCCCATCTCGACGCAAATAAGCAGGTACAGAACATTGATCTGATGATCCTTGCCGATTTTTGCCGGAACTGTCTCGGTGACTGGTACGGGGAAGCGGCTCGAGAACAGGGGATTGAGATGAGCAAGGACGAGGCGCGTGCACGCGTATACGGCATGCCATATTCTGAGTGGAAAGCGAATCATCAGCAGCCCGCCACCGAGGCGCAACTGGCCGCTTTCAAAGCACGCGGCACGTCTGCCACCTCGTAAAGAATTCGTACCGACCGCGCCAATACGCTTGCACTTGCAAGCAGATAGCATTAGCGACTGAGCCGTTCGGGCTATATCCGAGCGGACGTAACACGACCCATTTGGAGCATTACCCCCATGAGCGAGATTATTGATATTTTTGCCCGCGAAATCCTCGACAGTCGCGGAAATCCGACGGTTGAGGCTGAAGTGATGCTCGCAGACGGATCTACTGGGCGCGCAGCTGTACCGTCTGGTGCTTCAACGGGCGCTTACGAAGCCCATGAGCTTCGCGATGGTGATGGCCGCTATAATGGCAAGGGCGTGCTCAAAGCGGTCGATGCAATCAATGGCGAGATCAGCAACGAGTTGGTCGGACTGGATGCAACCGAACAGCGCCTTGTTGATGAACTCATGCTTGAGCTCGACGGGACGGACAACAAGTCTCGCCTCGGAGCAAATGCGATTCTCGGGGTGTCTATGGCTGTGGCCAAGGCGGCCGCTGAAGCCTGTTCACTTCCACTCTATCGTTATATTGGCGGCGCGAATGCGCGGATTCTGCCATGCCCGATGATGAACATCATCAATGGCGGCGAACATGCTGATAATCCGATTGATATTCAGGAATTCATGATCATGCCGGTGAATGCCGACACGTTCAGCGATGGATTACGCATGGGGGCCGAAATTTTCCACGCTCTGAAAAAGGGGCTCTCGGAGGCTGGGCACAATACCAATGTTGGAGACGAAGGCGGTTTTGCTCCGGGACTCAATTCTGCGAATGAAGCCATCGAATTTATTCTTAAAGCTGTCGAGACGGCTGGCTATAAGCCTGGCGAAGACATCGCATTGGCACTTGATGCGGCGTCGACAGAATTTTACGCCGACGGCAAGTACAACATGAAGGGTGAGGGCAAGACGCTCGATTCGGGCGGCATGGTCGATTACCTCGTTGATCTGGCAACCCGCTATCCAATTGTTTCGATCGAAGACGGCATGGCCGAAGATGACTGGGACGGTTGGGTGGCCCTAACCAAAGCGATCGGCGATAAATGCCAGCTTGTCGGTGATGATCTGTTTGTAACGAACCCTGCAAGGCTGTCGGTTGGCTTGGAAAAAGGAGCCGCAAACTCGATTTTGGTAAAGGTCAACCAGATAGGCACATTGTCCGAGACAATGGATGCGGTCGAATTGGCCCATCGGCATTCTTATACGGCTGTGATGTCGCATCGCTCGGGTGAAACTGAAGACACAACGATTGCGGATCTGGCTGTGGCAACAAATTGCGGCCAGATCAAAACGGGTTCGCTGTCACGCTCAGACCGGATTGCAAAGTACAATCAGCTTTTGCGTATCGAAGAAGAGTTGGGTATTCAGGCCATCTTTGCGGGGCGGGATATGATCAACGCGCAATAGGGCCGTTATGCTCTATCCGGTTCATTGGCTGTTATCACTGCTCGCTTCGGTTCTGCGCTTAGGCGCGGGCCGCGGCGGGGTTCAGCTGTCGACGCATGGCGCGATGCCGACCCTCTATGAATTCGAAGCTTGTCCTTTTTGCAAGATTGCTCGCGAAGCTATTTCCGAATCTGGGATAAGCGTTCTCGTTCGGCCATGTCCCAAGTCGGGGAAACGGTTTCGGCCACGCGTTGCGGAGCTGGGCGGCAAGTCGCAGTTTCCTTACTTTGTTGATGGGGATACGGGCGAGGGCTTGTATGAAAGCGCCGACGTAGCAAAAGCCATGCGCGAGCAGGCTGGAACATCGCGAGCATTGGTGCACTGGCTTGGACCTTTGAATGTGATGCTGTCACAATATTCTATTTTGGTGCGACTAATGTCTGGGATGCGGTCATGTAGGTCGGTCGCGAATGAGAAGCCGCTGGTGTTTTACGGGACAGAAGCGAGTCCTTCGGCGCGGCTGGTGAAAGAGCAATTATGTGCGTTTGAACTCGAATATATTTGGCATCCGGGGCTTGGCGACACTGTTAGGTTGTCTGACCCGAATACCGGCGACGAATTGGTCGGGGCGCGGTCTGCACTTGCGCATATCAAGCGATTCTACAAAGCCTCGTAGTAAGACTATCTTTACTTAAATATCGTCAAATATGCATCTATTATGAGGGCTATATGACTTCAAAACTCGCCGGATTCGCGCTGTCTGCGCTGATTTTATATTTCGCTATACACACGTTCGCTGGAGATCAGGGATTGGGTGAATGGAGCGAGATGCAAAATCAGGTAAGCAGTCTTGAGGCGGAGCTTGAAAGCGTTCAGGATGAGATTGCTAGGCTAGAGCGAAATATCAAAAGATTGACCCCTGGTACAGTTGATCCCGACTATGTGGAGGCACTCGCTCGCGAGAAATTGGCCTTCGTTCGCCCGGACGAGATCATATTGGATCGTTAGAACATCAACTGCTTTGCATTTTTGCATAAGTTGAGACTAGACGCCGCGTCAACAATAGCCTTTTACTGTCCCAAAGGAAGCTGGAGCAGTAATTATGGGCACTACAAAAACGCCTCGCAAAAAGGCCGCGACGCCGACGAAGGAAGACATGCTGTTATATTATCGGCAAATGTCTCTTATTCGCAGGTTTGAAGAGAAGGCCGGTCAATTATACGGAATGGGCGAGATTGCAGGTTTCTGCCATTTGTATATTGGACAAGAAGCCGTCGTAACTGGCGTGCAGGCTGCAATGATCGAAGGCGATCAGGTCATTACTGGTTACCGCGACCATGGTCACATGCTGGCATGTGGTATGGACCCGAAAGGCGTCATGGCAGAACTCACGGGACGTTCGGGCGGTTTGTCGCGCGGCAAAGGCGGCTCGATGCACATGTTTTCGCGCGAAAAGAATTTCTTCGGCGGGCACGGAATTGTTGGCGCGCAGGTGCCGCTCGGGACCGGGCTGGCCTTCGCGAACAAGTATCAGGACAATGGAAATATCAGCGTCGCATATTTCGGCGATGGCGCGGCGAATCAGGGCCAAGTCTACGAAGCCTTCAATATGGCATCGCTCTGGGATTTGCCGGTTGTCTACGTAATTGAGAACAATCAATACGCTATGGGAACCAGCGTCGAGCGTGCCTCCGCCGAAGTTGAACTCTACAAGCGCGGCATCAGTTTCGAAATTAAGGGCGAACTGGTCGATGGTATGGATGTCTTTGCGGTACGCGAGGCGGCGCGCAAGGCTGTCAAACACGCACGCCAAGGCAAAGGTCCGTACATTTTGGAAATGAGTACATATCGCTATCGCGGACATTCGATGTCTGATCCGGCAAAATACCGAAAGCGCGAAGAAGTTGACGATGTGCGTTCGCACCGCGATCCGATCGAGGGGTTGAAAACGCAGATCGTTGACGCCGGATTTGCCGATGAAGCTGAACTGAAAGCCATCGACAAAGAGATTAAAGCGATTGTGAAAACTGCCGCAGACTTCTCGCTTGAAAGTCCTGAACCGGACCCAAGTGAATTGTGGACGGATGTCCTTAAGGAGGTCGTGTAATGTCCATTGATATTCTCATGCCAGCCCTCAGCCCGACTATGGAAGAGGGCACACTCGCCAAATGGCTCAAGGCCGAAGGTGATACAATTTCCTCCGGTGATATCATTGCCGAGATCGAAACCGATAAAGCGACGATGGAAGTTGAAGCCGTTGAAGAGGGTGTTCTGGCGAAGATACTTGTCGCTGAGGGTACCGAAGGTGTTCTCGTGAATGCCGTCATCGCTGTGCTTGCAGAAGAGGGTGAAGATGCCGGTTCTGTAGAGGCATCGGCTCCGGCTGCGGCCGCACCTGCGGCCAGTGAACCCGTTCAAGAGCCCAATCCGCGTGCCGAGGTTGCGCCAGTCCCGCAGGCGACTGTGGCGGCTGCCGATCCTGCCATCCCAAGCGGAACAAGCTTTACCGAGACCACGGTGCGTGATGCCTTGCGTGACGCTATGGCCGAAGAGATGCGCCGCGACGAAACCGTGTTCGTGATGGGCGAGGAAGTTGCCGAGTATCAAGGGGCTTACAAAGTCACTCGTGAATTGCTTCAGGAGTTCGGCCCGCGCCGTGTGGTCGATACGCCGATTACCGAGCATGGATTTGCCGGACTAGGTGTCGGGGCTGCCTTTGGCGGCTTGAAGCCGGTAGTCGAGTTTATGACGTTTAACTTCGCCATGCAGGCGATTGACCACATCATCAACTCAGCTGCCAAGACCCTGTATATGTCGGGCGGCCAGATGGGGTGCCCGATCGTGTTCCGCGGCCCCAATGGTGCCGCATCGCGCGTTGGCGCACAGCACTCTCAGGATTATGCCGCGTGGTATGGGAATGTCCCTGGCTTGAAGGTGGTTGCGCCTTATGACGCCGCCGACGCCAAAGCATTGCTCAAATCGGCAATCCGTGACCCAAATCCGGTTGTCTTCCTTGAGCATGAGCTGCTTTACGGGACGAGCTTTGATGTTCCGAATCTTGAAGACTATGTCCTGCCGATAGGCAAAGCTGCGGTAAAACGCGAAGGAACGGATGTTACGATCGTTGCTTATTCGCGCATGGTTGGGTTTGCACTTGAGGCAGCAGAAACGCTCGCCGCAGAGGGCATTTCTGCTGAAGTCGTAGATCTACGATCGATCCGTCCGATGGACACCGAGACTGTGGTCGAGAGCGTGAAGAAGACATCACGCATGGTAACGGCTGAAGAAGGCTGGCGCTTTATGGGTATCGGCGCTGAACTAAGCGCAACTGTGACGAATGAGGCGTTTGACTATCTCGATGCGCCGCCTATGCGCGTTACGCAGAAAGATGTGCCGCTGCCATATGCGGGCAATCTTGAAGCTATGAGCTTGCCGAACACTGACGATATCGTTGCGGCATGCCGCGCTGTATGTGAGGGGATGTAAGTCATGCCAATTAACATCACAATGCCCGCGCTTAGCCCGACTATGGAAGAGGGCACGCTTGCAAAATGGTTGGTCAAAGAGGGCGACGAGGTCAACTCTGGCGACCTGATTGCCGAGATCGAAACTGACAAAGCCACAATGGAAGTCGAAGCCGTTGATGAGGGCATAGTTGCCAAACTGCTCGTTGCCGAAGGTACTGAGGGCGTTGCCGTAAATGCGGTGATCGCTGTTCTGGCTGAAGATGGCGAAGATGTCGGTTCGGTCGAGGCGGCACCGGCAGCTAGCGCGCCTGCGCCAAAACCAGCGGCTGCACCTGAGCCTTCACCGCAAACTGCGACAGCTCCTGCGCCGGCGGCGAAACCCGCTCCAGCGCCGGCACCAATGGCCGCGGCAGGCAATTCGGGGCCGAGGATCAAGGCTAGCCCTCTGGCAAAACGCTTGGCGGCTGCCAAGGGCATCGATCTATCAGCGCTGACGGGCTCTGGTCCGCATGGGCGGATCGTCAAAAAGGATGTCGAGTCTGCACAGCCTGGTTCGCGCGCTGTAGCCACAACAAGCAATGCTTCACCGGCGAGCCCGGACGGGTTGATCCTCCCGCAGACGCTTGATGACCGGGTCTATGATCCCGACAGTTACGAGCTGGTTCCGCTCGACGGTATGCGCCGGACGGTTGCACGCCGTTTGACCGAGAGCTTTATGCAGGTGCCGCACTTCCCGCTTACGATGGATTTACGACTTGATAAGCTGCTTGCTGCTCGCAAAGGCATTAATGCCGCGGCGCGTGAAGGTGTCAAAATTTCCGTCAATGATATGCTGATCAAGGCATCTGCCTTGGCGCTGATGGATGAGCCTGATTGCAATGCGTCTTATAGTGATGAAGGTATTGCCTATCACAATGGCGCGCATATCTCGGTGGCTGTGGCGATTGATGGCGGACTGATTACACCTGTCATCCGCAATGCGCATTTGAAGGGGCTGACCGAGCTTTCTGAAGAGATGAAAGATTTGGCAACCCGCGCACGTGAGCGGAAGCTCAAGCCGCAGGAATATATGGGCGGCACGTTTAGCCTGTCTAATCTTGGCATGTTCGGGATCAAGAGCTTTGGTTCGATCATCAATCCGCCAGAAGGCATGATCATGTCTGTTGGCGCGGGCGAGAAGAAGCCTGTGGTTGGCGCGAATGACGAGCTTGAAGTCGCGACGGTGATGAGCGTGACGCTCACATGTGATCACCGTGTCATTGGCGGGGCTGAAGGGTCCAAGTGGCTCGCGGCGCTCAAGCGTTATGTCGAACAGCCAGAGGCGATGTTGCTTTAATTTCTGACCTTTTATTTAGAGGAGGCCAGACATATGGCTGACACAAATTTTGATCTCATCGTGGTCGGCTCTGGGCCGGGCGGATATGTAACGGCTATTCGTGCCAGTCAATTGGGCATGAAAACAGCCGTCGTGGAACGCGCTGAAATTGGCGGGGTTTGCTTGAACTGGGGCTGTATCCCGACCAAGGCTTTACTGCGCTCGGCCGAGGTCATGCACCTTGCCAAGCATGCAACCGATTTTGGTCTCAAGGAGATAAAACCGGAGATCGATCTTGAAGCCGTTGTGAAGCGCTCGCGCGGTGTGGCTGCGCAGCTATCGGGCGGCGTAAAGTTCCTGATGAAGAAAAACAAGATCACTGTGATCGAGGGTGAAGCACGCCTTGAGAAAGGTGCTCCAGCGCCCAAGGTAATTGTCAAAGGCAATAAAGACGGCAAGGACACCGCCTATCAGGCCAAGCATGTCATTCTTGCGACCGGCGCGCGCGCACGCGCTATCCCGCAGGCTGGACTTGAGCCTGATGGCAAATTGATCTGGACCTATAAAGAAGCGATGGTGCCTGATGTCGTGCCGGGCAAATTGCTGGTGATCGGTTCGGGCGCAATCGGTATCGAGTTTGCGAGCTTCTATAATGAGATGGGATCGGATGTCACCGTTGTTGAAATGGTCGACCGCATTTTGCCCGCCGAGGACGAAGAGATTTCGGCGATGGCTGAAAAAGCGTTCAAGAAGCAGGGGCTGAAGATCCTCACCAAAACCGGTGTGAAAGATCTCAAGCCCGGCAAGAACAGCGTCAAAGCCACAATCACGCCAGAGGGCGGCAAATCCGAGGTTCAGGAATTTGACCGCGTTATCCTTGCTGTTGGCATTGTTGGCAATGTCGAGGGACTTGGTCTTGAAGAGTTGGGGGTTAATGTCGACCGGACGCACATCACCGTTGATGGGTTTGGCCGGACTGGCGTTGCAGGACTTTACGCGATTGGCGACCTCACTGGCGGGCCTTGGCTTGCACATAAGGCGAGCCATGAGGGTGTGCTTTGTGTTGAAGGCATCCACGGCAAGAATGAAGCGCATCCGTTTGATGCGTGGAACGTTCCTGGCTGTACCTATGCGCACCCGCAAGTGGCAAGCGTTGGCCTAACTGAAGCCAAGGCCAAAGAGGCAGGCCACAAGATCAAAGTGGGCCGCTTCCCGTTCGTTGGTAATGGCAAGTCGATAGCGCTTGGCGCCGGTGACGGTATGGTCAAAACCATTTTTGATAAAGAGACGGGCGAACTGCTCGGCGCGCATATGATCGGCGCTGAGGTGACCGAGCTGATCCAAGGCTATGTCATCGCGCGTCAGGCCGAGCTGACCGAGGAAGATTTGATGCACACTATCTTCCCGCATCCAACCCTGTCGGAGATGATGCATGAGGCTGTGCTCGACGCTGAAGGGCGTGCGCTGCACACATAGGCAGAGTTTTGCAGAATTGGAAAAAGCGCTGATGGGGATCTCCATCAGCGCTTTTTTTATGCTGATTAAACAAAAAAGGCCGGAACACGGGGGGGTGTTCCGGCCAGGACTAGATTAGTTCCGGGAGGAAAGCAGCTAATCTAGCATTTGTAGTACATGTCGAACTCGACCGGATGAGGGTGGAGTTGCAAGCGCTCGACATCGGCCATTTTAAGCTCGATATAGGCGTCAATCTGCTCATCGGTGAAGACATTACCTTTTTTCAGGAAGTCACGATCGCCATCAAGCGCTTCGAGCGCTTCGCGTAGGCTGCCGCAAACTTGTGGAATGGCATTGGCTTCCTCTGGCGGTAGATCATAGAGATCTTTGTCCATCGCTTCGCCCGGATCGATTTTGTTTTCGATACCGTCGAGACCAGCCATCAGGAGGGCAGCAAAGGCGAGATATGGATTAGCGGTAGGGTCAGGGAAGCGCGTTTCAATACGCTTGGCCTTTGGGTTTGATCCGAATGGGATACGGATCGACGCCGACCGGTTGCGCGCAGAATAAGCGAGCATAACTGGCGCTTCGAAGCCTGGCACAAGACGCTTGTAGGAATTGGTCGAGGCATTGGTAATCGCATTCAGTGCGCGCGCATGTTTGATGATGCCGCCAATATAGTGAAGGCACATGTCGGAGAGATCGGCGTAGCGGTCACCGGCAAATAGCGGTTTGCCATTGTTCCAGATCGACTGGTGGACGTGCATCCCCGAGCCGTTATCGCCGTAATATGGCTTCGGCATGAAAGTGGCCGTTTTGCCGTACGAGGCAGCGACGTTGTGGATAACATATTTGTAGCGCTGCAAACGGTCAGCCATTGTCGTCAGGGTCGAGAACTTCATGCCAAGTTCGTGCTGGGCTGGCGCCACTTCGTGATGGTGCTTTTCTGGCTCCAAGCCAATGTCGCCCATAACTGACAACATCTCGGACCGCATGTCTTGCTCGCTATCAATCGGAGGAACAGGGAAGTAGCCGCCTTTAGGACCCGGACGGTGACCCATATTGCCCATGTCGTAGTCACGTCCTGAATTGGCAGGAAGCTCAGTCGAATCGAAACTATATCCAGTCTTATGGGCTTCGGTATTCCAGCGCACATCGTCGAAGATGAAGAATTCGGCTTCTGGACCAAAGAAGGCTGTGTCGCCAATACCGGTCTGTTGGAGATAGGCTTCTGCCTTTTTCGCAGTCGTGCGCGGGTCACGGTCATATGCCTGACCTGTAATCGGATCGAGAATGTCACACATGATCGCCAGCGTGGTTTGCTGGAAGAATGGATCGATCATTGCGGTAGACGTATCCGGCATGAGGGTCATGTCTGACTCATTGATGGCTTTCCAGCCGGCAATAGAGGAGCCGTCAAACATCTGGCCGTCAGTGAAGAAGTCGGCATCGACCATAGATTTGTCGAATGTGACATGCTGGAGCTTGCCAGCCGTGTCGGTAAAACGAAGATCGACGAACTCTACGTCTTTCTCCTGCATGAGTTTCATAATTTCGTCTGACATTCGTGTGCCCTCCATCAAGGATCAATTGTGTGTGGCCTTATGGCCGGTAACTAAGACTGGTTATAGTGCCTGATCGCCGCGTTCGCCGGTGCGAATTCGAACGGCTTCGTTGACATCGGATATGAAGATTTTGCCGTCCCCGATCTTACCCGTATGGGCCGCCTTCGAGATCACTTCAATAGCTTCTTCTACACCACTGTCGGGAATGATGATTTCGACTTTAAGTTTGGGCAGAAAGTCGACGACATATTCTGCGCCGCGGTAGAGCTCGGTATGGCCTCTCTGACGGCCAAACCCTTTGGCCTCGAGGACCGTCATACCTTGCATCCCAACTCCGTGCAGCGCCTCTTTGACATCATCCAGTTTGAACGGTTTGATGATCGCTTCAATCTTCTTCATGATAAATCTCGCTATTATGAGCCTGACTATTGAATATCGCGGCTTATTTGGGCTGGCGAGAGCTTATCGTGAATTTCCACAAGAGAACTCACTCGGTGATCAAATTTCGGGCAGCATCGCCGCGGTTTTGGGCAGGTCGAGACGAAAGCAAATGGAAGGTGACGCCTACGTCAGAATTTGGTATAGGGGACGGGAGTTTTGATGTTCCATCGCAGGAAGGTTCGCCATGTCTACGCCCGTTCCCTATATCGACCCGTCGCGTCCGAGAGCTCGGATTAGGCCATTCAAGGCGATGGGACATATGAACAAGCTATTCGCCGACAAAGAAGATACGGCGCAAGTTTTCCATATTATCGAGTCTTTGAGCGGAAATGCACTGCATCGGAACCTCGATCGACTATTGAGCACGCCTGACGGACGCGAGCGTTTCGCCGAGCACCGTGCGCTTGCGCCACTACTGGATGATCATGCCGCACTAGGTCCATTACCAGCCGGAAGTGTCGGGCGTGCCTATATAGATTTCATGACCCGCGAGGGGCTAACGGCCAGGGGACTGGTTGCAGAAAGTGAAATCTTCAGGAAGGGCACAAAACAATTTGATGATGATCTGAAATGGTTCGGAGATAGACTGCGCGATACTCACGATATGTACCACGTGCTCAGCGGATATGGCCGTGACGGCTTGGGAGAGGCGGCCTTGCTCGCCTTCACGCATGGGCAGCAACCGTCTCGCGGCGTGTACTTTATCGCCAAAATGGCCTTTCGGCGCATGCGTAAGGAATTACCAGCATCATTCGACTTGAAGGAAGTATGGCGAGAGGCCCGAGAGAATGGGTTAGCGGCACGCAAGATACTTGATCAAGATATATTGAGCCTGTTGAACGAACCCTTGGCTGAAGCGCGCGGGAGGCTCAATATCAAACCTCCAAAAGCTTATAAGGCTGCGCTCCGTCTTTATAGTGAGTTACCGCAGGAGATGCGCGAGTTGACTGCTGCGTGATTTACCTTGTCAGGCACGGGGAAGCGGCCGCAAGTTGGGGTGAGCATCCTGATCCAGGGCTAAGCACCAAAGGTCAATTGCAGTCCGAGAGAGCGGCGGAGCGCTTGTCGGATTTGGGAGCTGATAATCTTATCTGTAGTCCGATGCGGAGGTGCCGCGAAACGGCTGCGCCATTTGCCAGAAAGCTCGGGCGAGCAGCGGCTATCAATCAAGCCGTATCTGAGATTGTCACACCGGAAGGTATTGAAGATCGTGTTGCATGGCTGCGTGATCTAATGTCGGGGCAATGGCCGGATGCGATGATCGACTGGCGCCGCGGCGCATATGATGCGGTTTGTGATCTGCCCGATGGCACAGCCATATTTAGTCATTTCGTAGCGATAAATGCGATTGTGGGTATGGCCCAGAAAGACAACACTGTTCTCATCTTCAAGCCCGATCATTGCTCGATTACGCGCCTTGAGCATGACGGAAATGGCGGCTTATGCGTGGCCGAGCTTGGCGGAGATGCGGTGACCAAAATACTCTAATGCAATTGAAAGCTTGCAGCTTTTAAAAGGCTGAGCTAAACGCGTGAACACGATCATAAATTTGTCGTACAAGCGGGTATGGCGGAATTGGTAGACGCGCTGGTTTTAGGTACCAGTTTCTCACGAAGTGGAGGTTCGAGTCCTCTTACCCGCACCAATTTATACCATGAAAAATTCACTTGGTTCGTTGAATTATGACGACATAAACGTGTCATCGGCATGTGATGTGTTTTTGCAGGTTTTCTGCGGCTTACTTTTATCCCGATACGCAGTCTTTGATTGCGGCGGTGTCTAGCCAGCGAAAGCTTTCTCGATCACGAACTGAGCGGGTGCGGAGTTTGAACCTTCGACTAGACCAGCATCGAGAAGACGCTGTTTGGTATCATTGATCATCTCCATCGAACCGCAAATCATACCGCGATCGGTTTCAGGGTTGAGCTTTGGCACGCCAAGCTTCTCAAACAGTTCGCCGCTATCAATAAGGGAGGTGATGCGGCCGCCTTGCTCGTAGGCTTCGCGGGTGCATGAAGTGAACAGGCGCAATTGTTTGGACGCTTCTTCGCCGACAAGTGGGTCGTTCTTGGCGGCTTCGACGATCTCTTTGGAGTAATCGAGCTCCGCGACATCGCGGCAGGTATGGGTCACGATCACTTCATCAAATCGGGCATAGGTGTCTGGGTCGCGGACAAGGCTTGCGAATGGGGCGAAGCCGGTGCCGGTCGAGAACATATATAGCCGCTTGCCGCCGACCAATGCATCATGGACAAGGGTTCCGGTTGGCTTCTTGCCTAGAAGTACCTCGTCACCGACCTGAATGTTTTGCAAGCGGGAGGTTAGCGGACCGTCAGGGACTTTAATCGAATAGAATTCCAGCTCTTCATCCCATGCGGGACTGGCGATTGAATAGGCGCGTAGCAAAGGTCGCCCATCTTCTTTGGGCAGGCCAATCATGACAAATTCGCCGGTACGGAACCGGAAGCTTGGTGGACGTTCTAGCCGGAACGCAAACAGGCGATCGGTATAGTGTTTTACCGACAGGACCTTTTGTGGTGCAGGGGCATTTGGATTTGGTTTTTTGGCCGGAGCAGCTTGGTCAGTCATAATGGCGAGCCTTATTAAATGTCTTCTAGCTCGCATTTGTCTGTAAAAGGCGCGCAATACAAGGGTCATCACGCGCCTTTTAGATTTACTTATCAATCAAACCGTATCGTTGACGCCTGCGCTGTCACGGGTGAGGCGGTCAAATCAGCGGATTCCCAAGCGATTCGGCTGTCGGTTGGGCCGATCCGTTCGCCGAGCTCAAACACATTGGTGTAACCATATTGGTTTAGAGCCAGAAAGCTCATGAGGTTGAGCGAAAGATCAGAGCTGTCATGGGTAATAGGCCCAATATCTGTGCCGAAATTTTGATCAGAATAGATCAGGATAGGCACGGTGCGCGACGGTAGCGTTAGCGCAAGGCTCAGCTCCGTCATATCGGTGAGCGGCAGATTGATGGCGCCGGTCAAATGCGATTTGGAGTAGCTTTCAGCGCTTCGCGTATCGAGAATAATTGTGTCCTGTGCTGCGCTCATCGAATTGAAGTCATTTGCGGAGATGAGCCGCGTGGGCCTCAGATCAAGCGCCAAAGCCAGCGTTTTTGTGAAGTACGCAGATTCGGCATTTTTTTCGGATAATTGCGCGTCTGGTAGCGCTGGGGCGTCTCGTTCTGGTGTGCCTGCTTGCGCATTGGCTGCAAGGCATCCAGTTGTCACGAATATGCCCAGGGCGATCGTAGCGAGTAGGCTGTTGCGTTTGGCTCCCATTTCATTTTCTCCTTTTGCTTCAATGATAAGATGGCTCAGGATTGGGGCTGGAATGGGCGGGGTTTGCGGAAATTTTGAGAATTAATGAGGCAGGTGGAAGGGAAACTCATCTGTACAAAGTCATGAAATCGCCTTAAAGTGATTAAATGCTCACGTATTTTGTGAGCTCGAAGGGGGCGATGTGTTGGCAACTCGAATAATTGGAACCGGCATTTCTGTTCCGAATGCGAGGCTAGAGTCGGCGGCTTGGGATTTGGCAAATGACAAGCCGGACGGGTGGCTTGCCAAGGCGTGCGGTGTGGCCGCTCGCAATGTTGCAAAAGGCGTGGGTGATACGCAGGAGAGGATGGCGGCTGCAGCAGCGGAGATGGCACTGGCCGACGCGGGGCTTGCGGCCGATGCGCTCGACTTGATTTTGTTTTGCGCCGCTGTAGGACGTCAACCCATTCCAGCGACGGCGCCTTTGATCAAGGGGCTGCTTGGTATGTCAGCACCAAGGGTTCCGGCATATGACGTCAATGCGACATGTCTCAGTGCGCTTGTGGCGATGGATATAGCCGATATGCATATCCGTACCGGACGGGCGCGACATGTTCTGGTGGTGAGTTCCGAGATTGCTTCGCGCGGCTTGCCTTGGGATGATGATCCTGCAACCGCGGGTCTGTTTGGGGACGGAGCAGGCGCGATTGTTCTTGGCGAGGCAGATGCTGGGGATGCGGCAAGCGCCGGGCTTCGTATTTTGGATTTTGATATGGAGACCTGGCCCGAGGGCTATGACTATTGCCAGCTGGGCGCTGGAGGAACGCGGTTTGATTTTGCTAGCGAGCGCGAAGCTTTCGCCGAGAATTCGGTGTTTCGGATGGACGGGCATAAATTGTTCAAGCTAAGCCGGAAGCGGGTGCCTGATTTTGTGAAACGGTTGCTGGCCAAAACAGGCTGGGGTGTTGAGGATATTGATCTGGTTGTACCGCATCAGGCCAGCCCGCTGGCGTTGGAGCATATGGTACGTCGCTGCGGCTTTGCGCCCGAGCGCGTGATGGACACGGTACGTGAGACGGGCAATCTAATCGCAGCTTCCTTACCGGTCACATTGCACAAAGCCCGGGTGAGCGGACGTATTGGGGGAAACGCGAAAATTCTGATGATCGGCACCTCGGCAGGCGTATCGGTGGCCGGAATGACGTTAATCGGATGAGCAGCGAGGGTGTGTTTGTGACGGGCGCAACCGGGTTTCTAGGCGGGACACTTGTGCGCAAACTGCTTGCACGGGGCAATGATGTTACGGCGTCAGGTCGGCAGATATCGAAGCTTGATGCCTTGGCGGGTCTGGGCGCGCGTATATTGCCGCTTGATCTGGGAGTATCGGAGAAGAGCAATCGTGCGACCGATCCTTTGGCGCATGATATGCCGACATGCCGGGCTATGGTGCATTGTGCAGCTTTGTCGTCGCCTTGGGGCCGGCGGGCTGATTTCGAACGGGCAAATATTCGAGGGACACAGACAGCTATTGAGCTGGCGCGGGAGATTGGCGTGAGCCGGTTTGTGTATATTTCGACACCGAGCGTATATTTCCAATTCGCTGATCAGGAAAATGTCAGTGAGGAGACGCCTCTACCAAGGCCGGTGAATGACTATGCGGCGACAAAGCTTGAAGCCGAGGCATTGGTGCTGGAGGCCACAGATATAGATCCGGTGGTTTTGAGACCGCGAGGACTTTATGGCGCTGGAGACAAAGCCTTGCTGCCGAGACTGCTTCTTGCAGCGCGGGCCGGAGCCTTACCATTGATGCGGGGCGGAGCCGCCGCAATTGATCTGACGCATATCGATGATGTTGTTGATGCAGTCATGGCTGCGATTGAGGTTGAGGGACTTGAAGGCGAGCGGGTGTTTAACGTGTCGGGCGGCGTGATGCTTCCGGTGAAAGACATAGTTGAAGCCGCGTGCGCACGCCAAGGCATCGAACTGCGATGGCGCCCACTGCCGGTGGCGATGGTGATGATGTATGCGCGGGCGGCAGAGGCGGTTTGCCGGATGCGTCCGAGCTTTCCCGAACCTCGTATCACAGCGTATGCAGCTGGACTTTTTGCGTATCGACAGAGCCTGAACATATCACGGGCTGAAACGCATCTCGGATGGCGTCCCAAGATAGGGTTTGATGAGGGCTTGGAGATGACCTTTGCGGGCGGGGGTGTGTTGTGAAACCCGCCTTTCCGAACAGCGCTTTTGTGCGCGCGCCTGAAAGGTTCGTTCTGGCCGGAGGGCGCTGGCGTTTTATTGATATTCCTGTGCGTTACGGCGTGTTTGACCATCCAATCGGCGGGCGCTGTCTGGTCGATACGGGCTATTCGGATAGGACCATATCGGGACCTAGATCACTTGCCTTGAAAGCCTATGCAAGCGTGTTACGGCCAAAGCTGACGGATGCGGCTTTGCCATTGGCCGAGGAGGCGGTCGACACAATATTGCTGACCCATTTACATGCTGATCATATCAGCGCGCTGAGAGATTATCCCGAGGCGAAGATTTTCGCGAATGGCGCGGCGGTCAAGCATTTCATGGAAGGATCGACGCTGGCCGGTGTTCGCCATGGCTTTTTCAAAGAGATGATGCCCGATGATTTTGACGCGCGGTTTACGGCGTTTGAAAGCCTTGAGCAGGTTGACGGACCTTTGGGGATTGGAACCGGCGCTGATGTGTTCGGAGACGGTTCTGTTTTGGCCGTACCTTTGTTCGGCCACATGAAGGGGCATACAGGTGTTCTCTGGACGCAAAACGAGCGGCCGCTGCTTTATGCGGCTGATGCGGAATGGATGCGTGACGCGATTGTTTCAGATCGTTCGCCCGGTATGCCAGCGCGGCTTATTTTGGACGATGTCGCCGAGGCACGAGCAAGCGTGGAACGGATTAGAACGTTTATCGACTTGGGCGGCGAAGTGGCGCTCTGCCATGATCCGGAACCGGCGAGATGACCCCGCAGTTCTTTACGCTCGCAGCTTTTGCGAAGGCGCGCTACTCGATGTTGCGGCGGGGAAGCCGCGCCCAGATTGACGCTTATCAAGATCAGCGGGTGAAACGCTTTCTCGAACGCCATGTGCCTCAGGTCGCAGCCTACAAGGGGGCCACGTTTGAACGGTTGCAAGATGCGCCCGTGATGGACAAAGAACAGTTGATGGATGCATTCCAGCGCTACAACCGATTAGGACTTGATGCTGATACAGGCTGGAAGGTTTTTGAGGGGGAACAAGCTGCGCCGGAGGGGTTTTCGATTGGTGCAAGTACAGGCACGAGCGGTAATCGCGGACTGTACGTTGTGTCCGATGCCGAGCGATACGAGTGGCTGGGCGTTATTCTGTCGCGGGCTATGCCAGACTTGCTCAAACGGCGCGAGCGCGTTGCGGTTATTCTGCCGCAACCAAGTGCGCTCTACGATGCTGCAAATGAAAGCAAGCACCTGCAGCTCAAATTCTTTGACTTGGCTCACGGTGTTGAAGCGCGGATCAATGCCGTCGCCGAGTTCAACCCGACTGTGATTGTCGCCCCGCCGCGCGTCTTGACCGTATTGGCTGAAGCCGACACGGATCTCGCTCCGCGCGAAGTTTTCTCTGGAGCCGAAGTGTTGGACGAGCCAGATAGAGCTGTCATCGAGGGACGCTTTGGTGGCCCCGTGCGCGAAATTTATATGGCAACCGAGGGACTGTTTGGGGTGGCGTGTCGACATGGCAGCCTGCATTTGATCGAAGACCGCGTAGTGTTTGAATGGGAGCAGGTTGGATCGGATGGATTGGTCACACCTCTGGTGACCGATTTTACGCGGCGGACGCAGATAATGCTGCGCTACCGGATGAATGATCTGTTGCGGTTGAGTGATATGCCATGTGCGTGCGGCTCACCTCATAAGGTCGTCTCGGAAATTGTCGGCCGCCGCGATGATGCGTTTCGACTAATGCGCGGAGATGGTGAGCGGGTGACGATAACACCAGACGTTATTCGGAATAGTGTGCTCGATGCCCATCGAGGGATAAGCGATTATAAGGTGACCCAGACGGAACCGAATGCGGTTCTGATCGAGCTGTGTGAAGCTGAATCCGGGTATTTGGAGGTAGCGGAAGCAGCCTTGAGGAGGCTGTTTGATGACGCCGGAGTGAGGCCTGATCTCTCGGCGCGAACGGGCAGGCTTGATTGTTCGGGATATGCCAAGCGTCGCCGTATTCTGGTCGCCAAGGAAATGGCGATATGAAGATTTCGATTCAGGTGCTCGGCTCCTTAGGCGATGTGCTGCCATATGTCTCTTTGGCATTGGTGCTCAAGGCGCGCGGGATCGATGTGGCGATACTTGCGCCGAGAGACTTTTCTGAATTGATCGCCGACTATGGGATTGAGGTGAGCGAGACGGTTGAGTTTTCTTTAGCAGGTTGGATGAAAGAGGCGGCGGAGCGCGGGACATTGAGTGGACCTATTTCCTTTTTCCGCGATTGGAACAGGATGATACAGCCGCACATTGACGATGTGATGAGCCATTGCCTTGAGGCGGGGCGAGATGCGGATCTGATCGTATCCAATTTGATTTGTGCGCCTGCGCGTATTGCGGCCGAAGCGCATGGCTTGCCCTTTGTCTTGACCGCGCAGCAGTCAGTCTTGAGCCCGACCGTCGAGGAACCGTGCGCCATGATGTGGCGACCTTGGCACGGGGAACGGTTCAACCGAGTTGGCTACGGATTCGTTTCTATGGCCAATCGGGTGATTGGAAGATCGCTAGGTCGGCACCGCAAACGGCTCGGATTAGGGCGGCAACCAGCGTTTTCAGATTTACGCTCGCATCTTGGGAAACCGCTCGCAAAGATCAGTTCAGTACCTTGGCCGGTGATGCGCGAGCGCCCTCGCGATTGGGGGGCAGCCGACTATCTAACGGCTTATCCTTCACTCCCAGTGTCAAAGGCGGGCGCACTTAGCGAAGAGGTGCAGGCATTTTTGGATGATGGCGAAGCTCCGGTTTATGTTGGCTTGGGGTCTTTAAGTGGAGGGCATGGCGATAAGTTGCTCGGTGCCGCCATTGATGGACTTGAGCTCGCGGGACGGCGCGGCATCATCGCTGGCGGTCTTGGTACGCAAATTCGTTCGGCCCCTCAGTCAATGCTGATGGTCGGGCGCGAGCCACATGATGTGCTCTTTCCGCGCTGCGCTGCCGTGATCCATCATGGCGGCGCGGGGACGAGCGACACATGTTTGCGTGCGGGTGTGCCTCAAATTTTGCAGCCGCACTTTCTTGACCAGTTCTGGTATGCAAACAGGCTTGAGGGGATCGGTGTCTCGCCCGCTCCATTGCCGTCGCGCGATTTGTCGGCTGGCCAAGTCGCTGAAGCCCTAGAGATTGCGTTGTCTGAAGAGTGTCAGGTGCGGGCCAACGCAATTGGCTGCGAGGCACGGGCGCAAAACGGCGCTGAGGATCTTGCGCAGACTATACTCGAGACAATCTAGCGCCGCGGCGTTTAGCAATGGTGATCAAATGCCAAAGGCCTATGCCGAACAGGAACATTGCCTGAGCGGTGATGAAGATCAGCCAGAAGTGTTCGGAGATAAAGGTCTCTGGTGAGAAGCCGCCAATTTGCGCGCCATAAGCCGATAGCCAGCCCAGCACGAGGAATTGGCCGACGCCGAGTAGGACACCGATCAGCGACCCTATAGCGAATAGACGATAGCGGATAGATAATGTTCCTGCGAGGGGAGGTGTGATCCATGCAACAGGGCCCATGAAGCGGCTCAATGCAATCATTGGGATGGCCCGCCTGGACAAGAGTGTTTTCGCTCTCCGTGTCATTTTGCGGCGACGGGCACTCGCGAGCAAAATTGGGCGGACTCTGCTCTGTAAGAGTTGGCCAATGCAATAACTCGTCTGGTCCGCAAGATAGGCGCCGGAATAAGCAGCGACGATCGGGAGTACTGATCCGGATGTGAAGGCTAGACCGCCCGCGAGGAGAAACACCACTTCGCCAAATACGAAGAGGCACGTAAAAATCAGGGCGTCAAAAAACGCGCCAAAGAAGATTGTCGCCAGCACTGCAAAGGAAAGAGCTTCACTCATACGCCAATTATAGAGCCTGTTTCGTTTGGCTTGGCTATGTTTAGGCGTGCTGAAGTAAGTAACCGATGGAGGTAGGACGCAAAGAAAAACGCTCCGACGTCAAGCCGGAGCGTTTCCATATTTCATTGTCGAGATGGTTCAGTCTCTAGAACTCGACATCAAGACCGACAGTCAAGATCGCGCCACGCGGGTCAGCAACCCGGCTATCGAACCCGCCATTGGTGGCAACGGTTGGTGCTGTGACACCGAACACATTGCGGACACCGACGGTAAAGCGTGCAGCTTTGTCACGGTCGATGAACTCGTTCAGAGAGACGCCATATTGCACGTCGACACGGAAGTCGTCGTCAATGTTCGCCCCGCCGTTTTGGTCGTCATTATAGCTATCGATGTAGCGTCCGAACAGATTGATATCATGTGGCCCGTATGAGTATTCCAGACCCGCATTGAAACGTAGCTCGGGTGTTGGTGAGCCAAAGTTTGTAAAGTTGCGGTTGCCTGCACCGTCGATGACTGGGCCATCTTCTGACTCTTGCAGATCATAGTCGAGAATATATGTACCAACAAAGCTCGGTGTAAATGTGCCGTACCCGGTATCGAGTGTCCAACGTGCCGAAAAGTCGATGCCCGATGTTTCGATGGACGCTGCGTTTACAAAGCCATTATTCACCTGAATGATTGTGCCTGCAGGGCTACGGACAACATTATCGCCCAATGGATCTGCATCGACAATTGATTGCGGTGCAGTTTGAACGATGGCATCAGAGAAGTCGAAGTTGAAGTAATCGACATTGAATTGAAGGCCACTGATTGGTTCCCATGTGCCGCCGATATTGAATGCGGTTGAGTCTTCGGGTGCAAGATCAGTATTGCCTTGGGCTCGAACAGCAACGAATGCATTTGCCCCGCCATTCTGAGGATCGGAGACTTGTTGCAGCGTGGTCGACTGTCCTTCAAGCTGGAAGCTGGAAGGCGCGCGGAAAGATGTCGAGAAGGAGCCGCGCAGAGAAATTTGATCCGTAGGACGCAAAAGGAGTGCGATTTTTGGATCAACGGTCGAGCCGATCGCGCCGCCATAATCTTCGAAACGAACGGCGAGTTGTAGGTCCGCCCAACTTGTCAAAGGAACTGCGGCTTCGCCAAAGAGGGCATAGACGGATTGACTTCCCGCGAAGGCTTGCTCGCCGATCAGGAATGCAAAGCCGTCATTTTGACCAATATCATCGAAGCTTGCTGAAATCGTCTGTTCGCGCCATTGGGCACCAACGGCGATACTCAGTGGTCCCGCGGGCAGTTCGAACACATCGCCACCTATAACAGCTTCGGCAACTGTCAATTCTGCTTCGCGATTAGACACGAGCGGCTGGACGATAAAGTCTAGCAGGGCGTCGTTCTGGGTTGTGCCAATGGCACTTGCGAACGGGTTGAAGAAAGTTCCGTCGGCCGGAATTGTTGATCCGTTTGCTGTTAGGAACGGGTTCGATGATGTGCAATCTAGACCTGTGGCCGCGTTGAAGGCTGGCGATGCGTCAAAGCCCCGAAGTGCACAAGCGAAACGGTCTGTTACCGTGTCTTCGGTTGAGTTTACGAAATCATTCTCCGCGCGCGTTAGGCTAACATTATAGTTCGCATTCTGCAGGAAGGATGTTTCAAACTCCCCATCGAGGCTGGCGGAGAAACGCCAGGTTTCTGAGTCGTTTGTAGATGGCGAAACTTCACCGCCATTACCGCTCGCGCGACCGAAGAATACAACATCGGCTCCGAAAATATTGTTCGGGTTGAATGTAGGTACGACAGCATCACCCAACTGCAAGAATGGGAAAGTAGGTGAATTGCCGCGCAGGGACTCATTGTCCGCATAGCTAAATTCGGCCTTGAGGACTGTATTTTCGTTGAGGTTGTATTTTGCCGATGTATAGACAGTCAGACGTTGCTCATCGGGCACGAGGTTAAAGAACTCTCCAAAGTCGAAGCCGCAAAAACCGATGCCGTCTGGAACAAGTGCCGCGGTTGCTGCGCTAGCAGGAAGCGGGAACCCGCCCGCGGCGACACACCCGGGATCAAATACAGGAGCGCCAGCTGGAACCCCTGGAACGCCGAAGAAGGCACCTGGATTACCAAGCGCCGAGGTGTCATTCGCTGGTACGGATAGACGGCGTTCTTCAGTGGTCAGGGCGGTTCGGTCGAGATAACTGATGGCGCCAACCAAAGACAGATCGCCAAAGGTTTTGCCGACCAGTGCTTGAAGATTGTACTCTTCGTAGTCACCTTGGCTGAGATGGTTTGAATAGTCGCCCGAGAGCAGCACGCCATCATAGTCATCACGTGTAATAAAGTTTGCGACACCAGCTACCGCGTCAGACCCATATAGCGTCGAGGCACCGTCTTTAAGGATTTCGACGCGCTGTACTGCGATGAGAGGAACAAGGGATGCGGTGTCGACAAAATTGATGCCGTCATTGGTTGGCGCGGCGGATAGCGTCTGACGCCGACCATTTAGGAGCACGAGCGTAGAGCCGACACCTAAACCCCGAAGGTTGATGTTTGACGTACCGGTTGTGCCACCTTGGGTGAAGGCATCGGGATTGTTCTGGGCACCTGTATTGATTGTGAGTGTCTGCGTAAGGTCTGCGAGATTTTGCGCGCCGATGTTCGCGATATCAACGCTAGTCACAGTGTCGAGCGGCGATGCAAGGTCAGCCTGAGATTGACGGCGGATCAACGAGCCTGTGACGACGACCCGTTCGAGCGTGCGGGCTTCTTGTTCAGCCGGCGCTGGGATAGTTTCCTGAGCATGAGCTGGAAAGGCGGTCATCAAGGCGCCAATGGCGATTGCTGATGTACTGGCGCGAAATAGATGTTTCATAGGGGCTATCCTTATCATGCTGCTGTAGGGTATTCGATTTGCTAATATTCCGCCATCGGATAGATGTTCCAAATATTTAGCAATAGGAGTTATTTCCCAAGCATTTCTCGGATTAACTCCGATATCAAGTCATTCAATGGCTTGCCGTTACGTAAAATGGACTGAATGCAATTCCTCTGTTGCACGCGCATCACATAATTCATGTGAGCGTCAGCAAAAGCGACAATGAATAGCGCTTTTAGAGTGGTTCAAGTAGTTGACGTGGGGGGGAGAGAAGCTTCAACTATTTTAAAAGGGAGAGGGCTAGAATTGCCGCGCTTTTCGCCGTCATATTGTTCTTGTCATGAGGCGGCGAAACTTCAACAAAATCGGCCAGAGGGAGGAGAGCATTGTGTGCCTTACTGGCCTCGATGACGTGTGCGATGATGGACTCAACAATCGCAAATGAAACACCTCTTACCGCGGGCGCGCTAACACCCGGCGCCTGATAGTGAGGCAGGAGGTCAATATCTACTGTGAGGTAGATAATATCCGACCGCTCGGCCATGGCATCGATTGCGCTAAAAGCAGCGGCGGCACTCGTTGCCAAGTCCGTATCATAAATGATCTGAGTGCCCCAGTCATTCGCCCGATCTAGCAATGCTTGCGTGTTCGACTCGCGTGCTGCACCGATACATAAATAATCGAAATTTTCAGGATCAAGATTTCGGATCTGATTGAATGGAGTTCCTGATGATGCGCCTGCATCTCCGATGTTTCGCAAATCGAGATGGGCATCGAGATTAATGATACCAATTTTCTTGCTTGGAAAAGCCGTCCGAAGTCCGACATAACTTCCGAATGCGGTTTCATGACCACCCCCGAAGACGATCAGTTGCTTATACGCGCGGAGGGCCCGAGATACATGGTCTGCAAGCATTTGCTGACCGGTCTCCAAATCATCACCTTCAACTTGAATGTCGCCAAGATCTGTAATCGCTGAAAAACCCGAAGGAGCGGCCAAACCAAACAATGCATTGCGAATAGCGGCGGGGCCATCCTTTGCTCCGGTTCGGCCTTTGTTGCGCCTTACGCCAGCTTCGCAGGAGAAGCCGAGAATAGCGCGTTCGGCGTCAGAGGTTACGCATTGGAATATCCTGCGAGCACGGTCACCGTCTTCAGGGTCGGTCCTGCCGGTTGGGTTTTGTGGAGGATGGTACGAGACCGCCATGTGTTTTGCCTCAAAGCTCGGAATAAAGTTGAAAGCCGTCCTTGTAGAATAGCTTCATCGTGGTGATGAATACGTCGTCGAGCCAAGTTGTTCTGTCGATGAGAAACAATGCTTGGTCAATTCTTGTATCGAGTGCCGCGGCGATCTCCTGATCTGCATTGACAGCGGAGAATGCAACGTCGCCATTTGAGAACGGAACCGATTGGACCAACCATTCATTGACGCTAATGCGGTCGAAAGGTGCCTGAAGGATATTTGGTACGGCATCAACATTGAGCCAGCGTGTTTCATACGCAAACGGGCGCTCATCAGCCAAGTGAACTGTTTCCAAATAGAGGGCCTTCGTCGACGTAGGGATTTGAAGGAGGTTGCGGATTGATGGCGGGGGCTTGGCGCTCTTTTGGGTGATGAGGTTGTGGTGATATTTCTGGCCGGTGGCCTCGACTTGTTCGCGGACTATCGGAATATATAGCTTGGCTTGACGTACACGGGTTCTGCAAATCCGGGTGCCTTCTTTCCGTTTGCGTATGACCAAACCTTCGTCCGCAAGCGCTCGCAAAGCGCGGTTCACCGTCGCCCGCGCGCAGCCATACTCTTTTGACAATTTTACCTCTCCCGGGATCAACTCCCCGAGGCTCCATTCTCCAGCCTGTATTCGCGCGAGGATGGACTCTCGTATGTGTTGGTATGAGGCCATTGCCATGGTATTTGCCTTGCGTGATTCTATATGTATAGACATAATGCAATTTTGCGAAATGTGAAGATTGCGAAACAATTGGATGTGTAGGGCTTGATGATAGGTTTGCGTGTATATGAGGATTGCAACTTAGCGACACTGCAATCCAATCAATCTCCATTCGGATTGATCGAAGACGCAAAGTTGGTAATCGAAGACGGAAAGATTGCCTGGGTCGGGGCAGCAACAGACTTGCCGGATCTGTATTCAAGTATCCCGAGCGAGTCCTTGGGCGGACGCTTGGTGACCCCAGTTTTGATTGATTGCCACACTCATCTGGTTTTTGGTGGCAATCGCGCGCGTGAATTCGAGATGAGGCTGGAGGGCGCGAGTTACGAAGAGATTGCCCGTGCCGGCGGCGGAATTTTATCAACTGTTAAAGCAACGCGTGCCGCAAGCTTTGAAGCTTTGGTTGCCAGTGCGCTCGTCCGGCTGGATTGCCTGATCTCGGAAGGGGTTGGGGTTGTCGAAATTAAATCCGGATATGGTCTGACAATAGAACATGAAGTTAGAATGCTCCGCGTCGCGCGCAGATTGGCTGAGCTGCGGCATGTCGAGATCGTGACGACGTGGCTTGCGGCCCATGCTCTGCCGCCCGAATATAAAGACCGTGCTGACGCTTATATTGATGATGTCGTGATAGCCGGATTGAAAATTGCTCATAGCGAAGATCTGGTCGACGCGGTTGATGGTTTCTGCGAGACAATAGGATTTACGCCTGCGCAAATACGACGGGTCTTCGACGCAGCAATGTCCTTGGGGTTGCCTGTTAAGCTGCATGCAGAACAGCTCTCTGATCAAAAAGGCGCGCTACTCGCCGCTGGCTATGGTGCTCTATCTTCAGACCATCTCGAATATCTGCCGCCTGCCGATGTCGGCACATTTGCAAAATCAGGGGCTGTCGCGGTTTTGCTGCCGGGTGCTTTTTATACGTTGAGGGAAAGCCAGTTTCCACCCCTTGCTGCATTGCGCGAACATGGCGTGCCGGTTGCAATTGCGACAGATTGCAACCCAGGTAGCTCTCCACTTACGTCACTGCTTAGCGCTATGAATATGGGGTGCACACTCTTCGGGCTAACGCCTGAGGAGGCATTTTCTGGCGTAACGCGACATGCCGCGAAGGCGCTCGGGATTCAAGATAGGTTCGGGGTGATTGAAGCGGGCAGACCTGCTGAGCTTGCCGTTTGGAACGTCGACCATCCAGCCGAGCTGTCATACTGGATGGGAGGATCGCCCCTCTATTCAACGATTTCCATGAAAGAAGACACATGACTCTTATCCTAAAGTCCGGGCATGCGACTTTGAGCGATCTCGCAAGAGTATACGAGAATGGCGAGGCGTTTGCGCTCGATCAAGCTGCCATGGTGGCTGTCGAGCAGAGCGCCGAAGCGCTGTCTAAACAAATCACCACGGGTGAGGCCATATACGGAGTTAACACCGGCTTTGGAAAGCTTGCGTCTGTTCGTATTGATGACGACAAGGTTGCCGAGCTTCAGCGAAATCTCGTGCGGTCTCATAGTGCTGGTTTTGGTAGGCCCTTACCAGAAAATATTGTTCGTCTGATCATCGCATTGAAATGCTTGTCGCTTGGTCGCGGTGCATCTGGGGTAAGACCTGCCGTGATTGAGGCATTGCAAGATTTGGTCTCGTTTGGGGTCACGCCGGTCATACCTGAAAAAGGGTCGGTTGGGGCTTCTGGTGACCTTGCGCCGCTTGCCCATATGGCGGCAACGCTGATCGGTGAGGGTGAAGCTTTCTATAAGGGGGAGCGGTTATCGGCGGCCGAGGCTCTCGACAAGGCGGGGCTAACACCTATCGTTTTGCAGGCGAAAGAAGGTTTGGCTTTATTGAATGGCACTCAGGCATCGACAGCGCTGGCGCTTGCCGGATTGTTTGGTGCATGGCGGTTGGCGACCAATTCGCTCACGATCGCTGCTTTGTCGATAGATGCCGCTATGGGGTCAGGTGCGCCATTTCGTGATGAAATACATACGCTGCGGGGGCATCAAGGGCAGATCGATAGTGCTCGCCGCGTGCGCGCATTGTTGAAGGGGTCTGAAATTCGCGACAGTCACCGCTCGGATGACGACCGAGTGCAAGATCCATATTGTTTGAGATGCGCTCCGCAGGTTATCGGGGCGTGTCTGGATCAGTTACGGCACGTTGCCCACACTCTCGAAACCGAAGCCAATGCAGCGACCGACAACCCCCTGATCTTGTCCGACGGGAGCATTGTTTCTGGAGGTAATTTTCATGCGGAGCCTGTTGCGCTCGTGTCCGATTTGACCGCGATTGCCATTTCCGAGATTGGATCTATTGCCCAGCGCCGCATTGCCTTGCTCGTTGATCCTGCACTCAGCTTTGGTTTGCCGGCATTCTTGGCGCCTGACGCTGGTTTGAAGTCTGGCTTGATGATTGCCGAAGTGACGTCTGCTGCATTGATGAGCGAGAACAAAGCGCTTGCGAACCCGCGTTCCGTTGATTCGACCCCGACCTCGGCCAATCAAGAAGACCATGTCTCCATGGCCTGTCATGCCGCGCGGCGGCTTTTAGAGATGAACGAGAACTTGGCCGGTATCTTGGCCGTGGAGGCGATGGCTGCCGCGCAAGGCGTTGAATTGCGGGCACCCCTTCAGACGAGTGCGAGTTTGAAACGTGTGATTTCGAGGATCCGGGAGCTTTGTGCACCGCTTACAGAAGATCGGATTGTCGGGCCTGACATTGAGATATTGGCGCATTGCTTTTTAACATCGACCTGTGACGTTTCAATGGCCGATAGTGCTCCATTGAAGTTGAGCGACTAGGCGGAAAATTGCTACAGATATATGGAGAGACCTAATTGGATCGACGTTTGAATAACAAGCGGGACATCAAAAGCCCGACGGGCCCGGAGCTTAATTGTCTCAGCTGGACAACCGAAGCACCATTTAGGATGTTGCAAAACAATCTCGACCGGGACGTGGCTGAAAACCCTGATGAGCTTGTGGTCTATGGCGGCATCGGGCGGGCTGCGCGGAGCTGGACCGATTTTGATCAGATTTTGGCGTCGTTGAAGACACTGACAGAGGACGAAACTCTATTGGTGCAGTCGGGAAAACCCGTGGGCGTGTTTCGGACCCATAAGGATGCACCGCGTGTCCTGATAGCAAACTCCAACCTAGTGCCGAATTGGGCGAATTGGGATCATTTCAATGAGCTCGATAAGCAAGGTTTGATGATGTACGGCCAGATGACCGCGGGGTCATGGATCTATATTGGTACGCAAGGCATCGTTCAGGGGACATATGAAACTTTCGTCGAAGCAGGGCGCAAGCATTATGGTGGGAACCTGAGAGGAAAGTGGGTACTGACAGGCGGGCTGGGCGGTATGGGCGGCGCGCAACCTTTGGCGGCCGTGATGGCTGGGGCGTGTTGTCTGGCTGTTGAGTGCAATCCCGACAGCATCGATTTCCGCCAGCGGACGGGTTATGTTGACGAGCGGGCGGACACTTTGGACGACGCGCTGGCACTTATTGAAAAATGGACAGTTGCAGGTGATGCCAAATCCGTTGGGCTTTTGGGCAACGCAGCTGATATATTTCCTGAATTGGTCAAGCGCGGTATCCGCCCCGATATGGTGACAGATCAAACCTCGGCGCATGATCCGATCAATGGTTATCTGCCTTCAGGCTGGACGATGGCGGAGTGGAAAGTCAAGCGCGAAACCGATCCCAAAGCGGTCGAGAAAGCGGCGCGGGCGTCAATGAAAGTGCAGGTGCAAGCCATGCTCGACTTCGATAGCGCGGGGATTCCAACCTTTGATTACGGAAACAATATCCGGCAGGTCGCCAAGGATGAAGGGCTGGAAAATGCCTTTGATTTTCCCGGCTTCGTTCCAGCTTATATCCGTCCACTGTTTTGTCGGGGGGTGGGGCCTTTTCGGTGGGTTGCTTTATCGGGCGACCCTGAAGACATTTATAAGACGGATGCGAAAGTCAAAGAGTTACTGCCGGACGATACGCATTTACACAATTGGCTCGACATGGCGCGTGAACGGATCTCGTTTCAAGGACTGCCGGCGCGGATTTGTTGGGTGGGCCTTGGTGATCGTCACCGCCTTGGGCTTGCTTTCAACGAAATGGTTGCCAGAGGCGAGTTGAAAGCGCCGGTTGTGATTGGGCGCGATCATCTAGACAGTGGATCTGTGGCGAGCCCGAACCGGGAAACTGAAGCGATGAAAGATGGCTCCGACGCCGTATCTGATTGGCCGCTCCTCAATGCACTATTGAATACTGCCTCGGGTGCAACTTGGGTCAGTCTGCATCATGGCGGCGGGGTCGGGATGGGCTTTTCCCAGCATTCCGGGATGGTCATTGTGGCGGACGGTTCTGAGGACGCGGCCCGACGTATGGAGCGGGTGCTATGGAATGATCCGGCTACGGGCGTCATGAGACACGCTGATGCTGGTTACGACATCGCATTAGATTGCGCGCGCGAGAATGAGCTCAACCTGCCTCGTAGTCTGGACTGATAGGGTCACTTGCCTACCTATCGAGCTCGATCGAAAACCTAATTTAGTAGTCGCTAAAACTTCACCTAGCGGCAAAAAAATACCCAACCAGAAGGAAGGTTCTGGCTGGGTAGTTTGGCTTCTGCTTTTAGAATTCATAACCCAGTTGGAGGCCGAAACGGCGCTGTCCACCGGGAGAGATAAACGAGCCCCCAAATTCTGGAGCAGGGATCACTTCCGAGATAACGTCGACGTCAAAGATATTGTCTGCGAACGCTGTTATTCTCCAGCCATCAAGGCTCGCTAGTCCGACGCGCAGGTTCACAACGCTAAATGAATCGCGCTCCTGATCTGCAAAATTAGCGGTACCTAATTCCGCGGGCAAGCCGGCAAGCGGCAAGATAGCGGTGAAGATGGTCGGGACGTCTTCATCTTGGGTCGTCGCGAAATTCGTTGGCCCCGTCAGACGCCAGTCAACTCGCACTGTCGCGCTGATATCGTGGAAAAGTGGATAATCGATCTGGCCGCCAAGATTGAATGTATAGTCAGGCGTGGAAGGAGATTCATTTCCCACCGTATTGGGGCGAGCTATATTCTCCTGGATTTCGCTCTCGGTCAGACTGAACGAGCTGTAGAGAGATAACCAATCAAACGGCTGGACAGCGGCTGATGCTTCGAAGCCATACAGTTCAACTTCATCGACATTTGAGACAACGCGCAGCAAGCCGAACGTGCCGACGAAAAATTCGAAGAACTGGAGGTCATCCACATCTGTGTAGTAGCCAGTCAAATCGAAAGACGCACGACCATCCCAGAATGTGCTTTTAAAGCCGGCCTCGAATGCGCTCGAGGTCTCTTCCTCGAACGTATCATTGATCGTGACACCGGCATCGATTGCGGGATTGTTGAAATTGATATCAACTGTTGCCGCGCTTCCTTGGTTGTTAAAGCCGCCTGCCTTGAAACCAATGCCCCAGTTGGCAAACAAGCTCAGATTATTAAGCGGTTTATAGGTTAAGCTGACTTTGGGCTGGAACTCGTCGAAGTTTGCGCTTTGAGGTAGAATTGGTCCGCTAAGCAGCCCCGTGTTCAAAGGTGCACCGCCGGTGAACGGTACGCCGTCAAAGTCAACAAATAGCGACGTGGCGTCAGGCGGAACCAAGTTTTCCACAGATCGCTCTTCGCGATCCCAACGCAGCGCGACGGAGGCGGTCAGCTGGTCGGTAATGTCTGTCTCAAGTGAGCCGAACACCGAATATACATCAGTCTCGAAATCATCAAATGCGAGTTGCTCGGTCGAGTTCGGCTGACCTGCAGGGGTAAATAGACCACCGATTGCGCCGTCGCCTGTATCAAGCCCGAGGGCCACGCCGACTTGCCGATCTATGTTCAAGTAATATGCGCCGACAGACCAACGGAATTGGTCACCGCCCGCCAATCGCGCTTCAAAGCTGAAGTCTTTCTGATTGCGCACTTGGAATTGCGTGCCATCACATGTGGTCGGCGTGAACCCGCCTAGAATGGAACCGTTCGGGTCAAAGAAAAGAGAGTTTGGCGTTTGCCCGAGCAGTTGAGGCGAGGGGAGCGTGACCCCAGCCGCATTTAACGCGGCAGTCGTGTCTATGCAAAGTTGGTCAGTGTTGAAAAATCCGAAGGCTGCGGACGTGCCGTCGCCCGAAAACTCTTGTTCTACATCAGAGTATAAGCCCCACGCAGTTAAAGTCGCCCAATCAAAATCATAGTCAAACTTAACAGATGCTTCGAACGTTTCCTGATCATTGTCTGGGCGGATGTTTCCTTGGAATACAAACTCGGTATCGTTGACATCTGCAACAAGGTCCGGATTTCCGAAGGCTGCAGCAAGACCTGGCAACGCGAACGAGGTGTTGAATGCAACGGCTGCAGCATCAACCTCGCCATAGCGGATCTTAGCGTCGATGCTCAACTGTTCCGTCGGATCAAAGACCAACCGTCCTTGAAGGTTGAAGGCATCGAGCCTGTCTACTGTGTCACCAGCGGAAACTGGTGTTGGACCAGTATTGGTGAAGAAGCCGTCTGAGGTGCGATAGTCCCCCGATAGAACGAAGCCGAGCGTGTCGCCAATGGGGCCATTGATCGACGCTGCGACTTCGTAAGTGTTGTCTTCCGCGAAAGAGGCTTCGGCGCGACCTTGAAATTCATCGCCCGGCCGGCGTGTTGTTTGGACAATTGCACCGGCTGCGGCATTCCGCCCATAGAGTGCGCCTTGCGGGCCTTTCAAAATTTCGACTTGAACGAGATCGCCTTGGTTCTGATTAAGTTGGGCTGTATTGGTCTTTAGAATACCGTCGACTACGAGGGCTACCGAGCTTTCAGCATCGCGCGTGCCATTGATGCCTCGAATGTTGATTTGGGTGTCGCCCACTTCAGCGGTACCTGTGATGATCGACACACCGGGTGTCAGGAGAACAAAGTCTTCGGCGCGGTCGATATCGGCCGACCGAAGCGTGTCCTCTGTGAAAACATTGATCGTCGCGGGTACGTCGATGAGGTTTTCCTCGTCGCGCCGTGCTGTGACGACGACTTCACCGAGCCGCCGGACTTCATCTTCAGGCGATTGTTCACTCGCGTCTTGAGCGGTTGCTGGAATTGCCAGTGCCATAGCAGTGGTCATCAACAATAAAAATTTAGGTGTCATTCTCGCATCTCCCTTTGCCTGATCATTGCAAACTGCAATGACCCATCTGCCCGCAAGTTAGGCGCAAATTCTGACATTTGTATACATTTATGTTGAGAAAGTTTCGGAAGCAGTGCACAATCAAAATATGTCAAAAGCTTCAGATATTGCATATGAGACAATCAAATCGCTGATTTTCGAGAGTGAAATTCGCCCTGGCGAACAACTCAAGGAGGAAGATTTAGCAGAAAAGTGTGGCGTTTCGCGCACACCTGTTCGAGATGCTTTGGTGCGTTTGGAGGCTGATTTTCTCGTAGAGAAGCGAGAGAATCAGAGAAGTTTTGTTGTAGATCCAGGGCGTGAAGATATCGATGAGTTGTTTACGTTGCGGGCGATGTTGGAGGGTCATGCAGCTGCGCGAGCGGCCGAGCGAGCGACGCCGGACCTCGTGAGGCGTCTTCGGGAATGTTTGAAATTGGTCGAAAATGATCAATCAGTACCTGTATTCTTGGAGCATAATTCGACGTTTCATAGGTTGATACTCGATGCTGCAGGGTCGAGTCGGCTTGTCTCCATGCTCGAGCGCCTAATCAGTCAGGCGGTTCTGCATCACACGGCAAATGCATACTCTCCCGAACAAATTAGACAGAGCATACGCGAACATCGCGAGTTGGTTGAGGCAATTGATCATGGCGATTCAGAATGGGCGCGGTCTGTAATTTCGGGCCATATACGCCGTGCGTTTCACGTGTATAGCGAGACGCTTTCGGAGTTGGATGCTGTGTCTGGCGATCCGGCCAATTAAATTCGCGCTACGATAAATTTTGCCAAATATGAAAGCGCAGTAAAATATGATCTATCCGACGCATCTCAATAATTGTATACAAAAATCATGAGAAGAGAGTTTTCCCTAATTGAAGTCGGTCCTCGTGATGGTTTGCAAAACGAGTCTGTATTAATGGGCACTGCTCAAAAGGTCGATTTGGTTGCGCGGATGTTGGATGCAGGCGTTAAGCGCATTGAGGTTGCGAGTTTTGTCCACCCCAAGCGTGTCCCGCAAATGGCTGATGCTGAAGCCGTCATAGCAGGACTGCCTGATCGGAGCGATGTAAGTTATATTGGGCTTTGTTTGAATAAACGCGGGGTCATGCGTGCGATCGAGACCCGGTCAGGTGGCAAGCGCGGCGTCGATGAAACGGGCAGCGTTCTTGTGATGACAGATACGTTCGGGAAGAAGAACCAAGGTCAAACCGTCTCTGAGGGTATTGTAGAGAACGGGGAAATGATCAGGCTAGCCCGATCTGAAGGGCTGAAACCCCAGATTACGCTTTCGGCCGCCTTTGGCTGCCCCTTCGAGGGAGAGGTCGATCCTGCGAGGGTCGTAGAAGCTGCGAAAAGGGTCGCCGAATTTGAACCAGATGAAATCGCGCTGGCCGATACAATTGGCGTAGCGGTTCCGGCACAAGTATCAGACTTGGTTGGACGGATTTCCGACGCTGTGCCGAACATTCCGCTACGTGTGCATTTTCACAATACGCGCAATACAGGGCTTGCGAATGTCTGGGCTGCGGTCGAGGTGGGCGTCACTCGCATTGATGCGTCAGTTGCAGGCATGGGTGGATGTCCATTTGCGCCTGCGGCGACTGGAAATGTTCCTACCGAGGACGTGCTTTATATGTTGCATCGCGCGGGTTGGCATTCGGGAATAGATTTGGCTCAAGTTAGCGATACGGCGCTATGGCTGACAGAACGAATGGGGCGCCAGCTCCCCGGCATGGTGAGCCGTGCCGGAGGGTTTCCGGCTTCCGAACAGTTGCAGGAGACTGCCTAAGCGCTGGCTACATGTGGGAGAGATTATGATGAAACTATTTGGTCTCGGTAAAAAATCTAAGGATGCTGGAGACACAGCGGAGAAGGAAGTCGGAATGTCAGAAAATACCGAGGGTACGGGACTCTATCGTCTTGGGGTGGATGTAGGCGGGACATTTACCGACCTACTTTTGTTCGACGAGAATGATGGAAGATCTTGGCGGGCAAAAGTGCCGTCGACGCCACACGATCCGTCGGAAGCCGTTATCTCGGGTACGCGCCGAATTTGCGCTGATGCAGGCATTTCGGAACGTGCCATCCGTTATTTCCTTCACGGCACAACAGTTGCGACAAATGCTGTGCTTGAGGGCAAGGGGGCTGTGGTTGGACTCATCGTTACGGACGGCTATCGACAGGTTATGCAGATCGCCCGTTCGCTCGTGCCCGGCGGCCTAGCAGCTTGGATCATATGGCCGAAGCCGGAGCCGATGGCGAAACTGGAAAACACTGTTGAAGTTACAGGACGGATGAACGCACAAGGCGAGGAAATTCGTCCGCTTGATGAGGCTGATATTCGCGCGCAGCTAAATGTGTTGAAAGCACGCGGTGTTGAGGCGATTACCGTTTGTCTGATGAATTCGTATCTGAACGGCGCACATGAGAAAGTGGTGGGTAAGCTTGCTGCGGAGCTTTTGCCGGATGTACCCGTATCCTTGAGTTCGGACATTTTGCCGGAAATGCAGGAATATGAACGAGCGTTGACGACAGTCGCCAATTCCGCGGTAAGGCCGGTTGTCGGAAAATATGTCGACAATCTCGCGAGCGAGTTACGCGGCCTCGGCATGGAGGGGCGGATTTCGCTTCTACGTTCGGATGGCGGATTGATGGCAGCGGACAAAGCAGCCGAAGCACCGGTGAACTTGCTTATGTCTGGCCCTGCGGGCGGGGTGGCTGGCGCGCTCTGGGTTGCGAAGCAAGCCGGGTTTGAAAATATATTGACGCTTGATGTCGGGGGGACCTCTACCGATGTGGCTTTGATTGAAAAAGGCGAACCGCGGCTCGTGCGGGACACAAGTGTCGGGGATTTGTCTGTTCGCGTCTCGTCTCTCGACGTGAAGACCGTTGGTGCCGGTGGCGGCTCTATTGCGCATGTGCCCGAACTGACCAAGGCGTTGCGGGTTGGCCCAGAGTCCGCTGGAGCCTTGCCGGGGCCAGTTGCTTATGGCCGCGGCGGCCAAGCTCCTACGGTAACTGATGCAAATGTGGTCTTGGGGTATTTGCCTGACTCGCTGATCGGTGGAGAAATGACGCTAGATCGCGATGGCGCCAAGAAGGCCGTGCAGACAATTGCAGATGCCTTGGACATCGACCTGTTCGAAGCCGCGCGCGGGATAATCGACATTGTAAATGAGAATATGTTCGGCGCTTTGCGAATGATCTCAGTTCAACAGGGGTATGATCCAAGAGAATTTGCCCTCATGGGGTTTGGCGGTGCAGGACCGCTTCATGCCAATGCGGTCGGACGGCTGATGGGGTCTTATCCGGTGATCATTCCAAACTCACCTGGTGTGCTGTGTGCGCTAGGCGATGCGTCCACACGCATGCGGGCGGAGGCGGCGCGGTCGTTCTCCAAGCGTCGGTCACAAACATCCGATGATGAAGTGAAAGCCGCGTTCGAAGCGTTAGCAGTCCAAGCGTCGCAAGAGCTTAGTGCAGAAGGCGTGAAGCCAGAAGATATGCTCATCCGCTACGAATTGGATATGCGCTATGCCGGACAAGCGTTCGAGGTGCCGATGACGGTTGATATTGATAGTCTCGGGACAGGGGGACTTGCAGAGATAACGGCTGCATTCGATGCGGAACATCATCGCCTTTTCACGTTCAATATGGAAACCGAACATGAGCTCGTCAACTTGCGCACAGTCGCTGTTGGTAAAGAGCAGTCTATTCCCGCTCGCGAGATAGCCAAGGGAAATGGCTCTCTGGATGAGGCCAAAGTTCGAGATCACGAAGTCTGGATGGATGGCGGGATCAAGCCTGCAGTGATCTATGACCGGTCCGGATTGCGTGCGGGTGATAAAATCCCGGGTCCAGCAGTGATCACCGAGATGGACTCAACCACTCTTGTTCTTTCCGGCGACGTCGCCACCGTCGATGCATTCGGCAATATTCTCATTACTCCAGCTTAAGAAGGCGCAAAGTTATGCCAGCCACTATTGTTGAAACAAATGATACGCCATTTAACACCGTCGATATCGATCCGGTAAGCCTCGATATAATCGAGAATGCGCTGCGCAATGCGCGGATCGAAATGGATGCCACGCTATTCCGGACGGCCTTGTCGCCGGGCATCAGGGAGCAAGGAGATGCTTTTCCAATGATCGCTGACGCCAAAGGGCGGATGGTCGTCGGTCAGTTTGGTTCGTTTCTTGATGGGTTCTTGCGTGGCTATGACGGTACGATTGAAGAAGGTGACATAATCCTCCTCAATGACCCTTATGCCTGTGAGGGGGCGGTTAGTCATTTGAGCGACCAGTTAGTGATTGCACCTGTGTTCTATAATGGCCGTTTGATTGCGTGGGGCGCAATGTTCGGACACATGACGGATGTCGGCGGTAAAGTGCCCGGCTCTTTGCCCACAGATGCCAGTAGTATCTTTGAAGAAGGCATGAGGCTGCCGCCGGTAAAGCTATATCGTAAGGGCGAACTTCAGGAAGACATCTTACGCATTGCCTGCAATCAATCCCGTATGTCGGAATGGTACAGAGCCGACTTACATGCGGTAGTTGCTGCGTGCAAAGTCGCCGGACGCGGCGTGCAGGAAGTTTGCGAGCGTTTCGGAGATGACGTCTTGGCGTCTGCCATGGAGCAGTTGTTGCAGCGCAATCATAGAGCAATGAAGGAGCTTATCACGACGCAAATCGGTGAAGATAAAGTCTCGTTCGAAGACTATCTTTGCGATGATGGGCGTGGAGCGGGGCCGTTCAAGATCAAATGCACGATGTGGCGCGAAGGGGATAAAGTCATCCTCGATTTTGAGGGAACTGATCCGCAGTCGGATAGCTCTATCAACTTTTACCTGAATGAGAACATGTTCAAAATGTTCTTCGGGATCTACATGATTATGGTGTTTGATCCGCAGGTATTGGTCAATGATGGCTTCTATGATCTGGTCGATGTTCGTATTCCTGAAGGGTCACTTCTCAAGCCAAAATTCCCTGCGGCTTTGTCGTGTCGCACGCATGCGCTCGGTCGGATATTTGATGTTCTTGGTGCGTTGCTTGGGCAGAAAACACCGGACTTCCTCAATGCAGCTGGGTTCTCTTCAAGCCCTCACTTGATGTTCTCGGGACATGATCAATCTGGCGAGTGGTTCCAGCTTTTCCAGATCGGGTTTGGCGGAATTCCAGGGAGGCCAATGGGAGATGGTCCGGATGGGCATTCCTTATGGCCAGGGTTTACAAATGTGCCGAACGAATTTCTGGAACGCTACTTTCCAATGATTATCGAGCGATATGAGTCTGAGCCTGACAGCGGAGGCGCCGGATTGCACCGAGGTGGTAATGGGATCAATATGGTCTACCGTTTCACTGAAGCTGGAACGATATCGATCCATGATGATCGTTGGTTCATTCCGCCTTGGGGGGTGAATGGGGGAGAACCCGGCGCAAGGTCGTGGAAGAAGTTGATCCGACTGGACGGAACAGAGGAGATTCTAGGCTCTAAAGTTGATGACGTTAAAGTGGAGTCCGGAGATCAACTGCAATATGTAACGTGGGGCGGCGGCGGTTGGGGAGACCCATTGCAGCGGGCGCCTGAACTGATCGAGCTTGAGATCAGGCAAGGCCTTTTAACGGTTGATGGCGCTAAGCGGTACGGCGTGGTCGTGGATGCGGACGGCAAAGTTGAGAGCGGAGCCACAACCGCGCTGCGCGCTGAAATGCTGGCGAGCCGTGGAGAGACGAACCTATTTGATTTTGGGCCGCCCATAGAAGAACTGCGTGCAAATTGCGAAGCGGATACCGGGCTGAAGGCACCAGTCCAGCCAGTTTGGCGAAACGCAACTCCAACCGTAGCGGCTGAATAGGGACAGAATTATTATGAGCGATTCAATTCGTAAAGGCCCACTCACCGATATTCGGGCGATCGAGCTAGGGCAGCTTATTGCTGGCCCGTATTGTGGGCAATTATTAGCGGATATGGGCGCCGACGTTATCAAGGTCGAACCGCCAGGTGTCGGTGACCCCATGCGTGTATGGGGCCGCGGGGAATATCCACTATGGTGGACTGTTTGTGCTCGGAACAAGAGGTGCGTAACGGCGAACCTGCGACTTGAAGAGGGGCAGAAAATTGTCCGCGACCTTGTCGCGAAAGCCGATATTCTTATCGAAAATTTCAGGCCGGGAACGATGGAACGTTGGGGGCTTGGCTATGACGTTTTGTCCAAGATTAATCCAGGGCTGATTATGGTACGTGTTTCCGGTTATGGACAAACAGGACCATATTCCCACCGTGCAGGATATGCGTCCGTCGGAGAAGCTATGGGGGGTATGCGGCACCTTTGCGGTGAGCCTGATAGGCCTGCTAGTCGGGCCGGTCTGTCGATAGGAGATACGCTCGCGGCGACCTTTGCGTGCAATGGTGCATTAGCGGCACTGCACCATAGAGAACAAACGGGGCGTGGACAGATTGTAGACTCGGCCATTTACGAGGCAGTGTTGAACGTGATGGAAGCGACCATTCCTGAATATACGGTCGCAGGGCATGTGCGTGGACGGTCTGGTTCGAAACTGCCACAGGTTGCCCCATCGAATATCTATAAATGTAAAGATGGTGACTTTCTGATTGCGGCCAATCAGGACACGATTTTCAAACGACTGGCGGAAGCCATGGGGCAGCCGGAGCTGGCAAGCGATGAGCGCTATGCAACACATGTCGCGCGTGGTGATCGCCAAGATGAACTTGACGATCTCATAAATGAATGGACGCAAACCAAAACCATTGAGCAAGTCGCCGCATTGATGGAAGAGAATTCTGTACCGGCAGGGCAAATTTATCGCGCGCCAGAGATGCTGGATGACCCGCATTATGCAGCACGTGAGGCCATTGTTGATGTTCCGAATGAGCGCTGGGGCAGCGTTAAAATGCAGAGCGTCTTTCCGAAAATGTCAGAGACGCAAGGCGAGGTGCGTTGGACAGGGCCGGACCTGGGCGAGCACAATGGTGAGGTCTATTCGGACCTTCTTGAACTCGATGAGGCGAAGCTCTCGGAACTTCTGGAAAAGGGCGTCATATAACCACTGGAACGGTGATTTCCGCGCTATAGCCGCCACCTTCAACGGGGCCGACTAGAAACTCGTAGTCATCCCCATAGACGGATTTCAAGCGCTCTTCCACGTTTTTGAGGCCTACGCCTACTGAATGAGTGTGAGCGTTCTTCCGTGCGATAGGTGCGGCTTCTCCACTGTCTGACAAGTTTATTGTTAGGCGGTTTGAATCTACCGTCGCTTCAATTCGAATTGTTGTAGGTGTGAGGCTTTTGCCAACCGCATGCTTGATATTGTTTTCGATCAAGGGCTGGAGCAAAAGACTCGGTATATGGATGTTTGCCGCCGATTTGGAAATTTTAAAGTCAACATTTAGACGTTCTCCAAACCTGACTTTTTCGATGGCTAGATAATGCTCTACGATTGCGATTTCGTCACGGAGTTCGTGCTCGAAAGTTTCACTTTCTTCCAATGATGATCTAAGGAATTCCCCAATTCGCGACAACATTTCGATTGCGCCATTTTGATCATCGCGTTTAACCAGTGCTGATACTGAATTTAGGGCATTGAACAAGAAGTGCGGGTTCAATTGATAATTCAGCATGCGCAGTTTCGCGGCTCTAGCTAAACCTTCGGCTTGAAGTCGCTTCGCATTCTCCCGTTCTGCTAGGGCTTCGGCGGCGAGGGCCGCATTCTGAGCTTTGATGGATAGCGCGTGAGCCTCATGCCATTGCCTATAGTATTTGATCGCGTGGTAGCAAAAGGCCCAAGAGCCAAGAACAGTCAATGAACCAAATATCCAGCCTCCCCAATCACTTGATGCAATTGGCAAGTTCGTCATGTGAAGGAAGGCGAGGAGGCGTAAAACCGTCCAAATTTGCGACGTAACTATGATCGCAATTGATACAATAACTATGCGTCGCAGGGGTGGTGCATTCCAAAACCGGCGAGCAACAGCGCGCAATGGGTGGCTAACAATTATGCCGATAAGTGACTGCGCGACACTATGTAATGCAGGTAGCAGTTCACCCGGATTATACCAGACGTTAAGGCTAAAGATGCTGACAAGCGCGAAAGCGAGCCAGCCAGCGATTTGGAAGGTCCAATAGCCCGGCAGTTTGCCCACTGGGTCAACTCGCGTTTCAGTTCCAATGTTTCTAAGCACCAAAAATTTGCCTTCAGTATGATTTGATCGCATTGTATATAAAACTGGACTTTGCACCAGTGGCCAGTTTTGGCGCGCGATATTGCATAGCTGAGGGGACTGTTATGTTAAACACTGTCGTGTGCGATGATGAGCTACCTGCCCTGGAATTGTTGTCCAGCCTGCTCATTGAAACCGGTGGCGTGTCTATCGTTGCTTCGTGCCAATCGACACGAGGGGCACTCGATATTATAAATAGGGGCGGGGTAGATCTTGTCGTGTTCGATATCGAAATGGCCGACTTGAGTGGTGTTGAAGCATATAATCGTATAACGGCTTCGCCGCGCCCCTTGGTCATTTTTGCAACAGCGCATCCCGAATATGCGGTCGAGGCGTTTGGTGTGGAGGCGATCGATTATATCTTAAAGCCGCTTACGTCTGGCCGTGTTGCGAATGCCGTGGCTAAAGCTGCTCGATTGCATAGTCTCATTGTAGAGCGTGAGGGTGGTGCGCTTGTTCAAGCTTCTGGAATTAGACCGGAAGACAGGGGCGGTGTTTTGAAGATCCGCGATGCGGGAAAGTGCTATTTTGTCCCTCACGACGACATTGTATGGGTCGAGGCGGCAGGGGACTATTCATTACTTCACATGAAGGACCGCGAGCTCACAATCCGGGTTCCAATTAAAGTTCTCGAAGAGGATTTGCCGACGATACCTTTCGTTAGGGTGCATCGGTCAGCCATCATTTCTACCGACCATATAAGAGAAATTAAGCTGCTGCCTAAGGGAGAAGCGGAGATTGAGCTTGTTGGGGGAGGACATGTTCGGTCAAGTCGTTCCTATCGGGAGGTTGTTAAGAGGCTTGCCAGCGCCTGAATAGGGGCGATTTAGTACATTCCCAAACATCGCAGGAAGCGGACAGTTCGCCGCACGCCGATTGCACTTTCAAATTCACCTGATCAATCTGCAGTCAGGGAATTATTTGAGGGACGCAATGAATCAGATTGCCAAAAAACTAGGTGTATTTAGCGTGCTCTTTGGCAGCATCGCTTTGCAGGCATGTGTTGGTCCCGTGGAAGCTGAAGATAGTGCGCCTGTTCCGAGTTGGGAGTTGGTTTGGTTTGACGAATTTGACGGTGATACTCTTGATCGGACCAAGTGGTCTGCGGAGGAGTCCTGTTGGGGCGGCGGCAACAATGAGCGCCAATGTTATACGGATCGCGAAGAGAATGTAAGCGTCGAGGATGGTACGTTGGTGCTTTCAGCGGTGTCTGAAACGTTTACCGGGTTGATGTATCCGGCTCATTACGAGCATCTAGCGAGTGATGCTTTGGGTGAGAAGCATTATACTTCTGGTAAAGTGATTAGCTACGGCAAGGCCGACTGGAGATACGGACGTATATCAGCACGGATTAAGCTCCCGAAGGGGCAGGGGCCGTGGGCTGCGTTTTGGATGATGCCTGCTGAGAGCGTTTACGGGAATTGGCCGCTTTCGGGCGAGATAGACATCATGGAGTCGGTCAATATAGGCACGACGTGCACTGATTGCCGGGGAGGCGTTGAGCGCCGGACGTCGGGTGCAGTGCATTTTGGCGATGCCATACCCGATAATACATATCTCTACTTCAAAACGGAACGTGAAGGCACTGAGGCCGATCCGAGTCAATGGGGGGTCTATTCTGTAGAATGGGCTGAGGGAATTATACAATGGTTTGTTGATGACCAGATCGTTTTGCGCCTGGTTAGCGACGATTGGTATACGGGGAGCCCGGATGCGCGCGGTAACGCTGCAGCACCGTTCGACCAGCCGTTTTATCTGAATTTGAATTTGGCAGTCGGGGGAGCGCTTGCTGAATCAAAGAACGCGGGGGGGGTCGATGCTTCTGTATTTCCCTCGGAAATGAAGGTGGATTGGGTGCGCGTAGAGCAATGTGCGGGCGACCAAGATACCGGACTAGCCTGTCTTTCTGATGAGGACTGGGCAGGAAGACCGTTGGGGCCTTCTGATAATCGTGCGCCATAGTGGCGGAAATAATAGTGAAATGCGCAAATAGTTTGCGTACGGGAGAAGAAAATGAACAAGCATAGTTTACTGGGATACTCATCGCTGATGGCGTTGGCGCTGTTTGCCACGCCAATTGCAAGTGCCCAAACAGACGCGGATGACGCGAATGATGATGAACTGACGCAAGACGTTGTTGTCGTTAAAGGTATTCGTGGGTCTCTGGTTGATGCGGCCTCAATCCGGCGCAATGAAGCGGGCGTTGTCGATGCGATTACCGCAGAAGACATTGCTGACTTTCCAGATGCAAACCTCGCGGAGTCTTTGCAGCGTATTACGGGTGTTTCGATTGACCGGCAGGACAATGAAGGTAACCAAATTTCTGTTCGTGGGCTTGGGCCTAGCTTTAACTTGGTCACATTGAACGGACGGCAATTGCCGGTCGCGTCATCGCCCGACGTTGAGACGCTCAACAGCGCTACGCAAAGCCGAGCCTTCAATTTCGCGGAAATCGCGTCCGAATCCGTTTCTGCGGTAAACGTCTATAAGACGGCCCGGGCTGATATTTCGACGGGTGGTATTGGTGCGACTGTAGATATCCAAACGTCACGCCCGTTTGATCACGCCGCTGGTGACCTGAAGGCAGTTCTTAGTGCAGCCGGTATCCATGACTTCTCCACCGAAGAAGGGAATGATGTTACTCCAGAAATCGGAGGACTGTTCTCATACAATTACAATGATGTATTTGGTGTCTCGGCAACAGCCTCATATTCGCGCAGAAACTTCCGCAACGAATTGAATACGACCGAAAGCTTCGACGTAAACGTAGCTGAGTTTCCTGGTGATGATCCGTCGGCATTGACGCAGGCTATCGCTGCAGGAACGGTTCCTGCCGGCACGGATGTGCTCTTTACGCCTCGGACATTCATTACTGAGGTTGGTGACAATCGGCGTGAGCGTACGAACTTCCAAGGTGTTTTCCAGTTCCGTCCTGTCAATAACTTTACGCTGACAGCTGATTATACTCTTTCGCGCTTCGAACTCGATGAGGAACGTCAAGAGACCGCACTATTCAATCTGTTCTCAGCGACCTTTGGTGATACATCCAATATTGTTGTTTCCGAGAATGGAACTGCCATCTCGTTCGACCGTACAGGTGTTGCTTTTGATGCGATTGCAACAAGTAACGAACTGCGCGTTGAGAATGACTCTTTTGGCTTGAATGCTAAGTGGGAACTTGATCAACATACGTTCGAGCTTGATGGACATCTGTCGACTGCAGAGAGCCAGCCAGACGGTCAAAGTAATGACCTTGTCGCGATTTTTCAGGGTGCTCTTGGGGTCAATGTCAACTTCACGCTTGACCCGAACGGTGGGGCTCCAACGCTTATAGTCGACGATAGCGGCGCTTTCCGCGGAGAGGAAGACTTCGGTGGCGGTGCGCTAATCCCTGGTATTGATAGTGCCTTCGACAATGATGCGTTCAGCCCACTTGGATCAATTGGTCGAGTGCTTCAAATCGAAAATGATGTTAGCCAAATTCAATTCCGCGGTACATGGCACGGTCTTGAGAATGAAGGCGTGACCGGCATCAATTATGGTGTTGGGTATATTGAATACGATGTTGCAACACGGTTTGCTGATTTTCCGTTTACCTTCCAGGGACTTGTTCCGTGTACTGGAATTTGTGAAGCGGACTTCTTCACTCAGATCGATACATCTTCCTTCAATGGTATCTTGCCGGTTATTAACGCGTTTGACGCACAAGATGCGATCGACAATGTGTTCGCGACGGCGTCACTGTTCCCTGAGCTTGGTGACATCACGACTGTTGAAGAAACTTTCTCAGCGTATGTTAATACGAATTGGGAAGGCTCGATTGGCGGTATTAACGCAAAGCTTTCGGCTGGTGTCAGATTTGAAACGACCGATGTGTCATCGTCGTCGGAAATCTCTCTCCCAGTTTCGATCTCGGTTAACAGCGATAGCGAAGCAAATGTGAACTTCGATCCTACGGAGACTACGTTTGTCGAAGAAACTGGCGGATACAGCAACTTCCTGCCAGCGGTCGACTTCCAACTTCTTCCTACAGACAATACCGTGCTACGCTTGTCATATGGCCGGACATTGGCTCGTCCTGACTTGAACGCGCTGCGCCCAGGTCTGCAGATCGGTGATGTAAGACCGTTTGGTCCATTCAATGCGACGATTGGTAATACGGACCTGGATCCATTCTTGTCGGACAATATCGATGTGGCGGCCGAATGGTACTACGATGAAGGTAGCTTCCTGGCTGTGACATACTTCCACAAAAGTGTGTCTGACTTCATTGGAACCGTTACGACTGAGCAGCCTATCCTGGATGCAAATGGGGATCCATTGACGGACCCAAGTGCACGTCTCGTGATTATCGATGCTGTTACCGGTGAAGCAATTCCCGCGACAAGTATTGCAACTGATCCGATTGCTGTTTTCGATGTGACCCAAAGCGTCAATACAAATGATGCGAACATCAATGGTGTCGAGATTTCGCTTCAGCACCTCTTTGGTGACACAGGGTTCGGGTTGCAGGCGAACTACACATATGTAGACTCTGATGCAGAATTCGATCCAGATTCCTTGGATCAAGTCGAGCAGAGCCTAATTGGTCTGTCAGACACTGCTAACCTTGTTGCCTTCTACGAAAACGAGAAGTTCTCGATACGGGTTGCAGGTAACTGGCGTGACGATTTCCTCTTCGCTACGAACCAGTTGCGTGTCACGAATGAGCCGGTCTTCTTCGACAGCTTCATTCAGGTAGACGCGAGTGCTAGCTATAATGTGAACGAACACTTCTCGGTATTCTTGGAAGCGCTGAACTTGACTGGTGCAGACCAAAGTCAAACAGGTCGCTTTGAAGATCAGTTCCTATTCGAGAATGATCAGAAGCCCCGCATAACGTTTGGTGTACGGGCTACGTTCTAAAAGTTTGCGCCCTCCCGCGCATCTAGGGGTCGCCTTACTCGTTAAGTGCGGCCCCTTTTTTTTTGATATACCTCTGTATGCCCTATTGCTAATGGCTTAAGTTCGCTCGGAGAGTATGGATTGAAGTAATCTGGGAAATGGTAATGATGATTGGTTTGTTCGATAGTAGGCCGTTTGTTGTGTTGGCAGGCTTGTCGTTGGTTGTCTTAGCTGCATGTGGCGACAGTCCGGCGGTTCAAGAGAATGGTGCATCTACAGAACTCAGTAGCGAAACGGTGCACGTTCAATCGGCTGGGCAGATCAATCCTGAGAACTGGCCAAAATTCGAGCCCGTTCTTGCTGTGGATGCAGAGATTGAAGCAAAGATTGCCGACTTACTTTCGCGCATGACTTTGGAAGAAAAAGTAGGACAGACGCTTCAAGCGGACATATCGGCGGTTACCCCTGAGGATGTCCGTGACTATAATCTTGGTGCTGTACTCAATGGCGGCAATTCAGCTCCGGGTGGAGATGTGCGTGCGGCAGCCGCAGAATGGCTAGCACTGGCTGACGCGTTCTGGACGGCGTCAATAGATGTATCCGATGGCGGCGTGGGTATCCCGACACTCTGGGGAACGGATGCTGTTCATGGGCATAATAATGTCGTTGGCGCTACGATCTTTCCGCACAATATTGGACTCGGCGCTGCAAATAATCCGGAACTGATCCACGAGATTGGCCGAGCGACGGCGACAGAAATGTTGACGACCGGCGTTGACTGGACTTTTGCGCCAACGATCGCGATTGCGCGAGATGACCGCTGGGGACGTAGTTACGAAAGTTACTCCGAGAACCCAGATCTTGTATCTCGATACGCGGGTGAGATGGTCAGCGGTATTCAGGGTGCTTTGGGTTCGGCTGGCTTTCTTGGCAATAATCGGATGATTGCAACTGTGAAGCACTTCGTCGGAGACGGCGGGACGATCGACGGAAAGGATCAAGGCGACAACGAGTTTACGGAAGCGCAGTTGCGCGATCTGCAAGCGGCCGGTTATCCCACCGCTATTCAGAACGGTGTGCAAGTGGTGATGGCATCGTTTAATTCGTTTCATGGCCGTAAACTGCATGGCCATAAGGAACTGTTGACCGATGTTTTGGTTGGACGAATGGGCTTCGATGGCTTTGTCGTTGGCGATTGGAATGGACATGGTCAGGTAGAAGGATGCACGAGTACGTCGTGTGCACAGTCATTTAATGCTGGTGTTGACATGTTTATGGCGCCGGATTCTTGGAAAGAACTTTATGCCAATACACTCGCCCAAGTTCGCTCCGGAGAAATAACCGAAGAACGGCTGGATCAGGCTGTATCGAGAATACTGCGGGTAAAATTGAGAACGCAGTTATTTGAGGCGGGACTACCATCGTCTCGGGATAATGCGGGAGATTGGAATCTCTTGGGCGGGCAGGAACATCGCGCGATAGCACGGCAGGCTGTTCGAGAGTCTCTTGTGCTCATCAAGAACAATAATGCTGTTCTACCAATCCAGTCAGGCTTGAGCGTATTGGTTACTGGCGACGGCGCCGATGACATTGGCAAACAGTCAGGTGGTTGGACTTACACGTGGCAAGGTCGGGGCAATGAGAATGTAGATTTTCCGAATGGCGAATCGATATTTGGCGGTCTTCGCGATGCTGTTGAACGTGTAGGTGGAACGGCTGAGCTTAGCCTCGATGGTAGCTACGCAACTAAGCCTGATGTCGCAATCGTTGTATTCGGTGAAGACCCCTATGCCGAGTTTCAGGGAGATGTTGCGCATGTGGATTTCGGCAATGATGAGGGGCTGCGCCTCCTGAAACAATATCAGGAGGAGGGGATTAGAACCGTAAGCGTTTTTCTTTCTGGCCGTCCAATGTGGGTCAATCCAGAGATTAACGCGTCTGATGCTTTCGTTGCTGCTTGGCTCCCGGGGAGTGAAGGCGGTGGGATTGCCGATGTTTTGGTTGCTCGCGCAGATGGAACGCCAAATCATGATTTTAAAGGTCGATTGTCATTTTCCTGGCCTAGGCTGGCGGAAGGCTTGGCACCTAACCTTGGCGATGATGATTACGACCCGCTATTCGCATTTGGCTATGGTCTATCCTACGCCACATCGACCGATACGGGGGAGCTTCCGGAAGACACAGGTTCAAGCACAGGCGGATTGAAGTCCAAGCTCTCTTTGGTCGAAACGGGCAGCGCTGTGGGCAATTGGATTTTTGCACTTCAAGACGAAAGCGGCGTGCAGCCAGTATTGGACGCGGTGATGCAGAGCCGGAATGGCACATTGTCGTCAGAAACGGCCGATTATGAAGCCCAAGAAGACTCGATCAAGTTTGTTTGGTCTGGCTCTGGTACATTGAGATTAGATAGCAGCATTGGCCCGATAGACTATGCAACAGAGGCAGGGTCGGAGCTCGGACTCAATATCACTTATCAAGTGATATCGGCGCCGCAGGGGCAAGTCTCAATGGGAGTGTCTTGTGGAGACGCATGCGATTCTAGTCTCGATATGACTGCAGATTTTGCATCTGTCGCAGGGCAGGGGTGGCAGACATCGAACATCAACTTGAAGTGTTTTGAAGGTGCCGACTTTGGCGCGCTTACTTCGGCGTTTTATGTCCGGTCTGAAGCTGGGCTCGAACTTCAAATTCAATCTGTTGAGCTGGCGCAGGATGTAGGAAGTGATAAACCCTGCGGGCTTTAAGCACTGCCGCTTTTGCCTAATTGTTTGGCAACAAGCCGTCTTAAACCTTTATGAGGTTGAGGTATTGGTTTGCAGCGGATCTAAGATGGTCCACTGATTGCGTGCTGCGTGCAATGATCATTGCGCCCTCAAGGCCAGACACGTAAGCAGGAGCGAATGCTTCGGCATCAATCGTGCTTTGAATCTCTCCGTCAGCCTGTCCTTTTCTTATGGCGCGTGCAACCCAGACGGATTGATCTTTGAAAAATCGATCTACTTCGCCGCGAACATCGTCTGTTAGCGACTCGAACTCGGAGGCGAGCACACCGCACAGGCAAACATTTCCGCTTCTCTCGAGTGTGATTTCGAAAACACCGGCATAGGCTTGTAGCTCGCGAACTCCGGTCAAATTTTGTGTGGCGATATCGGCGAGAATTTCGAGAAATTTTGCGCGATAGTCCGCTGCTGCCGCTACTGCCAAGTCGCTTTTTGTCGGAAAATGATAGTGGATGCTCGCGCTCTTGATGCCGACTGTATCTGCGATATCTCTGAAGCTAAAGCCGTTATATCCTCTGGACTGTATAAGAGACTGAGCAACGGCGATGATCTCCTGCGCACGGGCAGGATGTTGTGAAGGTTTTGATGTCGTTTGGGTCATAGCATTTTCAAATTGCACAATTAGGCTGCCTATCGATTACTAGATATGTGTTGACTGCGCAAGTTTTTGATTGTAGCGCATGTTTTTAACAACTATCTACTACTAGATATATATTATAAGAGTATAGAAAACCAAGTTGAGAGTGAGTCAACCATGAAGTGAAGTCGCAAAAATGCTCCTCGAAATTTCAACAGATGGCAGGCTTATGGCGAACCTATTCAATTTTTTTAAATCAAAATACAGGACCAAAATCATGAAAATATACGACGTTGAGAACTTCCCGAACCCAGCACGTGTGCGCATTGCACTTGCGGAAAAGAACGCTTTTGACAAAGTAGAGTTCATCCCCGTTGATGTCATGGCTGGAGAGCACAGAACGGCGGCGTTTAAAGCCAAAAATCCTGACGCGGCTGTACCATGCCTTGAGCTGGAAGATGGCACGACGATCAGCCAATGCACTGCGATCACAGAATATATTGATGCGAGGTTTGAAGGCCCTTCTCTCACGGGCGCTACGGATCCTAAGCAGCGAGCAATTGTGCATATGATGAACCGTCGCGCCGAAGCAGGTTTGCTAGATGCTGTGGGTGATTACTTCCATCATGCGACGCCTGGACTTGGTCCTGACCTAGAGACCAATCAGAACGCTGATTGGGGCAACCGCCGCAAAGGCGTTGCGACACAGACCATGGGATATCTCGATAATGTCCTTGCAAATCAGCCCTACCTCGCCGGCGACACATTTTCGATGGCCGATATTACAGCATTTGCTGGACTAGCTTTTGCTGATTTTGCTGAGGTCGAAATTCCAACCAGTTTGACGAACCTATCTGAATGGCGGGGACGCGTAGCTTCACGACCAAGCTGCGGCGGCTGATCGATAGTTAGTCAGCATATGACCCAGCACCTCTATGCTGGGTCATATGTACTCCTTGAGTTCAAATACGGAATGTGAGTTGTTCGATGTCAAAACTCAGAGATGTAAAACACATTGTCAGCCATCAGGTTTCCGGAACCGTTACTGCTGACCTGAACTATATCAGGCCCGATGCGACCATGGCGCCCAAGGTCATCTATTCGGGCGGGGCCGCGCCTCAGTCCTATAACGAAGCCTACAAATTTATGCCGGCCAAGATCAGAGATGGCCGCCAGTCAGTTGGGGATTTTAAGATTCACGTCGAGGGGTTTGAGTTGGTCACCTCGCCGACGATGAATATGAACTTCGTTAATGATGAACTCATCAAGGAAATCTATTACAATGAGGTGGCTGGCATCGTGCGTAAGACCACTGGTGCAAAGGACGTCTTCGTATTTGATCACACGGTAAGGCGTGGGCAGGCGCAGAGTGTTCGCAAGCCAGCTCACCACGTTCACAACGACTATACCGCGACAACCGGCGTAACCAGATCAGAGCAAATGATTGGCTCAGATGCCTTCGCTGAAATGAAGGGGCGCAGGATGATCCAGATCAATGTTTGGCGCCCGTTGAGTAAGATCGTGCAGCGCTCTCCATTGGCGTTTTGCGATGCAGCTAGCATCGAACAAAAAGATCTTATTCCTACAAAGATCCACTTCACAGATAATGATTATGTCGGAGAGATATTTGCGTTGCGAAAAGCTGTGGGGCAGCAATGGTATTATTTCTCCGAAATGACACATGACGAAGTCGTGCTGATCAAGGGGTACGATACACTAAGTACTAGTGTTTCCCGATTTACCCCGCACACTGCGTTCGAATACCCTGACCAAGACCCAACGGTTCCTCCGCGCGAAAGTATTGAGACACGGACATTTGCATTCTATTGAGCCGTGTTGAAAGGTATCGGTATGGAAATCAATTCAGACTTTGATAAGCGCGTCCTGATCCATAGTGATGAAGTCGACTGGGTAGCTTCGCCAATGGCTGGTGTTGATAGGCGAATGCTTGACCGGATCGGCGGTGAGGTCGCGCGGGCAACATCTATCGTTAGATATGCACCTGGTAGCCAGTTCTCTAGTCACACTCATGATGGTGGCGAAGAGTTCGTTGTGCTTGAGGGGGTTTTTCAGGACGAACATGGTGATTATCCCGCCGGTACATATGTAAGAAATCCACCAACGTCATATCACACGCCGGGTTCAGAACCTGGCTGCATCATCTTCGTCAAACTTCGGCAGTTTGCAGGTTCTGATCGCACGTCTGTAAGAACCGATATGAATGTGCAGGGGAGTATCGTTGATGCGTCAATACCGGGCGTTAAAGCGACCGAGCTGTTTCATGATGATCGGGAAACGGTAAACCTCGAATACTGGGCGGCCGACGCCGAAATTTCGCGAGAGATGCCAGACGGGGCAGAATTCCTCGTGCTCGAGGGCGGATTTGAGGAGACTGGCGAGCGTTTGCATAAGTTCTCTTGGTTGCGCATGCCTCTTGGATCACATCTCAATGCGAAAACTGGGGCTGATGGCGCTAAGGTATGGGTAAAAACACGACATCTTAGATTTGTGGACGAGATAGGCGTTTAGGCCAGGGCATTTTCTACAATTGCTTTTAAGAGCAAGGTTGGAACACATCCGTGTTTCAGCGGGACGCCATGTGTGGTTTTAAGGCTCAATACCCGCTTGATGGACAATTTTAGCTTCCTGTTAGTCTGCATGTCGTGCCGGCCCTAGGGTGCCTATTGCGGCCTATGCACGTTCATGACTTGAACGGCGTGCTGGTGGTCTAATCTAGGCCAGACATTGCACGTCATCACGGAGACTAAAAGATGCGGATTATTGTGCCCTTCAACCTTAAAGAGGGAACGGACATTGCTGAATATGAGGCATGGGCGAAGACGAAAGACATTCCAACGGCGGGGGCGCTTCCTTCGGTAACGAACTTCACCGTCCACAAAGCCGTAAGTCTATTTGGTGATCCAGACACAGCTCCGGCCTTCGCGTATTTCGAGATCCTGGACATCACCGACCTCGACGCATTTACTGCTGATGTTTCGGATCCGAAGTTTCAAGCGGCCGCGGCGCCATTTGCGGAATATGCGGATGCGCCACAATTTATCCTAACGCAAGATTTGTAAGGGAGCGCGAGACGATGGGAAAGTACGCGGGCAAGACCATAATCGTTACAGGGTCAGGAAAACCTAGAGGATTGGGGCAAGGCATTTTGCACGCCTTCGCGAGGGAGGGGGCTAATTGTGTTGTCTCCGATCTTATCATCGATACTGAAGCCGAGGGGATTGCCGACGAGTTGCGAGGGCTTGGAGCCAAGGTCGCGACGATTGCTTGCGACGTATCCAACGCTGATCAGTGTATTGGGCTCGTCGCGCAGGCTGCAGAGCAATTCGGCAGTGTCGATGTGCTCGTCAACAATGCAGGCATTGGCTTCAAGATGAAGCCGTTGCTGGAAGTTGAGCCTGAAGACGAGTGGGACAAGGTGCTTTCGGTGAACCTGTCTGGGGCATTTTATTGCACCCAAGCGGCAGCCCGCTTGATGGTGGATCGCGGCAAGGGAGGGCGGATCATAAGCATTGCGAGCCAAGCCGCCAAAACGGGATTCCAACACTTGGCTGCCTATGTATCATCCAAGCACGGCATGGTTGGCTTGACACGCGCTAGCGCGGTTGAGCTAGGCGCGCACGGAATTACTGTGAATGCTGTGTGTCCGAACCATGTAACTACGGGGCTGGGGGCTATGCAGAATGCCTATTTCAGTAAACTAATGGGGTTTGAAACTGTGGAAGACTACCTTGCAAACATGGCTGCCAAAAACCCTATGGGGCGGCCGGCTTGCCATCAGACACGGCGGCCGCTTGCCTATGGTTAGCAAGTGATGACGCGTTTTATGTCACTGGAGAAGCGCTCAACGTAAGCGGCGGCGAAGAGATGCATTAGTCTGTTGCTAGCAATGCTTCTGAGCGAGCATCAAAGTGCGACGCAAGCGCGCCTGAATTTACCGGGCGACATGCCGATATGACGTTTTATGAAGCGAGAAAAATTGGCTTGGGAGGAAAATCCAAGATCGAGGGCGATCTCGGAGATTGGAATTGCCTCATCGCATAACTGCTCTACGGCATGCTCGATTCTAAGTGCCGTCGAGTATTGCAGGGGAGTTAGCCCCGTTGCCTCCTTGAACTTGGCAAATAGGTTTGAGCGGGACAAGCCCGACGATGCCGCGAGCTCGCTACTGTCTATCGCCTGTCCTCTACTCGCATTCAGTGTCGCAATGGCTTGAGATACGCGCGGGCCATAATTCTCATGCTCGGAACTAATTTGCTTTGGTATTGATGCGCCATTCAATGCAATCGAAAACCGAAATATTACCGATAATTGGTGCTCTATAATGGGTTTTGATAGAAACTGGGGAGCCCTCATGCTGGCTAAGATCACATTCCGGCACATCTTTACGACCCCGGAAACAGGAAGCTCGCATGTGGCGAACAAACTAGCTGCTTGCAAGTTAGGAATATTGAGCGACTGAATGAGCCAAGTCGGGTTTACTGACAGGCTCAAAATTTCGACATCTCGCGCGTCGTTGGAGGGGCTTGTCAGGGAGGTAAAGGCGTTCACGGCTAGAGCGGATTGGTCCTGAAGTGCGTGCGTCTCTTCGCCAACTTCAAATATCCGGTCAGCGCCCTTTACTTTAAACAATAACAGGGGATTGGTGCGGGTCGTCCTCTCTATTGAGTTCGAATACCGCTGAAGGTTAACGCTACCGAAGCGTCCATTTATGATGATGTTTGGTCTCACACGACCGTGCATACTGCAAGAGCGGCTTGGACGAAACCTATTGGTAAAGAAAAGCGCAAACGCGTCAAAAGTGGATTAATTGAAAAGACAATTGGTAGGTGCTTGCGTAAGGCAAGTGTTAAGTTGTAACTGCAAGTCTGTGTGGGAAAGATCTATTGGCAAGGCTCTAAAGTATGCGATGATCTGTAAACTTGCTAAATAACGGAATATATAGGGAGACGAACGGTTGATTCTAATTATTTGCGTCGTGACGCTCGCTTTCTGCATGATCGCCAATCGGCTTTCAGGAACGATCGTTACAGCTCCCATGTTTTTCGTTGGTTTTGGCGTCTTGATGGCAAATTTCGGGTATGCCGAAGGGGAAACGGCCGAGCATGCATTGCATTTGGTTGCCGAGATCGCGCTGGTCGTTCTTCTTTTCCTTGATGCGTCGCAGATAAATTTTGCGAGGTTACGTGGTCACCATGCTTGGCCACAAAGAATGTTGCTGATCGGGCTGCCGCTTGCCGTTCTATTCGGCACAGGCGCCGCCTATCCATTTTTGCCAGGTTGGCCCTTGGCGGCGATAGCACTTGTCGCAGCAATACTTGCGCCGACCGATGCGGCGCTGGGGCAGGCCGTGGTGACGAATAAAGCCGTTCCTGAGCCCGTGCGACGTTCACTGACAGTGGAAAGCGGGCTGAACGACGGCATGTCCCTTCCGATAATTTTGTTGTTTACGTGCATGGTTGCTGGATTGAGCGGCGAAACAGGATCTGAAGAAATGAACTGGCTGGCGTTTGCCGCCGGACAAATCACGCTCGGGCCAGTGGCCGGCATTGTGATTGGCTTTATTGGCGGCAAGTTTCTTGTCTTCGCCCAAGACCGTGGCTGGACCTCCGAGGTTTTTGAGGGCATCGCGGCATTGGCTCTTGCGGGATTGGCATATACGGCTGCGACCAAGATTGGTGGCAACGGATTTATTGCGGCATTCGTGGCGGGGCTCGTTTTTGGCAATATTGTCAAAGACAAGTGCGAGTTCATTTTCGAGTTTGCAGAAAGCGAAGGCCAGATACTGATCTGGGGAGCTTTCTTCCTATTGGGGCTCGCACTGGTGCCAGAAGCGGTTGAGCATCTGACGCCGACAATGCTCGGACTCATTCTTGTTAGCCTATTTGTTGTGCGCCCATTGGCGATTTGGATTTCCTTGATCGGCTCGGATGCACGAGCACATACGCGTTTATTCTTTGGGTGGTTCGGACCACGCGGCCTCGCAACGGCGCTATTTGCGCTACTGGTTGTGCCAGAGGTTGGCCATGAGTTCGCTGAACCGGTTCTACATATTGCCATTAATGCTGTTTGGATTAGCGCGCTTTTGCACGGCCTGACAGCTGCCCCGTGGGCGAAACTCTATGGCGCGAGATCAGCGGCACAGAATGCGACCCCAGATAATCCGGAAGTTACTAAGTAAGGTTCCTCATGAAAAAAGTCACCATAGCAAAGCTTGCGGATTTAAAGGACCGCCAACCGACATATGCAATCGTCGGAGAGGTCGATCTGGTTGTTGTTCGTTATGATGACACCGTGTCTGTTTTTTATGGGCGTTGCCTCCATCGCGGCGCTTTGATGTCAGACGGTCATGTCGATGAGAACGACAACCTTATTTGCGGTTTGCACAATTGGGATTACCGGCTTGATACAGGCGTTTCCGAATATGCGAACGAAGAAGCTCTGCAAAAATTCACGACATGGGTCAAAGGAAATCAGGTCCGGGTCGACGAAGATGAGATTACCGAATGGGCGGCAAAGAACCCGCAACCGTTCCAACGTGATGAATATCTCGGTCTCTATGCTGATACGAGCCACGGTACGCCCGAAGAGCCCTATACGGGGTTGATCCAAGCCTATGCAAAGGATGGTCTTTCGAAGACGGGGCATCATGGTGAAGTGAGTGCGATGGGGGTGCCGCGCAATCAGCTGCCAGATTGGGATGATATCCAAATTTTGACAGCGCAGTTGCAGACGCCGCCTTTGCTGGACGATGAGTCTGTTGGAACGGATGTCGTCATTGGCCCAAATGCTCAAAAGCCGCTCAGGCTTGATATTCCGCTTTTTGTTTCGGATATGAGTTTTGGTGCGCTATCGGAACCTGCCAAAATTTCGCTCGCGCGCGGCGCTGAACTAGCTGGCACGGGCATTTGTTCGGGTGAGGGCGGCATGCTCCCCGAAGAGCAGGCTGCAAACTCGCGCTATTTCTATGAGTTGGCCTCTGGCCGCTTCGGCTTTTCTTGGGACAAGCTGGAAAAGGTGCAAGCGTTTCACTTCAAAGGTGGACAGGGCGCAAAGACGGGTACGGGCGGGCATTTGCCTGGCTCGAAAGTGAAGGGCAAGATTGCACTCGTGCGCGGGATCAAGGAAGGTGAGTCTGCCATATCTCCCTCGCGGTTTCCTGATTGGACCGAAGTGTCCCAGATCAAGGAATTTGCTGACGAAGTACGCACGCGCACAGGCGGGATACCGATTGGTTACAAGCTATCAGCGCAACATATCGAAAAAGATATTGATGCCGCGCTAGAGGTTGGCTGTGACTATATTATTCTAGATGGACGCGGCGGCGGGACAGGCGCAGCTCCGATTATCTTCCGGGATAATATTTCTGTGCCGACTATTCCTGCACTTGCGCGGGCGCGCCGTCATCTCGACAAAGCATCCCCGAATGTTTCCCTTGTCATCACAGGTGGTCTTCGGAAGCCCGCTGATTTTGTAAAGGCCTTGGCGCTAGGTGCTGATGCGATTGCGGTATCTAATTCCGCGATGCAAGCGATTGGGTGTATCGCTATGCGCGCCTGTCAGACGAATAATTGTCCGGTAGGGATCGCGACACAGAAACCGCATCTGGTGTCGAGACTGGTGATTGAAAAGTCCGCAAGAAGGCTTGCGAACTTCTTCGAAGCTTCGGTCGAATTAATGGAAGTGATGGCACGCGCCTGCGGACATGATCACCTTTCGAAATTCAATATTGATGACCTGACGACTTGGCAGGAAAATATGGCGAAACTTTCTGGCGTGCCGTATGGCGGCGTCGCATTGAATTAGGGGTTATACTGATGAGTAATGATAAACTTGACTGGATTAAGGTTGCCGATGCGAGCGACGTTCCAGATGGACGTGTAAAAACTGTTACGGCTAGAACGACCTCTATCTGCCTCAGTCACTTTGATGGTCAATGGTCAGCTATGGACAATCACTGTCCGCACCAGGGCGGCCCGCTCGGTGAAGGGTCGATTGAGCGCGGTATTGATGACAAGTGTTGGATCCGTTGCCCTTGGCATGGTTGGGACTTTGATCCGCTAACAGGCAAGCCTCCTGGTGGTCATGAAGATAGTGGGCAAGATTTATACCCCGTCGAAGTCCGTGGCGATGAAGTGTTTGTTGGCCTTGAAGCCGAGCCGCCACACGAGCGGACAGCGACAGATGTTATGGCCGAGACAATGGTCAACTGGGGGGTCAAACGCGTTTTTGGAATGGTCGGGCATTCTAATCTCGGACTTTCCGATGCTATCCGTCGCCGCGTGATCGACGGCGAAATGAAGTTCGTCGGGGTTCGTCACGAGGGCGCTGGCGCATTCGCCGCGTCCGCATATGGCAAACTTACGGAGGAACCAGCTGCGTGTCTGACGATTGCCGGACCGGGCGCAACCAACCTTCTTACTGGACTGTGGGATGCGAAAGTTGATCGTGCGCCTGTGCTGGCGCTGACCGGTCAGGTCCAAACACAAGTTTTCGGTCCCGGGGCATTTCAGGATATCGACTTGGCCTCAGCCTTTGCAGCCGTTTCGCATTTTTCTCAGACGGTGTTGTCTACCTCTAAGCAAGGTGAGTTGATGTCACTTGCGTGTAAGAACGCCCTTGATCATCAACAGGTTGCTCATCTGATTTTCCCTGATGATATGCAGACTCAGCCAAGTGATGATACGGCCGGAACGCCTGCCGGTCGCCGCGGACGTATTGAAGTGCGCCCAGGGGAAGCTGACCTGTCGGATGCATTGGCACGGATCAACGCGTCTAAGCGGCCACTTATTGTTGTCGGGCATGGTGCTTATGGTTCGCGAGAGAATATCGTGTCACTAGCCGAAAAGCTCGGCGCTGTGGTTCTAACGACGTTTAAGGCCAAAGGCCTTATTCCGGATGATCACCCAAATGCTGGCGGCGTACTCGGTCGCTCCGGAACGCCGATCGCCAGCTGGTTTATGAATGAGGCGGATTTGATTATTGCGCTCGGATCATCATTCTCGAACCATACAGGCATTGAAAAGTCCAAACCGATAATTCAGGTGGATTATGACCGCGCGCAGTTGGGTAAGTTCCATGCTGTCGATCTGCCCATTTGGAGTGATATCGGGACATTCTGTGAAGCCGTAGTCGGCAAAGCCAGCCGTGCAGCCGGTGCAGACGATCAAGTTTCTGAACTCGCAGAGCGTTGGGCGATGTGGCGCGCCGAAAAGACCAATCGCCTTAAAGAAGAGACTCCTAAAGGCATTCACAGTGCGGCCATCTTCGCGGCGCTCGGGAAGCTGGCACCTGCGGATTCAATCTTTGCCGTTGATGTCGGTAACAATACATATAGCTTTGGCCGCTATTTGGAGACGAAAGGGTCTCAACGTGTGCTGATGTCTGGGTACCTTGGCTCTATTGGCTTCGGGTTCCCGGCGGCGATGGGCGCATGGTCTGCGACGCAAGATTTCGAAGCTTTACGTGGTCGCAAGGTCATTTCGATCTCGGGCGATGGCGGCTTTGGCCAATATCCGATGGATTTCACGACGGCGGTGAAATACGGCATGAACATCACGCATATTCTTCTGCACAATGGCGAACTCGGGAAAATTTCCAAGGAGCAGCGTGCAGGTGAGTGGGAAGTGTGGGAGACGAGCCTACACAATCCATCATTTGCAGCTTTTGCACGGCTTTGTGGCGGGCTTGGTAAGAAGGTAACCGATAGTGGGGAGCTTGAGGCCGTTATTGCCGAGGCACTTGCTCATGATGGTCCTTCGCTTGTTGAAATTATGACCGATGCCGAGCTTGTCTAACTGGTGATGTTTGCAAGCCGTCTTCTGCTGATTTTGGTTTCCGGTTTCGGAACGCTTGCGGGCGCTCAGCTGACATTTGGGCACTTGCAAACGGGTGAGGTATGTCCGGAACTGGGACCTATACCAGCGTGTTATTTGGTGTTGGGGGCTTATGCCCTGATTTTGATATCAGCTTTGTTGATTAAGCGCGCCTACGCATCCCGTCTCTTTTTTCCAGGTTGGTTGGTCGTTTTCGGATTAGCTGCAAGCGGGGTAACGCTTGAGCTTATGGTGGGAGATACATGCCCGGCCGGACCTGCGGATATTCCCCAGTGCTTTATTTCTTTTCTTATGGCGAGCTTGTGTTTGATATTCTTCGCAGTTGCTAAAGGTTGGGTGCTGAGCGGATCTTCTGAGCCAAAGCAATCAGGGAGAGATGACATATGATTGCTGCTATGTCCTTGATGGTCATTTTCATCTTCTCGTTCACGATTGTGCGGGTTGCTTCGGTGGCTTTAAAGCTAACCGGAATGGCTGAGGGACAGGCGCGTTTTCAGGCACTGTCTGCACTTACGGGAACTGGATTTACGACATCTGAAGCGGAGATGATGGTGAATTATCCTATCCGGCGGAAGATTGTCGCGGCGCTTATGATTGTCGGTAATCTTGGGCTGGTGTCGTTTGTTTCGACATTGATGATTTCATTTATGCGGACCGACGCCGAACTTGGTTCCATAGTTATGCAGATCGCGTGGATCGCTGGCGGTGTCGGTTTGCTTTATTTTATAATGACGAACTCATACGTAGATAAAGTGCTCTGCGGCATGGTTTCTGTTTTGCTGAAGAAGCACACCTTGCTGGGACGCAGGCGTTTCACGAGATTATTGCAAATCGGGGGCGGCGTGAGCATTGTCGAACATCAGGTTGCCATTGATGAAAGCCAGACAATTGAGGAGTTGCTTGGTAAATATGCCAATCTCCGAGCGCTCGCGGTTCGCAATCACGATGGGAAGACACTGGTTGATCTCGACGGCAGTCATGTCTGCGTTCAGGGTGACTCGATTGTGGTTCTTGGAAATGATGATGAGCACGAGCTGCTTGGGCATGAGCATAGCACACCGGCTGCCCAGGAAATTATTGATGGAGATAGCAATGAGATTGCTTAAAGCGCTTTTTGTATTTGCCGTTTTGGTGAGGGGCGCAGTTGCACAGGATGCGGCCCATGAAGATACTGTTCACAAGGCATCACATCACGAGGCATCAGGTCACGAGCAATGGGGAGATATAATCTACCACCCTGACGAGCCACATCATTTTTCGGTTGTAATCGCGGGAACAAATATTCCATCGGCAAATGAAACCGCCTTTACGATCGGCGTCGACTACGAGTACCGGATTAATAGGCGGTGGGGTGTTGGGTTTGTAGCCGAACAAGCATTCGGCGAGGTCGATTCTACGACGCTTCTGGCTGTTGCAGATATTCATTTATGGCGTGGATTGGCACTACAGGTAGGCCCTGGCGTTGAATTTCTCGATGAGGGTGAAGAGCACGAGACCTTTGCAATTGGTCGGATCGGTGCCCTCTACGAGCTTGAGTTTGGTGATCGGTTTACGATTTCTCCGCAGTTGCATTATGATATTTCGAGTGGAGAAGATGCAATCGTCTTTGGCTTTGCTATTGGACGCGCATTTTAGGGAGACGATGAGATGATGAGCATTGAAACAGCTGAAGTCCTTGTAACGGGGTTGGGTCTGTACTTTTTGATAGGGGTCGTCTTTGCAGTCCTGTTTGTCAGTTTGGGGGTTCAGAAGATTGATCCCGCTGCGCGCGGCATGCCCATAAGAGCGCGGTTGATTATTCTACCCGGAACGATGCTGCTTTGGCCGCTAATGCTCGTAAAATGGATGACACAAAAGGAGCCACCAGTCTCATGAAACGGATACACCGCCGTCGCCATTTGGCGATTTGGATTCTTTTGGTTCCGATTGTCGGCTTCGTCGTTTGGCGGGCGATTACAGAGCGACCTATCGTGCCGGAAATCGAAGCTTTACCGCCCTCGCTACAACAGGATGCCGGATAATGTCACATGATTATAAGGGGGTCTCATGGACCCCGTTCAAAAAAAAGTATGACCGCTGGATCCTAATTTGGGTTGCGCTATATCTCGTCTCATTTGTGGTTCTATCATATATGAGCCAGCCCTCCGGTGAGAGCGCAACACCGCCGCAGGTGCTGATCAGAGCGACGGGCACGCTATCTTTTGGACTACTAACGTTCATCCTGATGATTGGGCCACTTGCGCGTATGACAGCAAGGTTCAAGCCGTTTCTCTACAATCGACGTCATCTCGGAGTTACAACATTCCTGATTGCGTTGGTGCATATGGCGCTTGTTTTGATGTGGTATCACGGGTTTGGCGATTTGAATCCGTTGGTGTCACTGTTTGTCTCCAATCCACAATACGATTCTCTTGCTGGGTTTCCGTTTGAATCGTTGGGCTTCATTGCGTTTTTGATCCTCTTTTTGATGGCTTCGACCAGTCATGATTTCTGGAACGCCAATCTTGGGCCGGGCCTTTGGAAGACGCTGCATATGATGGTGTATGTGGCTTATGGATTGCTTGTTGCTCATGTGGCGCTTGGGGCGATCCAGTTCGAGAAGCACCCCATTTACGTCGTCGCACTATTGGGAGGCGCCAGCATTGTGGCGGGGCTTCATATCATTACAGGGCTTGCGAGCTTTAAGTCCGATGAAAAGGCTGACGCTGATGGGTGGATACGTGTCGCTTCTGTTGACCAAATGGAAGACAAACGCGCCAAAATAGTGCGCCCAAAAGAAAGTGATGCCATTGCGATTTTTCGGAATGGCAATCTCATTTACGCCGTATCGAATGTTTGTCGTCACCAAGGCGGTCCATTGGGCGAGGGGAAGATTGTAGACAATTGCATCACCTGTCCGTGGCATGGATTCCAGTATCGTATGGAAGACGGGCGTTCACCCGAGCCGTTCACCGAACGCATCGCAACCTATGCGACGCGAATTGTTGATGGTGTTGTGTTTGTTAACGAAGAAGCCAACGAGCCGGGAACTGCTCAAGCGCCTAGTCAGATTGGAGCCGCGACATGAGTGACAATGATTTCTTCATCGGTTGGTCAGACGAGATGCCGGATGCCGACAAGCGCTCGTTCTTGCGAACATCTGTTCTACTAGGCGGCGGTGCTTTGGTTGGAGCAGGTGTACTCGCCAGTGTACAAAAACCCGTTGGATCCGGCACTTGGAACCAAGGTGATATTCGTACATTTACGGGGATTGCAACATCAGAGCCTTACGCCATGTTGCGGACGATGGATATCGATGGCACGCCACAAACGGCGCTTTTGGCCTGTTTGGGGAAATGCGGCGTGACGGCACGTATTGGGTCTTATGCAGGGAAACCTGTTAGCGTGCGGGGTACGCTCATACAACGAGGTCGTCATACTATGATTGCTGTTGTGGATGATATCGACTGGATCACAGCTGCCGATATTCCCGAACCAAACAGTCTGGCATTTGGTGCTGCAAAGGCGCTTGGTGAGCTAACCCTCACGGGAACAATACTCGATAGTAAATGCTGGTTCGGGGCCATGCGTCCGGCTGAAGGTAAAGTGCATAAATCGTGCGCTGCGCTGTGTATACGGGGAGGTATTCCGCCAGCTCTATTCGTGAAAGACAGGACGGGACGATCGAAACTGCTGATCATGTCGGACCAAAATGGTCGATATGGTGATGAGATTCTGCCGCTGGTAGCAGAACCGGTGCAGGTCTCCGGCGCATTGCTGCAAAGAGATGAGCTGCTCTTTCTCGATGCGGAGATTTCTGCTATAAGTAGAGTTTAAATACTTGATTATATTGGTTAATTAATCAGATGGGCGGTAGGCGTGCGCCGAATCATAATGCGCCTGTTTTAAGGAGAATGCAGATGGCCGAAGCAAAGAAACGAAGCGCGGGCATGATCGCCTTGTTGGCCTGTATAGGCATAATCGGTGTTGGAGGTTTGATAGCACTCCTATTGAGTGCTTTTGGGGCGTTGCGATTCTGGCAGGCTGAACGTACTCCGCAGGGGGAAACGGATCTTTCATTTATTGCTGCCGAACTTCCTTTCGCGCATGAAGCTGATCTTGTGAACTCGCTGCCATTCTTGGCGAGCGGCGCCATCGATATTGACGGCGATGGGAGAGACGAGCTTTTCCTCGGTGGTGGAGACCGTCAGGCCGATCAGATGTTTGCGTTCCGCGATGGCGGCTTCGTACCACTTGACGTCTCGTTCGAGAAAGACGCGATCGACGCGACGCATGGGGTTGCCGGCATCGATATCGATAATGATGGTGATACCGATATTTTTACCGCGCGCGAAAGCGGCATCTGGTTTCATGAGAACCGGAATGGAGAATTTGGTTCGGAGCGCTTTCCCTTGCCATTGGCCGATAATTCAACGCCGCTTTCTATAGGCTTGGGCGACATCAACAGAGATGGCCTCGCTGACATGTATGTTGCGGGATATATCAAAATCGAACTGGTTGAGGGTGAAACGAATTTCTCAGACGATTATGGCGGCTTCAGCAATCTGTTCTTGAATGAGGGCAATGGCGAATGGCGCGATGTGACAAGAGAAGCGGGTGTGTTTCGTCAGCACAATACGTTTATTGGTCTCTTTGCAGACCTAGATAATGATGCGGACAGTGATCTGATCATTGCTCAGGATACGGGTAAGGTCGAGATGTACGAGAACCGTTTTGGCGAAACTGGAGAGATCGGGTTTACTGTAATCGATAATCCATCCGAGTATTCTTATCCAATGGGTGTTGCAGCAGGTGACTATGACAATGATGGTCTTATCGACCTCTACTTCTCGAATGTGGGCTACACGCTTCCTCCCGCATTGCTTCGCGGTAACTTGGAAAAGGACGATGTGTTCAATCCGGCCTATATGTTGTTCCACAATGATGGAGGGTTAGGGTTTAGCGATACCGCCGATGAGACCAATTCTGCACGTTATGGTTTCGGTTGGGGCGTTGTGTTCGCGGATATGAATCTTGATGGGTATGAAGATTTGTTGGCAGCGCAAAACTATGCACGCTTCCCCGGCAATAATTTGCTGGCGAGATATCCTGGAAAAATTTTGCAAAACTATGGCGGAGTTGAATTTAAACCCGTTGAAAAAGTAGCAAATGCAGAAAATGACTTGTTTGGTATTTCGCCAATTGTTTCCGATTTCAATGGCGACGGCTGGCCTGACCTCGTTTGGGCGAATCTAGACGGGCCGTCGAGGGCCTATCTTTCGGAGGGGGGAACGCGTCAGTCTTTGACAGTACGCTTGCCCAATAATGCTAGCTCGCTCAATGCGCGGGTGAAGGTAACGGATGCTAGTGGCCACATTCAGACGAAACAACTTATTACGTCTCAGGGGCTAGGATCGGATCAATCGCGCGATTTGGTCTTTGGACTCGGGGACGCCGAGAGCGTGACGCGTGTTGATGTTATGTTGCAAAGCGGAAGCGTTCTGACATTTGATGCGCCGGCAATCGATGCGGTTTTGATGGTGGATGTGCCGTTGCCCGTTCAGGAGGAAACAACTGACGAAGTTGATTCTGGAACAGGGAGCGCCGAACAATGAGTTGGCTGCGAATCACAGGTTGGATGGGGCTTGGCGCAGCCTTGCTGGTCGGTCTCGGTGAATTTTGTCTGCAATACACACCTAATGGCGGTATTGAGGATGTGACAGACTATCTTTATTTTAATGATATATCCGCTGAACGCCTGTCACTTGGGCATTTCATTTCGATCTTGAGTGCGCCGCTTTATCTGATTGGATACTGGCATCTCTCAAAAAATTTGGAACCAGCAGGTAAGTTTCTGTCCTCCGCGTTCTTTTGTATAGGGGCCTATGCGTTTGCGGTTGGAACGGCGTGGATTGGCCAACGGTTTTTTATTGCGACGACCGTACATGAAATTGCGGCCGGGGCTGACCTGAAGGCGCAATTGGCATTGTTCGCCGAGCACAATGAGCCATTTGTAAATGTCTTGCGCGTGGCTATGGCTCTCGTATCGATCATCTGGATCAAGCAGATTTTGACCGGGCGGACGAACTATCCAAAATGGATGGCCATTTTTAGCCCGATCGTATTGTTGGCCAGCATGGCGGCGCTCTACTTCACCGGAACGAGCGTGGGTCTATACGTGTTCCCAGTTGCGATGAATGCGACCCATTTCATCGTCTTTGGACTGTCTCTTTTGACGATGAAACCGGCTATGAAATAGGGCGGGGTAATTCGCTTACCAATGTAGGCTTGGTTCTTCGGTTCAATTGCCGCTTGTGGCTCTATAACTTGTCCGAGAGAAAAGCTTCAAGGCCGCCCATAAACGCGTCGAATTGATCATGGTGCACCCAATGATTGGCTTGAGGGATTTCGGTTACTATTGCGGAGCGGAAATACTTAGCGCGGCCATCTTTTAGCGGATTGGATGCCCAGCTATTTTCGCCATAGACGAGCCATGTCGGGCATTCGATGCATTCCCAAAGTGTTTGAAAGTCTTCTTGCGATATATCAGATGGCGAGCGGCCCATTCCGGCAGGATCGTAACACCAGCTAACCGTCCCATCCGTGTTCTCTTTGATGCCGTGTTCGGTCAAGTGGGCGATCTGTTCGCCGGACAGGTGTGGATGGGCCGTCTGCATTCGGCTCTCTGCTTCACTATAGTCCCTCATATTTCGCGCCGAGCGCCCTGACAGCTTTTGGCGTTGTGAAACCCATTCCGTCAATTTTGCTTGCAAAGGGGTTTCCGCGCGTTCTTGTTGCATTTGGGGAGATGGACCAAGGCCTTCTATGGCGACGAGTTGTTTGACGGATTGGGGGTAGATACCCGTATAACGAACGGCAATATTTCCCCCGAGTGAGTGCCCAATTAGTGTGATCTTCTCTGCCTTATCAGGGTAGAGATCGCGCAGATGTTCAATAAGGCTAGCGAGATCAAAGACATGGTCCATCACGCCATAGTCACCATCGCTGACATGTTCGCTTTGTCCGTGGCCGCGAAGGTCATGGGCGATCACGTGATAAGTCTCACTCAGCGAGCGCGCAACCCAGTCCCAGCTGCGTTTCTGGTCACGTCCACCATGAACCAATACGAGCAGCGGGGCAGCTTCGTCTCCCCAAGCCGCATAGGAGAGCGTGAGACGTTGAGACTGGAAGCTGTGAAGCGTTGGCGATAGCGCGGGCATAGATAAATTATCCAAATCGATGGTGTAGCACTTAGTGCACAGAGGTTGAAGCCGGACGAAAAGAGGGGAATGCGTTGCCCCTCACATAAAAGTCATCATGACTTGGATTGCAATCTTGACGAAGACTGATACTCCGGTTATCTCGAATATTCAAATACTCGAATATATTGATATAGGAATTTTTAAAATGGCAAGCCGAAGCGCCGTCGCCAAAGAGCTGGCAGAGCTATTTAAGATTATCTCCCACCCCGACCGGCTTCGGCTGATCGAGGAGATGAGGTCTGGCGAGCGCGATGTGAACACGCTGGCTGAAACGCTAAACCTGCCGCAGGCGCGTGTGTCTCAACATATATCGCTCCTACGTGCCCATCGCCTGCTCGAAGAAACGCGCGATGGACGCCGCCATTTATACAGCTTGAAACAACCCGAAATCGCCGATTGGATCCTTGATGGTTTTGACTTCATCAAAGAACCCATGCGCGGAGTCACCGCCGACGAATTAAGAGAAGCCCGTACGCTTTGGCTCCAAAGCGCCGCCCCGAAACAACAACAATCATCCTAGATAGCTCTAGAAACTAAAGGACTACCCTCATGCCTAAATTTGCCGCTGGTGTTTTGAATTTCCAAAGCAATGTCTATCCTGACAATCAGTCTCTTTTCGAGCAGCTAAGCGGAGGCCAATCGCCCGAAGCGCTGTTTATTACCTGTGCCGATAGCCGGATCGAAACGGCCATGATCACACAGACAAAGCCGGGCGAACTGTTTGTTTGCCGCAATGCTGGTAATATTGTGCCGCCGCATTCTAACCACACGGATGGTATGGACGCCTCAATCGAGTATGCCACCAAGGTGCTGAAGGTTCCGCACATTGTTGTTTGTGGACATTCTGGCTGCGGGGCTATGGCTGGCGCGATGAACCCGGATAGCCTTGGCGGACTTCCTTACGTTAAAGAGTGGCTGTCATTTTCCGAGGCCGCTGTTGAGGTTGTTAAGGCGACTTGCGCTGATAAAACCCCTGATGAGCAGATGAATGCGTTGATCGAACAGAACGTGCTTTTGCAACTCCAGCACCTGAAAACCCACCCATCCGTTGCGATTGCGCTGGCAGAAGGTCGCACGGAATTGCACGGTTGGGTCTACAATATCGGTTCGGGTGGCGTTACTGCTTATGACGAAGAACAGAAGAAGTTCGTTCTGGTTGACCAACGCTATGCAGAGGCTGTTGCTCAATACGCGACACCAAACCACTAGAAAACCCATTCAAATTTGAACTTATAAAGGAATGATCTCTATGAGCATTCAAGATCTCGATGCCTTGGAAGATAAGAAGAAAATCTTAGACTTCTCTCATCTAAAAGGCGATCTTTTTGGCGGCCTGACCGCTGGTATTGTGGCCTTGCCTTTGGGCTTGGCGTTTGGCGCAGGCGTGTTTCCGCATGACGAACAATTAGGCGCGACAGCCGGCCTTTGGGGCGCGATCCTCGTTGGCTTCTTTGCTGCTGCGTTTGGCGGCACGAACACGCAAATCTCTGGCCCAACCGGACCGATGGTTGTTGTGTTTGCTGGCCTTCTGGCCTCTCTTACGGCATCGCTTGCGACAGGTAATCCGGATGCGACGGCAACTGAGCTGATCATCATGTCCATTCCGTTGCTGTTCGCATCGGTGATCCTTGGCGGCGTCTTGCAGATCGCGATGGGCGTTTTGAAGATGGGGAAATATATAAAACTTGTCCCCTATACGGTGATCTCCGGCTTTATGAGCGGGATTGGCGTGATCATTATCCTGCTGCAAACCTCGCGTCTGTTTGGCGGTAAGCCTGATAGTGGCGGTGTGTTTGATGCGATCGCGGCCATCGGACCGTCAATCGCAAATATGAACTCCATTGCATTGATGCTCGGCGCTTTGACACTTGCGATCGTGTTCTTTTGGCCAAAAGCGCTCGGCAAATTTGTGCCAGGCACTTTGGCTGCGCTGATTATCGGTACCGTGGTTGGTCTCTTTATGACCGGCGCGCCTGAACTGGGCGAGATCAAAGCGGGCATTCCAGAGTTCCTAATGCCGTCTTTCTCTGGTGATACGATTTTCCTCGTCTTGATGGCGGGTATTACACTGGCGATCCTTGGTGCGATTGACAGTCTCTTGACCTCGCTTGTGGCGGACAATGTCACCCGCACGCGGCACAATTCTGACCAAGAACTGATCGGTCAGGGTATTGCCAACACGGTTGCTGGTTTCTTCGGGGCTCTGCCGGGCGCTGGCGCAACTATGCGGACGATGGTGAATGTGCGCACAGGCGGCGTGACCAAGCTTTCGGGCATGATCCACGGGCTTGTGCTCGCGGCCATCGTGCTTGTTCTGGCTCCACTCGCAGCGAAGATTCCGATGGCGGTTCTGGCTGGCATTCTGGTGAAAGTTGGATTTGATATTATTGACTTTAAATATATCAAGACGCTTCTGACTGGTCCGAAATGGGACTTCCTTATCATGGCGACGGTTTTGATCCTGACCGTGTTCTGGAACCTGATCTTTGCCGTTGGCATTGGTGTGTTCATGGCAGCGATGGGTTACGTGAAGCAGATCGCTGACACGCAGACAGAAGGGGTGGCGAGCGCAGCACCAGCCGACGCGACAGAGGCTGAACAAGCGATTGTCGACGGGTCGGACGGGCAGATCATGCTCTATGATTTTGGTGCACCGCTTTCATTTGGTGCAGCGTCCGATCTTGGTCACTATATGCGCCTGCGTGCCAAGCAAGGGGTGAAGGTATTTGTGCTCGATTTCTCGAGACTGAGTGCGATAGATGTTTCCGCGATCCGCGCTGTTGAAGCGATTTCGGGAGATGCCAAAGCAGACGGCAATGCAGTCTATACGGTCGGCATGAGCAACACCGTCTTAAAGATGTTGAATGCTCTGGATGCAGGTAACGACCTGTCAGCTGACCGCGCCTTTGACGATAGGTTGACGGCGTTGAATGCAGCCAAAGGCGGATTGAGCTAAGGCTCTCGCTAAGAGATCTGAAAACTAGTAAAGGCCAATCTTTGCGGATTGGCCTCTATTTTTGTCTACTTTTTGCTCCTGAATTAGACAGGCTCGATCGACTGTTCAATCCGGCCGAATATGGACTTACCGTCTGTCCCAAACATATCGATAGAGACGGTATCTCCAGCTTTCATGAAGGGAGTTTGAAACTCGCCACTCGCGATTTTTTCAATCATGCGGATTTCGGCGATGCACGAATAACCTAGCCCGCCTTGCGAAACCGGTTTTCCAGCGCCGCCGTCTTCGCCTTTGTTTGAAACAGTACCAGAGCCGACGATTGAACCGGCCACAAGCGGGCGCGTCTTGGCAGCATGCGAGACGAGCCGCGCCATGCTGAACGTCGCATCGACACCGGCATTCGCCCGCCCGAAGGCTTCGCCATTATAGTCGACGCACATTGGTAAGTGGATGAGGCTATCTTTCCAGTGGTCGCCCAATTCGTCTGGCGTCACGGCGACGGGGGAAAAGGCGCATGGCGGTTTTGATTGGACGAAGCCGAAGCCTTTGCCCAGTTCTGCCGGTATCAACCCGCGTAACGAAACATCATTGCAGAGCATTACGAGCTTTATGTGTTTGGCGGCATCTTCTTCGCTTACGCCGGACGGGACATCATCCGTAATGACGGCCACTTCGGCTTCCATGTCGTATCCCCAAGACATATCTTTGAATGGAATTGGATCTCTTGGCCCAAGGTTTGGACCCGAAACGCCTTGATACATCAACGGGTCGTCATAGAAGCTCTCGGGAACTTCGGCACCGCGAGCTTTGCGTACGAGTTCGACATGATTGATATAGGCGGAGCCGTCAGCCCATTGGTAGGCGCGTGGTAGGGGGCTCTCGCATTCGTTCTCGTGGAAACGGAATGTTGGGACAGACCCGAGTTCCACGCCTTCGGCCATGCGGGCCAAACGCGGCCCTGCAGACTCCCAGTCATCAAGAGCGGCTTGCATTGTTGGTGCGATACGAGCTGCGTCGGTGCAGCGGGTTAGGTCTTTGGATACGACAACCAATCGGCCATCGCGCGTGCCATTTTTTAGGGTAGCGAGTTTCATTCAGTTTAGCCTTCCTCGGCAATTTTTTCGTGGAGCCACGCCGCATGGCGTGGCGCCTTTTTGGTCTCACTCCATTCATCTATCATTGGCTTGGCCACTTCGTGGAGCTGTTTCATTTGTTCGGGTGTCGCTGTATCTGCCGCCAATTCCAAGCGGTGTCCATTGGGATCAAAAAAATAGATGGATTTGAAGATTCCATGATTGGTTGGTCCCAGGACATCGATGCCCAAACTTTCAATATGGGCTTTGGCTTCGAGCAGTTTGTCTAAGCTAGGTACACGCATGGCAATATGCTGAACCCAGGCAGGTGTGTTTACGTCTCGGCCCATCTGTGGCTGCTCTGGGAGTTCGAAGAATGCCAATACATTGCCGTTGCCTGCGTCGAGGAAGATATGCATGTAAGGGTCGTAAGCGCCCGTAGATGGAACATGGTCCTCGGCGATGGCGAGCTGGAAGTCCATGCCAAGTGTCTTTTGGTAGAACTCGACGGTTTCTTTAGCGTCTTTGCATCGATAGGCGACATGGTGGAAGCCATTCGTCATAGCAGCTGGGATGGTTGTATCGCTCATACATGGTCTCGATTAATGTGAGTAAGGTGTGAATGCAGATTAGTATATTTGGGCAAAAGCGCCAGCCCTGATCGGGATACGCAAAATCTGACGTTCTGGATGTTATAGAATTTGAAAGTGGTGCCGGTTGAGAGACTTGAACTCCCGACCCTCTGATTACAAATCAGATGCTCTACCAGCTGAGCTAAACCGGCACTTGATGAGCCGTTTAAGGCAGACAATTGAGCGATGCAAGCGACATTTTTGCTTTGGGGTGTGTAAATCGACTTTGTTGGACGCATGGACATGGTTGGACATAGGCAATTTGACTGAAATTCTGACCTCATTTGAATTGTGTTTTGACTGCTTCGCAGCGATTCTAGCTTTGCTGGGGCAGGCCTATTTTGTTGGAGCCATCAATTCATCAGCACGCGCTACCAAGGCGCGGGCGGCGTCGTCATCCATGGCGGCGTGGGAAGGGTCCTTGAACCGCATTAAATGCATGTAGTCGCCTGTTTTGCCATCTAGGTCTGGTGAGCATGCGAGGTAGACGACGGGCTTCGCAGCCTTTTCCGGTGATGGGAAGAATGATTTCATGAGTAACCCAATGAGTGGTCGCATCAATGCAGGTGCTCCCTTTGCAATTCCGGAATTAACGGGACCGGGGCACATATGAAATACAGCGATATTGGGGGTTTCCGATAGTCCTTTGTGCTCATTAGAGAGATGTCGTGCAAGAAGACTAAGCGCCAGCTTTGAGTGTCCATATTGTGTCATGGCGCCGCTCGTAGAATGCGGCTTAAATTTACCGAATGAGGCAATATCGATTGGATCCGCTTGTCGATGCGCTTCTGATGATACCGCAATGATACGGGGTGGGGAGTTGGGATCGGACTTTGCGAGTCGTCCATCCGTGATCAATCGGCTTGCCAATCGGTAATTACCGAAGAAATGTACGGCAAGCATTGTTTCGAAGCCCTGCGCGGAGGCTTTAGCTTTTGGCGCCATCAGGCCCGCATTGAGTATTACGCGATCAAGCTGGATATCTTTTTCCTGTAGCCGATCACAAAGTGCGTCGATGCTTTCTCGATCGCTCATATCGACCAGCTCCATAGAAATTTCGGTGTTGCCGGTCTGCTGAGTGATCTTATCTGCCGTTTCAGGTATTCCGCTTCGGCCCGCCAGTATTAACCTCGCGCCCCGTCGTGCAAGCTCTGTGGCCGTTGCTAACCCCAAACCCGAATTGGCGCCGGTAATGAGACATGTCTTGCCGTCCAGCCGTTCATTTTCTGGCGAGGGCTCTATCAGGCCAGTTGTGTCGCGAATATCAGCGATAGCGGTACGGATTGCGCTTAGTGGATTGTCGAATTTTCGTTTCTGATTCGTCATATGGTAGGCCTTGTTGGGGAATACTATATTGGGATCGATACTCTCCCAGAGCGCTGTCTATGTCTGAAGCCGCCAAACCGAAGTCAGACAGATTGTACACATGACGCTTTGATGCATGAGGCTTTGGGCGCTGCAAGGCTTTTTGGATTGCCTGTTTGCGCTCGTCGTCAAGAACGTAGCCATGAGCCTTGTAGATTGCGGTAATGGCGGTGTTTGGGTCGGAAATAAGCTGGTTGTAGTAGATATCTACAAATGAGACGTCAGGATTGTTTTTGCGAGCATCGCTGGCCTTTTGGGCCATGATAGCAGCTTTGCGCAGCCAGTGTTTTCCGATGGCGTGAGCATTTACATGGTCCGATGAGAGGCCTTGCGAGTGTGCCATGAGGGAGCAACAGGACGCCATTGTCTCCATTGGGTCGCGGTGGGTTTGAACGATCGTTGCATTTGGAAATACGCTGAGCAGCGGGCCAAGTTGCTCCGAATGGTTCGGTGTTTTGAGTACCCAATGCTTACGCGGCCGTAGCCATGCGAGTGTTTTCAGCACGTCACGTAGATATTCATAGGCTGGTCGGTGGTCCTGATGTTCTAGCCATGCGGAATACGAGGGAACATGCATCACAGCTTCGGCCGTTTGGGAGAAGAAGGTGAGATCAAGCAAAAGGATGTCTTCTTCTGGTTCAGTCGCATTTAGCGGGTGAACAGCTGAAAAATCGGGCGCGAGCCAGTCCAAAAATTTGGCTGCGCTTGTGCCGAGTTTCACCCGTTTCGATGCGTCCCCCTTGGCTTCGCCGGGAAGAGGAGCTGGGTTTAGTGTTTCCCATGAAGGGAGCGTGCGGGCTTCGGGATCAGCGGCCAATGTGCGGTGGAGCAAAGTTGTTCCCGTTCGGGCAAGACCAACGATCGCGATAATTTCCGGCTCTGGCTGACGGAGAATTTCCGGATGCTGTCGCATCAGTGCATCGAGGCGAAGACGATTGACGATCAAGTTTTTTAATCGGGTTTGCTGAATGATCTTTCCGAAAGCAGACAATCGGGCCTCTTCGCGGATGGCCTTACATAACTCGGCGAGTGGTTCCATCAGCGGCGCTGATGATAATTGGCTTTCGCCTGTTTTTCTTTTTGCAAACTCGAACAGCTTGTCCGGGTCAAACAGGGCTTCGTCCGAGCGGAATTGTGGAAGCTTGTTATACAGCTTTATAGGCCATGGCCGGTACGGGTTGGCATAGTCGGTGCTGGTGCTAGATATGGTCACGATGAAGACCGTAGCTTCGGCAAATCGGTGAACTTTACCACGCGCGTTCTGGGTTCCGGTGCTGTGTCCGCGCGAACCCAGCGCCAACACATTGTACCGTCTTGATGCCCTACGGTGCTAATCCAGTTTGGAAGCCCCGGGTCTTGATGGGCGACGATGACCGCGACTGAACCGTCGGCGTTATAGGTGGCCAAATGCTTGTTGGTATGAACTTGCTCGCGCGCATAATCGAGTGATTCCATCCAATAGTTGTTGAGCTGGAAGTTCCAGTGCTCGCAGTCAGGCGGCATGGTTTCGATCAAGAGTGCCTCGTCTGGGGCGAGTGCCCAGTGACTATGATAATATGCGATATTGGGGTCGCCGCCAGCTTTGGTCGATACTTCATCGCTAAAGCGCGGCAACTTGTTCGAGTGTTTCTGCATGCCGCGTGCCCAATGACAAAACAGAAGCGGTGCTCCGGCGACAAACAATCCTGCTTGTTGTAATCCGTCTACCAGTTTGTCGGGGCTAAACAGTGGATCATCTTCCGGCCCATCTAGCCGCTCAATTTTAAGCTCGGCAATGGTTTCAGTCTGCCGATCGAGATGGGTCTGGCGGACCATTAAAAATGTAAACCCTTTGGCTGTTTGCAGCCAGTTATTTGCATCTTCCGGTCGCGTAGGGCTTAGGATCATCTCGAAGCAGTTATTATCGTCAAAGATTATGTCTTTGGCATCAATCTCGGCAATGGGCGGAATATCGCTTCCGGTTCGGCCATACAGTCCGGCTTTCGTAGCAAAGCCCAAATAGGCGATGGTTCCGCGTGTGCCGGAGATTTTGTACGTGTAGTTCCCATCAAGGGTGCAGTTCTCATAATAATTGTCGGGATTGTCCGCACCGAGCTTTACCGTTTCGTGACACAGGCGGTTCAATTCAGGATTTAATGGATCAGAGCATTCAAGAAATGCCTCAAGTCCTCCGCGCGTTAGTCGGGCGAGGTAACGATATCCTTCCGCCTGATTGAACGGGTCTTGAGGCGCGCCTGGAAACTGCATCGCCGCACCAGCACTTTTTAGCGTATCGCAAAAATTTGCCCACGCTTTTCCGGAGACGGTCAACTCGGCATTGACATCTTCTTGTGTCCGTCCGCGAAGTTTGCGCCAGCCGAGTTTGATCCGGCGAAACAGGTTGAGCAAAGCAATCATCAAGCCGCGCATGGGTGATCCTCCAAGATACTATTTAAGTGCTGACAATATCGCGCTATTTTGTAAAGTCTATGTTGGCCGAGGTGCAGTTGCCGGATTGCTCAACTCATATTTCCGGTGAGCGGGATATTGCACCCGAGGCCCAAACTGGCGCATAGTCCGGCCCAATGAACGATAGCGATGATATGACCGCCGATGAAGGCCCCGATGACCAGACATTTTCGATGTTTGGTGACGCAGAAATGGGCACGCCGAAGGCTGGGTATGAAGTGTTGGCACGTAAATACCGCCCGCGTTTGTTCGATGATCTCATCGGACAAGAGGCGATGGTGCGGACACTATCAAATGCTTTCGAGACGGGGCGGGTTGCGCACGCTTTCATGCTCACGGGGGTACGCGGGGTAGGTAAAACCACGACCGCTCGGCTTCTTGCCAGGGGGCTGAATTATGTCAGGGAAGGGGCTGACGGACCTTCCATTCAACTCGATCCGGCTGGCGAGCATTGTGCGGCTATTATGGAGAGCCGACATCCCGATGTACTCGAACTGGATGCGGCGTCGCGCACGGGTGTTGCCGATATGCGCGATTTGCTCGACGGGGTGAGGTATTCCCCCGTTTCGGCACGCTATAAAGTCTACATCATCGATGAAGTCCATATGCTCTCAACGGCAGCCTTCAATGCGCTGCTGAAGACGCTGGAAGAACCGCCAGCCCATGTAAAATTTATTTTTGCGACCACAGAGATACGTAAAGTTCCCGTAACCGTGCTCTCGCGTTGCCAACGGTTTGATTTGAAACGTCTTGCGCCGATTGAGCTTGCCGAACATTTAGGACGGGTCAGCAAAAGCGAAGGGGTCAGCGTATCTGATGAAGGCCTAGCGCTCATCGCGCGAGCGGCCGAAGGATCGGTGCGGGATGCGCTTTCGATACTTGACCAAGCACTGGTTCAGATGACCGATGGCGAAGCCGTCTCGGAAATAGCCGTTAGGGATATGCTTGGTCTGGCAGATCGTGGACGCTTGTTTGATGTGCTCGAGAAGGCACTTACTGGACAGGCGAAAGAGGCGGCATTGGAAACGGCTAGTCAGATCCATGACGGGGCTGACCCTTTGGTGATCCTCAAGGACTTGCTCGACATAACGGCAGATATTGCCATGGCGCAGGTTACCGGAGAGGACTACAGATCAGCTGGACCAGCAGAATGGACCGACCGTACCCGGGCATTGGCGCAGCGGCTCACGTCTGCGCAGGCAGCACGGTATTGGCAGATATTGCTTAGCGGGTATCAGGATACCCAACTCGCGCCCGATTTAGGTGTGGCAGCGCAGATGGTCGTGTTGAGGTTGGCAGCAGCCGCGCAGTTGCCGTCACCCGAGGAAGCAGCGCGGATGTTGAGCCAGAGTGGAGGGGATGCCGCTGGCAATGGGGGAAAGCCTGATGCGGCAGGTGTTGATCCTGCCCGGAGCGGTGGGCCGACAAGCTTTACTGAAATCGTTGCGTTGCTGGATGCACATAAGGAAGCGATCCTCTCCGGTTTGGTGTCGGACTATATTCGCCCGGTGAGCTGCACGGCGCTTTGTCTCGTGTGCGATATGAAGGATGGCGCGCCGCCTGATCTTCTGCGACGCCTAGCTGATTTTCTAATTGAAGCGACCGACGAAGATTGGGACGTTCTTCGAAGTGACGAAAAGGCGGATACGGAAACGCTAAAAGAGCGCCGTGTTCGGGTACGTGACGAGAAGATGACTTCTGCGGGAGCGCACCCCAGCGTGAAAGAAGCACTGGCTTTGTTCGAAGGAGCGGAATTGGTCGACGTTCATAATGAGTCGCGTGACGATCAAAATTCTAATGTCGTGGCTCTCGAGCCGAAAATGGCAGCTAAAGGATAGATGAAATGAAAGACATGGCTGACATCATGCGCCAAGCACAAGAAATGCAGGCTAAGATTGCTGAAGCGCAAGCCAAAGCGGAAGCGGTCGAAGCCGACGGGGTTGCGGGTGCAGGGCTGGTAAAGATGACGCTAAAAGGCAAAGGTGAAATGGTGTCACTAGAAATCGATCCATCGCTTATGTCTGATGATGCCGAGATACTCGAAGATCTAATTAAGGCCGCTCACAATGAAGCGCGACGTAGTTTGGAACACGCCAGTGAAGAGGCAATGAAGGAAGCAACATCGGGGCTTGGCGGTATGATGCCGGGTTTTAAGATGCCGTTTTAGGCCACAAGTCCGACGGCTTTGCGTGCGCTACTTCGGATATGGCGGGAGAGGCGCAAATGACAGGCAAACACTATTTTGGCCCCGCCGCGGCGCTAAGCGTGATTGTCGCCAATATGGTCGGCACGGGTGTCTTTACGAGCCTTGGCTTCCAGTTGGTTGACATCCGAACCGGATTTCCATTGATCATGCTCTGGGTGCTTGGCGGCATTGCAGCTTTGTGCGGAGCGATGTGCTACGGGGAATTGGGGGCAGCGTTTCCGCGATCTGGCGGGGAGTATAACTTCCTGTCGCGCATCTATCATCAAAGCGTTGGATTTATCGGCGGCTGGGTTTCTGCAGTGATCGGGTTTTCTGCTCCTGTTGCCTTGGCTGCGATGACTTTCGGGGCTTACACAACGGCGGCGCTGGGAGACCTCCCAACATGGTCGGATACGGCACTCGCAGCCGGGCTTGTTATGGCTGTAACGCTTTTACATGCGGGGCGGCGGTCAACGAGTGGCGGGATACAGATATGGTTTACATTGCTTAAAGTCGCGGTGATCTGTGTGTTCTGCGTCGCGGCTTTGTGGACTGTCCCGAGCTTGCAGCCAGTGAGCTTTCTACCGGCGCCTGGCGATGGGCAAGCGATCAGTAGCGGTGCGTTTGCGATTTCCCTGATTTATGTGAGCTACGCCTATACGGGTTGGAATGCAGCTACTTATGTCTCAGGTGAGCTTGAGCGACCGCAACGGGACTTACCCCGAATTTTGGTTATTGGTACGCTGATTGTGATGGCGCTCTATGTGGCACTTAATGGCGTGTTCTTATTGGTTGCTCCAATGGAAGATATGTCAGGTGAACTAGAGGTCGGCGTTGTCGCCGCGCGGGCAGCATTTGGCGAATTTGGTGCCCAACTGGCTGTCGTCGCGCTAGCGATTTTGTTGATATCGACGGTGAGCGCGATGACGATCGCCGGTCCCCGTGTCCTGCAAATCATTGGAGAAGATTTACCTTCTCTACGCGCTTTGGCAGTCACCAACATTGATGGTGTTCCCGCGCGCGCGATCTATCTGCAATCAGGTGTCGCGTTGCTGTTTATTCTTACAGCCAGCTTTGAATCGGTATTGGTGTTCTCCGGCTTTACATTAGCGGCGATGAGCTTCGCGACGGTTTTCGGGCTCTTGGTATTGCGTTGGCGAGAGCCAGACCTTGACCGGCCATATCGCGTGAATTTGTTTCCTATCCCACCGCTGATCTATTTGGGTTTAACCGGATGGACGCTCATTTATGTGCTTATTGAGAAACCCATGGAAGCTCTGGCAGGCTGTGGGCTAATGGCTATTGGCGGGGGTGTCTATTTTGTATTTCGCCGTATGGGTCAGGCGGGGTAGTTTGATCTAGCGCGTGCAAATATGCTTTGATGTTCGACTTCCATCACTTGGAGGTCTAATCTAGGGACATCAAACTGATTCAGGATGCAGAAAGCTCAAATATGTCCAATCGCGTCGCTGGCCCAGAAATCCTCAAAATGATTGACATGATTGCCAAATTGCCAGGGCTAGGCCCCCGATCGGCGCGGCGTGTGGCTTTGCATTTACTCAAGCGGCAAGAGCAATTGATGATGCCGCTGGCAGATGCGTTGGCGATTGCTGCGAGCAAGATCCAGCTTTGCGACACGTGCGGTAACTTCGATACAATGCAGCCATGCGCCGTGTGCCAGAGGGACGGGCGGGACGAGAGCGTTTTGTGTGTCGTCGCTGATGTCCCGGACTTGTGGGCGCTCGAACGTTCAGGGTCGTTTCGCGGGCGTTACCATGTGCTTGGCGGCGTGCTGTCTGCCATTGATGGTATTGGCCCAGAAGAGTTGAATATGACCAAGCTTATCGAGCGGGCATCGCAGCCTCATATCAAAGAGGTAATTATTGCTCTGGGAGCCACGGTAGACGGGCAGACGACTGCACACTTCTTGTCCGAGAAGCTTGCCGATGCGGGGGCTGAGGTCACGCGGTTAGCGCACGGCGTTCCAGTTGGCGGCGAGCTAGATCATCTTGACGATGGAACATTGGCCACAGCTTTGCGCGCTCGTCGTTCGCTTTAACGCGCGCGGCACTCTGTTCCTACTACGTCGAGCAGCCCTTAGTTCGGGTCGATCCGGAATATGCTGCCATCGAGTTCATTGGTGATAATGTAGAGATAGCCATCTTGTCCCTGAACGACGTCGCGAATGGGGCGTTCAATGTCTGCAAGGTGGATATGAGTGTCGCCAATCTGGCCGTCTTCAAGATCAACCCGCACCAGTTTCTGACCCACCGGGCCGTTCATTGCGCCGAGAACCAGATCACCCGTCCAACCTTCATATTTGTCGCCTGTATAGAGCGTCAGACCCGAGGGAGCGATTGAGGGAACCCATTTAACATATGGTTGCTCAAGCCCGTCCTCTTCAGATTTTTTGCTGATGATTGTGCCGTCATAATTGACGCCATATGTGATCACCGGCCAACCATAATTAAGTCCAGCAGTGATGATGTTGAGCTCATCGCCGCCTTTGGGGCCGTGCTCGTGGGCGAACACGGTGCCGGTCGCGGGATCGACGAATAGGCCTTGGACATTGCGGTGGCCGTGGGAATAAACCTCGGGTTTCGCGCCTTCTACTCCGATGAAGGGGTTATCATCTGGAATTGTGCCATCGGCATTAATGCGGACGATTGTACCGTGCGTGTTGTTCGGTGTCTGGGCGTCGTCCATATAGCGAAATCCATCTCCCAGTGACACAAGCAGAGTGCCATCGTTCATGAACTGTAGTCTGCCGCCAAAGTGAAAGGCCGTGTCGCGGAGATCGGCTTGGTAGATTGTGCTGACATCAGTAATCGCGGTGCCATCAGCGCTGAGCGTCGCTTTCATAACTGCCGTTGAATTGGCGTCGTCAGTGCCTTTGGCATAGGCCATGTAGATCAATCGATTCGTCGCGAAGTCGGGATCGAGCACGAGGCCAAAATAACCGCCCTGACGTTCTACATAGGCTTCAGGTGTTCCAGAGATTGGTGTGAGCACGCCATCTTTTAGGAGATTCAATCTTCCTTCCCGTTCTGTGACGAGCATGTCCCCGTTTGGTAGAACGGCGAGAGACCACGGGAACTCCAAACCCTCGACAATACTGGTTAAGCCAAGTGATGATTCATTATCCGCTGCCGCGGGCGCTTCGCTGCTTGAAGGTCCCCCGCACGCAAAAAGTGCGAGCGCCGAAATTCCAACCAAAATGTTCTGATATCGCATCGCTATGGTCCCATCGTCTGCCAGTTTTCTATCACCTCTGTTTATACAAAGACGGCCCGCCTGCAAACAGGGGGCCGCCTTCTGCTTTGTTTATCTAGGCGTTTAAACCCTAGAATTTGGTGCGCAAGGTCGCGCCATAAGTGCGAGGTGCATCAATAAACGCGCCGCGAGAGTTAGAACCTTGGCGAAGCGGAATGTTGAAGGTAATTCCGCGTGTTTGCTTATCGGTTACGTTCGTAACGAAGCCTTCCAATTGCCACTGGCCATCAGCAGAACCAATGCCCGCCCGAAGATTGATCTTCGTGTTGGCCTCTTGAATATCAAGGGGGTTTAGCGTGTCAGTTCCAACCACAAGAGCTTGTGTGCTCGTCCGGCGGTCCGTCTCGTAGCGCACATTGACATTACCGAAATAGGTAAGGTCCTGATTGAATGCTAGGAAGTCATCCTGCCAAGTGCCGCCCCAAATTCCGACGAATTCTGGAGCGTTTGTGAGGTCTTGACCACAGAGGGCAGACGCATTGGCAATGGGTGCTGCTCCCGTGTCAGGATCGGGTTGAGCGCAATCATTCGGGAACCGAGCGTCTGCGTAAGTGATTGCTGACGTCAATGTGAGTTGATCGAGGAGTTGCGCCTGTACTTCGAGTTCGACACCAGTTGAAATCGCCTCATCCACGTTAAACGTCGTGAACTGAACACCGGTAAACTCAAGCACTTGAAAATTGTCAATTTTTTGGTTGAAGAAGGCAGCGTTTGCTCTCACTCGACCGTCAAAGAAGTCACCTTTCAGGCCAATTTCAAATGAATCAACTTCTTCGGAGTCAAATCGAGGATCGACGCCCCCTGAGGCAGCGGAAGAATCGAGATTGAAACCGCCGGACTTAAAGCCATGGGTGAAGCTAACATAGCCATTGAGGTTTTCGGTAAAGCTATATGCACCCTTCAATGTCCATACGAGTTCATCATCTTCAAAGTCCTCTACGAAAACGCCGGCTTCATTTGGGTCGTCGCTGAATGTTTGTGGAGTTGGAAGAAATGCCGATGTTGGCAGGTTAGCAACCGTTGCGAATGGGAAACATCCAATTCCCAATGCTGCTGGGACTGCCGCTCCAGCGACTGCCCCCGTAAGGACGCCGTTTGAAAGTCCGGCACATGCGTCGGACTGGCCAGCAAATTGCTCGAATGTGCCGTCCTTCGTTTCGTCGACATAACGTAAGCCAACGGTTGCTGTTAGCCTGTCGGTAACCGCGAACGAATTGTGGGTGAAAATTGAATACGATTCGCCATCCTGCCGGAATTCGTTGAATGCAAAGCTGCCTACCGGGGTGATGCCGCCAGCTAATAGCTCGAGCGGTGCAGGGCCAACGGTCCCGCCAAATAGTGCGGCCGTTAGGAAGTCAACGTCCGACCCGAGGGTCAATGAACCGTTGGAAACAATCTGCTCGTCCGAATAGTATGCACCGAGAAGCCAATCGAGACGATCATCAAAGGCTACGCCTTGTAGACGAAGCTCATGCGTCTGTGTCTCGATTTCCGACTGTGTTGGCAGAGCCGCGATTTCCGCCGCAGTTTCGCCATCGGTAAAGAAGGTGGTGTCAATAAATCCTGTGCCTAAGCCACCATTCAGCGTAGCGTTACTTGCAGCCGAGCCCGCGACAGAGAACACGTTCAGCCCAGTGAAGTCAGATTCTTGAACGCTTTGGGACTGGAAGTTTCTAAAGGCGCCAATATAGGTCAGCTTGGCCAAGCCCAGATCCCAGTTTAGTTGACCTGAAATTCCCCACTGTTCGGTCGGGTTTTCAAATTGCTCGGCATTCGTTTCGCGATCATCAAGTGCGTCGAACCCGAAGATTGGAACGCCGCCGGTTGAGTCTGGCAGTCCTGTCGATGGAACGACCCCTGGGACTGTGTCGAACAAATTAATTCCCGGGGCAACTTCATTGGTCTGAATCAAGTCCTGAATGATAACTGCGTCGCAGCATTGCTCGCTCGTGTCGGCATAGTCACCGATCAGGCGAATTGAGATTGCGTCGGTTGGCTCGAACAGTAGTTGACCGCGAAGCGTGTAGCGGTCGCGGTTGTTGCTTTCAATACCAAGTGTTGGGTTGGTCAGGAAACCGTCGCGTTGGCGGAATGCACCGGAAACCCTCGCGGCCAAAACGTCTTTGACAATCGGGACACTCACCCCGCCTTGCACGTTGAGGAAATCACGGTTGCCATATGAGATATTTGCGAAACCCTCAAACTCTTCGAGATTTGGCTTAGCGGTTGTGATGTTCAAGGCACCCGCAGAGGTGTTACGTCCAAAAAGTGTTCCCTGAGGGCCACGCAATACTTCGAGCTGTTCTAGGTCAAGCAAGTCACCAAGTGCGACACCGGGGCGAGATAGGAATACGCCGTCGATAAAGACCGCAACCGAGCTCTCAAGGCCAATATTGTTACCTGTCGTACCGACGCCGCGAATACGGATACTCGTTCCGCCGGATTCAGTTTGGGACGATTGCAGGTTAAAACTGGAAGATACGCTGGAAAGGGACGTAATATCTCTAACGCCTTGCGCCTCTAGTGTTTCGGGGTCAAACGCTGACACGGCGATTGGAACATCTTGAATGCTGGCATCGCGGCGCGTCGCGGAAACTGTAATTTCCCCTAATCGGCGAACATTATCTTCGTCTTCGCCGTCGGCTTCTTGCGCGATGGACGGCGAGGCGATTAGCATCGCCGCAAGTGCAGCGCCGCAAAGCAGTTTGGAACTGTGGCGTGATTTGAATTTCATTTTTGGTTTCCTCCCAAGATCCCGGCTATTGTCGGTGATCACTATTTATGGTTTTGGTGCGCACTATAGTTCGACACTCGAATCAATTGAGCGCCGCGGGCCGAATATTGTCAAACGATGCCGACTGTGATGATTTGCCAAGTTCGCAGTACAGAATGCCTAACTAGCAGTAGATATTGGTAGTTTGGTATCTAGGGTGTCATTAGCGTTGGAGAGTTTTGTGTCCGAGTGTGACCGAAAAGCCATTGTATTATTTTCGGGCGGGCAGGACTCGACGGTCTGTTTGGTTTGGGCGCTCGATCATTACGATACCGTTGAAACTATTGGGTTTACCTATGGTCAACGTCATGCTGTAGAGCTTGAATGTAGGCTCGAAGTGTTAAAAAATGTGCGGGTCATATTGCCCGAATTTGCGCCCAAATTAGGGGCGGACCATGTCAGTGATATTTCCGCTCTTGGAGCGCTAAGCGACACCGCGTTGACACGCGAAAAGGCGATTGAAGTGTCCGAGGCGGGGTTGCCGAGCACGTTTGTACCTGCGCGAAACTTGGTGTTTCTCACGCTTGCTGCCGCATTTGCTTGGCGGAGGGGGAGCAACGTGCTTGTCGGCGGTATGTGTGAGACTGATTTTTCCGGTTATCCTGATTGCAGAAGAAAAACGATCGATGCCCAAGCTAAGGCGCTGTCACTGGGACTAGATAAGCCTGTACAGATTGAAACGCCGCTGATGTATCTCGATAAGGCCCAAACATGGGATATGGCTGAGGAGCTTGGCGGTGAACCTCTCGTCGATCTCATTATCGAGGACACTCATACGTGTTATCTTGGACGGCGAGACAAACGGCACGATTGGGGGTATGGCTGCGGCGAATGTCCCGCGTGCGAGCTGCGTAAGGCGGGGTGGCGGAAATGGCAGGAAAGCAAGCCAACGTGAATGTATATTCGGTAAAGGAGGCCTACGTCACTCTGCAGGGGGAAGGCGCGCAAACTGGACGTGCGGCGGTGTTTCTTAGGTTCGCAGGCTGCAATTTATGGAGTGGTCGCGAGCAGGATCGAGAACAGGCTGTGTGCCAGTTCTGTGATACCGATTTTGTCGGCATAGATGGAGAAGGGGGCGGCAAGTTTTCTGGCGCTCATGCTCTCGCAGAACATGTCCGAAGCGTTTGGAACACCGGTCAAGGGCGGACGGGCGGGACGCCTTATGTCATTTGTACAGGCGGAGAACCGCTTTTGCAGCTTGATGAGGCGGCGATCTCGGCCCTTCACAAAACTGGATTTGAGATCGGTGTTGAAACCAATGGAACCTTGCCCGCACCGAGCGGAATTGACTGGATATGCGTTAGTCCAAAAGCGGATTCAATTTTGAAGCAAACCTCGGGTCATGAGTTAAAGCTCGTTTTTCCACAATCGCTCGCACCACCAGAAAGGTTTACAGCACTGGACTTTGATCACTTTTTCCTGCAACCGATGGATTCTGAGAAGACGGCCGAGAATATAGCGGCCGCCGCAGCATATTGTATGAAGAATCCCCAATGGCGACTAAGCTTACAGACCCACAAACTGATCGGACTTCCCTAGATATCCAAGGGAGGGTCTTTGAAATTTCCAAATCTGTGAATTTCGAAGCGGCGCACCGTCTGCCAAGTGGTGAGAAGGCTGGCCCGTATGGGCGCATACATGGACATTCGTTCGAACTCGAAGCAACGCTTTCAGGTCAGGTGCAGCCTGGGAAGTTATGGGTCGAAGATATCGCGGTTTTGACCGCAGCCCTCGAGGAGGTAGCCAAAGAACTCGACCACCAATTGCTCAACGATATTGAAGGGCTGGCTGTTCCTACGCTCGAAAATATATTGGTTTGGGTTTCGGAGCGACTATCGGTAAAGGTGGATCATGTATCACAAGTCAAATTATCGCGTCCGAGCCTCAAAGAAGTATGCGTGCTTCGTCTTTCAAATGTCTAATACGACGCGTATTGATCAATAATGACCGCGACGTTATCGACAGAAACACGCGCGCTGGTATCGCAAATCAAAGCTTCTTTGGTTCGTAGCTGCCGAGTAGCAAACGTCAGACAGACGCCTTATCGGCATTGGATTGCCGAGGACATGCTACCTGAGAGTGTTTCCGCGGGTATATGTGCGCTACCATTTCCGGCGCCGCCGCTTGGCGGAAAGTCTGGCAAACGTGAAACGCACAATGCAACGCGGGTATATTTCGACCAGACTTGCCAAGATGCGCACCCATTAGCAGTTGGTGTGGCGACAGCGTTCCAGTCGCGCGAGGTCATATCTTTATTGGGGGATTGCTTCGATGCGTCGTTGGCAGGGACTTATTTGCGCGCTGAATATGCGCAAGATGTCGATGGATTTTGGTTGGAGCCGCATTCTGACCTTGGCGTAAAGAAGTTTACTCTATTACTTTATTTATCCGATGACCCAGAACATTCGACGCTCGGGACCGATATTTATACTGCAGACAAGGTCCATGTGGGTTGCAGTCCTTTTGCGCAAAATACGGGAATGATATTTGTGCCGTCTGATACGACCATTCATGGGTTTGAGCGTCGAAAGATAAAGGGCGTTCGCAAATCATTGATCGTGAATTATGTGACGGATGAATGGCGTGCGCGAGACCAGCTTGCCTTTCCGGATGCACCGATTGAATGCTAGTGCTCTTCCCCTTATACGAGATGTGATTTTGAGCGGGACAATGCAGCACATAATCTCCGAAAACCCTGTCGAGCACGCAGACCAGATAGAGGCGTTATATGACGTAACGTTTGGCCCGGGCCACTTTGCCAAAACGGCAGAGCGTCTGCGTGAACACAATCAGTCTATACCGGATTTAAATCGGGTTGCGATAAGCGACGACGGAGTGGTTGTCGGGGCGGTGCGGATGTGGCCCATCGAAATCGAGACTGGCGAGGCAATCCTATTTGTTGGTCCAGTTGCCGTGCATCCTGATTATCGGGGGGAGAAACTGGGGTTGGAATTGTGCCGGCAGGCTCTTGTCGCTTCTCAAATAGCGGGTTGGCATGGGGCAATCATAATCGGTTCACCAGACTACTTCGCCCCGTTAGGATTTAGCAGAGCATCCCCCGAGCAATTTACATTCCCGGGGCCGCAAGACATGGGGCGTGTGATGCGGCTTGACCTTGCGGGAGATATGAGCCGTTGTTCTGGAAGAATTATTCCTCAACGAATGAAGAGTTCTGGTAGACAATTCGTATAGGCGCGGTCTACTGTCCGAGTTCAGCTTATATTATCCACCCCCGACCCCATTTCAGGTATGAACCTTCATCTACTGAACCGAATAGAAGGCGCACTTTGGGCGTGGATGTCGTTGGTCATGCGACACCCAAAAAAGATGATTGCCGGCTTGGTTGCGCTTGCGGTATTGGGTTTGCTGCTGGCAATCAACGGATTGGGCGTAAATTCGGACACCTCCCGTATGGTGTCCTCCAAGCTAGATTATCGGCAGGCACAGCTGGATTTCGAAGCCGCATTTCCCAGAGAAGAAATTCGTATCGCACTGATCATCCGCGCGCGCAGCGACGATGAAGCAGATGCCTTCTCGGAGGAGATCACGCAGGTGCTACGCGGAAGGACCGACGCTGTTAGCGATGTGTTCGCGGCAAATGTTGATCCATTCCTGATCCAGAATGGGTTGCTTTATCTCGACAATTCAGAACTCGACGAACTTCTAGGCGGGATTACAGCGGCCGCGCCAGTTCTTAAACGATTGGGGCGTGAACCGGATTTGGCAAGACTATATCTCGCATTGGCGGATGCTGTAGATCCTCTGGAATCTGGCGATGTGCCAGCCGACGCTTTGGTGAGGGCAATGGATGGCGTTTCAGAGGTCGTCGAGCATCGCGAAGCAGGGACGCCAGAGCCACTGTCATGGCAGGCGATTTTTCGAAGTGTTGATGAGGATGAAGAACCTAATCTTCATCAGCGTATTATTTCGATTACGCCGGTACTGGATATGTCGCGTTTGCAGCCTGCGAGACCAGCAGTTTTGGCGATCAACGAAGCCATCAATAAGGTTGTTGCCGAAAGTGAGTTCGAGGTCTCCGCTTCGATTACTGGCAATGCGGTATTGCGAACGGAAGAACTTGCGAGTGTGACAGAGGGCATTGGACTGTCTTTAGCACTGTCGGCACTGTTCATCGTCGTCCTTTTGATGATCGCTTTGCGGTCGGGCGTGCTCGTCGTAACGTCAATATTTGGGCTTGTTATCACTATCCTCATAACTGCTGGATTTGCAGCTGTTCTTTACGATACCCTGAACCTGGTGTCAGTCGCCTTTATGGTGTTGCTCGTGGGGCTTGGAATTGACTTCATGATTCATTTGGCTCTGCATGTTCAAGAGGAACGAACGATTGGACGCAGCTGTAGAGCCGCCCTGTTTAAATCGAATAGACATATTGGTGCCGCATTGGCGCTTTGTGCGCCAACATCGGCTATTGCTTTTTTTGCGTTCGCTCCGACGAAATTTACCGGGATGACACAGCTAGGCGTTGTGTCTGGCTTTGGTGTGATGGTTGCCTTTGTCGTCGCAGTGACAATTTTGCCCGCTGTATTGGCCCTGCTATCGCCGAATTCTGGTGTGCGTCTCAAGAATGGGGCGCAAGATCGCTTCTTCTCTAAGCTTTCGATTGATGGTCCGTGGCAAGCCCGGGCAGCGATGGCTACGATCGGACTTGGCGTGTTATCGTTATTCTTATTGCCACAAGTTCGATTTGATGCTGACCCCATGGCGTTGCGTGATCCCAATGCGCCAGCTGTTCAAGCATTCAATCTTTTGTTTGAGCAGGAAGATACCCGGCCATATAATTTGTCGCTGCTCTTACCCGATGCGGCAACGCTCGAAGACGTTTCGCAAAAACTCGAGGCCCTTCCAGAAGTACGAAGAGTGCTCGGGCCTGCTGACTTGGTGCCCGAGGATCAACTGGATAAGTTGGACGCGATTGACTTCGTAGCTTTTGGGTTTGAAACGGTCTTTGAGCAACCTGCAGCCGTTTCTCAGGAGGCGGTTGAGGCTGCTCCGTTACGGTTGTACAGATCGCTATCAGGCATTGAGCATCCAAGTGTGGAACGTCTTAAAGCCGCTTTGGCAGTCATTGAAAAACGAAGCGAAGACGATCCCGAATATAGGGCAGTCCTAGAAAAAGATATTTTTAGATTTTGGAGCCAACAATTCGAGCGGTTGGAGCAGCAACTTTATCCGCAAGAAGTGGTGTTTGAGGCATTGCCAGAGATGTTGCGAAACCAGTTTGTCGCAACTGACGGCCGTCTCCGGTTGCAAATCGAGCCGGAGGCAGATCTACGCGATGAAGAGGCGCGAGCGCGTTTTGTCGAGGTCGTGCGAGACATTGCGCCGAACGCCGCTGGATCTGCTCGCAGTGTCCTTGAGTCCGGCCGCGTCATCTCAAAGGCTATGGTAATCGCCATCATTAGTGCTTGGCTAACCGTGGCAGCTTTGTTGATATTGATCCTGCGCGACCGGTTGCTTGTGGGGGTTATCTTGTTGACGTTGCTCTTGGCTGGCGTTTTGACGGCAGCAACGTCTGTTGTCATTGGTGTTCCGTTTAACTTTGCTAATGTAATTGCTGTGCCGCTATTGGTTGGGGTTGGAGCCGATAGCGGGATACATTTGGGCATTCGTGCACGTCGGAGCAAAGACCCGAGTGAAATTTACGAGACGTCCACCCCGCGCGCCGTGTTTTTTAGTGCGATTACGACAGTTTGCTCCTTTGGCACCTTGATGCTTTCGGCGCATCGGGGCGTGGCCAGTATGGGAACATTACTTACAATCGCGATCGGCTTTACCTTGATTTGCACCATTCTTGTTCAACCTTGGTTGCTAAAAGTATTGGATAAGCAGCAACTGGGCAGTGCCTAGCCAACTGCATATTTAACGCTTGTTATCTTTCTTTCAGACAGTTTCAGGCATAGTATGCTTATAGTTGTGCGGCCCGATTCAGGTCGTGGATGGAGTACATTTTGATAAAGTTACCACTACGGCTTTTGGTTGTTCTGAGCTTTACAGCAGGTTTGTTTTGGATGGGCCCGCTGACAGGGGCCTTTGCGCAAGCAGCAGATGATACTGTTGTATCGGGAGATAGCATCGCTCCAGATGCTTTCGTCTCGAATTTGCTCGATGAACTCCGAGAGATTAGCGCGGCGTCTGGCAGTGACCGTACTGACGGCATACGCCGTGTTTTGTTGCGAAGTATGGCCGTTTCCCGGATGCAGGCATTTTTGATTCGTGGCGACGTCGAAGCGTCAGCCTCGAGCGAGCAAATGTCACAGTATGAGGCGCTGTTTTCAGAATACATCGCGGCAGCCATCGGTGATTCGATCGATAGAATGGTCGATCGACGGATTGATATTGGTGAACCACGAGAAAACAAGCGGCGGCGAGGTGACTTTATCGTGCCAGCGAAGATATTTTCTGACGAAGGGGAGGAGCGCGCCACTTTAGGCTGGAGAGTTCAAGAACGGCGTGGCCGGTTCTTGATGATTGATTTTACGATAGATGGCCTCTCGTTTTCTGTTGAACGAAAAGCCCAGTTCACGAGCTTGGTCAAAAATGACGGCTTCTCAGCTCTGTTAGAGCATATGATTGAAACGATAGACGGATAGTCAACTGGATGGCTGGGGCGTCCTCGTGGCCCAAGCATTTCAGGTATCGCAATGCCCATTTGTGTCGACGAGTAGGCGCAGTAAACTAATTGCCGCGCGAGCGTCGTTCATTACGATAGGTGCTTCTATCTCGCAAAAGACGATCAGGGACTCATCTTCTGTTGTTTCGAGCGCACGTAGGGCCTTTACGGACCATTCAAGTTGAGCATTTAGAAAGTTGAGGCTTTGCTCCAGAGATTTGAGCTGTAGCGCCCATTCATTCTGAAAAGTTTTTCTGGCCAATGCCGTTATAGGTGGTGTGGAGTGTTGAAGCATGGAATCACGTATACAGCGTAACCGCGCAAAATACAACCAGTGAGATAATATTTCCCCGATTTGGCGTATTTAAGTGTTGGACTCGCCATTGGGAGGCGCGTGCGCAAGTTCGTCAGACCGTTTTCCGCGTTCAACTTCCAACTGGTTCAGTCTTGCTCTGTAGATCGGCGGAATGTCAGGTGAGGGAGCAACGTCCATTCCCAATCGAACGATAACATCGTCGGCAGACGGGTGCTGGCTATCCGCTGCAACAACCCTTCCAACCGTATTGACGACAGCAGCGAGTTGGTTTTTCCGGTTCCGATACTCATGTCGCCAGATGATATAGCTGCCCGACCAACCTATAAGTTGTGTCTCTACCCGGTAGGCTTCGGGAAACCTCAAGCTACTTAGATAGGATGCGTCTTTGAATACGACCATGGGCGTCCAGTCTTGTTTGCGTAAGCCGCGCCAGAGCCCTGTTTCGATCATCCAGTTCATCAGTGCGATGTCGGTTATCGAAAAATACCGACTATTGTTCATGTGCTGAAACATGTCGTGGTCGGTAATCCAGACACGGAATTTCATCGTGTGTAGCGTGTGGATATCCATTTTGTGTTTAGAGAACGCAGTGCGGATATACAGAATGATCAAACGGAAAATCAGAGTCATGTGTATCTTGCTTCCGGTATTGGAGGATCTATTCGATCGAGTTGGACCACCACGATTGCAGGCTAGAGCCGATGCTTGTGATTGCCTCACCTATGGCGGGAGATACACGAAAAGCGACCATGGCTGTACCGGCAAGCGCAGTTTCCATTTGCGGGTCAACGGGCCACCGGGCACCGGTCACATACCCTTCTTCCAATTCCGAAAGATACGCGCCAAACTCGGCTTCTCTTTGGTCTCTGAACAGAGGTAGCCAAACTAATATCTGGGCTTTTGGCCACCGCCGTAACGCGCGCGGCATCCATTCGGCGAGGGCGTCCATGTCAGCGGTGGTCTCATAGCTAGGGTCAATTAGAACACACATCGTCTCGCCCGAGCGCGGCGCCAGCTTGAGGGCACCGCTATAACCATCCGCGCGTTTGGCCTGAATGCGTGTGTCATCTTTAACGACGTTATAAAGTGCATCATATTCTTGCGGGTGTTTTTCAAACAAAACGATCCGGTCTTTATCGGTAAGAGCATTTGCCGCGATCAAAGGCGAGCCAGGATAGGTAGCGACGCCAGCATCAATGGTTTTCTTGACCCATGGGCGCAAGGGTCGTGGAATTGAGCCCTCCATCATGCTGAGCACACCTGCCTTCGCTTCGCCTGTCTTGCGGGCTTGCTTGCCCATGAGATCATACGACCCCCGTCCGGCGTGGGTCTCGACATAGAAAATTTGGTTTCTTGCCGAGACCAATTCAGTAAGTGTTGTGTCAAGAACGGCGTGCTTTAATACGTCGGCTCTATTTCCGGCATGAAACCCGTGTTGATAAGAAAGCACCGTTTTAGTCCGCCGTGCTACGTGAGGCGTCGCGGATGGCTTTAAACTCGTTACCTACATACCATTCGGGCCAATCATTCGAATTTGCTAGATCGCGACCGAGGGTGAACAGGGTTTGTACTTCTTGTTCAATCCCAGACATGTCCCAGCTCGGATCATATTCGTCAGCAGGTTTATGGTAACGCTCCACAGTGTAGAGATCGGCGAAAGCTTGACCGGCGGCGACGCCGCCTTCGACTTTATCGAGGCCAGCATCGGCATAAAGCATCGGCACACCTTTTTTCGCAAAAGATACATGGTCCGAGCGGTAAAAATAGCCTGCTTCGGGTTTGGGGTCAGGTACGATCGTGCGGTTGTCGGCGTCCGCAATCACCTTCAGGCGGTCTTCTAGTTCTGATGCGCCGTACCCAACAACCACGATGTCATTGGTTTTCCCGATTGGCAGAACGGCATCGATGTTAATGCCCGCAACGACTTGGTTGAGTGGTACTGTCGGGTTTTCGGCATAATAGGCGGAACCAAGTAGCCCTGACTCTTCTAGCGTAACGGATACAAACAGAACCGATCTTTCGAGATCCTCCGCCATCATAGCCTCGGCAACTTCAAGTATCACAGCGGTGCCCGAGGCATTGTCTACGGCACCGTTGAAGATAAGATCTTCATCACCGTCTGCGCTAGGTGGGTTCGTATGGTCGCTAAGTTTTTTGCCTAGATGATCCCAATGCCCAACATATAGCATATATTCATCCGGCCGTGTGTTGCCGGGGATCACGCCGACGACATTATGACTTTGCAATCGTCTTAGCCTTTGGCTGATCGCGCCAGAGGCGGTCAGATTGCCCATCTCCACATAAGTAAAGCCAGACGTGCCAGCGGCGTCTTTGAGCCTGTCGAAATTGAGGCCGGCTTGGTCAAATAACTGGCGCGCCATATCATTGCTGACCCAGGCTTCAAGGATTGCACGATCCTCGCCGGCGTCCGGACGAACGAGGTCGCGTTGACCGCCTGACCACGAATTTGAAACCACATCCCATCCATAGGATGCGGGGGCAGTTTCATGCACGACGATGGCGGCTGTTGCTCCTTGTCGGGCTGCTTCTTCGTATTTGTACGTCCAGCGGCCGTAATACGTCATAGCGCGCCCATTAAACAGTTCGCCATCCGGGTTGGCGTAACCTGGGTCATTGACGAGAATGACGACCGTTTTTCCTTCAACGTCTAGTCCCGCATAGTCATCCCAGCCATATTCTGGTGCAACGACACCGTATCCCACAAATACGACTTCGGAGTCCTCGAAAGACAATGGCGTTTGGGTTTGCCGCTTTGACCAGATAACTGCATCGGTGCCGAGGTTCATTTGGGTTTTGCTATCGCCGTTTGAAATAGCCAAGCCAGAATTTTCGACGTCAAGGGTGACTTCGGCCATATCGACTGGTTGAAGATAGGTTCCATCGTCGGCACCGGGTTGGAGCCCAATTCGGGCCATCTCTGCAGCGATCCACCGTGCTGAAGCTTCGCCCGTATCAGTTCCAGGTGCGCGCCCTTCGAATCTGTCATCAGCTAAGGTTTCAATGCGACTTGCGATATCAGCTCCGGAAATTGCTGCACTTGTTGAAGTTGGCAATGGCAATAATAGGTCGGTTGGGGTTGCCGATGATGGCGCCGAGCTTGCCGTTGAAGGAGTGCCATTTTCCCCGCTATCGCCCGTCGGGTCGGATGCGCTGCATGCCGCAATTAAGGCGAGCGCGCAGAGCGCGGTTGCGAATCGAATCATGGTGGCCTCTCGATGGCTATATTTGATGTGTTGATGTTGCACGGGTAGGCTATTGCTTCAATGGTTGTCGTCAACTTGGACTGTGGAAATGGAGTTTGATTATGGCGGATGAGCTTGCCTGTCTTGAAAGCGAAATACGAACCTGCACGCTTTGTCGACATGAGATGGGGACTATACCAAAGCCTGTGCTCACTGTTTCACCGACTGCAAAGATACTAATTGCGGGGCAGGCTCCGGGCAATCTGGCAATGGTGAGCGGTAAGCCATTTACCGATCCTTCGGGCGTGCGGTTGCGAGACTGGATGGGTGTGGATGAAGCGACGTTTTACGACGCGAACCGTATTGCAATCGTACCAATGGGGTTTTGTTTTCCGGGATATGACAAGAATGGCTCGGATATTCCGCCATTGAAACGGTGTGCTGAGACGTGGCGCGAACGGCTTCTCGCGCTAATGCCAGATATTCAGCTTAGTTTACTCGTGGGTGGATATGCGCAGAAGTGGCATCTTGGCGCGCGTAGGGCGAAGAACTTGACTGAGACCGTCCGGCAATGGCAGATATATGCTAGTGAGGGTGTGTTCACATTGCCGCACCCTTCGTGGCGTAACACCGGATGGATAAAGAGAAACCAATGGTTCGAGAGCGAGACACTTCCCGCCCTAAAAAGCGCTATATCGCGGGCATTATTGGATTAATCCTGACCGGTATGTGGGTTGCAGCGTGTGGTCCGACGCGAGGACACCAACAGGCTTTAACAATTCAGGAGGTGAGCGTGGAGCGTTTTGATGCTGAGGCAAGTACTTTTACGAGCTTTGATGGCGCGAAACTGGGGCTTACCGTCTGGCCATCGGTAGCAGGACCGGAACCGGAATTTGTCGTGGTCGGTGTACATGGAATGAATGATTATGCGGCGGCTTTCGAATATGCAGGGCCGTATTGGGCAGCGCGCGGGGTTACAACATACGCATATGATCAGCGAGGGTTTGGCAGATCGGTTCAGAAGGGGATCTGGCCGAAGGAAGAACTGATGCGTCAGGATCTACGTGCTGCTGTCCGAGTTGCTCGCGCGCGACATCCTGAGGCGACACTAAGCGTTGTCGGGATTTCGATGGGCGCCGCTGTTGCAATGACCGCATTTGGCTCGGATGATCCACCTGCAGATGTTGATAGATTGATTTTGTCGGGACCCGGTTTGCGCGGTTGGGGTGGATTGCCGCTTCATCACCGAGCCAGCCTATGGGCGTCGACTAAAATTCGGCCAGACTGGATCGTGGTTCCACCAAAATTTGCGGTTCAAAAAATAACGCCCTCAGACAATTACGATATGCTGGTTCGACGGGGCAGAGATAGCTTAAACACCTTCGATAACCGGATTGACCAAGTTTATGGTGTGGTGTCCGTCATGGAAAATGGACATCGGGCTGCCGGACGGTTGCCGCCCAATACTCTGTTACTATATGGGGCTAAAGACGATATTATTCCCGAAAGCTTCATGCGGCGCACTGCACCAAATCTGGCGCCGCATGTCCGTACGGCATACTATGAAGATGGGTATCATATGTTGATGCGCGACTTACAACATGAGGTGGTTCTAGAAGATCAGTTTACGTTTATGGAGTCCGTTGAAGCCGCACTGCCATCCGGAGCTCCGGGCATCCCTTGGGCGCCATAAAGCCAGAGGGGCATAAAACTGGTTTGACCTGCTTGCTTGATGAGGTGCTGTATGACATTGAGGCAGCATATTTAGACCAATTATTGCGCAAGGTTTCTCTATGTTCGATCATTCATCCTTTGATGCCCATGAAAGCGTTCATTTTTTTCAGGACGAACCGAGTGGGTTGAGGGCCATTATTGCGATCCATTCCACGGCGTTGGGGCCTGCTGCCGGTGGATGTCGGATGTGGAACTATGCATCCGGAGACTCAATGCTGACGGATGCACTACGCCTGTCCCAAGGCATGAGTTATAAAAATGCCATGGCCGGACTGCCGCTAGGTGGTGGTAAGGCCGTGATTTGGGGAAATTCGCATACAGATAAAAATCCGGAGCTTTTTCGAGCCTTTGGGCGCGCCGTTGAAAGCCTGCAGGGGAAGTATTGGACCGCCGAAGATGTTGGGCTTAGCCCAGGCGATCTAGCGGCAGCGGCCGAAGAAACCAAGTACGCTGCAGGGCTGGAAAGTGGCGCAGCGGCAAGTGGTGATCCTAGTCCCGTGACAGCACTTGGCGTGTACCGAGGTATACTGGCGACGGCGAAACGTGCATTTGGTTCCGACGATATGAACGGCAAAACGGTTGCTGTTCAGGGCGTTGGGCATGTCGGGAGTGATGTTTGCCGGCATCTGGCCAAGGCTGGTGCCAACTTGTTTGTTGCGGACGTAAATGATGGTGCGCTCGCCCTGATCGCCAAGGAAACCGGCGCGAAGATTGTGGCGCCCGACGACATCTATGATCAGGATATGGATATATTTTCGCCAAATGCGCTTGGGGCCACGGTGAATCCGGACACGCTTTCGCGTCTCAAAGCCAAGGCAATTGCAGGGGGCGCGAACAATCAGTTGGCAACTGCCGATATGGGCGCAAAGGTTCAGGCGGCAGGTATTCTGTATGCGCCGGATTATGTCATCAATGGCGGCGGGATTATCAATGTCGCTGCCGAGATCTCCGGCAACTACTCACGCGAATGGGTGGACGCTAAGCTTGACGTTCTGATCAATACGCTCGGCGACGTGCTCGACGAGGGCTTGTCTGATGGCTTACCGACAAATCTAGTGGCCGACCGGATTGCGAAACAGCGTATCGGGCGAAGCTAGTCCGCACCCGCCAAGGTCGGGCCTAGTCTTTCTTGCGCCCGAACAATCCGCCTAGTGCATCGCCGACCGCATCTTCTAATGCGTCCTCGACGACATCTTCGACCGATGTAGGCTCTTGGGGCGGTTCAGGCGTTGCTACTTGCTCATTTGCAGTCGCGGTCGGGTTTGTCGGCGCTTGAGGCGGAGCAGGAGTTTGCGTGTTGCCGCCGCCAAATGCGTTGCCGAGAACACCGGAGAGGGCGGAACCTGCGGTATCGCCAAGAGCGCCGCCGATTTGCTCTTGAACCAAAGAGCCAACTTGGTTGACCGCTTTACCGGCGAGCATATTAGTCAGGGCGCTGGTATCGGGCACGATCGAGGGTGAGGTCCAGTCGCCGCTGATCTTGAGTGGAATGCCGATATTGCTGACCTGCACATTGTTCAACTGACCCAGCCCCGCCGCGTCTGTGGCAATTTGCAAGGCCATGTCGATGTTTTGCTGGCCGAGATTGATCTGGCCCAACCCGTTTGCACCGAATGTCGAACTGAAGATCTGCATGAGCTCAATTTGGGCAACGCCATTGCGGACCTTCAAAACCGAGTCGAAGGATGTGAAATCCGTCGAGTTGCCCGGAGACAAGCCGAGATTGAATGATCCGGAGGCAAGGCTGGCGCGTAGATCGGTGGTGCTCCGAAGCAATTGACCAATATTGATCCCTTGCAAAGCGCCATCGGCCAGCGAGGCTCCAAAATCGCCGTTCAGACTATTCATGATGTCATACAGGCTGGCTCCGTTTCCAGTAATGTCGAGCGAGAACTGGCCATTGCCGGAGAGCTTGTCGAGGCCGGCAAAGGCCTGCAGAATATCTTGCATCAAGATGCTATTACCGTTGAGCTTCATCGCCAATTGCGGCGTGCCACTGGCTGTGGTGAGGCCAATATTGCCGCCCCACTGGCCCCCGAAGGCGTTGAACTGTTCGATATTGGTTGTCAGGTTGCCATTGTTGAGACGTGCGCTCAATCGTGCATCCGACAGGACCACTTTGTCGATGGTCAGGGCCGGACTGCTTAGTTGGATGTCGGCATCGACGGTTTTCAGACTGTCGAGGGCGAGCGGTGTCTTGCTCCAACCCTTGGGAGCATTCGGATCAGGCTCGCCGCCAAGGAAGGGTGTCAAATCGACCGGGCCCGTCGACAAATCACCGGTAATTTTCGGTCGTGCGCCGCGGAGATCAAAGCCGAGTGTCCCATTCGCGTCCAAGTCGTCAAGCGATACGTCGAGACCGGTGATCGAGATATTGTTGAAGCTGCCGGATGTGTTGCCAGATATGTCGAAGCTTTGCAGTGTCGTTCCAGGTTCGAGTTCGACGCCCGCAGCGGCGGCAAGAGCGCGGAGTTGCCCGCTTGCTGCACTGAGGTTGCCATCAAGGCGTCCGTCGCCTGCTAGGGACACGGCACCCTTATAGGAGGCATCGAGCAATGGGCCTTTGATGCTTAGATCGGTCCCGCTCAGTGATAATGCGTCAGTGCTGCCGCCAACTTTGCCGTTCAGGGAAACGGTTGCATTTTCGAGAACGCCAGCTTGGGCGATGTCGAGTCCGAGTGCGTTAATTGCCGCTGCCGATTGGGTCATGTTGAATGCCAGATTGCCATCGACTGTGATGGCTTCGGCCACGGTCACCGCGCCGTTAAAATCAACATCGATATTGTCGCCGTCAACTTTCATTGAGTCGAAACGGATGCTGAGATTGTCCAGCGGGCCGGACACATTGCCGTCACTGCGCAGGCTGCCAAGCGGCGGTAGGGCTACGGGCAGGGTCGCCGGATCAATGCCGGCATTGGCCGCCAGCGTGGCGATGCTGTCAGCTGACAGCGAGAAATTTCCCTGAACGGCAGGCGCGTCGCCTAGTGTTGCTTCGCCATCATAGCTGACTTTGGCAAAATCGGTCGTCAGGCTGGCATCGAGCGCAGTTGCAACGCCGTCCAGCAAAGCTTGCGGCGAGGCGACGTTGATATTGAAGCTAAATGCATCGCCATCGAAAATGCCGTCACCTTTCGCGGTCAGGGGTAGTGTCAGGGCTTTGACGGAGGCTTCGGCGTTAAACTCACGCAGCTCATAGATCGTGCCGGCTTGTGCGTCATTATAGGTGAGGGATGCATTGACGAGGCGGGCCTGATCTACGCCGGCGTCGATCGCGGTTCCACCTTCGCTGGTGTCCGGCGTCTCCTCCGCGGATGATGCGCCGCCCAATTCCCAGTTTGTGCTACCGTCGGCAAGCCTTTGGAGGGATATATCGGCATCAACAAAAGCGATCTCATGCACTTCGACTTTGCGGGACAAAAGCGGTCCCCATTTTACTGAAGCACGTAAGGCGCCCGCCTTTATCAAATGCTCACCGTCGAAGCCTTCACCGTTTGCGACGGTCACATCCTCGACGCTGGCCGCGATTCTTGGAAAGAAGGATAGACCAACATCCCCCGCCAAGGTGACCTCACGGTTTAGCGCGCTTGCGGCAGCTTCCTCAATTTTGCTTTTATAAACGTCTTTGGGAATCAGCAGCGCTGCGCCGACTGCAGCGCCAATGGCTAGAGCTAAAATAACGAATACAATCAATATAATACGTTTCATTTGGCTTTCTCCAAAGTGTATGCAAGTTAGCGGACTATACCATAAATACGTGCACATGAATGGCACTTGAAGGTAAAATAATTGAAAGCTTTGCTTGACCCCGAAGAAGGTCTTGATTAGACGAGCGCTTCGGCCCATAAGGGCTAGGAAATGCGCGGGTGTAGCTCAGCTGGTTAGAGTGCCGGCCTGTCACGCCGGAGGTCGCGGGTTCGAGCCCCGTCACTCGCGCCACTTTACGATCGTAAAGTGCGACACAAAATGCTGATAAATATAGAAAAATTAGTTTTCCGCTTGCGGCGGAGACGAGCAATCTTCATAAATTGTGTACCAAATTGTGCCCATACTGTGTACCAGAGTGCTGCACGATGAGGATACGCATGGACATGTCTTACTTGATGTTGAGGGGTGACGTCTGGTGGTATAACCGCAGAGTGCCGACAAAGTATGCCCATCTTGATAAGCGGCGTAGAATTCGAATTTCACTCGACACATATGCCCGTGAAGAAGCTTGCATTCTACGCGACAAACTTGTCGAAGCTGATAACCAATTTTGGCGTGACTCAGTGCTCGCCCAAAGCGGGATCGGAAGCGGTAGCACGGCTGTTCAGGAACGTTATGCTGGGGCTGTTGCGAAAGCGCGCTTAGCAGGTTTTGAATATCGACCAGCTGAGGAGATTGCCAGAGATACCTCGTTACCCGAGACACTTGATCGCCTACTAGCTGTTCGTGATCTTTCGCCAAATGATGATGCGCTCTCAAAAGGTACCGCTGAGGCGCTTCTTGGTGGATTAGTTGCACAAGATGTCAGTGTCACTATTACTGAGGCTCTAGAAGTTTACCTGCGGGATATTTCCCACAATGCCCAGCTGTATAAATCGGAGGGGCAACGGAAGTCTTGGGAGAAGGTTAAACGTACCTCTGTCAGCCATTTCGTCAGCCGGATCGGAAACTTGAAGCTGGATGACATTACGCGTGATCATGCGCTCGAGTACAAGTCTTGGTGGGCAGAAAAAATTTCCCCGAAGAGTGCAGGCGTGAAACCAGTTGCTGCAAACACCGCAAATCGGCACATTGGTAATATTCGTTCGCTCTATTCTGATTATTTCAAGCATGTTGGAGACGAGGAACGCCTCAACCCGTTTCGTAATATCCATTTTTTATCTAAGACACTCAAAGAAGTTCCTGCGTTTGAAAACAAATGGGTGCGAAACCGACTGCTTATCCCAGGGGCGATGACGGGCTTGAGGGCTGACTTGCAACTTATTGTCTTTATGTTGATTGAAACGGGTTGTAGACCAAGTGAGATTATCAATCTTGCTGCCGGAGATATCGTCCTTGATCATGATGTTCCGCATATCTCGATTAGATCTAGAGCGTCGGGCAAAAAGAAGCGCGAGGTAAAAACAAATGCCTCCGAACGTGTCATCCCTCTGGTTGGTGTAGCTCTTGAAGCAGCATCTAGAGCACCTATGGGTTTTGAACATTATCATGACCGTAGTGAATTGTTCTCAGCCAACATGATGAAAGCTTTTAGAAGGCGTGATCTTTTCCCTACAGAAGATCACCGGATTTATTCTTTTCGGCATTCTTTCGAGAAGCGGATGCAAGAGGCTAACATCGATTATGGTTTGAGATGCCTTCTTATGGGGCATAAGACGGATCGTCCTGCCTATGGGGATGGTGGGTCTCTCGATTATCGGCGTGATGAGCTTTTAAAGATTGCTCATCCATTTCCTCAAGGCGTGTTTGCCGCTTTCGACGGGGAACACGGTTGATAGGAGCTTGGGTGTTCAAAACCATAAACAAACGATCATCATCACTTTCGCGTTTGACGACTGCTTTGTCTAACTTCTCGAAGATCGGTCGATAGATTTCTCCGCATTGCTGAACAACAAGTGCAGCAATGCGCCGGCCTTCAACCAACTCCTCCATACTTAGGCTTCTTGAGCTGCGAGTAAATGCACCCGTTCCATGCTTAGGCACATGGACGATCTTTTCCGGATCGAAGGGTGGGGGGGGCGAACTCAAGACAGACTCCATTGCAAAAATAAATTGCGTTTTGTCTGTTCGTGTTTTCGTCTCTGTGTATCGGAGTATCACACCCTCGGTTAAGATCAGGGTAAGATTAAGTTCGAAAATTGAGTGATCTTCGATTTTAGCTCTGTGCCGAGATGAGGTGGCATGAATAGAGGCCTATGAAGGTGAGTTCTTCGGTACACGCCAGAATGTATGCGATGTCAGGCTGAGCAGGATGGTTTCCTTGATAGATGGACTCTCCGAATGACGAAGACTGGATGCATGTTCACGTTGATGGAGCGATCGTTATGCGTGGGTCTTAAAAGTCAAAAAAAGGCCTAGCCAAACCAAAGGCTCATAAATCCCAAAACCGGACATAAAACTTAGGCTGCAGCATCCCAGAAACGGTCATTAGCACCTTGGACCCTAGATATCAAAAAAGGGAGACTGAACGAGACTAAGCTATTAACGCGCCCTGCTATATGAACAACGGCAATGTCAACGGAGCTAGAACCCTGTGGCGAAGCGGATATTCACACCGTAAGATTCAAAGTTCTCCCCACCTAGACCATCATAATTGATGCCGAGTTCGATACGATTTCCCCGCTTAAAACTCAGTCCAATGCCTGTATCGAAGCGTGCTCTTAGTCCGGTGCCGGCCAGCTGCGTAATATCAGCTGAGGCAAATTGCGTGGCAGTATTCGTGGCTGCAAATGTCCAGATTCCTTCGATAGTCGCATAGGGTGAGAGGGTGATATTGTAGCGGCCTTTAAAGTCCTTACGGATCGTTGGCCCGAATTCTACCTGTCCGGTCTCAACCTTTATCGATGGAATATTTGCGCCAAACACGTTGGAGAACGCCTCCCCATTTTCGTTGAAGTAAGACAAACGTAGCTCTGGATGGATCAGATAGCTGGTCCAGTTAAAATCACCAATCAGAGCGGATGTGACAAGCCAGCGGTCGGCATCAAAACTGTCAGTCCCGGTAGAGAAGACGGTCACATCGTTGAATGATCGTCCCCACCCAAACCGACCATCAAAGTAAAGTCTATCGGAGAGCTTTGCGGTAAAATAAGGCGTAATCAGGAATCCGAACCCATCTGTATCTCGCTCGGTTGCGCCAGATGGATCACCATCAGCGTCGCCCTCTAGGTCTGTCCAGTCACCTTGCACGCCAAGTCCAATTAGCAGCTTTGAGTTGACCAGATAGTCGGCTCCAAGATTGACGATCGCAAAGGTGCCATCGCCGGATGCGATATCAAACCGGCTGATACGCCCCTCGGCCCAGATGTCAAACTGTGTTGGTGCGGGTGACGCCCGTCCGTTAGATGAAGCCCCACGTCTAGCGTGCGTAACGGTGGCTGCAGCGCCCGATCGCGGCGATGCGGGATCTTCACTGCCGTATATGCCCGTACCGGTCTCGATCGCTTCATATACAGCAGCAGGTTGCGGTATCAGGAGAGTATCTGGTTGAGGCAGAGCTTGCTCGGCAGCATAGCCTGTCGGGATCAGAGAAACGCCCACAGCTGACAGAATGCTTGCACCATTGACTCGCAGAGATGCTTCCCCGTGGCCTTGCTCAATACGGGCGGACTGTCGGCTATATGAGAAACTCGCGGCATTGCGGTCAAATTGAACCGATACCGGCAGGTGCGCATTGCGGTAGGACAGGCCAAGGCCAGAGATACCACCTTGTCCACCTTGTACGCGGCCCTCCAGACGGTCGATCCGTCGTGTGAAAGAAGGCTGATGTTGCAGGATGAGCTGCGATCTTGCTTCGAGAAATTGTCCGATCTGCACGACTGTCTCTTGAACGGTCAAATCACGGATTGTGACGAGGGGCGAAGCCAGGTTCAGATTAGTCGCAATGTCTTTAGAAACCGATGCGGGCACCTGTAGTTTGATGTCCCCTTGTCCGGTTGCAGTGACTTTGGCCGTATAGGTCGACCCAGAACCAGAAAAGCCTGACAGGGTTGCATTTGTAACAGCAACTTCGTTGAGCTCGAAATCTGTGACATCCTCACTGAACTGGAACGTCACTATGAAGCTATCGATTCCCGAAAGCGTGTCAGGGGCACCAACAATCTCAACAGTTGGAGGCGTCTGATCTGTCACCACGGTCATATCAGTTGAAGCTGAACGATTCCCCGCAGCATCAATTGCAGCAACAGAGACGGTACCAGAAGGCTGGGCCTCGGTAGAGGTGGCTTCATAGCTGCCATCAGGACCGGCTCTTACGATAATCGTTTCACCATTCGGGAAAGTGACTTCCACATCAACACCTGGCTCGGCTGTTCCTGTCACAGTCACCGTGGCATTAGAATGCACATTTGGTTCGCCTGTGGGCGCATCTGGTGCACGCTCATCGATATAGTTACTCGTGACCGGTGAAGATATGTTTCCCTCAGTATCTTCTGCCTGTGCCGTTACATCTCCGGATGGCTGGTTTTCGGTCGAGGTCGCGGTGTAAGCGCCAGTCACGGGATCAGCTGTCACAGTCACCGTCTCTTCACTTGGGAAAGTAACCGTGACTTCAGAGCCAGGTTCGGCCGTACCGGTCGCAGTGACCGTGCCATCTGTATTGCCGGTAGCAGTTACGGTTGGGTCTGAGGGGGCACTAGCATCCGTGTAAGGGGTTGTTGCTACAGCCGACATATTCCCTTCAGTATCTTCTGCCTGCGCTGTTACATCTCCGGACGGCTGGTTTTCTGTCGAGGTCGCGGTGTAAGCGCCAGTCACGGGATCAGCTGTCACAGTCACCGTCTCTCCACTTGGGAAAGTAACCGTGACTTCAGAGCCAGGTTCTGCCGTACCAGTCGCAGTGACCGTGCCATTTGTATTGCCCGTAGCGGTTACGGTTGGGTCTGAGGGGGGCGTCGTATCTTGGGCTGTCCCGCTGATAGTTACGTTAAAAGGGTCTTCGTCCGCATCATTGTTTGTGAACTGAATTGGAACAGTAAAAGCCCCGACACCTGTGGGTGTAAGTGTGACGGTGAATGTGGATGTTGCACCAGGGGACAAGACGGTTGATGTCGGTACAGAAATTGAACCAATTGTGACGTTCGCTAAGGTTCCAGCTGTCGCTGTGGCCAGCGTTAGATTGCTAGAACCCGTATTCTCAATCGTATAGGTTATTGAATGCGAGTTTCCAGCTTCCAAAGTTCCTTGGATATCCGCACCACCATCGGTGATCGCTCCATTTTCGGAAGATGTAACCGTGACTTCTGGAAGTAAACGATATCGAACAATTACAACACCACTTCCCCCATTGCCTCCATTTATTGTGCGAGCACCGCCGCCGCCGCCGCCAGTGTTGGGCTCTCCGTTATCCGGGGCAAACTGAAGAGCGGTGTTTGTAGTGGGTGCACCATTTGAGTTGTTGATCATGGTGCCACCATTTCCGCCGCCGCCACGCCCACCGTTGCCACCAACATTACCAAATGATGCTATTCTACCCGCTGATGCGCCGCCGCCGCCACCTCCATAAAAAACCGACATGCCCGTAATGTTTGAAGAGACACCATCGCCGCCGCGACCGCCATCCCCAACACCGCCATTTGAAGTTGTGACCTGTGCTTGGCTACCTGGGCCCCCAGCACCGCCACCACCCCCGCCAGAACCGCCGCCGTTGCCGCCGGCATTTCCACCGCCAGAAAATCCGGCATTGCCTGCTCCACCAAACCCGCCGTTTCCATTATTCGCAGCAGGAATGACAAGGAAACCACTGCCGCCACCGCCGCCAGAAGCGCCTGCTAGCCCGTCTAAAACTGTGTTATTCCCAGCACCCCCACCGCCGCCGCCGCCAATAGCCGTTAGAAGAGAGTCAACAAAAGCGGCGGAAGAGTCAGAACCATTTCTCCCTCTGATTGTTGAAGCATTTGTTCCGGTGCCTCCGGCGCCCCCTGAACCAATAATGATCGCGGTATTTTGGCTCCCAACATTGCTCAAAGAACCTGTAAGGACTTGGCCAGCCCCGCCTCCGCCAGCTCCGAAATTGAATGCTCCAATGTTGCGCCCTCCGCCTCCACCGGCACCAACGACCAGATATTCGATCTCTTCAATCGTACCATCGACAACGAGCGTATCGTCAGAGGTGAACGTATGAACACGGTATGTTTCACCAGCCACGGTGATATCTTGGGTTGTCCCTCCAGTTGCAGTTTGCGCGTGCGCACTTATCGACAGGATTTGCGCGGATAGCATGAGGGCCGCGAGTTTACTTAGCCTCATTGCTGAGTTTACAACATGATCTTGACGGTGCTCGCCAAGAAGGGGGGGGAATACTGATCGATTTACGCTCTGTCTAAGATAAATTGCCATTACCCGTATTCTCCTGCTTATTTTGTCTCCTTTGCGTATTAGCGTACAAGTAGAAATATTCTACTTATTGGGCGTATTGAATTTTCAATCGCATTTAAGGTTACGTTTACATGCGGCGATGGAAGCCAGCCGACGTAATGCTAATCGACGGGGCATTCTTTAAGCCTGAATTATCCCATTAGGAGACATTAGCGCTTCGGCTCCATCGTCCCAGAAGCGGTCGTTAGAGATCACTCGACTTTGCTTCTTTTCAGCGCAGCATTTTCACTGCGTCTTCCGTTCTAGAGGCGCATCATCGCAATATACTGACGGTACCTGCTACTCTAATCTTTGATGCGCACCTCGAAGCTTGCAATGCCAGAGCTTCCTGATGGCAAGTCGCCTGTGCATCCCCATTCGAGCGCGCCTTCATAGCCCGCGGCAGGTGTTCTGGGCACAATGAGCGTGCATGTTAGACCTGCGGATTGCAGATCTATGCTGGGTAGCGTTGCGGTGAGCGCGGAGAAGGCAGGCGTTTGGTCGAAGATGGCAAGATCGGTTACAGGCTCTGGGCCGGGAGCTTCAAATCCGATGCGGTAGATTAGCGTGTCTCCTGGTGCACCGGTATTGGATGGGGAGAAGCCTGTTCCGGACTGTAGATCGCATGTGGTTGTCGTTTCGTTACATACCGATTTGGTGAGGATCAGCCCGTTATCATCTCCGATGACAATTCTGTCGGCGTTCTCCCGAACATATGCCGCTTGGCTGTTCGCATAATTGCCCTCTGCGCGAAGTGTATAGCGAAGGTCGGTTTGGGATGGTGTGCCGGCTGCCGCGCTTACTCTGACGATTAGACAGATGGCATCATCGGCTGCCAGAGACCGCTGGGCAGATATGACCGTGTCTGCGGCACCTAATTCTTGGTCGCAGTCGACATCTTCAAACAAGACTGTCGTGAAACTTCCTTCTACGGATTGCACGACGTCTTCTAGCGTAAATGTGACGTCCACGGGCGCGCCAGCTGTGAACGTATGAGCCAGTGTGACAGAGCCACCGGCTGCCACAGTTTGGCTTTGGTCCTCGGTGAGACGAGGCTCGGTTGCCAACCCGAAATCAAGCCCTGCGCGATCTGTCCCAAGCACGGGCGTAAAGGTGAACACGCCATTTGCCGGATCAACCTCGGCAACCGGAAAGCCGGACATGTTCGAGATTAGAAGCGTGTTTGCTGGCGGTGCAATCCGTACAATGGTCTCGCGTCCGCCTTGGGTGTCGGGCAGTGCCAGTGTGTAGGTGCCGTCCGCATTGGTTTGGGTGGTCACAACCAGATCACCGGTCAGCGCGTCAATGGCTTGAACGCTTACATCGCCCGCGCCAGCTTCCGCCCCTTGTATCAATCCATCATGAGCAGTTGCGCCGGTGCCCGTGCCATTGTCAAAGAACACGGTTCCGCTGATGGGAATGGTCCCCGGTTCGATGGTCACGGCATAATCTTCAACCTCACCATCGCTCGCAGCACCTGTGGCATCGAGGCCGCTTGTGGTGGACCAACGAAAGCGGGCGAAGGTTTGTGTCAGGGTTGCATCTGACGGCACATTGACCAGCACGCTGATTGTACCGCTCGTCCCGCTCGCCAATTGTAGATCATTGGCGATCTGCTCGCCCGTCTCGAATGTGTCATTGCCGTTAAAGTCGATCCAGCCTTGCAGGAAGCCACCTGCGCCCGTGGCATCCACGGAGATCGTCGCGCTCTGGCCTTGGGTAAGCTCAGGGATCTCCACGCCGTCATCATCATCGCCTTCATCGGTATCATCGCCCGTCGCATCTGCATTCGGCTGTGCTGCCGGATCTGCATCAATCGCCGCGCCAAGGAAAACCCCCGGGATGATGGTATGGCTTGTATTGTTCGTGACGGGAGCATCGGAAAAATCGGTTCCGAGCGCCACTATGGCTGCCTGACAAATAAATCCGTCATTGGAGGCAGAGCTAATGCCGCTTCCGACAAATGTGCTAATGCCCGTATCTGTGTCGATCAAGAAGACATTGCCCGTAGAGTTACTTTGCGCGAGGAAATTACCCGCCGCGTCGGCGAACATGGCACCAAAATCTGAAATCGGCGTATCCGTGGTCGCGGCCAGAGCGGTCGCACCTGTTGTAGGATCAATCGAGTGCAAGCGATTGCTACCTGTCGGGACAGTATAGATCAAATCATCGGCAGGCGAGTAGGCAAAGTCTGCAAAGCTGCCAGAGATTTGCGGGGATAACGTGTAAGAGCTAACAACACGCCGCTGATCAACATCAATCCGGAAGATCGCCCCTGTCGCCGTTCCGGTTTGGCGAATGTGCAGATATCCGTCACCTGCAAAGTCTCCGGCATTGTAGCTGCCAGCCGGCAATCCATCGACCGGCCCGAGAACAGCTACCGCCCCATTTCGGTCTACTGCAACGAGTGTATCAAAGTTACCGCCACCAATACGCCGTAGCCCGTATACGAGATCGTCGGAGATGCGATAGCCAACTGGACCGAGGGATCCGCCTGAGCCTGAGCCGAAATTCACAAATGTGCTCGTAGAAAGGTCGACGCGAGAGAGTTGGCCGTTAGTGCTTTGGATTTGATAAAGGTCGCCCGTACATACAAAAGGCGTAAGATTGTTACGTGGATCCTCCGCAATCGTCACGGCATAATCTTCAACCTCGCCATCGGTTGCCGGAGTTGTTGCGTCGAGGCCGCTTGTGGTCGACCAACGGAAGCGGGCGAAAGTTGGTGTGGCTGTCGCGTCTGAGGGCACGGCAACTTCGAAGGTTATCGCGCCGTCATTTGCCGCCGCGTCGTCGACCGTGCCATCGTCTTGCAGATCGGTCGCGATCTGCTCGCCCGTATCGAAAGTGTCATTACCGTTAAAGTCGATCCAGCCTTGCAAGAAACCGCCCGCGCCGGTGACGTCGGCAGTAATTGTAGCGGTTGCGCCTTGGGTGAGCGTTGGAATCGTGACGCCGTCTTCATCATCAGTACCGGTTGTGTCATCAAGGTCTGCATCGCCATTCCCATCCAGAAGCTCATCTGTATCGCCGATGATCGCTCCAAGGCGAAGGCCCGACGCTATCGGATCACGGTGAGCGGCTTGGGGGAAGTTTTCTGCATCACCAAAGTCTGCACATGAGGAAATGTCCAAGCCGAGTGAGTCATAAGTGCCGTTCCCGCCGTAAAAATAGAATCTGACGAAATAGGCTTGCCCGCCGAGCAGCGCCATCGGGGCAGTATCACGCGAAATAAATCCTCCGCCTGTTGGCCGCGCGCCGTCAAATATGTTCACCGCATCGCTGAAGTCGGCCTGCGTCGCGACATCAATTGCGATGAACGGAATGCCCGGTGTGCCAAAAGTCACCCAGTTCTCAATATAGCTAATCGTGTCCGTTTGCGTTTGGAAACTGACTTCAAGAAATTCGTTTAGCGCGCGTGCTTCATTTGCCGACTGGGCGTTTACACCATTCACTGTGGTAGCGAAACCAGCCTGAGTGAGTGTAATGCCACTACCTGTTGTCGCAGATGAGGCTAGCCCGACGGGAGAGCTTATGAATTGAGGGGTATTGTTCTGCTCCAGTCGGTCCGGAAGTGTCGTATTGTTGTGATCCCAGAACAGATCTGGCGTGCCAGAACGCGGCAAGTTCTGGTTTGTACAAACGTCGGTCGCTGTAGGGACAGGAGGCCGTGAAATCGTTACCGCATAGTCTTCAACCTCGCCGATTGAGACACCGTCGCCGGTTGGCGCTTCGGCTTCGGCCTGACTGGTTGCAAGTCGCAGACGAAGGAAGGTCGTTGTGTTCAGACCGAAATCAAGTCCGGTCCAGTCAAGATCTACCTCTTGTATCGCATTAGTACTCGCCACGGTGACACATGTGCGCTCGGCGCCGACATCAAATGTTCCGTCAAACCCGTCGGCCCCCGAGCCTGCATCGATAAACCCGCAGAGGAAGGCGTCATTGCCCGTATCGTTCCGGACAGAAAGTGTTGCGTTATAGGTCGTTCGCAACTCGATTGCGTTTACAAATGTCGCTTCATCATTCGCGTCTCCATCGGCATTATCGGACGCATTTACGTTGCTCGCCTCGGCGGTTGGAGCTTGGGTGCCGATAAACAGAGCGTCAGGGTCGCGCGCTTGGGACGCGGCGCCGTAATTTGTTGTAATGCCGTCAACCACTGTGCCATTGGTCTGTGCGTCGCCAAAGTCGCGCGGTATGACAGCCGCCGCTTCAGAGCAGACAAAACCGTCATTTTGACTTGAAACCGTGCCTTGACCCACCAGTGTAGAGGTGGCGTCAAGTGTGTTGAATTGATAGACGCGCCCTGTGCGGTTCTGGATGCCGAATACATCTCCGTTGCTGTCAGCATACATCGCCCCGAAAACATTGTTGCCGCCATTTCCATTGGTTTGGATGCCAGTAGAGCCCACAACTGTCGTGCTAAAGGTCGGATTAACCGGATCATCGGTGAGCGTGATGCGCAAGAAACTTGCATTGGCCTGTGATGATTGCGTTGAATAGAAGCTTCCATCTGCGGGATTGAATGCAAAATCCGCCGTATTGGGATTAACGCTTCCGGTTAGGACATAGGCTTCGACAACCGTTGCTGTATTCACATCAATTGCATAAAGGGGACGATTGTTGCCATTGGCACGCACATATAAATACCCGTTCGGGCCGAAATCACCTGAGGCATAATTCGCAGCTGGCAAGCCGGTCACAGCCCCCAGATTGACCACCGTTGCATTCGCGCCTACGGCAAATAGAATATTCGTATTCTGCTGGATCGAGTAAGCAAGGCGCGTGTCCGTATCAAAGCCAGTTGCGCGAAGGCTTTGGCCTGTGTTTCCGAGTGTCTCGAATTGTCCTGTCGCCAGATCTAC
>JBDVDE010000124.1:0-41681 GCA_039942135.1 Hyphomonadaceae bacterium
CCAAGCGTGCGCGACTGGGTGTCCAAGGCCGATCTCCTATCCTATCTTGAAGCCGTTATGCGGGTCTATAACCGCTATGGCCGGCGCGACAATAAATACAAGGCACGGATCAAAATTCTGGTTGCTGAAACTGGCATCGAGAAATTCCGCGAAGAAGTCGAAGCCGAATTCGCAGCGCAAGGTGAGGCTGAGAAAGTCGTGTTGCCGCAGGCCGAGGTTGACCGGATCAGCGCGTATTTTGCCCCGCCAGTATTTGAAGCTGCCGGTGATGCAAAGCTGCTTGAAGACGCGAAGCCCGAAGATGGCGAATTTGCCCGCTGGTGCCGGGTCAATCTCAACCCGCACAAACAGGCGGGCTATGCCTCCGTGACGATCAGCTTGAAGCCCGAAGGGGTTCCGCCCGGCGACGCGACTGAAGCACAGATGCGGCTCGTTGCGGATCTGGCGCGGGACTATAGCCTTGATGATGTCCGTGTCACCCACGAGCAAAATCTGGTCTTGCCGCACGTCAAACTAGGAGACCTCTATTCGGTCTATCTGGCTTTGAAGGCTGGCGGACTGGCTGCTGCAAATGCGGGATTGATCAGCGATATGATCTGCTGTCCGGGGCTCGACTATTGCGACCTTGCCAATGCGCGCTCGATCCCGTTGGCGGCGGATATTCAAACCGCCTTTACCGATATCGAACAGCAAGAAGACATTGGCGAGCTGAAGGTGAAAATTTCCGGCTGTATCAATGCTTGTGGGCACCACCATGTCGGCCATATCGGCATTCTCGGTGTCGATAAGAAAGGTGAGGAATATTACCAGATCACCTTTGGCGGGCGCGCCGACGAGAAGGCGCGTATCGGCGAGATCGCGGGTAAGGGGCTGAAGCAAGAAGAAGTGCCCGAAGCGTTGCAACGCGTTGTCGAGCGCTACAGGGCTTTGCGCGAAAACAAGCAAGAGCGGTTTATTGATGCCGTCGAGCGGCTCGGCACTGAGCCATTCAAGGAGGCGCTTTATGCCGCTGATTAAAAACGGAAGAATAGCAGAAGAAGACTGGGCTTTTATCGAAGGTGATACAGTGCTGCCCGATGGCAAAGTCACGGTGACGTTGGAACGGTTCAAGTCCGAGCGCGAGACGCTACTTGGCCGCAATGTGCCTTTGGGGGTGCGTCTGTTGCCAGAGGATGATCCCCACGATCTTATAGATGATCTCGAGCGGCTCGACCTGATCGAAGTGTCGTTTCCGAAATATGTCGATGGGCGCGGCTATTCCCAAGCCCAACTGCTGCGGCGGCGGCTTGGCTATAAAGGCGAGTTGCGCGCCATCGGCGATGTCTTGCGTGACCAAGCTTTATTGATGGTGCGGTCAGGGTTTGATGCCTTGGTGCTGACCAACACAGATGAAGCCGGCTTCCAAGCAGCTCTAGCCGAATATGCCGAAATCTACCAAGCCGATGCGCGCGGAGACACAACTGTTTTCGCCAAGCGTCATGAAGGCAAAGCCGGATGAGCTCTTCAAGCATCAAGACCCGCGCCGTAGAGACGATTGAGCAGCAATTAGAGCGGCTTAATGGTGAGCTACGCGATGCGTCCGCGCAGACCGTATTGCGCGCGGCCTTGGTGCGCGAATGGGTTGGCAAGGTTACCTATGTGTCGAGCTTCGGCGCTGAGAGCGCAGTTATGCTCGCTTTGATCGCGGATGTTGACCCGTCCATGCCGATCGCTTTCTTCGATACCGGAATGCATTTCCCGCAGACCATTGATTATCGCGATGCACTCATCGAAAAACTTGGACTGACCGGCGTGACAACGTTCAGGCCGGACGAAGCCGAGCGCGAGCGTGTGGACCCGGACAACAAGCTCTGGAAAACAGATACGGATGCCTGCTGTGCGCTTCGCAAAGTGCAACCGCTTGGCCCGGCGCTTGATGGGTTTGATGCCTGGATTACAGGGCGCAAACGCTTTCATGGCGGCGCGCGTTTGTCCTTGCCTGTGTTCGAACATGCCGATGGCCGGTTCAAAATCAATCCTTTGGCCAATTGGAGCCAGGATGATGTCGACCTTCTGTTCGAGCAATATCAATTGCCGCGCCACCCGCTGGTCGCGCAAGGCTATCCATCGATCGGGTGTTGGCCGTGCACCGCGCCAGCTGCCGATCCGAATGATATTCGTTCAGGCAGGTGGGTTGGCCAAGACAAATCCGAATGCGGATTACATGTCGAAAAGAAAGAACGCCCGCGCGCGTTTTAGGCACGGGGCGTTCTCTTAAATCCATTTAGATCGGATTATGGACGATTGGCCGTCATTGGTTCGTCCGCGAATATGCGCGCTTGTCCAACCCAATTGTCGCGCTCGATCCGGCCATTGAAGCCATCAAGCATGCCATCTACCCACTCGATCTCTTCAGGTCCCCACTCGGCGATCTGCCAGAAATAGTAAACGCCGATCCCGGTGAGAAGATCATGCAGCATCGGTCCAACGCCGCTGATGCGTTCGAGCTCATCAGACTGCCCGAATGCCGCACTGGTTAGCAGGTTTGCTTTGTCGCCAGGGCGACGGGCTTCGCTGATCGTATCGCGTTCTCTTGAATAGCGCGATGACGAGCCTGATGAGTAATCTCTGCGAGAGGAGGAGCGTGAGCTACGGGACTCGCGTTCCCGACGCGGTTCTCGTTCTCGTCTCGGGCCGCGTTCTCTACGTGGCCCTCTGTCCCCACGAGGCTCCCAGTCACGGTTTTCGCGTGGCTCTCTGTCTGCACGCGGCTCCCGATCTGACCGGCTATAGTCCCGGTCCGATCGCTCACGGCTCCGGCTATCGCTGACATTATTGTCATTGTTGCGATCATAATCGCGCTCTACCGAATCTGGCGTGTCCCAGATTGGCGGGGGGCTTGGAAAGTCGGTCGATGTGCTCGCCGCGTCTGTATCAAGCGTGGTGCGGGTGACAGTCGTTTCGGAGCTGGTGTCCGTCCGCGTGCGCAAAGTGTGGTGTAGAGCGGCAAGGCCATACTCAATAGACGTCATCCGGTTTTCCAGCGCGCCAAGATCGAGGCGGCCTTCGATGGCATGTACCGAGCTGATGACCGGTGACAGGTCAGGGCCGGGCATATTGCGGACGGTTTCTTGCAGTCCGACCAAGCGTTGCTCTAGCGGCGCAAAGTTCGGCCCGCTTTGAACAGCGGTGCGGATAGTCGATAGGTTAGCGTCGAGCGTGTCCATACGGTGATACAGGCTGCCAAGATCAATCGCGCTGATCACATTCTCGATGTTCGCAAGACGGGCATGAAGTCCGTCCATCGCCTGATCGGGGGTTCCGATTTCCGAGCGTAGAATATCAAGCCGCTGGGTCACGCCGCCAAGATCCACGGGCGCGGGCTGTAGATGCGTTAGGCTTTGTTCCAGATCAGAAATGCGGTTATGCAGCGGGCCAAAATCTACCGGTGTTGGCTCGAGACGCGTCAGGCTCTGCTCGAGGTCCGAGATGCGATCATGCAAAGGACCAAGATCTGTTGCTCCAACCGAGGACATGGTCGTGGTTAGAGACGCAAGAGATGTGTGCATGCCTGACAGCTCGCTCGCAAAAGCGTCCGTATCGCTCGAACGGCCTTCGCTCAAACGCTGCTGTAGAATACTGATGCGGTTTTCCAGAGCGGCAATATCATTGCGCACCGGCCGGATATCGGTTTCGGGAACATCAATAGCTGCGATCGCCATTTCGAGTTGTGCCAGACCGCTATGGATCGGGCCGAGATCGGTTTCGCGATCCTGCAGCGCGCCGATCGCTTCTTCGATATGTTGAAGCCGGTTGGCAATCGGGTCGAGATTGGGTGTGCCATTGGTTTCGACAAGTTGCGACAGGGAAGCCAGACGGCTTTCCATCGGGTCGAGATCCGTATTGCGCAGTTCGCTGATCGACAGTTTCAACATAGCGAGCGAACCATCAATCTCGTTCATGCGCTGGCTCAGTCCGCGTATTTCATTGAGCGGTTCGTTCAAGCGGTTCTCGATCACCCCCAGTCTCGAATGCACAGGTTTAATGTCTGGCATCTGGATCGTGGCAACTGACGATTTCAGCGACGTTAAACTGGCATTGAGATCTTCGCGGGTTAGTCCGCTGGCACTCGATTGGGATTGCTTGGTCGTGCTTTCATAATGTGTTGTCACATCTTCATAGCGGCGCTTGATCCACCAATAAGCGACGAACCCGCCAATGATTGCGGCGCAAAGAAGCGAAGTCAGTATTTGTAGCCAGAGATAAAACATAGCGATACTTTCAGTTTGGTTGGCCAGCTAGAACGGCCATAGTGATCTGCGGAAGTGTACGTGCGTGTGCCATTACGGACGCACCACGCGGAATTGTATACGTCGATTGCGAGCACGGCCGGCATCGGTCGTGTTCGATGCCAAGGGCAAGGTTGGTCCAAAGCCTTCGGCAATCAGTCGGTCATTGCCAAGCCCGCGGGTAATCAGCGCCAGGCGAACAGCATTCGCACGGGCGAGGCTGAGGCGGGCATTGAGCTCTGCTGAGCCAACATTGTCTGTATGTCCCTCGATGCGGAGCACGCCCGGGCAGTTTCGCGCTTCGTCTGCAATTGAGGTCAGAAGCGTTGCACTTGCCGCATTGATAACGGCGCTTCCGGTCGCAAACTCGATCCGCGAATTGGTAAGCAGCTCGGAAAGTTGACTTTCGCAGCTATCAATCTCTTCGGTCGCGAGGATATTGATCGGCCCTATTGTCCCGAATGAGAGCGGTGTCGAGGCGAGTTGGCGCAAATCGGCCACGCCAGCTTGTGACGTTTCGCAATTGAGCGAGAAGATATTGTCAGCGAAGGCTGTCGAACCGCTCGTGCAGCGGCCAAGCGCTTGAACACCTCTGAGCGCGGTTGCCGAATACCCCGTTGCCGCGGTCCGGTTCGAGATGGTGAGCTTGTCTTCGATACGGGCGCCGTTTGCTGCAAACCGGGCGCTTTCGATGACGCTGGTACGCATGGCTTCATCGGTCACTTCGCCGGTCAGCGTGATGACATCGCCCTGCCGCTCGAACCGCCAACCATGGTCTGTAACATCTATCGCGCGGGGCTGGATATCGGTGGAGGGCGCAGCGGTCGTTTCATCTGGCTGCACCCCTATGGCCGCGACTGCGTCATAATCTTCAATTACGCGTGTTGCTTGAATTCCTGTGCCGAAGAAGCTTTTTGACTGGGCGCTGTCGACAGCATTGTAGACCGCATTGGCTTGGGTGTTGTCGGGCGGAGTACCGCGCAAGGTCACCCTTCGTCCAGAGACGTCCGGACGCACCCAGTCTGCCCCCAATTTTGCAAGCGCGTCACTCGTCGTACGCTCAGTCCTTGAGTGCACACAAGATGTTGCAATTAACGACAATAATACAAGGCTTAATAGGGGCATAAACCAGTATGGGAAGAACGGGAAACTCGAATTTCGCAAGCGGCGTAGCTTTCGCCGCGTACCAAATCGATGACGCTCTTGCACGTCTCGGATTTCTGACATTGGAACCCCTATTCCCGGTGCGATCTGAATGCACCCAAATTGACAATTAAGACCTTGTTAACACATCGAGAATGACGGCAGAACCGGATTCCCTTGAAAATGGAGTTTCAAACGCAGTTAACGGACGGGCATGGTCGCGATGAGGCGATACTTAAAGCCGGTAAACTGCATCTGCACTTTTCCAAAGCTCTTTCCTCCTGCTATAACGCGTTAACGAAGTGTTAACTCCAATCTTTCTGGGAGGAATGAAAATGGGGCTTATTTGGTGGATTTTACCTGCCGTCTCAGGTGTGCTGGGCCTGATGCTGACCTTTGCTGGACTTGGGCGGCTGGCAAGGCTGAGATTCTTTACAGGCGTACCGCGTCTTGCGTTCGGTGCGGGATTTCTGGGAATGGCGGGTGTGGTCGCACTTGTCGGCTTGAACCTTCAAACTTATCAGCGGCTCACCTTCGAACGTCCCGTCGCGACAATCAGCTTTGTCGAAACCGAAACCGCAGGCGCCTATACCGCCAATCTCGTTTATCCCGGTGGCGAGCGGGCAGCTTTTGTCTTGCAAGGCGATGAGTGGGAGCTCAATGCGCGGGTCATCAAATTCAAAGCTTTCTCCAACCTGCTCGGCTTTGACAGTGCCTATAAGCTCGACCGCCTCTATGGCCGGTTCGAGGATGTCGCGCGGGCGGGGGAGACCAATGGCGTGTCACTCGCTACCAATGCCGGCCTCGACGTTGTCGATGTTTCCAAACGCAGCGGTGGTCGCTTGGGTGTCGAAGATGCACGATATGGCTCGGCTGTTTACAATCCGATGAGCGATGGCTTGTCCTTTGATGTGTTCATGACGCAAACGGCGCTGATCGCGCGGCCGGCAAATGATGTGACCAAGCAACGTATGGGCGGCGAAATAAGCGGTCTGGCTCTGGAGCAATAATCATGGGCTTTTGGGAACGCTATGCGGTACCGGGGCTGATTTCCAAAGCGTGCAGCGCAAAGCCGATCATGAAGCAGCGCGAGAAGATCGTACCGACGGCATCTGGCCGTGTGCTTGAAATCGGCTCGGGGTCCGGCACAAATTTCGCGTTATATGATCGCGAGAACATAGACACGCTATATGCGCTCGAACCCGCCCCGGGCATGATGAAACGCGCGCGCAAAACGGCTCAAGCGCTTGCGATGCAGGGCGATATTACCTTTCTGGAAACAGGCGCAGAAGCGATAGAGTTGGACGATAATAGCGTAGATACGGCCGTGTTGACCTTCGTCTTGTGCACAATACCTGACTGGGAAACGAGCCTGAAGGAAATCAGGCGGGTGCTTACGCCGGGCGGGCGTCTGCTATTTTCCGAACACGGGCTGGCGCCGGATGAGAAAGTCGCCACATGGCAGAAACGGGTCGAACCGATCTGGAAGCCACTTGCTGGCGGCTGTCACTTGACCCGCGACATTCCCGATCTCTTGCGCAAAGGCGGGTTCGATATTGACCGTGTCGAGACAATGTATTTGCCATCAACACCTAAAATCGCCGGGTTCGTAAGCTGGGGATCGGCAAAACCGGCTTAAGCTCGCCTATTGCAAATTAACCAATACGACCCATCTACAAACCATGACTTAACGTTGGCTACTCAAAGGGGACCAAGATGATTGATTTTGAAAAAATGCTCGCTGATCTGAAAGCAGAAGCGGCGAAAGTGGCCGAACAGGTCGAACTGGATGCCAAGCTCGAAAAGGGCAAGGACATGGCTGATGATGTCCGCGAACGGCTCGAGACCGATCCCAAAGCGCGCATGGCGGCAGCGGGGGCTGGCGGTCTGTTGCTCGCTGGCTTGCTCGGAACGCGTGGTGGCCGCAGTCTTGTTGGCGGTGTTGCAAAAACCGGCGCTGTCGCGGCCCTTGGTGCGCTTGCCTATCATGCTTGGCAAACTCGCGAAGGCGCTGCCGGTACCGAGGCAGATGCAAACGCCGAAGCGGCCGGATACATCACCGATGATATGGCCAGCCCACAATTTTCTGAAGCCCTGATCCGCGTCATGGTCGCCGCAGCCCATGCCGATGGACATCTTGATGCCACCGAACAAGCCGCCATTGCCGATGCTCTGACAGGGGCAGGCGTTTCTGATGAGGCGCGCGCCGTTTTGCTTGCGGGCGGCTCCGAGGTCGATGCGATTGATGCGGCGGTGCTTGCGGCGCAGTCACCCAACCATTCAGCGCAAATCTACGCCGCAGCCAGCGCTGTTGCAGGCGGCGGCGAGGCAAGCGAGCGGGACTTCCTCAACCGGCTGGCCGCGCGGCTCGGGTTAAGCGAGCAATATGCCGCCTCGATCGACAATGCCGCGCTTTAGCATTTGAATTGGGCACTGCCTCTGGACCTTTGCCAGAGCGGTGCCTAAACCCTTGGCTTAGAGACGACAAACCGAGGAGACTCACGCATGGCTTATTGGCTTTTCAAATCCGAACCGAACAAATGGTCTTGGGACCAGCAGGTTGCCAAAGGCAAAGCTGGCGAAGAATGGGACGGCATCCGGAACTATCAGGCGCGTAATTTTATGCGCGAAATGAAAGTTGGCGATCGCGGGTTTTTCTATCATTCGAATATCGGACTGGAAATCGTCGGCATTGTTGAAGTGTCCAAAACCATTCATCCGGATTCGACAACCGATGATCCGCGCTGGGAATGCGTAGATATTCGTGCGGTCTGTCCTGTGCCAACCGCTGTTACGCTCAAACAGGTCAAAGCCAATCCGAAACTGGCCGACATGTCATTGGTCACCTCGATGCGCTTGTCGGTGCAGCCGGTCAAAGACAATGAGTGGGCTGAAGTTTGTAAAATGGCGGGGCTCGACCCGAAGTCGATCTAGCGCGCGCCCTGTTCGAAATCGGCGAGGGCCCATTCGGCAAATTGCGCGAGATTGCCGCCTTTGAACAAAAATCCGCCAATGCCCGCAGCATGCGCAGCTTCAATATCGGTCGATTTGTCGCCGATCAGAAAGCTCGCCTCGCGCTTGACCGGAAACTCGGCCATCGCTTTTAGCAACATGCCCGGTTTGGGTTTGCGGTCAAAACTGTCTTTGCGATATTGCGCGATCTCGCCGTCGGCATGATAGGGACAAAAATATAGCTGATCGATGGCCGCACCCTCGGCCGCCAATTCGCCGAGCATCCAGTCATGTAGGTTGTGCATTTGCGCTTGCGTGTACAAACCGCGTGCGATCCCCGACTGGTTGGTGACGACGAAAATCAGCCAATTTCGGGACTTAAACGCGCGGATGCAGTCTGCGGCGCCCTCGATCCATTCGAAGTTTTCACGCTGGCTGACATAACCCTGATCGACATTGATCACCCCGTCGCGGTCAAGAAAAAGGGCGGGGCGTAGCTGGCTCATGCCTCAATCTATAGCCGAGCCGCAGGCAACCGGCCAGCACTTATGATGACGGAGAATTCGCGGCAAAGGTGCAAAAAGCAGATGCACTCGGCACAGCGAAAATGTCTTGCGAAGGCCCAGAAAACCCGATTGACTGATGAAACGGGGAAAATAATCACAATCAAATACATATAAAGTCCCCCGTTTACTTAGGGAGTGAAATACATGGAAAGTTTAATTCCAATCATTGTCAGCGCTGTCGGTGGCGGCGTGCTGGGGCCGATCGTTTCGAAGGTTCTAGGCGGCGGCGGAACACAAGGTCTGATCGGCGGTTTGCTCGGCGGCGTCGGCGCACATTTTGGCGCGGATGCAGCAGGTGTCGGACAGCTATTGGGCGACGGCGCACTGATGGGCCACGTTCAAGGCTTCTTGCAAGGCGGCGCTGGTGGCGGCGTGCTTGGTCTGATTGCTGGCAAGGTGCTTGGCAACAAAGAATAGTCTGATCTAGAGACAAGGCGAAGAGGCGGGGCTAGGGCTCCGCCTTTTTTAATGTGTCCGATAATGTCTCCTCGGATCGGTTTGCAGCCACACCGCGCAAGACCGGAAAGATCGCCAGTCCGGTGAGGATAGCCGCGAGCAAAAAGGCGGCCCCGCCAAACTTGATCGCCGCTCCGTCTTTCGAAAACTCGTGCAGGGTCTGTGTCATCACGATCGGACTAATGATCATTCCGAGTGACTGGATGCTGGCAACCGCGCCTTGCAATTCGCCTTGCGCGTTTTCGGGCGTCTGCTTGGACATAATCGCGTTGACCGAAGGTCCTGTCATGCCGCCAAGTGCCGAAAGTGGAATAATAGCGTACGCCATCCACGGGGCCGACGCGAAGGCAAAACACAGCAAAGACACCATGCCGATAGAGAGCGAAAACAGCGCCGTGCGCACTTCGCCAATTCGCTTGATGAACTGTCCCATAAGCCCCGCTTGGACAACCGCAGCACCAATCCCGACCAGCGCCAAAGATGCGCCGATTTCTCCGCTCGTCCAGTCGTAGCGGATCTCGCCATGAAAGCTCCACGTTGAAGGGTAGACGACATGTGCGAACCCGAAGACGCCAACCGCGAGGAGGAACCATGATACTTTCGGCAATTTGGAAAAATGCTTGAACGCACCAAACGGGTTTGACCGCTTCAAATCAAGGGCACGTCGTTTGTCGGTGGCAAGGGATTCGGGCAAAACGAACACACCATATAAAAAGTTCATCATAGCCAGTCCGGCTGCTACAAAAAACGGTAGCCGTGTATGGATGTCGCCTAGAAGTCCTCCAATGGCAGGCCCCAGTATAAATCCGATCCCGAAGGCAGCGCCGACTATGCCAAAGGCTTTTCCGCGGTCTTCTGGTGTCGTGACATCTGCGACATATGCATTCGCCGTAGAGAAAGTGGCCGAGGACAGTCCTGCCAAGGCACGTCCGATAAACAAGACCGCGATCGAGGTTGCAAACCCCATGATCAGAAGATCGATAAACAGTGTGAAAATCGAGGCAAGCAAAATTGGCCGCCGTCCATACCTGTCGGAGAGGGCACCAAGGGTTGGCCCTGCAAGAAAGTTCATCAGCGCATAAGTCGCGGTCAATGCGCCGCCCCAGACAATCGTTTCCTCGGCTCCGCGTCCGGTCAGCTCTTCGAGCAATTGCGGGACGACGGGAATGATCAGGCCAAAGCCTATCATGTTCAATGTCACAGTGACGAGAACGAACAAGAATGCATTTTTGCTGGGTGCGGAGCTCATTGTTCAGCTTTGCGCTTGAACGGGTGTCACGTCAATCCGGTTTGCTGTGCGGCTGCGTCAAAGTCGCGATGCCGACGCCAGCCAGAATGAGCAAGCTGGCAAACACAAAGCGCGCGCTAAGCGGTTCGCCGAGAAACAGAATGCCGCCAAGCGCTGCGATGGCGGGTACAGTCAGCTGCGCGATACCTGCTTTCGTGGCTTCGAGTGACCGCAGGGCCGTATACCAGATCGCATAACCAAGACCCGACGTGATTGCTCCCGATATCACCGCCAGCATGACGCCATACAGATGCGGTGTCCCTTCAGAGGGAATGGCAATGGCGAGCAAAGGCAGAGCGATCAGAACGGCTTTGAGGAAATTCCCGGCGCTGCGCAAAATGGGGTCAGAATCTGCACCGCTCGCGCCTTGGCCGATCAGCGAATAGATGCCCCAACTTATGCCTGCAATCGCCATCAGGCCAGCAGCCCAGAGCGGCGGGGTGTCGATGCCGGGGGACAAAAGCCAGATCAATGCCAGCACGGCCGCCGCCATTCCGCCCCATTGCAAAGCGCCGAGCCGTTCGCCATTTCTCAGCCCCGCGCTCACCATGGTAATCTGCACCATGGCGAACAGGATGAGCGCGCCGCTGCCAGCGGGCAAAGCGAGATAGGCATATGAGAACAGCGCAGCATAGAGAAACAAGGCCCAGCCGCCAGCCCATGATCCTGCGCGTAAACTTGGCCGGATGCCGGCGATCAGCGCGAGGACCAAGCCGCCCGAGATCAGGCGGATCATAACAAAACTTCCCGCCCCGATGCCGCCCTCAACCAAGCCCATCCGCCCAAGAACGGAATTGGCCGCAAACGCAATCATAGCAAATATTGTTAGGAGGAGGGTCCGGTTTTGCATCCCCGCTAGCCGCGCCAGAAACGCGGGGTCAGCACGACAAACACGGCCACGAATTCGAGCCGTCCTAGCAGCATGGCGCCTGCGCAAATCCACTTGGCCATATCGGGAAGCGACTGGAATGTACCAGCCGGACCGATGACCGATCCAAGCCCGGGACCCACATTCGAAACACTTGTGGCCGCGCCGGAAATCGCTGTCACCGGATCAAGCCCCGTGAGGCCGAGTAGGGCCGCCGTAATTACAAAGGTTGCCAGATATAAAAAGACAAATACCAGGACCGACTGGATCGTATCTTCGTCAACCGATTTGCTATTATAGCGCACCGGAACCAGCCTGTGCGGGCTGGTCATCCGTTGGGCATGGGCTATGATCGCGCGCACGGCAATTTCCAGCCGGAACACTTTCAGCCCGCACGCCGCCGAGCCAGCGCAGCCGCCAAGGAACATCAAGACGAGAAAGATCGATGTTGCGCCAGGTCCCCATGCGGCATAGTTCGCATTGGCATATCCCGTGCCGGTCATCACCGAGACAACGCTGAACGCCGTGGTCCGGATTGCTTCGCCATTGTCTTCGAACACTGCGGCCCCGTTGCCCACAGAATTGTGGATTAGCAGAAGGACGATCGCCGCTGACATAATGGCAAGATAGACACGCGGCTGCGAGCTTTTGAGCAAGGGGCGGGGATTGCCGCGCGCCAGCATCACAAACGAGGCGAAGGGGAGTCCGGCAAGGATCATGAACAAGATCGCAACACTGGCGACACCGTTTCCGAAAAAACCCAGCGAGGCGTCATGGGTCGAATACCCGCCCGCCGACATGGTCGTCATCGCATGGGTCACACTGTCGAATGTGTTCATGCCATTGATTGAGTAAAGCACCGCGCACGCCACGGACAGTACGAGATAGACAATGCCGGTCTGCGCCGCGATTTCAGTTACGCGCGGAAGGAACTTGCCCGAAACATCCGAGCTTTCGATTTGGAACAATTGCATCCCGCCTACGCGCAGGCTTGGCAAAATAGCGATCGCGGTCACGATAATGCCGATCCCGCCAATCCATTGCAGGATGGCCCGCCACAATAATAAGCCGCGCGGCATGCCATCAAGTCCGGTGAGAATGGTCGCGCCGGTTGTGGTCAGGCCCGACACGCTCTCGAACATGGCGTCGGTCAATGTCTCTCCGGCAAACACAAACGGAATGGCGGCCACAGCGGGCAGCATGACCCATATCAGAACCGTCAGGAAGAAGGCCTCGCGCGGGCCGGTTTTGCTATCATCCTGCCCGACCAGAAGCGCCAGACACATGCCGATGAAAATTGTCCCGAATGCAGAAATGGCGAACACGCCCCAGGCTTCGCGGCCGTCAGCGATATCGATAAGTGCCGACGGGATCATCGCCGCACCAACAAGTGCGGTCATAATGCCGGTGGCCAGAAGAACAGGACGAAGCTGCATACGGGTATCTACACCAGCTTTGTTGGCAAAGTCTTTATCTGCGTCGGATCTAGAACTTGTCTTTGCGGCCGCGAATTTCGGCAAATGTCGCAACCGCGTCGCCCGGATGCCCCATCGCCGCTTGTATATGCGCCTCATCAGCGCGCAGGAACGGATTGGTCTGCAATTCGCGCGAGAGCTGCGTTGGAACCGTCCATTCCAGTTTGGCCCGTTTGGCTTCGATTTCGGCGATATAGGCGGTCAAATCGGGATTGTCCGGCTCGATCGTGATCGCGAATTTAGCATTCGCAGCGGTGTATTCATGAGCGCAATACAGGGCAGTTTGCGGCGGCAGGCGCTTGAGCAAGGACAGGCTCGACCACATCATATCCGGCGTGCCTTCGAATACGCGCCCGCAGCCGAGGGCAAATACCGCGTCACCGACAAATGCCGTGTCTTCACTGGCAATGTGGTAAGCAATATGCCCCAGCGTATGACCGGGTACATCCATAATCACCGCTTCGATGTCGCCAAGACGAACCGTGTCGCCCGTGCCGACTGTGCGATCAATCGCCGGAATTTTGTCGGCTTCATTGCGCGGGCCTGTAATCGCGCAGCCGGTTGCGTCTTTTATCGCTTGATTGCCGCCTGCATGATCCGGGTGCCAATGCGTGTTCCAGATCTGGGTAATGGTCCAGCCTTTCAGCTCGGCCTGTTTAAGGTATTCGGTGGCATCGGGCGTATCAATTGCCGCCGTTTCACCGGAGACAGGATCATGGGCCAAAAAGCCATAATTATCGGAAAGACAGGGAAATTGGTGTATCTGTAGCATATATGGCCTCTTGGTCGCGCTCTAGATTGCAAGTTAACATAAGGAAATCCATGCGTCAGGATGTAACCACTCTGGAAAACTTCTACACCAGTCCACTCGGGCGGGCGGCGGCGAAGACATTGTCCGACCGGATGCAGGCGCTTTGGGGAAATTGTGTCGATGAACAGATCTTGGGCATCGGATTTGCCACGCCCTTGCTCGACAGGATTGGTCCGGATGCCGAGATCAAGGTCGCCGCAATGCCCGCAGCCCAAGGGGCGCTGACATGGGCGCCTACCGCCAGCGGGGTCTCCACGGTCCTGTGTGACGAGATGCAATTGCCGTTTAGAGACGGCATGTTTTCGCGGATTCTTGTGATGCACGGACTTGAAGAGTCGCATGCGCCGGACGCCTTATTGCGCGAGCTCTGGCGGATTATGGCACCCGAAGGACGACTGATTGTGATCGCATCCAACCGTCTCGGACTTTGGGCACGCTCGGAGGCCACCCCGTTCGGACATGGCCGCCCATGGACCCGTGGGCAATTGGCGCGCGCGCTCAACGAAGCCATGTTTCAAACCACGGCATGGACGCACGGCCTACATATGCCGCCGACAGGGTGGGGGCCGGTCCTCGCATTGCATGAGGGCTGGGAAAAGGTCGGCGAAACGCTCTCCGCGGTAATGGGCGGGGTGGTGCTGATCGAGGCGACGAAGCGGCTTTATGTGACCCCGCGCGGCGAAAAAATCAGCTTTTCGCCAATAAAAACCGTTCGAGCGACCAAAGGTTTGGCGCAACGTGCACAAAAAAGAGGCCGTTAGGGCTTAACAGCCTGAATTCTCTCAGGTTGCATTGACGATCATTGAGCACTTGTCATAGCTCTATGGTGTCGACGAAGGGAAATTTGATGAAACTCGTAACAGCAATATTTAAGCCCAGCCGGTTGGACGCAGTGATTGATGCGCTTGCAGCGGCGGGCTCATCCGGCCTCACGGTTTCCGAAGTGCGCGGTTATGGTCGCCAGCAAGGCAAAACCGAAGTCTATCGCGGCGCCGAATATGAAGTGCGGCTCTTGCCAAAAGTTCAGGTCGATGTTGCCTGTTCCGATGATGCCGCAGAACGCGTTGCCGAGGCCATTATCAGCGCGGCCAATACGGACACGATCGGGGACGGGAAAATCTTTATCCGCGAGCTCGATACTGTGATCCGCATTCGCACCGGCGAGCGCGACGAAAAGGCTGTGTCGACCTAGTCTTAGGACACTCGCTGCATATTCCGACCCAGCGCCTGATGTAGATCGTCGAGAATATCGTCGACGGTTTCGAGGCCGATCGACAGTCTAACGAGGCCTTCGGCGATCCCGTGCGAGGCGCGCTCTTCCGGCGTATAGGTCGAATGGGTCATGCTGGCAGGGTGCTGGATAAGTGTTTCTGTATCTCCGAGTGACACGGCTCGACGGATAAGGCCCAGCCGGTTCATCATATTGATGCCAGCACTATAGCCGCCCTTGAGCTCCAATGCGATCATGCCGCCAAAGCCGGACATCTGCTTTTTGGCGAGCTCGTGCTGGGCGAAGCTCTCCAAGCCGGGATAATGAACACGGTGTACCGCCGGATGGTCGACCAGCATTTCGGCAACATGCTGGGCATTCTCGGCATGGCGTTCGGCCCGCAGCGCCAGCGTTTTTAAGCCCCGCAGAACCAGCATGGCATTGAACGGCGCCATCACTGACCCGGTCATGTCCTTAACGCCGATCAAGCGCACAGCCTCCATGTCGTCTGCCGAGCCAACTGCGATACCGGCAACAAGATCGCCATGTCCGCCAAGATATTTTGTCGCCGAATGAACGACGATATCAGCGCCGAGAGATAGTGGACGGGTTTGTACGGGGGTCGCATATGTATTGTCGACAATCGTCCGCGCGCCGGCTTTTTTGGCAATCGCGCTAATCGTCTTAATGTCGACAAGCCGCATATTCGGATTGGCTGGTGTTTCAAAATAGACGATTTTGGTTTGATCGCTAATCGCGGTTTGCAGGGCCAGCGGATTGGTCAAATCTATATGCGTGACCTTGATCCCAAACCGCGTCAGCCCATCCCGCATAAACGCAAATGTGCAACCATACAGCGTCTTGTCCGTGATCACTTCGTCGCCCGCTTTCAAGAAGCTCCACATAACCGATGTGATTGCGCCCATGCCCGAGGCCATTGCGACAGAGGCGTCTCCGCCTTCAAGCGACGCCATTCGGGTTTCGAGCAGTGCCACTGTCGGGTTGGAGATACGCGAATAGACATGCCCTGGCTCTTCGCCGGCAAAGCGTGCGCCGCCCTGTTCGGCGGTTTCAAAGGCGAAGGTCGAGGTTAGATGCAGAGGCGGGGTGAGCGCGCCTTGTTCCTCGATCGGGTCATATCCGTGATGAATTGCGCGGGTTGAAAATCCCTTATCGAGTATATCTGCCATAATCTAAACCTTCTTGAACGCTTTCCTGAAACGTAACAGGTTTCCAGCCGTATGACTTTGCAAAACAGGAAGGAAATGGTGGAAATTTTGGTGGAATCCGCTAATAATTGCCAAATGGACAGTAAAGATCACCAAATCATCGCGGAATTGCAGGCAAATGGCCGCCTGACAAATCAGGAGCTAGCCGATCGGGTAAACCTCTCTCCCTCACCCTGTTCAAGGCGCGTGCGTCTGCTCGAAGAGGCCGGTATTATCCTCGGCTATAAGGCTGTCGTTGATCAGAAGGCACTGGGCCTGCCGATCACAGCATTTATCCGTATAAAGCTGGACCGCCATGATGATGAAACCGTCACGCGCGTCGAGGAGCAGATCGGAAATATGCCTGAAGTCATTGATTTGTGGCTCATGACGGGTCGTTGGGATTACCAGTTGCGGGTTTTGGCGGCTGATCTGGAGGCGTACGAAACATTCGTACGCGGAAAACTGCATAGATTGGCCGGTATTTCCGCCATTGATACCAGTTTTGCCTATGGCTGCGTCCGTCAATCCAACATTGTTAGTATACAGTCATAAATCAGACTATTAATCCCGTAAACTGTAATAAATATTACGAATTATGACACATCGCTCTTTGCGGGGTTAATATTGCATATCGATTGAAAGTTGCGGATTCAGACTATATCAAGAGTCTTGATGTACTGCCTACGGATCAAAAGCTCGCTAAGAGCATATGAACGGGTGGTAGTATGTTTTGTAGTACGCGTGATCGGACCTCGGGAGAGGACGGAAATATAGCAATTTTGTCAGCGCTCATTATACCGACTATAGTATTGTTGGTATTTGGAGCGCTTCAGTTGAAAAACTCTGTAGCGCTTCAAAGTGTTTCGCAGAGTGCGCTTGATGCGGCGGTGATTGCCGTAGTCGTAGAGATGGGGCACGGTGCGACACAGAATGAAGCACGTGTCGCTGGGAATATTGCATTCGCGGCGAATATTGAGGTCGGTGGCGAGGGGCTCGACCCGAACGCTTTGCCGACGTATTCCATCAAGATCCGGGGTGACGATGTTCAGGTCGATGGCAGGTTTACCAGCCCAATCGATTTCCCGCTAAATGGTGTTTTGGGTCTTCCGACCCACCAGATTTCTGTTGCAAGTACTGGCTTTGTGTCAGTGCCGCGTGATGAGGTTACGATGGTCTTGGACGTCTCGGTCTCTATGTTGGGGGCACCTTTCGACGCGATGAAAGCTGCGGCTTCGGACTTTGTCCAGACGATTTCGCCATTTCCCCCGAACTCGGGCGCTTACCGGGTCGTCAGTCTTGTGCCCTTTGCTAACCGCGTAAACCTTGGTCCCGAGAATATGGATGTCCTTGCGCCTGAGACATCCGAGTTTCCAGATTCTCTCTATGTGGGGTGTGTGCGGACCGAGTCATTTGATGACCAAGCGAGCGACAGCGATACGAGTTTCAAAAATTTGCGTCCGTTCGCACAGCATGTCGATCCGGTTTCAAATTATTCTTTCTGCCCGAGCGATGCCTCGCGTGCCTTGTTTGCGTCCGCGGATGCAGCTGAACTCGTAGACTATATTGACAAGCTCGAGCTTTCATTGGGAACGGCCACGGACCATGCTTTGTCATGGGGTTGGCGTACTTTGTCGGAAGAGTGGCTCAATCGACTCGATATGCCATTTGGTATGCCGCGTCGATACGTTGAAAGGAACCGGAAAACCTTGATTTTGTTGACCGATGGCAGAGTTACCGGTCAAAATTACGAGACAGATGCTTCGGGAGACGAGGTTTTAATGCCGCGCGACCATGATGACGCGCTCGATGCGTTCATCAAAGTCTGTGGTGAAATCGAGGCTCAGGGCTATGTGAGAGTCTACACTGTTGGATTTAACTTGTCGGCAAGCGATAACGATCTGCGTGATGCCCTGATCGATTGCGCAACGCCCGACGGCCAGTATTTTGAATCCTCTGTTGCGACTGTGGCTGGCATTTTCTCTGCGATTGCAGCTGACATCAATTCAGCCCGGCTCACGAAATAGCGCTCTCATCGCTCGCGATGTGTCGCTGGCGGCAGCAGAGATCGAGGCCAAGTCTTGTTAGGATGTTCTGGGCTCGCGCGGAACCGGGCCGTTAGCATTCTGCCGGTTTATGTCCCGCCTATTTGGTGATTGAGCCACGATTAAGCACTTTGTCGCTTTCCCCGCCTCGCAAGCGGCGCTATATCCGGCGAATGACAACATCACGTGACAAAATCCGCAATTTTTCGATCATTGCCCATATCGATCATGGCAAGTCCACTTTGGCGGATCGCTTGATCCAGCATTGCGGCGGGCTGACCGATCGCGAAATGTCCGAGCAAGTCCTCGACAATATGGATATCGAGAAAGAGCGGGGGATTACCATCAAGGCCCAAACCGTTCGGCTCGACTATAAAGGCAAAGATGGCGAGGACTATGTTCTCAATTTGATGGACACGCCGGGCCATGTCGATTTCTCTTATGAAGTGTCGCGCTGCCTTGCGGCATGTGAAGGCTCGCTTCTCGTCGTCGACGCATCTCAAGGGGTCGAGGCGCAAACTTTGGCCAATGTCTATCAGGCGATTGATCAGAACCACGAAATTGTTCCGGTGCTCAACAAGGTGGATCTACCGGCAGCAGATGTCGATCGGGTGGCCGCCCAGATCGAAGAAGTGATCGGGCTCGATGCCTCGGGCGCAATTCTAACCTCGGCCAAGACAGGGATCGGCATCGACGATGTGCTCGAAGCTGTGGTCGGGCAATTGCCGGCGCCCGCGATGGGAGACGCAGATGCGCCCCTGAAAGTCTCGCTCGTTGATGCCTATTACGACCCTTATCTCGGCGTTGTTGTGATCGTGCGCGTCATCGACGGTGTTTTGAAGAAGAAACAGAAAATCCGGATGATGAAGACGGGAAGCACCTATGATATCGACAATGTCGGTATTTTCGGTCCGAAACCCACCAATGTTGATGCCCTCGGGCCGGGGGAGGTCGGGTTCCTTGTCGCTTCGATCAAGGATGTGGCTGATTGTTCGGTTGGTGACACGATTACCGAAGACAAGCGCCCCTGTGAGGAAGCGCTCGCCGGCTATAAAGACGTGCAACCGGTCGTGTTTTGCGGCCTGTTCCCCATGGATGCCTCGGATTTTGACGATTTGCGCGCCGCTATGGGCAAATTGCGGCTCAATGATGCCAGTTTCAGTTGGGAGATGGAGACCAGCGCCGCGCTCGGTATGGGCTTCCGCTGCGGGTTTTTGGGACTTCTGCACCTTGAAATCATTCAGGAGCGTCTCAGCCGTGAATTTGACCTCGATCTGATCGCCACGGCGCCAAGCGTGGTCTACGAGATGACCATGACCGACGGCACCGATATGGAGCTACACAATCCGTCCGATATGCCGGATGTGGTGAAAGTGGCCGAAATTCGCGAACCGTGGATCGAAGCGACAATTTTGACCCCCGACGAATATCTCGGCGGCGTGCTCAAGCTCTGTCAGGACCGGCGCGGCATCCAGAAAGAAATGACCTATGCGGGCACGCGCGCCATGGTCAAATATGAACTGCCACTCAATGAGGTCGTTTTCGATTTCTATGACCGGCTAAAATCGATTTCCAAAGGCTATGCAAGTTTCGACTATGAGTTGATCGGGCATCGCGCCGAGAACTTGGTTAAAATGAGCATTCTGGTGAATGAAGAACCGGTCGATGCGCTCGCAATGTTGGTCCACCGTGATCGGGCGGAATCCCGTGGGCGGCAGATGTGCGAACGGCTCAAAGATTTGATTCCGCGCCAAATGTTCAAAATCCCCGTGCAAGCCGCGATTGGGGCGAAAGTCATCGCCCGTGAAACCATCTCGGCCATGCGCAAAGATGTGACCGCAAAATGTTATGGCGGCGATGCGTCGAGAAAGCGCAAACTGCTCGACAAACAGAAAGCCGGTAAGAAACGAATGCGCCAGTTCGGCAAGGTCGAAATTCCGCAAGAAGCTTTTGTGGCGGCCCTCAGAATGGATGGAGATTAGCCGGAGAAACCGTTTCGAATCCGAAATGGTTAATGGATGGGTTTACCCGCCATTATTGCTATTTGGGATATAGAAATGTTACCGGTCATTACGCTTGAGCCTCTGACAGAAGCTGATTTTGACTGGATGCTTGAGCTCGAAGCTGCGGCGCGCGAAGAGGGCTTTATTCGCGGCAATGATCGGGCTGGACACGTGGCCTTTTATACCCGCCCAGACAGTTTGTATTTGCTGATTATGCGCGAGGGGCAGCGGGCAGGATATGTCATTCTGAGCGGGTTTGGCACCCCTGATCGGGTCATAGAACTTGGCCGGATTATCATTGACGAGGCCTTTCGCGGGATTGGCCAAATCGCGCTAAAAGCCATTATTGGCCGCATTTTCGCGGACCCCGAAATTCACAAAATCTGGCTCGATACGCTCGATCATAATCTGCGCGGGCAGCATATTTACCAAAAACTCGGCTTCGTTTTGGAGGGCAGATTGCGCGAATCCTTTTTGATGGAAGGACGACGCAGAGACATGCTCGTTTACGGCCTGCTGCGCAAGGATTGGTCCGGGTAGTTTCGCGCCAAACTTGCATTTTGAGGGCGCGCGATCCAGACTGGCAGTTATGATAAAGTGGCTCCTATTGTTTCTTGGGCTTGGCATTCTTCTCGCCTTTGGCGTCGTGCTGGCATTTGGCCTGATGCTTTGGAACCATGAACGCGGGTTTCCCAAATCTATCCTGAACGATCAGGCAAGAGGGATTTGTGTGGTGAGTAAACAGCCCTTTGTCTTGCTCAAAACCGATCGGGCCGGTCTGCGCAAGGATATGGCCAATCTGCTGCCGATCCCCGAGGGTGTGGGGCATTATTATCGCGACTATACGCCGGGCGTGTTTTTGACCGAAGATGGCGAGGAGCTCGCGGATCTGACGGGAGCGATCGAAATTCCTGCGGGAACCCGTTTCATACTTAGAGATGGCTTCCAGCGCCGGACATTGAATGAAAACGGGTTCTATTACTGGCTAGAACCCCAAGGAATGTCGCTCGATAGCAGTTATTTCCATTATTCGGGCGGTTTGAGCCATACGGACGAAGAAATGAGCCTGTTTCCGGATACACTCAGTTTCGATAAAGATTGCCCTCCAGAGGGCTAAATCGCGCCTGAACGGCCTGTTTTGGCGTTTTTCGCTAGCCGCTGATCAGAAATCCGACCCCGAAAAGCGCCACCAGCAAGACACACCAGACCGCATAATTGATCTTCTGCTGGCGTTCGACCGCTTTTTGCGCCAGCCAGCGGCGTGGGCGTACACCTTTCCACGCGAAAACGATTTGTGCCGAGAGCAGCGCGCAGACGATATTGAGGGCCACCAGAATGGCAGCGGCTGCCGCTTCGGCAAATTGGCCTTCCCCCAGATACATCGCCGAGGCTGCAGACGGGGGGAGGAGAGCGACGGCCACCATGACGCCCACCAGCGTTGAAGATAGCCCGCCGGTCATCGACAGCGCTGCCGCCGCACCAGAGGCCAGCGCCAGAACGACGATATCCGGAGAAATAATGGTGCGGGCGATCAGCTCGCGGCTCTCGAGATTGACCGGAAAAATAACCGACAGAATGAACACTGTTATAAATCCTATGCCGAGCCCGACCATGGCCGTCGCCGCCGATTTGCGCATCAGATCGGTCGAACCAAGCGCTGATCCGAGCGAAAATCCAAGTATTGGACCCAGCAAAGGCGCAATTACCATGGCCGCAATCACCACGGCAACACTGTCGCCATTCAGCCCGATTGCAGCCACCACAGCAGACAAAACCGTCAGGACAATAAAGTCGATGTTTATCCGGCTGTCGCGCGAGACTTGCTCGAACAAGACCTCGCGCATGGCGATATCTTTGTCTTTTGGCTTGCTTGCGGGCGCATCGGCATCTTCGATCTGCTTGAGGCGTGGCAATGTTGCCTCGACATCCATAAGCACGAGCCGCCAGTCTTCCTCATCACCGAACAGGTTTTGCAGTGCGTCCATCAAAGTCTGACCTTCACCGTCATCAAGCAGGATTTGCGCGGTGGCGCGCGACCGGTCCGGCTCTTCTTCACAGCTCCAGTCAATCGGGTCTGACCCGTCAATCGCGCGGTGAACGCTATCGGTGTGGCTCGTTGGGTATGTCAGGCGTATGAGTTTCATGGCCGCTAGACGTAAGCTGCTCCGCTCTATCGTGCAATATCGCGGCTCAATGATAGGGGGACGGATATGACCCTTGGCCCAATTGGCACTACGTCTCGGTATTACGCCCGAAATTCACCGCGTCAGAATCTTCTCCGGCCTCGAGTATGGCCTTGCGGATACCGCGCGCACGGGTAAATTCTTCGAACAGGGTCTCACCGTCGCCATACCGGATCGCGCGTTGCAAGGCGGCGAGATCTTCGGAGAAGCGGCCAAGCGTCTCGAGCACGGCCGTTTTGTTGTTGAGAAACACATCTCGCCACATGGTTGGGTCGGATGCGGCAATGCGGGTGAAATCGCGAAAGCCCCCGGCCGAATACTTGACGACCTGACCATCATCGACATTTTCCATGTCATAGGCTGTCGAGACAATATTATAAGCGATCAGGTGAGGCAGGTGGGAGGTAATCGCCAAAACGCGGTCATGCTGAACTGCATCCATAATCTCGACTTTAGACCCTAAAGACGCCCAAAAGCTCGATAAGGCCGACACTTTATCTGGGTTTGATATTTGTACTTCACTATCCGGCGTCAGAATACACCACGAATCTTCGAAAAGAGAGGCGAATCCGGCATCCGGCCCTGAGTTCTCGGTGCCTGCAATCGGATGTCCAGGAATGAGATGAACATGCGCGGGGCAATGCTCGGCCATTGCCATTTGGGCTTTCGCTTTCACGGACCCGACATCGGTGAGGATCGCGCCGCGCTTTAGCCCCGCGGCAATGTCTTCGGTTGCCGCGCCGAGTGCACCGACCGGCACACATAGAATGACGCAGTCCGCACCATCCGCCGCCTCTGCCGCTGTGGTGCAAATCTGCCCAAGACCAAGCGCGCCTGCGCGGCTGCAAACATCGGTACTTTTGTCATAGAGACTGATCGTGCCTGCGGCTCCGGTCTGCATCGCCGCACGCGCGATCGAGCTGCCGATGAGCCCGGCGCCAATAATTGCGATTTGGCCGAAAACAGGCGTCATGATCTTTGCTAGCCTTGTTTGAACGCATCAAGCGCTGCGAGGACATCATCATCCGCCTCGACCGTGCCAAACGACAATCGCAGACAGTTAGGCAGGCCATAGGCGGTCATGTCGCGGATAACGATATTTCGGGCGCGCAAAAACGCGTCGGCAGCTTTTTTCTCGGCTTCCGAGCCGAATTTGATCAGCAGGAAGTTTCCGACACTGGGGACGAGCTCATAGCCAAGTTTTCCCAATCCGTCTGCCATGCGCACAAGCTCGGCATCATTATGGGCCACAGACGCATCAACAAATGCATCATCGGAGAGAGCAGCGATTCCGGCCGCTTGCGCCGGCGCATTGACATTAAACGGGCCGCGCACGCGGTGAATGGCGTCGATGACACTCGCAGGGCCATACGCCCAACCAAGGCGCAGCGCGGCGAGGCCATGAATTTTCGAGAATGTGCGGGTCATCAAAACATTCGAAGCTTCGCCCGCCAGCGCAGTTCCGGCATCATAATCGTTTTTGCGGACATATTCGGCATATGCGCCATCGAGCACGAGCAGAATATCGTCCCGCAATCCGGCATGCAGGCGCTTGACCTCTTCAAACGGAATATAGGTGCCGGTCGGATTGTTCGGATTGGCGAGGAACACCATCCGCGTTTTCTCGGTAACGAGCGCAAGCATGGCGTCGACATCGGCGGTATAGTTTTGTTCTTCAGCGCTCAGGGTAATCGCGCCGCTTTGTTGGGCCACGAGCCGGTAGACGAGAAACGCGTGTTTGGTCTGGATAATCTCGTCACCGGGCTGCAAATAGGCGCGGCCAAGCAGTTGGAAAATCTCATCCGAGCCGGAGCCGCAAACAATCCGGTCGGCGTCTAGGCCATATTTTTCTGCAATCGCGCGGCGCAGATGTGTCGCGCCGCCATCGGGATAGCGTTCCATCGTCTCGGCGGCGTGCTTCATCGCGTCAATCGCGGCACGAGATGCGCCCAGCGGGTTTTCATTCGATGATAATTTCCAGCCGCCTTCGGCCGGTTCACCGCCCTTATAAGGCACAATTTCGAGAATGTTTGCGAGAGGTTGTGGACCGGTCATCAGCAATGGCTCCTATGGGGTTAGCCCACGCAAGTGCGGAATTTGCAGCCAAAGGTCAAGACGCCGCGCCAAACCTTGTAGACATGCCGAGAAAAGTACGGGAACACTGAGGCAAATTTACTGGGCGTCATGCGGCGTTTTATGGAGAGTCATATGAAGTATCCCTGCTTGGTTGTTATGGGTCTGTCGCTGACAGGATCGGCATTTGCGCAAAGTGATGCGCCGGTGCGTTATGAGGTAAGCTTCCCGAATGCGGTCCACCACGAAGCGCAAATCAGCATGAGCTTGAGCGATCTTGAACAGGGGCCGCTCACCGTCCAGATGTCGCGCGCCTCGCCTGGCCGCTATGCCATTCACGAATTTGCCAAAAATGTTTACGAGGTCAGGGCGACACGGCCAGACGGAACGAAGCTCGATGTCGACCAGTCGGACCCGTATTCGTGGGTCATCTCCGGCCATGCAGGACAAGTCGATCTTGAATATACCCTCTATGCCGACCGCGCCGACGGAACATATAGCCAGATTGACCTGACCCATGCGCATCTCAATGCGCCCGCTAGTTTTATGTGGGCACAGGGCCTCGAAGACCGCGCCATCGAGATTGCTTTCGATCCGTCCGACGAGACATGGAAAGCGGCGACACAGCTTTTCCCGACAGATGATGCCTTGGCGTTTACCGCACCCAATCTGCAATATTTCATGGATAGCCCCGTCGAACTCTCCGCTTTTGATCTGCGCACATGGCAGGTCGGCGAGGGCGATAATGTGCAAACCATCCGCCTGGCACTCCACCATGATGGCACGGACGAAGATCTCGACCTGTTCACCGAAAAGGCGAAAAAAGTCGTGGCAGAGCAAATCCGCTTGTTCGGGGAAGCGCCCGCCTTTGATACCGGAACCTACACATTCATCGCAGACTATCTCCCGCATGCCAGCCGCGACGGGATGGAGCATCGCAATTCAACGATTTTGAGCCATCCAAGCTCGCTGCTCAAAGCCGACTTCTCACAGCTCGGGACGCTCTCGCACGAATTTATCCATGCATGGAATGTCGAACGCTTGCGTCCGGCCGATCTCGAACCGTTCGATTTCACCGTCGCCAATCCGAGCCACAGTCTCTGGTTTGCCGAAGGCTTCACCAGCTATTACGGGCCGCTGACCATCCGGCGGGCAGGCGAGCAATCGGTCGAGGCTTATTTGGGCTCACTCGGGCGGACCCTCAGCCGCATTGTCAATGCACCGGGCCGGACCATCCGTTCGCCGCGCGATATGAGCTTGCGCGCGCCATTTGTCGATGCAGCCGCAACCATCGATCCAACCAATCACGCCAATACATTTGTGTCTTACTATCCTTATGGAGCGATGATCGCACTTGCGCTCGACCTCAGTTTACGGGGCGAATTTAAAGACGTAACGCTCGACGATTATATGCGTCTATTATGGGACAGGCATGGCCGCTCGCAGACGCCTTATACCAATGCCGATCTGCGCCGCGGCTTGGCGGATGTGTCGGGCGATCAGGCATTTGCCGACCGGTTCTTCGAGACATATATCGAACGAGGCGAGTTGCCGGACTATGGGCCGCTCCTTGCGCGGGCAGGGCTGTCGCTGGAGCTGGCAAATCCCGACACAGCCTGGATCGGCACACCGCAATATTCGGCCAATGGCGATGAGGTCATGATCGACTCGAACACTCTCAAAGGGACGCCGCTCTATAGTGCCGGGCTTGATCGCGGTGACGAGATTGTCAAAATCGGTCGCTACGAGATCAACAGTGCCGACGATATTGCCAATGCGATTGGCCGGCATCAGCCGGGCGACGAGCTACAAGTCGATTATGTGCAGCGCGGTGCGGTGCGGTCTGCCGCGCTCATGCTGATGCCCGATCCGGCTTTGCATATTACCCTGAACGAAGCGGGCAATGGCAGGCTTCCGCGTCGCCAGCGCAAATTCCGCGAGGACTGGCTCGGCACTGTTTCAGACTGATCCGCGCACCTTACAAGTCTTTGCTATGCAGCTTGAACGGACACTGATATGCGCTCGGCCATGTCTCAAAGTGTTCGTCTCGGATTTTTCTCGGCCTTGGGTGCCTATATAATATGGGGGCTGTTGCCGCTTTATTTTAAGGCGCTGCCGCATATCGAGCCGGAACTGATGCTCGCACACCGGATTATCTGGTCGCTGCCGACAGGACTATTATTGCTCGGACTGGCTGGCGCATTGCCGGAACTAAAAGCGGCATGGAACCGTAAGATGCTGCTCTGGCTCGGCGTTTCGTCAATGCTCATTGCCAGCAATTGGCTGGTCTATATCTGGGCGGTTGGTCAGGACCGCGTGCTTGAGGCCAGCCTCGGTTATTATATCAATCCGCTGGTGAACGTTGCCATTGGCGCTTTGTTTCTCGGGGAAGCTTTACGGCGGATGCAATGGGTGGCTGTCGGGCTGGCCGCCATTGGTGTGGTCGTGATGACCATCGCGTTGAACGCGGTGCCGACCGTGTCGCTATTTCTTTGCTTTAGTTTTGGCGGCTATGCGCTGATCCGGAAGTATTTGCAGATTGATGGGCGCGCAGGATTTGTGGTCGAAGCCGCTATCTTGTTCCCGCTGGCCATGATCTGGCTATTGCAATTCTCGGATGGCGGCGGCGCAGTGTGGGGTCATGGCACGCCGCGCGATATCGGGCTATTGATCTTGTCGGGGCCGCTAACTGCGTTACCGCTCATCCTGTTCGCCCTGGCTGCCAAACGCCTGACCTTCGCAACCGTCGGCATGATGCAATATATCGGCCCGACCTTGCAGTTCTTGCTGGCTATACTGGTGTTCCAGGAAGTGTTCCAGCTCACCCAAGGTCTGGCATTTGCCTTTATCTGGATCGCGTTGCTCGTGTTCTCTTATGACAGTTTGAAAACCCGCACGCCGCGACCAGCCTAGAATCCCGCGCAGAAAAAACCCCGGCGGACCAATCAAGGCGGGCCGGGGAATAATAAGTTTAGCAGAGGGAGTTAAGCTCTGCTCTCTCTTGTGCAGGGGGCGTGCCAAGTTCGCGTTTCAGGCGTTTTTATCCGAATAAAATGCCTCAATAGGGGAACATATCCCTATAAACACCCGTAAAGACTGGCAAACAGCCGTGTCGGTCGCGGATCGCCAAGTAGGATATTGCTTTGCTTGTTCATGACATATGCGGCGGACAGGTTGCGGTTGGAGTCGCCGAATGCGGCAGAGCCTCCCCAGCCCGAATGACCCAATGTGGCACGGTCAGGTCCAAAGGCGAGATTCGAGTTCTGCATGATCCCTGCGCCAAAGGACATATCAAACGGCAAAACGCGGTCGGGACCGGTTGTATAGACACGGGTCAGCGCGTCATAGACAGCGCGGCCAAACAGCGTCCGGTCCTCGATTTGCCCGCCATTGGCATAGGCGCCATATAAGCGCGCCACTGCGCGGGCGGTGCCGTGGCCATTGGCTGAAGGTATTTCGATCTCTCGCCAGATTGCACCGCCGCGATTGGGCGACGCCCATTTGGTCAAAAAGGCGCTGCGTCTCGTATCGGTTATCTCGCCAAGATCGGGAAAGGCGGATGGCCGCTTGAGATCAGCGCAGCGCTCATGCTCGCTGGCTGGCAGGCCAATATGGAAATCGATGCCGAGCGGGGCACAAATTTCGTCACGCAAAAGCGTTCCAAGGCTGCGCTCGGACACCCGTGCGACGAGCTCTCCGGCAATATATCCCCAACTGAGCGGATGGTAGCCCGACCCTGTGCCGGGCGTCCATTGCGGCGGTTCCTCTGCAAGCCGTGCCGAAAGCGCGCGCGGGGTGAGCCAAAGCTCCGGATCAATCGGCTCCACAAAGCCCGGTACACCAGCTTGATGCGACAAGGCTTCAGCGACGCTGACCTCGCCTTTGCCGTGGGCCGCAAATTCGGGCCAATAGTCCGAGAGGGGTTTGGCGTAATCAATCCGCCCTTGCTCAACCAGATAAGCAATCACGAGCGCTGATATGCCTTTCGAGACCGAATAGACGGGCACCAATGTTGTGTCAGTCCATGGCGAGGTCGATTTGCGATCGGTGAAACCGGCCTGAATGTCGATAACGCATTCGCCGTCATGGAAGGCGGCAAAGCCAGCGCCAAGCTCTAACCCGTTCGAGAAGTTCTCAAGAAACGTGTCGGCAACGGGTTCAAAGCCTGAGGCTACAAAACTGGTGGGAGAAAGATCTGTCATGGGCATGGGTATAGGCCGGGTAAGCGGCGCGGGGAAGGGGCGGGATACGCGCCGATAAACTACTCGCTTGCCACCACGCGTTCCATCGCAAAATATTCGGTCGAGCGCATCTCATACAGGCGACTGGCCGTGCGCTGGAATTCAAAGCTGCCCGTGCCGGTCGGATACAATGCATCGGGGTCGGCATCGGCCGAGGCAACGAGGTTGGTCTTGGCTTCGTAAAGTGCATCAATCAGCGTGACAAAGCGGATCGCTTCATTGCGATTGTCCGGTGACAAAGCGGGGATGTTGTCAATCAAGACGGTGTGAAAGCGGGCGGCAATCATCAGATAGTCAGCTGGCCCCAGAGGCTGGGCGCACAGGTCTGCGAAACTGAACCGTGCCAGCCCTCCGGCATGGGCAGGGACCGGCAGCTGTCGGCCCGCCACTGTGAGGCTTGTCGTCTCCGGTTTGGCACCAAGGGTCAATCGGCTCCATGCCGCATCAAGCGCTGCATCGGCATCGGCGCCAAGCGGGGTGTACCAGACCGGAGCTTCGGACAATCTGTCGAGCCTATAGTCGCGCTCGGAGGCAAGGTTCAGCGTGTCGCAGCTTTGCTTGAGCCGATCGATAAAGGGCGTGAAATATTGTCGGTTCAGCCCGTCTTTATACAAGTCATCGGGTGGCCGGTTGGAGGTCGACACCATGGTAATACCTTGCGCGAACAAGGCATCAAACAGGCGCGAGAGGATCATCGCATCGGTAATCTGGCTGACCTGAAACTCGTCAAAGCAAAGCAGTTTCGCCTTGGCGGCAATCTTGGCAGCCGCAGGCCAGATCGGGTCGTCTATATCTTGGCCGCGCACACGCCACTGGCTGCGCTTGCGTTCTTTTTCAGATAGGCCGCGCCAGTAATTCAGGAAGGCATGCACATCTTGCATAAACGCATGAAAGTGGATGCGGGTTTTCTGTTCGATTTCCGTCTGCGCGAAGAACAGGTCCATCAGCATGGATTTGCCGCGCCCGACCCCGCCCCAGATATACAGCCCGCGCGGGGGGGTGGCTTTGCTGAAAAATCCGGACTTCGAACTGGTCAGCGCAACCGAAAGTTCATCGAGACGGGAGAGGGCCTCTGCTTGCGCAGGGTCAGACAGCATCGATCCGTCAGCCAGTAAGCGGGCATATTCATCGGCGACCTTGCCCATGACTTAGCCCACTCCCAGCTTGCTTTCGATTTGCATGATGAAGTTTGGCCAGACCGCAGGCACCAGAAGTATAGTCATCAGTCCGCCCGCCAGAGCGCCGCCGAGATGCGCGTCATGTGCGATGCCGGAGTTTTTTTGATAGACCGAGGCGTACATGCTGTAGCCAATATATGCGATCGTGAAAACAATCGCCCACATGGGCAGTACAAAGAATAAAAGTAGCGTATTGAACGGCGCAAACAGCGAGAACGCAATCAGGATGCCGGAGACCGCGCCGGAGGCGCCCAGCGCCGAGTAGCGCGGGTTTCTACGGTTCTCCAGAAGCATCCACAAACTGCCACCGATCAGACCGGCAAAATAGACGAGACCGAAATAGACAGGGCCTAATGCGCCTTCAAGGGCTGGCCCGAAAAAGAACAACGTCAGCATATTGACCAGCAAGTGCCCTTGGCTGCCATGCAAAAAGCCGGATGTGATCAGCCGATAATACTCTTTGCCTTCCAAGATGGGGCCGACAATGAACAGCCCCCTATAACGGAACTTATCATCCCCGAACGCCATCAGGCTGAGAAGTGTATTGGCAATGAGAAGCGCAAAGGTAACGGGGGCGGTTGTCAGGTCCATGAGTTACGGTGTGGCCGTTAACGTGTCCAAGCGCAAGAGGCGCTAGGCAACCTTTTCGCGCACTTGGGCGTCGGGCATAAGCTCGGTGAGAAACTCGTGGAAAGTTTCTGGGCGCTGGATGAACCGGTTAAACGGTAGCGATGCTTTGGAGACTGCGTTCGGCGAGATATTGCATCCGCATTTAACCGCATTGGCGACCGCCACGTCACGGTTTTCACTGCCGGAGACGACGGCGATGCGGAACTGACCCATATTGGCAGCGCGTGCAATCGTCATTTCCCCGTCAAAACTGTCAGGCAATGTCAGATCAAGAACGACCAGATCAAACCGTTCGAGGCGAATGCGGTTCTCGGCTTCCATCAGGGTTGATGCCATAACCAGATCAACCTGCACGCGGTTCCGTGCGGCCTTGTCAGCTGCGATTGCCAACATGTCCCGAACCGGCTCGTGATCCTCAACCCAAAGAACTTTCATACGCCTACTCTCCAATGACTCTAATCTAATCTACTTTTGCCCTATTCGATGAAGCAGCCCGCCTCGTCGAGAAACACGAATATGCCACCGTGATGTTTCCGATCGGTAAAGCGAAAATGACTGAAAGGTTTAAATCGGCACTTTTTGGCACTTTTTGCGTTTTAATTTGAATGTGGCACTTTACGGCCTTGGCGCGGCATTTGAATGTTATAGCCAGAGCGAGGACATGGAAGAGGCAGAAGAGGGAGGGGGCCGTGGAGAATTCATCTAAAGGAGAGATCGTCAAAGCATCCGCCTTTGCCGTCACCGAGGAGCAGACGGGCAAGCATATTGTCGATGTTCTGATTGAAGAACGCTGTCCAAGCTTTGTCAGCCATTGGACATGGCCGCTCATGCGTCCACTCCTTTACGGGCTTCTCGACTATCGCAAAGCCAGAACCATGGCCGACGATCTGTTAAAGCTCGATGGCCGCAGCTCTTTCGATTATATGGCCGACCGGCTGGCCTTCGATATGAATATCCAGAACATCCGGCATCTGCCCAGAACCGGCCGCGTTGTTGTTGTCGCCAATCACCCGACGGGGCTAGCCGATGGCGCGGCGGTTTGGGAGGCCTTGCGTCAGGTCCGCGATGATGTGGTGTTTTTCGCCAATGCCGATGCGGTTCGGGTCAATCCGAGGTTTTCCGACACACTGATCCCGGTGGAATGGGTCAAAGACAAACGCTCTCCAGCCAAAACCCGTGAAACATTGCGGCTCGCTGGCGAGGCCTTTGCTGAGGAGAAGTGCATCGTCATTTTCCCGTCAGGCACATTGGCGCGCATGATTGACGGTGTTTTGACCGAACAAGACTGGCATTCAACTGCAATTGCCTTGGCGCGTAAGAAATCTGCCCCGATTATTCCGCTACATGTTGGTGCACGAAATTCCCACCTGTATTATCTGTTCGCGAAAACCAATGCGGAATTGCGCGATATTACGCTATTTCATGAGCTTTTGAACAAAAAGCACGCCAGATTCGACCTGAATTTCGGCCCCCCGATTGCGCCAAATGACCTGATTGGTGACGTTTCCGAGCTGTCAGCCCGCCTAAGAGACTATGTCTCATTTAAGCTGGGTACAGACAAAGAGGCTGGTTTTTTACCGTAAACTGTAGCAATCATTAGATTGTTGCCTGTTGGTCATGTTTAATCTGGTAGGCAAAGGAACCTTAAAAGACTGGAAACTGGGGAAATTATGGAACAATTCATCGAAAATATAACAGATCAGGCGACCTATTACGCGCCTAAATTGATCGCAGCGACGATTATTATCGTCATTACCATCATAGTTGCGACATTGGTTCGCACATTGATTGCGAAAGGTATTGACGCAACCGGATTGGCGAAGAAGGCCAATAATACGGTAGAACCGGGCGCTAAGACGCTTGGCTTCAATCTCGGAACAGCCGCCTACTGGGTTATTATCCTGATTGGCATGATTCAAGCGCTGACCAAGCTGGATATGACAACTATTGTCGATCCCTTGAATGACATGCTCAGCCAAATTCTCGCTTATTTGCCGAAAATCATTGCCGCCGTCATCGTATTCGGCGTGTTTATGATCGTCGCAAATGTTGTCCGTCAGGCCATAAAATCTGTCCTGATCTTCGCAGACCCAATGCCTGCCAAGTTCGGACTGGCAACAGACAATGTAAACGTTTCGGGCATTACCGCGACCGTCGCCTCCGCCATGATCGCTATTTTCGGCGGCATTGCAGCACTTGAAGTGCTCGACATCAGCGCAATTTCCGATCCGGCCATTGGCTTGCTGGACGATATTGTCGGCGTGATCCCGAACATATTGGTTGCGGGTATCATTCTCGGCCTGTTCGTTTTCATCGCAAAATTTGTCTCAGGCCTTGCACGCAAGACCTTGCCGAATTTCGGGATTGATGCGGCGGTTGCCGAGCTTGGAGTTCTTAAAGGCGCTGATAGCGGCATGACGGCGTCTGGCCTGATTGCGTCCGCATCGAGCTTCTTCATCATCCTGCTTGGTCTCATCCAATCGCTCAAAGTGCTCAACTTTGATGCCCTGACCAATGCTCTGAATATTGTACTTGAAATGGGCGGACAGATTGCCTTCGGTGCTGTCATCATCTTTGCGGGTGTCTTCCTCGCGCGGATGATTACGGGCGTGATGGCGTCGGCTGGATCAGGCGCAACGGATGTCGCTGCTGGTCTCGTCAAATGGGTGATCATCATTCTTTCGGTTATTTTGGGAATTTCCCGCATGGGTCTCGACCCGACCGGCGGCGAGTTCATTCTCAATGTGGCCGAATACTTCATCATGGGCGGCGCAGCAGCAGCAGCGATTGCCTTTGGGTGGGGCGGCAAGGACTGGGCAGCCGCTCAGCTCGAAAAACTGCGTTCGTCCAAATAGACGCCGAAAGCGGGTGTAACGTATGTCCTAGTCGAACTGCGCACCAAGGCTTTGCATATGGCTGACAAAGTCCGGATAGCTGGTGTCGATCATGCTGGTGTCGTCGACGCTGACCGGGCTTTGTGCCGCTGTGCCCATGACAAGTGCGCTCATGGCGATGCGGTGGTCGTGATGGGTGACGACGTGCCCGCCGCCCGGCACCTTGCCCGCGCAGCCTTGAACGATAAAACCGTCCTCGGTGTCATCTGCCTCGACGCCATTGACGCGCAGCATGTTGACGGTTGCGCTGATCCGGTCGCTTTCTTTGACCCGCAGTTCCGCTGCGCCGGTGATCCGCGTCTCGCCGCTGGCAAATGAGGCGAGGACGGCGAGGATTGGAAATTCGTCGATCATGGAGGGGACGAGATGTTCGGGAACCGGGGCGCCGGTCAGGCTGGCATGGCTCGCTTGCAAATTGATCAGGCGTTCGCCAGCGGCGTCGCCTTGCGGCTCGGCACCGAGTTTTGCACCCATAAGCTCGGCCATGCGGAAAAATCCGTCACGGGTTTCATTCGACATAACATTTTCGATCAACACATCACCCTTGGGAGATATCAGCGCTGCGGCGATCAGGAAGGCCGCGGAGGAGGGGTCGCCGGGCACTTGTACCGATTGGGCGCTGAGGCTTTGACCGCCCGTGATCGACACTGTGCGCACACCATCGGCGCGGGAGATGTCGAGATGCGCCCCGAAGCCTGCCAGCATGCGCTCGGTATGGTCGCGGGTCATGCGGGCTTCGGAGACGCTGGTTGTGCCGTGTGCATTGAGGCCAGCGAGCAAGATGGCGGATTTGACCTGCGCGGAGGCATGAGGGGGCGTGTAGGCCATCGCTTGCAGGGCGTCGGTGCCATGCAGGGTCAGGGGCAGGGTGTCGCCGTCGCTGGTCTCGAATGTTGCGCCCATTTGGCTCAGCGGTTGTGTGATGCGGGCCATCGGACGGGACGACAGGCTGGCATCGCCGATAATATGCGCGTCGAGCGCGTGTCCGGCCATAACGCCCATGAGCAAGCGCGAGCCGGTGCCCGAATTGCCGAAGTCGAGTGATGCGGTCGGGGAGGAGAGGCCGCCTGAGCCAACGCCGGTGACCTGCCATGTGCCGGAGCCATTACGGCTGACCTCGGCGCCCAGAGCTGCCATAGTGGCGCCTGTGCGGCGGACATCATCGCCTTCGAGCAAGCCGGTAATCTCGGTTGTGCCGGAGGCGAGGCCGCCAAGGATCAAAGCCCGGTGCGAGCAGGATTTATCACCGGGCGCGCGCAGCGTTCCGGCCAAGGCGGAGACGGGATGGGATGTCAGCAAAACAGGGTCACTTTCGTTCTGAATCGCGTTTTGACGCGAAAGGGCTTTGACAGCGCCTTATGTTCATGGCAATCGCTCGCCACTGTTTGATTCACACTTAAAATTACGGAGGCGCGCTCGTGTCAACATCTGACCTTGGTACCAAGCAAATTTGTCCCAACTGTGAGGCGAAGTTTTACGACCTTAACAAACGCCCGGCAGTGTGTCCGAAGTGTCAGCACACATTCGAGCCTGATGCCGAAGAAATCGCCAGTGTTCGCGCCAAGGTAGCGGCCAGTGCTGCGCCTGCAGCTGCCGCTAAGGATGATGATGACGAGGACGATATTGACGAGGCCAAAGCGGCGGTCGGCGAAGACGACGAAGACGGCGATGGCGAGACAATTGCCGAGCTGGGCGACGAGAATGATCCGGCGCTGGCAGTCAATGATAGCGCCGATGATGATGAAGACGCATCTGCGAAGGGCGGCGTACCGGCTGGCTTCTCCGAGCAAGGCGTTGATGATGCAGACGATATTCTCGCCGATGATGATGAAGAGACCTTCGACATTGATGTTGATGACATTGGTGATGAAGACGATCTGCCCGGAGAGTAAGATTAGGGCTTGATCGGTAGGGCGGTCCGCTCTATCTCCTGCAAAGTCCAAAATGTGGGGCCATAGCTCAGTTGGGAGAGCGCTTGCATGGCATGCAAGAGGTCGTCGGTTCGATTCCGTCTGGCTCCACCATATTTTCTCTCTATGTTTGCTTCCGCTCGCTGCGCTCACATGAAGCGTGCTCAGGGCTGTCTTTCTTGCGTCCGCTGGCTGCGCTCTCATGAAGCATGCTCAGGGCCGTTTGTTTGGGGCCGTTCGCTGCGCTCATATGGGGCCTACTTTTGGCTGTTTTTTTTAGGCGGTTCGCGGTGCCCGTGTGAGTGGGGGCTGAAGGGTGGTTTTTTTGCCGAGTTCATTGTGTGGCGTTGATGACACAATCAGGCGGAAATATTTCCGCCTTTGCCAAAAAACTATAAATAAAAGGATTTGGTCCTACCAATCCGGCTGATCCTTCCCGTTTAAAGGTTGACACACTGGTATACGTCTCTCAGTTAGGTGGGATGCAATAAATATAGGGAGACATGACATTGCAAACGATCGAAAGCGGGACAGCAAGGAATAAAGCAAACATAGGAGTTTTTAAGAGCATTCTGCTTTTTGGTACGGCGCTTTCAGGCGTTGCTATACCAAGTGTGGCGCTCGCGCAGGAAACGGCTGATGCCGATGCTCCGGTAGAGACGACCGTACCGCAAGAGAGAACTTTGAACGAAGTGGTCGTCCAGGGTATTCGACGCACCGTTCAGGATTCGAATGCAATTAAACGTCAAAGCACATCGATTGTGGATGGCCTGTCCGCTGACGATATTGGCGACTTGCCTGCGCTTTCAATCGCTGAAGCGCTGGAGACAATTACATCAGTTGCTTCCCAACGAGAAGGCAGCGGTGCGACAGAAGTTTCTATTCGTGGCTTGGGACCGTTTCTGTCCTCCACTGTTATCAACGGACGCGAGGCGACAAACGGATCGGGTGACCGCTCTGTAAACTTCAGCCAGTTCCCGTCCGAGCTGTTTAACAAGATCGAGATTTACAAAACTCAGGAAGCCAGCCTGATTGAAGGCGGCGTGGCCGGGCAAATTGCACTGAGCACACTTAAGCCGCTCGAATATGGCGAGCGCCGTGTTCAGTTGCAGGCGAAGTTCAATGTTAATCCGGACAATCTGGCGATCGACAATCCGACGCGCGACTTCGGGTATCGTCTAACCGGCAGCTATGTTGACCAGTTCGATACTGATTTTGGTCGTTTCGGCATCTCGGTTGGCGGCCAAACAAATATCACACCGAACCCTGAGCAAGAAGCGCGTTCAACAAGTACCTTCCAATCTTGTACAATTGCCTCGCTTGACGGGTCTTCATGTAATGGCGGTTCGCCGAATGTGAGTGCCGAGGATGTTGACCCTTTAACCGGCGACCGTATTGGTGTGACCGAAGCCTTCGTACTGACGTCATCCTCGCGGTCCTTCCGTCAGAACATTACGGATGACGAACGTAACTCTGTTTTCGGTGCCGTGCAGTGGCAGCCAAATGACCGGATCGACATCAATTTTGATGGTCAGTACTCTGACCGTGTCTTTGAAGAGTTCCGCAGTGATATTGTCTTCGATACCAATGATATCGAGCCGATTGATACCAGTATCGCCCCGGTACTGGAGAACGGCGTTTTGACGTTTACATCGGTTGATCCGCAAGATGATGTGTTCCCGCTGAGCACTGCGCTTGATGGATCTTTGCGCACAGCAACAACAAGCGGCGATATTGAGGTCAACAGCCAGTTCTCCGAGCGGCTCGAAGAATATATCGGATTTGGCGGGAGTGCATCGTTCGATGTGACCGATCGTTTGAACGTTACCATTGATGGCTCCTATTCAGATACATCGCGTCGTGAGAACCAGATTCAAGCGCGTGTTGTGTCCGGCGGAACAACAGCTATCGGTGTTGAGGTTCTGCAGAACGGATCGCAAGCCCAGCAGTTTACTGTTGTGGATACGGACTTGACTGATCCTTTGACCTTTACCGACGACAATGTTCGTGTTCGCGAAGACCTGAACCAGTTCCGTAACAATACGATCTGGGCGATCAAAGGGGACGCGGAATATGATGTGTCCGACACGCTGCCTGTTCTGAAGGCGATCAAAGGTGGCGCGCGCTATTCGGTGCTTGAATATGATCAGATTCCGCGTATTCGTAACGAGTTCGAATTTGATGACGGTGGCGACGAAACAGCTGAATTTGTTACGGAGATTGGCGGCGTGCCGGTTGATGGTAGCAATATTGCGTCGCTCGCAGCATCAACTTGTGCCCGCAGCACATTCCCTGAATCGGGTTTTCTTGATGGTGAGGTTAACGGCAATCTGATTACAAATATCGACGAGGACGGGAACATTCTTGAGCAGGGAACTGGCAATACATTCTTGACGTTTGATGGTCTTTGCCTTGTCGAGACCTTGCTTGGCCGCTCAGCTATTGTTCCGAGTGCGGACGGATTTATTGATGTTGCAAATGTTGACATCGAGGAAGAAACTTTTGCAGCATACTTGCAGGCCGATTTCGATACCATTGTTGGCAGTCTGCCTGTTCGAGGTAATTTCGGATTGCGTGTGGTCGACACTGAAGTGACATCGACCAGCTTTAGTTCGGAGCTGCAAACGGTCACGGACGTTGATGATAATGTCACGGCTATCGAGGCAATTCCGGGTGCTGATCTGATTGTGACCGAGGACGGGCTGTCGTATACGGAGTTCTTGCCTAGTCTCAACGTGGTTGCTGAATTGAGAGACGACCTCTTGTTGCGCGGCGGCATCTTCCGTGCGTTGTCTCGCCCTGATCCATCAGACCTCGGCGCTGGCCGCCAGTTCAATGCGGTCAATGATGATGACACATTGGATGTTCTGGATGGTACAACGGCTGATGTGTTGGCGAATGTGGTTGCATCGGGGAACCCGCAATTGCGACCGTTCTTGTCCTGGAACTTTGATGCGGCTGTCGAGTGGTATCCTAATGCCGACACAATTTTCGCTGTAGGCGCATATTACAAGGTATTCGATGGCGGCTTTGAAAGTATTGCCCAGATTGAGACGTTCAATGTGGACGGATCTGACTTTGACGTCCTCGTGTCGACCCAGAATATCGGGGATGATACCAGCACGATTTTCGGCATCGAAGCCACGGTGTCTCATGCGTTCACCTATTTGCCGGCACCGTTTGACGGATTTGGTTTTAAAGGCAGCTACAACTTTGCTGACTCCAACTTCGAATTTAATGACGGGCAGTTTGGTGAGGAAACACTGATCGACGCAAATGGCATTGCAACGCAATTGTCAGGGCTGATCCCTTCAGCGAATTTGCCGGGTCTATCCAAGCACACAGCCAGCGGCCAGATCTATTACGGGATCGGTAAACTGAACCTGCAAGGCATCGTGAAATATCGTAGCGATTTCTTCCAGCAATTCCTGAACACGCCGCAAAACCTTCGCTTCATCGAGGACGCAACAGTCTTTGAAGCGCGGATTTCGTATAGAATTTCCGACAATGTGAAACTGTCGATTGAGGGTGTGAACTTGTTCAACGAGCCGCGTGAGCAGCTAAATCCGACGTTTGACAACTTCGCCGAACTCAACGTGTTCGGACCGCGCTACTTCGTTGGACTGACAGCGAAGTTCTAGCCGGTTGTACCGCCTCCTGACTGCCCGCCGGGTTCCGCGTTTCGACGCGAAGCCCGGCGGGGATTATGGGAGGGACCCCGCGTGCAGGAATGCCGTGGTGGATATTTGGGTCGGCCAATTGGTATGCAGACTTGCCAATTTTTCTCGCATTTTCGCTCGAAAATAAGGGTTGAAATGCGCTTAGAATTAGACGGGAAGCATGGTTCGACGTGCGGTTGTCGAGATGGTGGCTTGCTTGAGATGTCGGACGCCTGAATTCTTGACACCGGGTATTTGGTTAGGTGGTGGAATTTCTGTGTGGATGATGCGCGCGCGATGCTCTAGTGTCAGATAAACATGTTAAAAATCAAATATTTATGGTCATTTTTTTGCAATCGAAATTTCTTAGCCTTGATCCGATTTTGTGCTGTTGGTGCAGGGTGAATATCATCGGAAACGGGATGGAATGCTCGGACATTTGCAAAGATTGTGACACATTTTTGCACCTCAATCGAAGAATTTTAATTGGTGAGGATAATTGGTCATTCAATTGGTTGACATGATGCGTGGTTTCTGCACTTGATAACTTAGAAAAAATCTATTTTGGAACGTTATAAAGTGAGTTTTAGGGAGAGAACTTTGATGTCTAAGAATGAGAAAACCAAATTGCCAAGTGCCAAGAAAGCCCTTCTGGCAAGTTCGGCTGCAGCTGCGTTGTTGATGACCTTCGGATCTGCGACGGCGAACGCCCAGATCGTGATTGATAACACGACTATGGCGCCGGTAAATCCGGACGACAATCAAACAGTTACGGTCGCTGCCGGGGTCTCAAGCACCGTTGGCTCTGGCGACAATATTCTCGTCGACAGTGGTGCGGCCGATGTGGTCATCACAATCGATGGAACACTGATTAATACTGATGGCGCTGACGAGAACACGGTCGTTTTCGTTGATAATGGTGAGACTGGAACCATTATCAACAATAATGGCCAATTGTTTGGCAATGATGGTGTTGTTTTCGTTGAGGGGGACAATGTCACACTGAACAATACCGGCCTGATCGCTGGTGTGAATGATGACCAAACCGAAGGCGTTGTTTATCTGGACCGTGATGCCGAAGGTACGTTCACGATCAATAATAGCGCAACCGGAATTATCGAAACCCAGGCAGGATCGGGCGGTGGTCCGGCCATTGGCCTTGATGGCCCCGCTTTGGATGCGGACGGCGCACAAGGGGCGTCAAATTCGGGTGTTGTTGCAACGATTGTGATTGATAATGCCGGCATCATCCGGGATCTTGAGGGTGATGATTCCGATGCGGATGCGATCAATATCAATGGCGATCCGGGATCAAGTACCAGCTGCGATCCGTGCAGTTTTGATATCAATATTACAAATTCGGGCACAATTTCGGCTATACGGACAAGCAGTTCAAATGCCGCGATCAGGTTTGAAGATGACGCGCAATTCCTGACAGGTACAATTTCCAACACAGCAACCGGGGTCATCTCGGGCGGAAATAACGGTATATATATCGGCAGTGGTGTCGACACGGATGGTGGTCTTGAGATTGCCACGCATGGCGGCATCATCGAGAATGCCGGTTTGATTACTGCAACTGCCGACCGCGCCATTCGCGTTGATGGGGGCGGAATTACGATTAACAATCTCGCGGGCGGTACGATCACTGGTCCGGGCGAAGGCATTTATTTCGATCAGGGAAGCGGCGATGATGCTGGCCTTAGCGGCGGCACGGTAAATAATGCCGGTACGATTTCGTCGGCGGATTCTGCTGTCTCTATCCGCGGACAGTCCGGCACAATTTTGAACAATACAGGATCATTGCTGGGACTCACTGGCGGTTCGGCGCGCTCCGTGCTTGAGATTACAGGCCAAGGTGACAACATCACCATTCTAAATGGTGTCGACGGCGATATAACCGCGCAAACCGGCTTCGCAGAAGAGGCCGTCGGTATCGCTGTCGGGAATGCGTCAGGTGACTCACGTACGATCTCGTTCACGAATGCTGGAACGATCGCAGGACTAGATGGAGCAGGCGTGGTCGTTTCGTCTGATGGGGCATTCGTCGGAAACGTTCTTTCCGGGGCAAGTGTGTTTACAAATTCGGGGACAATCCAATCAACAGGCGGGACCGCGCTCGTTGTGGATAATGTCAGTGTCCTGCCCACCATTACCAATAGTGGCACGCTTTCTGGTGTGACGAATTCTTTCGACGCCAGTGGTGCCACGAGTGCCATTACATTCGAACAGCAGGGCGGGGCGCTTGTCGGCAACTTCCTTGGAACAACCGGATTTACGGACACGCTGAACTTTACCACAGCCAACTTCACCTTGGCGTCGAACATCTTGCAATCTGTCAATACGACGGTTGCAAACGGTGTGACCCTCGATGTTGATGGTGCCCGGATGATTGATGGCGATCTGACCTCGAATGGCACGATTGCTTTCCTCTTGGGGACAGATACGCTCGATGTGACCGGGGACGTTACGCTGAACACGGGGAGTGTTGTTAGCGTTGATGATAGCAATGGGCAGGTCACTGCCGTCGGTCAACAATTTACGTTGATTACGTCCGGGGGCACGTTGACCAACGATTCTACCCTCGCAACCACGGCGGTAGATTCGAGCTTCCTGCTGG
>JBDVDE010000125.1:0-62874 GCA_039942135.1 Hyphomonadaceae bacterium
ATCTTCTCTTCGGCGCTGTACTGCTTGCGGGTCTGGCGTTTGATGTCTTTGACGATCCGCTCACCTGGCGTTTGTTTGTTCGATCTCATCTTAATCTCCGTGAGACTTATGATGAGCGAAAACCCTCTCTTAGCACAGACCTAAATCTGAGACACAAGCCCTGACGGGAGACAAGATCTTGAGCAGGCCCTGATCGCAAAAGACGGCGTCAGCGTTATCACAATGCAGGGTGTGCGTGATTTCGAAATATCTATCGAAATTCCGCAAGCCGTTCTGGAGCAATTCGATCTTGATATTGGCAATATTGGCGATGCAATCCGTGCGGCGACGGTCAATGTGTCTGGCGACATTTATCGGCCTTGTGCCCATGATTACCGAAACCAGCACCCAAGCCCAATTCCTCATCCCTATGGCGCTTAGCATTGCCTTTGGCTCATTGTTCGCCGGAGCAGTGATCTTGATACTCGTACCGGTGTGCTTGCTGATTATTGTTAAAGAGCCTGCAACATGACTTCGCAGCCTTAAAAGGTGATCCGAACATGGCGAAACGGTGCGCGGGGCCTATATCGAGATCGCATTTTGAAAGGCGGGGCGCTGTTCTATGTGTCCTATGTAAGCTTTCAAATTGGACATTTCATCACCAACCACGCCAAGGCGGTTGCTCATGAAGCAGGCATGGCCGAGCATGATGTCGGCGGCAGAGAAATCACCGATCACATAGTCCTTGCCTTCGAGTGCAGCGTCTATTGGTGCCAGCGCTTTTGAGAGTAGGCGTTTGGCTTGGGCGAGTGCATTCTGATCCTTGCGATCTGGCGGCAGAAGCAGCGTGTTGACAACGATAATGTTAATCGGCGGCATCACCATGCCTTCACAATAGTGAAACCATTGCAGGTAATCAGGATAGGTCGACGCTTCGACGGCTGGCTTTAGGCCGCCATTCTTATGACGTTCAAGGATGTATTCCACGATCGCACCTGACTCGAAAATCGTAACGTCACCATCATCGAGAACAGGAACACGGCCGAGAGGATGCCGGGCGCGATGCGCGTCTGATTTGAGGTCTTTGGGGTGAAAGTCCATCCGGTTGAGCTCATAGGGAAGTGCGAGCTCTTCAAGCAGCCAGACAATTCGTCGGGCGCGGGAGTTTGGCGCGAAGTGTAATTTGAGCGTGGTCGGACGTCCTCGCAATCTCTGAAGTGTTGGCTTGTCATATGTCAATTTAGCATGTAATGGCAATCGGAATGCCAAAACAATAGAGTAGTGATATTTGGGGCGACATTATCGCAATGGTCAAGCAGGTTCGACTCACAGACTATCCCGAAGGGCAAGCCGCGCGTGCCTATTGGGCCTTTGTAAATGATGATGTGTCGCCGCTGAATGAAAACGAAATCAAGCTGCGCATTGATTGGGTTTCGGTGGACCCCGGCATGTCGGGCTGGATCACCAATAAGCCGAGCTATATGCCGCCCGTGAAGCCGGGCACCGTGATGCGAGCATTTGGCGTGGGCGAAGTGGTGGAGAGCCGCTCAGATCGGTTTCAAATCGGCGATTGGGCAACTGGCTTCCTTGGCTTGCAAACCGAAGGAGTGTTTTCTCAAAAGGCGATCCGCAAACTCGACCTTGGTGAATTGCCCCCGCACTTGTTTTTGTCCGGCCTCGGCATGACAGGATACACAGCCTATTTCGGAATGATGGATATTGGCTGCCCTGAAGCTGGCGACACGGTTATGGTGTCTGCGGCGTCGGGAGCTGTTGGAGGTATTGCGGCGCAGCTTGCAAAACAGGCGGGCGCGCGTGTGATTGGGATAGCGGGTGGTCCGGTCAAATGCGCTTATCTTACCGATGAGCTCGGACTTGATGCGGCCATTGACTATAAGGCTGGTCATCTAAACGAAGCCTTGGACGCAGCTGCCCCAGACGGCATTGATTTGTACTTTGACAATGTTGGGGGGGATATCCTCGATGCCGCTCTGGAGCGGATGAATTATCGCGGGCGGATCGTCGTGTGCGGCGGCATCTCTCAATATGCTGATTTTGGTGCGGCGCGCGGGCCTGCCAATTACATGCGGTTAGTGACACATAGTTTGAAGATGCAGGGCTTTACCATGCGCGATTATATGCACCGCGTGCCGGAAGCTTTGCAGATGTTAGCGCAAGGGCGGGCGGACGGAAGCTTGAAGTTCCGCGAACATGTTTTGCAAGGGCTCGATACGTTTCCCGACGCATTTGAAATGCTCTTCGACGGCAGAAATCACGGAAAACTATTGATCGACCTTCGCGGCGATCATTGAGGCGCACGCGTAAATTTTATCAGGAGAATACGATGTCGACGGTCACGGAGTTATGGGTCAATCGAGAGAATTATCGCGACACGAAGATCATGGAGTCGCCGAGCCGGACACTTGCTGATGGAGAGGTCCGAGTCGCGATCGACAAGTTCGGCTTGACGTCAAACAATGTCAGCTACGCCGTCAGCGGCGACATGATCGGGTATTGGAAGTATTATCCGGCGGATGAGCCGTGGGGCAAAGTGCCCGTCTGGGGCATCGGAGAAGTTGCCCAGTCGAATGCATCAGAAATAGCGGTGGGGGAGCGCCTTTACGGGTTTTTCCCAATGGCAAGCGAGACAATACTCACCGTCGGCAGTGTTCAGTCAGGCGCATTCATGGATGCCAGCCCGCACTGCAAAGACCTGCCAGCGCTCTACAACCAGTATCGCCGGACAGGCGCCGATCCAACCTATCTGCAAAGCATGGAAACGGAGCGCTGCCTTTTGTTCCCGCTCTTTATCACCTCATTCGTTCTGTACGATTATCTCGTCGACAATGACTATTTCGGGGCTGAGCAAGTGGTTATTGGGGCGGTATCATCGAAGACTGGGTTCGGGCTCGCAGAGCTGCTCAAACGAGACGACAAAGTGCGGGTCGTCGGGCTCACTTCTCCCGGCAATCTGGCCTTTGTTCATTCTCTTCGATGTTGCGATCAGATTGTCGCTTATGGTCATGAGGCAGAAATCAGCGCGCGCACGAAAACAGCCTATGTCGATATGTCTGGCAATGCGGCGCTAACCGAAACCCTTCACTGCCGGATCGGCGAGAACATGGTCGAAAGCTGCATGGTTGGCGCGACGCACTGGGAGAAACGCGGCCGCGCAAAAGACCTGCCTGGGGCACGACCGACTTTCTTCTTTGCGCCAGGGCAAATCGCCAAGCGTGACCAGGAATGGGGGGCTGGTGTCTTGTTTGAAAAGGCAAATGCCGCGGCGGCCGAGATTGCGGAAAAAGTATCAAGCGAGATGTCGGTCGAGACAATAGAGGGTGCCGAGGCAACAGCTGAGATTTGGAAAGCCATGCTCGATAATCAAGTGTCGCCCAAGCGCGGCCTCATCGTCTCAATGTCGAGTGGGCGAGCGGGCGAATAAACACTAGCAGATCTTTTTTGGCAAAGTTTTGGAGCGAGTTATGATGATGAAAATATTGAAGTTTGGCGCAATCGGTCTGGTTCTTCTGTTGGTGATTGGCCGGTTGGGCCTACCGCGCTTGCTGACAGGTCTTGGACTGCACCCGCACTATGACGTGCCGGAGATGGATCTGTCCGGAAAGCGCGCCTTGATCGTCACAACCAGCCACGACACGCTTGGCGAAACCGGCAAGGCGACAGGTGTTTTCGCCTCCGAGATGACCGCGCCCTATTATGCGTTTCTCGACTCCGGGATGGAGGTCGACATTGCGAGCATTAAGGGCGGACAGATACCGATTGAACCGATGTCGCTGAACTGGCCAGTCGTGTCAGCGCCTGACAAACGCTACCTAGAAGACCAGATGTTCCAGTCGAAAGTCGCGCGCTCCTATCAAATCGATCAGGTCGACATGGCGCAGTATGATATTGTGTTTCTGGCTGGCGGGTGGGGCGCAGCATATGACTTTGGCCAATCCGCTGAGCTTGGCGGACAAGTTGCTGCCGCCTATGCGAACGAAGCGATTATTGGCGGGGTTTGCCATGGCCCGCTCGGTCTGTTGCAAGCCTATGGCGAAGATGGACGGTTGATCGTCGAGGGGCGGCGCATTTCTGCTGTTACGGACAAGCAGATCACCGAACTTGGCATCACGCACACGCCGATGCATCCCGAACGCGATTTGCGCGCGGCGGGCGTGGCCTTCGAAGCTGGCACAGCGTTCCGGGACCAGTTTGCCAACAGCGTCGTTGTTGACGGCCGGATCGTGACTGGACAAAATCAAAACAGTGCAACAGAGACGGCAGTGAAGATGATGCAGGCGCTGAGCGATCAACAGAGTAATGATCCAACACTATGAGATATTGGTGGCTCGTCATCTGGTTCCTCTTGGCGGGGGTAACAGCGCAGGCTGAAACGCGCCCGAACATTGTCGTTGTATTGGTCGATGATGCAGCCTTGATGGATTTCGGCGCGTTTGGCGGAGAAGCGTCGACGCCGAATATTGATGCTTTGGCGAGGCGCGGCACGCTCTTTCGTCAACATCGCGCAACGCCGTTTTGTGCGCCGTCACGCGCTATGTTGCTGACCGGCATGGACAATCATCAGGCGGGGCTTGGCACCATTCGCGAAGTGCTTCCGCCTGAACATCGCGGGCAGCCGGGATACACAATGGCGCTGGAGCCTGGCGTCGAGACAATTGCCACAAAGCTGAAGCGGGCCGGATACCGCACCTATATGACGGGCAAATGGCATCTTGGGCATGGCGAGGGCGAACTGCCGATTGATCACGGGTTTGACCGCTCATTTATTCTCGACGCGTCAGGGGCTGATCATTGGGAAGACAGGCCTTACATCCCGTATTATCGCGATGCGCCGTGGTTTGAGGATGATAAAGAAGCAAGCTTGCCGGAGGACTTCTATTCTTCGACGTTTATAGCGGACCAAATGCAGACCTATCTGGAGGAGGACGCAGGAGCGACAGAGCCGTTCTTTGCTTATGTTGCCTTTCTGGCGGTCCATATTCCTGTTCAAGCGCCGCGTGAGTTCACCGAGAAATATGTCGCCACTTATGAAGAGGGCTGGAACACGATCCGCGAGCAGCGCTGGCAACGCGCGCAAACTCTTGGGCTTATCCGCCAAGGCGCGCCGCTTGCGCCGCAACCGGACACAATCCCGCGCTGGGAAGATCTGAGCACCGAGGAACAAAAACTCGCTGCCAAATCCATGGCCGTGAACGCAGGCGCTTTAGAGGCCATGGACGCAGAACTTGGAGGATTGATCGACTATATCAAATCCACCGGTGAATATGAGAACACGATTTTTGTTGTAACATCCGACAATGGACCCGAAGCGGGCGACCCTTGGGGGCAGGCCGCGCAGTTCTGGTTCAATCTGCAAGGCTATACGCGCGACTATGAAACGCTTGGGGAGCGCGGGAGCTATGTCGCTTTGGGGGCAGGCGGGGCGAGCGCCAATGCGGGGCCATCGCATCTGTTTAAATTTCACGCGGCCGATGGGGGTTTGCGTGTGCCTTTGATCATGGCCGGCCCCGGCATTGAACCGGGTTTGGCCGTCGACGGCATGACCGTGATGACAGATGTTGCGCCGACCTTACTTGGATTGGCGGGCGCTGATCATGCTGCGCCAAATGCCAAGCCAATGACCGGACGCTCGCTTGAGCCGGTGCTTAGCGGCGAGGCGACAAGCGTTTATTCCGAGACGGACGCGATTGGGTTTGAAACGTCAGGTCAGGTGGCGCTCTATAGAGGGCGTTACAAACTGGTCAGAAGCCTGCCGCCACATGGCGACAGCACATGGCGAATGTTCGATATTGTCGACGATCCGGGCGAGACGACTGACTTGTCTGATAGTGCGCCGGAGCTGCATGCCGAGCTCATGCATGATTACCGCATCTATGCGAACCGTGTCGGTATTCTTGAACTGCCGGAAGGCTATCAAGTGGAACAAGCCATTGGCCGAAACGTCGCCGCCAAGCTCTGGGGATACTATTGGCCGTGGATTATTTTCGGTCTGATCCTATTGCTTGCTGGGTTTGTCGGTGTCGGTTTCGCAGGCCGCGCGCTCTGGCGTCGCTTCAGCTAGGCTTTACGCCCAGCCTTCAAGATGATTTTCCCGAATGACACGCCGTGTTGCTTTTAGGCGCAGGATCGGAGCAAGGCCTGCCTCCTCGAACAAGGTCTCGACTTCGGCTTTGTCCGCCGCGTCCAATGCCTCGAAAGCATCGGTGAGGCGCTGCAACAGATAGAGGCGATAAGGCATGACGGCGGTTGTGATCGTGTGCCCGCGCCAGTCAAACTCCGCCATTCCGATGCCTCGGCCAAGCGCGCCGGGTTTTAATGTCGGGGCGCCTTGCGCAGTCAGCCACTCATTGATGAACGCCACATGCGCGGTGATCTCTGGCAGATAATCCTCGGCGATAAACGCCATCATGGATTTTAGAGTGTCCGGCAGGGCGTCAAAGGCGAACAGGTCCGGACCGGATTTCAACGCGGCCTCGTCGTGGACCGGTTCAGGTGCATTCATGCGCTCGGTCCAACGAAAGACGCGCGGCGCAGTCGTCTGCATCAAGCGCAAGGGCTGCGGGTCGCGCCCGAGGTGCGCATAGAGGGGGCTGAACAGGCCATAGTCGGCAATGGTCGGTGCGCCGCCGAACAGGAATGGCCGATTTTCAAGATGCGCCTCGAAGAGTGCAAGAAATTCGGTGTAAGTTCTTTCAATGGTTTCGTGCGTCTCGGGCGTCACGCCAAAGGCAACCGCGGCCTTGCGCATGCGCCCGCTGGCATGAAGGAACGTTGCTTGGCGCTGCTCTGCCGTCAGATTATTGGGGAGCACGTCTTCAAATGTGGCGGTCAGGAAAGCCAAATTCGTGTCATCAAAATTCCAGCGATAATGCATTGCTGCGCGCAAGATGCCTTCGCCGCCGAAGAGTTCGAACAGGTGTGCAATGACTTTGAGCTTGGGATCGGCGGGATAGATGGACTGTTTCGAAAGCCCGTGCGCTTCAAAATAGTCGAGAATGTCTGTGCCGTCCTGAACGAAGTCGCCATCCGGTGTTTCTATGACAGGAATAATCCAGCGCCCAACCGCCTCTGTCACCACGGTGTTAAAGCGCTCGCCGCCGGCTTTCTCCTCTATAAAGGGCACATGATTGCGGCGCATATAGGCACGCACTTTGCCAGTATAGAGCGATGCGGCCATGCCGTAGAGTGTGTATTGATCGGTCATTTATATCTCCAAGTTCCTATTGTAATGGCATTCGGCTTGCCATTACAATAGGCGCGTGGAAATTGGTATGGGAGCGCGCGGGCTTATGGAATTTTTGAGAACACCAGATGAGCGGTTTGAAAATCTCGATGGCTACCCGTTTGCCCCGAACTATATTGATGTGCCGGACGGCGAGGGCGGCTCGTTGCGTATGCACTATGTCGATGAAGGACCGCGTGGAGGTCAGCCTGTTGTAATGGTGCACGGCAATCCGACATGGTCTTATATGTGGCGGAGTTTGATCCCGAGACTGGCTGATGCTGGATACCGCGCCATTGCGGTCGATATGATCGGCATGGGGCGATCGGATAAACCGGCCTCGATGGATGATTACACAATTGCGCGGCATGAACGCTGGCTGGAAGCGGGAATCATTGATGGTCTTGGCCTGAACAATGCGCACTTTATTCTGCATGACTGGGGCGGGATTGTCGGCCTGCGCGTGGTGGCGAACAATCAAGACCAAGTTGCGAGTGTGGTCTATTCCAATACCGGCTTTCCGGCATGGGAGCCGGGGAAGGAAATCGTCGAGATGAACCGGCCGGGGGCCGAGTTCCTGCGCGCGTTTCAGGATACGATCCGCCAGACGGAGGACTGGCCGCATTGGGAACAGGTCGCTGGGATGGTCCTGTCCGATATGAGCGACACGGTCAAAGCGGGTTTTGCCGCCCCTTGTCCTGATCCGTCCTATATCGTTGCCAACCGGAAATTTGCGCTGATGCTGCCGACGCAAAATGACAATCCGATGCTTGAGGATAATTGGCGGGCCTTGGAGAAGCTGAAATCATTCGAGAGGCCGTTTCTATGCCTCTATTCAGACAAGGATGTGGTTGCGCCGACCGGATATAAATCCGTGCACCCATTTATTCCGGGTGCTGCCAATTATGATCCGGTCATTCTGGAAGGCGGCAGTCATTTCCTGCTTGAAGATATTCCGGAGGCCTATTGCGAGGCGGTGCTCGGTCACTTAACGGCGCACACACATTCAAAGAAACGCTGAACATGGGAGGCGAAAATGCAAGTTATCAATGAGGTCCGGCCAACGGACCCAGAACATATAAAGAAGATGATGGAGAAAGGGCCGGACGGGCCCGTCTTCATGGTCAATTTGTTGAAGTTCAAAGACAAAGCCGCATATGAGGATGGCCGCGAAACGGATATGACAGGGCGCGAAGCGTATGCGATCTATGGCAAGGCGGTCGCGGATATATTGCCAAAGTTCGGGGGACAGTTTTTCTTTGCGGCGGATGTGACGTTTCTTGCGCTTGGGCAGGTTGAAGACCTGTGGGATGAGGTGGCAATTGCGGTCTATCCTGAACGCGTGGACATGCTCAAAATGTCGATGTCTGAAGAGTGGCAGGCAGCGGGCGTGCATCGTGCGGCCGGGCTTGCTGGACAGTTGAATTTGGAAACCGTAATGTTGGATGCGTTCAAAGCATTGCCGTGGATGCAAAACTTTTTGGGGACGTTAGAGACATGATTTGGGTGAAGCGCATACTGATTGGGCTGATAGTAGTAGCAGCACTCGCTTTTCTTGCGTTCAACCTGTTCAAGACCCAGATTGCAACACGCGCATTTGATCGCGCGATAGACCAAAATGCGGGTGTGGACCGGAGCGCCGCGCTACCCGATGGCCTGCATGTCTATATGTGCGGCACAGGTTCACCTATGCCAGACCCAGCCCGCGCGGGACCTTGCATTGGCGTGCTGGCTGGAGACAAAGTTTTCGTCTTTGATGTTGGCGCAGGGAGCCCGAGGAACCTTGGCGCGATGGGGTTTCCGACGGCGCGCTTGCAAAACGTGTATCTCACGCATCTGCATTCAGATCATATTGATGGTCTTGGCGAGCTGCTCCTCAATTCATGGATTGGAGGTAGTCGGTCCACACCGACGCCGATTATCGGGCCTGTCGGCACACAAGACGTGGTGGCAGGGTTTAACGCCGTCTACCGCATCGATAGTACATACCGCGTCGCCCATCATGGAACCGGCGTTGCCAATCCGGACGGCTTTGGCGGCGTGGCTACCGAGATCGAAACGCCCTCGGCACCAGATGGGCAATTGGTCGTATTGGATGAGGGTGATTTGAAAATTACCGCCATCCGCGTTGATCATGCGCCGATTGAGCCCGCGTTTGGATACAGAATTGACTATAAAGACCGTTCGATCTCGATCAGCGGGGATACGGTCTACCATACGGGCTTTATCTCCGCATCCGAGGGGGTTGATCTGATGTTTCACGAGGCATTGAACAGAGACATGGTTGCCAAGATCGGTACGAAACTTGGTGAGCGCGGCGCGGCCAATGGCGCCAAAATTTTTGCAGATATTCTCGATTATCATACCTCGCCGGAAGAAGCCGCGCGCGCAGCTCAGGAAGCGGGCGCTGGGCAATTGGTGCTCTATCACATTGTGCCGCAATTGCCTGTAGAGATGTTGGAGCCTGTGTTTTTGGGGGATGCAAAGTCCGAGTTTGATGGACCTATTACCGTCGGGCAGGATGGCATGATTTTTAGCTTGCCAGCTGGGTCGGACAAAGTGGAAAGGTCAAAGGCGCTCTAAGGAGAATCTTTGACGATCCGGAAGCCAATATGGTTGGATGAGAAATCTGTGTCTTGCGGATGACGGGCGGCTGGACGATAGCGGCGGCAGAAATTATCTGCACACAGAAATGATCCGCCTTTCATTGTGTGCGTGCCTTCGCCAAAGGGCGTGTCTGTCCACTCCCAGACATTGCCGATCATATCGTAAAGGCTTTGTGCGTCGGCATCGAAGCATCCAACGGGCGCGGTTCCCTCGAAGCCATCTGTTTCAAGGTTTGCGGCGGGAAATATACCTTGCCATGTATTGGCGCGGGGGCCGTCGTCTCCGTAGGCTCCAGAGGACTGGTCACTGGAATCGGGCAATCCGAGGCTAGCGACATATTCCCATTCGACCTCGCTCGGCAAGCGCCCGCCAACCCATTTAGCGTAGGCTTCTGCGTCGCGCTTTGAGACGTGAACAACGGGATGGTTTTCGCGGCCTGTGATCGAGCTGGCGGAGCCTTCAGGTGTTTTCCAACTCGCGTCCGCCATCAGTGCCCATGGGGATTTTTGGCTGTCGCTTTCTTGTGAGTTTATAAAGACGGCTGATCCAGCGCCTTCTCGGCCTTCGAGAGCACCGCGTTCTGCATCGGTGAGATAGTCGGTCGCGTCAACAAAGGCTGCAAACTGAGCGTTCGTGACCTCATGGGTCTGGATGAAAAAACCATCCACTTGCAAACGAAGACTAGGGGTCTCTTCAGCGTAAAGCGGGGAAGCGCCTTTCAGGAAACTACCAGACGGGATTTCGGCGAAGCTTCCGATCTGATCGCTTGGCAAACCGCAACTGGCTGCCGCTTCCATTGCAGATGGAGCAGAGGGACCGCATGCGGAGAGTAGAGCAAGCACTGGGAGCGCGACCAGCCAGCATTGACGGAGTTTGCAATTACGCCACATCTATATCTGCAACCAGTCCGTTCAGCATCAGCCGTATCGATTCCTTGGCATTTTCAACGGAGAGATTCTGATCCTGTCGCAACCGACGCCATGTCGTGAACGCCAGTGTGGTTTCCAGAGCTGCAAAGAGTGTCCGCTGGGATGTAATCTCTTTTGGCAAGATCGACTTCAGGGTAGACCGCATTAATGCAATGTCCCGTTCATATTGCTCTTTGATGAAGTCCGACTGGAAGCGTCGCAGCGACATGCACACTTTCATCGGGAAAACGGTTTCATAAATGTCGGCGCGTTTGTCCACGCTTTCCATCAATCGCTCGCGCCAGGTGGTGGCCTCGTAAGGTGCTTCGATTTTCGGCTTGATCGCTTCTGTAAGCTCCGCGGTCATTTCATCATAAATACTGTCCATGTCTTCGAAATGACGAAACACGGTTCTGAGGCCAACCTCTGCCCGCTCGGCCACAGAGACTGCGCTTGGAGACATATTGCCTTCACCGATCAAATCGAAAAGTGCCTCGATAATGCGGCGCCGGCTCCGATCGCTCCGCTGGCGGCGCCCGTCTTCGGTCACCGTTTCCAGTTTCGGCCAAGGGATTTTGGACTGGGACTTCGTGGACATTTTGGTGTTCTCTTTATTTCGGTGTTCTGAGCGCCAGTATAAGCCCAAGCGCGAATAATGGAATAAGAATGAGTGTGGCATAGGCTTCGGGCGGATGCTGGCCGCCGCTTTTGGGGCCCCACAAGTGCCAGCAGTGAAGGACTCGCTCGAACGTTAGAAGCCCGAGCGCAAGAGGGACAAGCGAGCGATACTTCAGGAGAATGGTCAGAAGGATTAATCCCCAGACCAATTGCGTGGTGCCAGCCCACGCAAACATGCTCACCACTTGACGTCCATGTTCACTCGATAAATCAAGGCCTAGCCCTGCGATAATATTCGCCCCGCCATCGGGCAGGAAGGTGTGGATGCAGGCTGGGATGATAGTCAGGACCACGGCCAAGCCGAGGATCACAAGCGAAATACGCGAGCCTGTATACTGGGCATTGGTCGGTTCAGGAAAAAGCGCCATTAGTTCGGTACCCAGACATATTCAGCATCTGTTGTCGCGATGTCTGCACCCGTGATGTCGAGCGGCTGCGGGCTCTCCAATGTGTAAGGGTAGAGCGGGCCAACGGATGCCGCTTGATGTGCGTCGAGCAAGGCTTGCAATTCTGCCAGTTTGTCGGCGCGTGTTTCTGCCAGATTGATCTGTTCGGTCGGGTCACTGGCAAGATCGAACAGCCAGACCTTATCTTGGCGGCCATCAGTTTGCAGCTTCCAGTCGCCTGCGCGCACAACGCGGTAATATCCGGACTGCCAGAAGATCGCATCATCTGGCCGTTCGATGCCGCCTATCCCTGTCGCGGCAGGCAAGAGGTTTTGGCCATCAATGATCAGGTCAGCAGGGAGCGTTGCGCCGACAGCAGCGGCGAGGGTGGGCATAAGATCAATATGGGCAACAGGCGTATCGACCACAGTGCCGGGCGCAATCTGTCCCGGCCATTTTACAAACATGGGCACACGAATGCCGCCTTCAAACAGCGTAATCTTCCAGCCGCGATAAGGCGCATTCACCTCTGGCAAGCCGATATATCCCGCCCCGCCATTGTCGCTCGAGAGGACAATGATTGTATTCTCGGCAAGACCTTCATCTTCGAGCTTTTGAACGACTTGCCCAACGCTCCGGTCAAGCGCACGCAGCATGGCGGCATAGACGCGAAGACGATGTGGCTGAATGTCACCAACGGCATCATAGTCTTCTTTGGTCGCTTGTAGCGGCGTGTGAACGCCCCAATGGGCAAGATAGAGGAAGAAGGGGTGGTGCTTGTTCGCTTCAATAACGTTCAGGCTTTCTTCGGTCCACCAATCGGTGAGGTATCCGCCGGGTTCAAACGGCTCGCCCATATTGAAAGAGGCGGCATACTGGCCCTGCGCCCAAAGGAACTGGTCTATCGGGTCAAAGTCCAGCTGGGCGTTCACGACGTTCGGATCATCTTCAGGTAAGTAGAGCAGGCTATGCATCAGCAAGCTTTCGTCAAAACCTTGCGCAGTCGGGCGGCTCTCTTCGCTTCGCCCAAGATGCCACTTGCCAATGTGGACGGTGTGATAGTCGTTCTCTTGCAAGAGTTCGGCAATCGTCACTTCTGACCCGGGCAATCCCATATCATCATAAGGGATGCGGGCCTCATCCACGCTGCGGTTAAAGTCGAGCGCAGGCAGTGCGCCGCGATCGCGTCCATTGGCAATGGTTGAGATCACCCGTGCCATACCGTCCGGTGTTGGGGTGAACTCAAATCCGGTGCGCGTTGGATAACGTCCGGTCATCAGCATGGCGCGAGAAGGGGCACATGTACCCGTGCCGGAATAGGCTTGCGAGAAGACCGCGCCATCAGTGGCGAGCTTATCAATATTCGGTGTCGGCACGCTGCCAGCTGCGACCCCGCCGCCAAAGGTCGAAAGGTCATTGATGCCGAGATCATCGAGTAGAATGAACACGATATTGGGGGGACGTTCTGCAATGGGCGCCGTTGCGACACTCGGGCCTTGTTGCCATGATACAGGCATGTGTTCGGCAACCGTGTAGTGGTTTGCTTCGACGCGCTTAAGGACCAGTTTAGTCAGGAGGCTAGCTCTATTGAGATAGGCGAGTCCCGCCGCAGCGAGCAGCACAATCACAAACCCAATCAGCAGTTTCTTCCACATCGCCTCATTCCCTATTCAAAAAGTGTTTCGCAGCCAGACCCGTCCAGCATGGCGTCAACCGCGCCGCGCTCATTGTCTGACAGGGCACTATGATCGTCGCGCAGCCAACCGAGGCATTTTGCTTGATATTTGAACGTCGGCTGTGTCCATGCGCGGCCGTCTATCTCGGTCTCGAACGTGGCCTCGCCAGCGAGCGCCGCTTTTGCATTCGCAATCATGGCGGGGGCATAGGTACGCCCAATTTCTGCGAGTAGTGGGGCGAGGGCATCGCGAGCCTCTTCAGCGCTGAACCAATCATCTTCTGATGGCTTTAGCCCCGACATATCTTCCATGATGTCGATCCATGCACGAACGCGTTGCGAGGTCTTGTTGGTAATGGCTGCTGAGGTCGGCTCAATGATAGCGAGCTGTGTCATCTGGCCAAAGATCGCAAAATCAGCCGAAGATGGACGCGCGCCCAGAACGAAGCCGCGCTTTTGCAAAAGCGTGTCGAGAATACCGACAAGGCGTTCATAGGAGGACTCGATCGTCTCGGCAGTCACCTCATTTGAGCCAACCACGTAAAGCCGGTCGATCTGACGCTTGGTGAGATTTGCAGAGAATTCATCGGCCATCTCTTTGGGCGCGGTGTTCATCCCCCAATAGACGAGCATTGGTCCGGCGTTTTTCCAGTCGGCCTCATGCGCCCAGCGGAAATGGAACATCGCCTTGGTCAGCCATTCGTCGGCATAGTCTTCGATAAGCGCATTGAGGAATTTGAGCACAGGCCCGCGCGGAATAACCGAACGGCCTTCTTGCTCGGTCTCAAGCCGCCTGATGATCGGTGTGGAATCTGTCACGGGGACCAGCGCACCATCCTCGCCATCGGGAAAGAAGAAGGTTGGCAGGAGGCGAACTTTCGGTTCCGGATACCCCTCAGGAAGATTACCATTGCCCCAGAAAACCGAGTAGGGAATATGGCGATAGCGCAGCACCCCTAGCATTTTCCGTGTATAGGGTGAGCCAGCCGCTCCGGCCAGTTCCAGCCGTGTTTTCTTGGACATATGCATCTCTCTTCGAACTAAGCGAAGCATGGGTAATGGCATGTCAAATGTCAATAAGGGGGGGGTACTTTCGAGCCGGAGCTTCCGGATACTTATATACTTTGGCGTAGCCCAGAGCGGTGTCCCTTGATGCCTCCGCCGAATTTGCGTGCATTTTCCCGTTACGGCACGTTTTGCCCAATAGCTGCTGTATAGATCTCGAACCATGTCTGCCGGTCCATGGGGACTTTATAAGCGTCCTGCAGTGTGCTGATCCGCTCAATCCTGTTTGTCCCCATAACAGGAATGATATTGGCCGGATGCGCCAATAGCCAAGCCACTGCAACTGCGCCGATGTCGGTACCGGATTGTTCGGCAAGTTCGGAGAGTGTCTTGGTCAGCGCAGTTTTTGGGCCGGAGAAAATCGTGCCCCCAGCGAGCGGGGACCAAGCCATCGGGGCAATGCCGCGCTCTTGCAAGAATGCGAGATCGCCATTGGTAAATCCGTGATGGGTCAGCAAGCTCAGCTCGATCTGATTGGTCACGAGCTGCGTTTTCATGCCCGACTGCAGCAGGGTCCAGTCATGTGGTTTGAAGTTCGACGCACCAACAGCGCGGACTTTGCCCGTGGTAACAAGTTCATCGAGCGCCGCGCCGGTTTCGAGGTGATCCATGAACGGGTCGGGCCTGTGGATCAGGAGTAGATCGATTTGCTCAATCTGCATCAAGCGCAAGGAGTGATCGACCGAAGCGAATATGTGATCGCGGCTCGTATCATAATGTTTGACGCGGGCCTCGGAATAGCGGCCAGCCGGAGCGATAATCCCGCACTTGGTGACAATTTCGATTTGGTCGCGCAGGGCGGGCGCTTGTTTCAGACAGGCACCGAGCAGGGCTTCAGCTTGATACCCGCCATAGATGTCAGCTTGATCCAAACTGGTGATGCCTTGTGTCAGGCATGCTTCAATTTTGGCCTGAACATGGGCGGGGGACGTATCGGCATCATCTGCCAATCGCCACATCCCGTAGACGATACGTGACAGGTCGAGCGTGTCCGAGAGACGGGTGCGGGTCATCATATGAGAGGTCCTGTGCAGGGGCGGTGTGCCTATATGCAAGCCTACCAACCTCGCGCGAAATAGCCAATGATCTAGCGTCTATAGTCTTGGGCCCAAATGAATTCCTCGCGCCTGTGATGGCTGGTCTCAAAGCGTAAACGAGATGTGAACGATTTCGGTTTAATTGCCTCGAATACGTTGAACTTGGGCGTAAATTTATGACGCCAAAAGCAGAAAGCAGTTTCGAATATGTCCACTCCATCCTCGTCTGGTAAGTCTCCGTCCATCGCCCGCCTCATTGCTGATGAGCTAGGGGTCTCCGAGCGACAAGTGGCCGTTACGATTGAACTTATTGAAGAAGGGGCGACGGTGCCATTTATCGCGCGCTATCGCAAAGAGCGCACAGGCGGCCTCGACGATACACAGCTGCGAAAACTGGCTGAACGCCTCGACTATCTCACCGAACTTGGCAAACGCCGCGATACGATTTTGGCGGCAATAAAAGACCAAGGAAAACTGACCCCCGTGCTTGAGCGCGAGATTTTGGCGGCGATTACCAAAGTCGCGCTTGAGGATCTTTACGCGCCGTATAAGCAAAAACGCCGGACCAAAGCGACCATCGCCAAAGAAGCAGGGCTCGAACCCCTTGCCGAGCGCTTGCTCAATGATCCGCAGATCGATCCAGCCAAAGAGGCGGCCGCTTTTGTTTCCGCCAAAAAAGGCGTGGCCGACAAAGCCAGCGCGCTCGACGGCGCCCGCAATATTATCATCGAACGCATTGCCGAAACGCCGCGTCTTGTTGGCAAGGTCCGCGAAAAGGTTTGGGGCGACGGCAAGCTCGGCTCGGCGCTGGTCAAAGGCAAAGAGGCTGAAGGCGCAAAGTTCAAGGACTATTTCGAATTTGACGAGCCGATCAAGGAGATGCCCTCGCACAGGGCCTTGGCGCTGCTGCGTGGCCAGAAGGAAGGCGTGCTCAGAGTGAAACTCGCCGTGCCTGTTGAGAAGACGCGCGAGCATCCGGCTGTCGGGCTGATCCGGTCAGAGTTCGGCTTTGCCAAAAAGGGACGCGCGGCCGACGACTGGCTCGTCGATACCGCTGAAATGGCATGGAAAACCAAGCTTGCGCCGTCTAGCTCTAGCGATCTGATTGGCCGCTTGAAAGAAGCTGCGGACGGGGAGGCGATCAAAGTCTTCTCGCGCAATATGCATGATCTTTTGTTGGCAGCACCTGCAGGGCCGAAGACGGTGATGGGCATTGATCCGGGCATCCGTACGGGCTGTAAGATTGCCGTTGTCGACCCAACCGGAAAGCTGCTCGACAGCGAGACAATTTATCCGCATGAGCCAAGACGCGATTGGGCTGGCGCCCTCGCTGCGATGGCCAAATTGTGTAAGAAGCACAAAGTCGAACTCGTCAGCATCGGCAATGGCACAGCAGGGCGCGAGACCGAAAAACTGGTTGCAGAACTCTCCGACAAAATGCCCGACCTCAAACTGACTCGGATCATGGTATCCGAGGCGGGGGCGTCGGTTTATTCGGCGTCAGAGCTGGCATCGAAAGAGTTTCCAGATCTTGATGTGAGCATTCGCGGTGCCGTTTCGATTGCGCGCCGGTTGCAAGACCCGCTGGCCGAACTTGTCAAAATTGACCCGAAAGCCATCGGTGTCGGGCAATACCAGCATGATGTTGACCAAACGGCTCTGTCGCGCTCGCTTGATGGTGTCGTCGAAGACTGCGTAAGCTCGGTCGGTGTGAATGTGAACACAGCCTCGGCACCACTGCTGGCCAGAGTGTCGGGTTTGAACGCAACGATTGCAGCGAATATTGTCGCCTATAGAGACAAGAACGGCCCATTCAAAACCCGTAGCGAACTTAAAAAAGTGCCGCGCCTCGGGCCGAAAGCCTATGAGATGTCTGCTGGCTTCTTGCGGATCATGAATGGCAAGAACCCGCTCGATGGCTCTGCCGTCCACCCTGAAGCCTATTCCGTTGTCGAAAAGATTGCCAAGAAGACAGGCCGGAAACTTGGCCTGCTGATCGGGGACAAAGTCTTCCTTGCCAAACTAAACCCTGAAAGCTTTGCCGACGAGACATTCGGTGTGCCGACCGTGGCGGATATTCTGTCCGAACTGGAAAAGCCCGGCCGTGACCCGCGTCCCGAATTCGAGACCGCAACATTCAAAGACGGCGTCGATAAAGTGTCAGACCTGAAACCCGGCATGCGGCTCGAAGGGGTTGTCACGAACATCACCGCCTTTGGGGCCTTCGTTGATATTGGCGTACATCAGGACGGGCTTGTGCATATTTCCGAGCTGGCTGACACCTTCGTCAAAGACCCGCACACGATTGTTAAAACCGGACAAGTCGTTCGCGTTCTTGTGCAAGAGGTTGATGTTCAGCGCGGGCGGATCAGCCTCAGCATGAAAAGCGGCGGCCAAGCCAATAAAGGCACCTCGCGCGGGGACACTCAAAAATCCCAATCGCGGAACGCGGCGTCACAAAACGCAAAGCACGCAAAAGACAAAGAACCCGAAACCTCAAGCGCAAGCAGTCCGTTTGCAGCATTGGCAGCCTTGAAGCGCTGACCAACACTGTGCAGCGAGCAAGCTTGCCTAACCGGACTTTTTCGAGCTTATAGAGAATATGGAAAAATCAGGTTCGCGTGCCAAGATTGACGATGTTGCCCACCTGGCTGGTGTGTCGACAAAAACCGTGTCGCGCGTTTTGAACAATGAGCCCAATGTCCGCGAAGCGACCCGTGTAAAGGTCAAAGAGGCGGCCAAAGAGCTAAACTATACGCCTGATTTTTCAGCCCGCAGTCTGGCGGGCCAGAAGTCCTATCTGATCGCCATGTTTTACGACACGGCATCGCAAGGCTATCTCAGCCAGTTTCAAGCCGGTGCTTTGGTTCAATGCCGCGAATATGGCTATCATCTCATTGTGGAGCGGTGCGATATTACGGCGGCCAGCGGCGCTCAAGAGCTTGCCAATACGGCAGCGCGGCTGCGGGTGGACGGGGTCGTACTATTGCCCCCGCTGTCAAACCAGACCGATGTGCTTGAACAGCTCGGGCAGACGCAGATCCCCTTTGTGCAGGTCGCGCCCTCTGAAACAAGCAAAGCCAGTCATTTTCTCGATATGGATGATGCGCGGGCAGCCTATGAACTGACGGGATATCTCATCGCGCTTGGTCATCGCCGCATTGGCCATATCATGGGCCATCCTGCACATGGCGCAACCGTGCAGCGCTATGAGGGATATTGCGCGGCGCTCAAGGATGCCGGCTTGGCGCTCGAGCCTGAACTCGTCACCGAAGGCCTGTTCACGATAAGCTCTGGCGAAACAGGGGCGGAGGCCTTGCTCTCAGCCAGCAATCCGCCAAGTGCGATATTTGCTGCGAATGATGATATGGCCGCTGGCGCAATGATGCGGGCGCGCGAGCGGGGGCTGCAGATTCCGCGTGATGTCTCGGTTGTCGGGTTTGATGATAGCGAGATTGCCATTGTGACCCATCCACAACTGACAACCGTGCGCCAACCCATCGAAGGCATGGCTGGCAGCGCGATTGATCTTTTGATCGATGCAATAAAGACAAGCAAATCGACCGAGGTCAGCAATGCCACACAGTCGCGCCAATTTGGCTTCGAGCTGATAGAGCGCGGCTCCGCAGGCCGCCCTAAACCGGACTAGCCTACCAGCTCACACATCCTGCAAACGCTCTGTAACCCTAGACAGGCTCGGCTGCATCATCGGCTGCTTTTGATGGCGTCTTCTTCGGCTTGTTCTCGATATAGGTGAAGGCAAGCTTGGACGGATCATCCGGATCAGTGTCGATTTTGACTGCGCCGCCTTTGGCCAATTTGCCAAATAGAAGCTCTTCGGCCATCGGCTTTTTGACATGTTCCTGAATGGTGCGTGAAAGAGGCCGTGCGCCATAATCTGGATCAAAGCCTTTACGGGCGAGCCAGCCGCGAGCGCTGTCGGTCATCTCGATGGTGACATTGCGGTCATCAAGCTGGGCTTCGAGTTGCAGAACAAATTTCTCGACCACGCGCTCGATGATCTCCGGCGTCAGGCCACCAAAGGCAATAACGCTGTCGAGCCGGTTGCGGAATTCTGGCGTGAACAGCCGCTTGAGCGCTTCTTCCTGCTCGTCATCCTTGCGGCCACGGCCAAAGCCGATCGAGTTTTTCGCAGCATCCGATGCGCCCGCATTGGTGGTCATAATCAGGATCACATTGCGGAAGTCGACCTTGCGCCCATTGGAGTCAGTCAGCGTGCCATTGTCCATCACCTGCAAGAGGATATTGAACAGTTCCGGATGGGCCTTTTCGATCTCGTCGAGCAGCAATACACAATGCGGGTGTTGATCCACGCCATCGGTGAGCAAGCCGCCTTGATCAAACCCGACATAGCCCGGAGGCGCGCCGAGTAAACGGCTGACGGTGTGACGCTCCATATATTCTGACATGTCAAAGCGCAGAAGCTCGACACCCAGAATAGAGGAAAGTTGGCGCGCGACTTCCGTTTTACCAACGCCAGTCGGTCCGCTGAACAGATACGAGCCGATTGGCTTGTTCGGTTCGCGCAGGCCTGCACGTGCCAGCTTGATCGCAGAGGAGAGGGCTTCGATTGCAGGGTTCTGCCCGAAGACCACACGTTTGAGATCACGCTCGAGCGCCTTGAGCTGGCTGGCATCATCCTTGGTCACCTGTTTCGGCGGGATGCGGGCAATCTTGGCAACAATCGCTTCAATGTCGGAGACACCAACAGTCTTGCGGCGCTTGGATGGCGGCTTGAGCCATTGCGTTGCACCTGCTTCATCGATGACATCGATGGCTTTGTCGGGCAGTTTGCGATCCGTGATATAGCGTTGTGACAATTCCACAGCCGTCTTGATCGCATCATTGGTGTAGCGCAGTGCATGAAATTCTTCGAACTTCGATTTCAGGCCGAGCAGAATTTTGATCGTGTCGGGCACCGATGGCTCGACCACATCGATCTTGCGGAACCGGCGGGCGAGGGCGCGGTCTTTTTCAAAATGCTGTTTGTACTCTTTGAACGTGGTCGAGCCCATGCAGCGCAAACCGCCATTTTGCAAAGCAGGCTTGAGCAAGTTCGACGCATCCATTGCGCCGCCAGAGGTTGCGCCAGCGCCGATCACAGTATGGATCTCGTCAATAAACAGAATGCCTTTATCCTGTTCTTCAAGCTCCTTCATGACCGATTTTAGCCGCTCTTCGAAGTCACCGCGATAGCGCGTGCCGGCAAGCAGCGAGCCCATATCGAGCGACCAGATGACCGCATCATTGAGAATTTCCGGTGCTTCGCCATCAACGATCTTCTTGGCAAGTCCCTCGGCAATAGCTGTTTTGCCAACACCCGGATCACCGACAAGGATCGGATTGTTCTTTTGGCGACGGCACAAGACTTCAATACAGCGATTGATTTCAATGTCGCGCCCGATCAGAGGATCAACTTTCCCCGCCATGGCTTTTTCATTGAGATTGACGCAATAGGAGGTCAGCGCATCGGGGCCAGCCGCGCCTGGCGGCTCGGGTGTGTCCTGCTCTGCGCCGCGCGGCGTTTGCTGCTTCGACATGCCTGCTTTTTTGGCGACGCCATGCGAGATAAAGCTCACCGCATCATATCGCGTCATGTCCTGCTCTTGCAGGAAGTAGGCGGCATGGCTCTCGCGTTCGGAGAAAATCGAGATCAGAATATTCGCACCGGTCACTTCATCACGGCCGGAAATATCAACATGCTGGATCGCGCGCTGAACAACGCGTTGGAATCCTGCCGTTGGTTGCACACGGCCATTCGCATCCATATTGACCAAAGAAGACAGGTCTTCATTGATGTATTTTGTCAGGTCCAAACGGAGCTTCTGCAAATCGACGGTGCAAGCTTCCATGACCTCGGATGCATCTGGATCGTCAATCAGGGCGAACAATAGATGTTCGAGCGTCGCATATTCCTGATCGAGTTCAGCTGCGAGGCTCAACGCGGATTCAATGGCTGTTTCAAGGCTGGGGGTCAGTGATGGCAAAACTAATCTTCCCTTTCCATATCGCATTGTAGCGGGTGCTCATTGCGACGTGCGAGTTCGAGTACTTGTGCAACTTTGGTCTCGGCAACTTCATATGTAAAGACACCGCAGACACCGACACCATGATTATGGACGTGCAACATAACTTTGTAAGCTTCCTCGCCGCTCATATTGAAAATCTTCTCAAGAATGAAAACGACGAACTCCATGGGCGTATAATCATCGTTCAGAATGACCACACGATAGAGCGACGGCTTCTTGGTTTTGACCTTGGTCTGGGTGCCAAGGCCGGTTTGGTTATCATCACCATCGCTACCACCACCACCCGGCGTGCCGGCTGCACCAGCCATTGCGGGGCGCGACGTATCAACAGTGTTCGCATGCATTACATTAATAGACATAGGATGATCTCGGCGGAATGTAAGTCTGTCTCTGGATGACTTTGTTGTTATTTTGCGGGTCGGTCATGGGGTGGTTTCGCTCGAAAGCCCTTCCTGACCGAGCTGCTCTAGGAGTAGGGCAACGCGTTTTGCATTGGCACCCATATCGGAATAGCCAATGCGCGAGCGTGAATAGACGGCGAGCTGTGCGCTCGAAGCGCCATCGGGGCCGGGCAGAACGGCAATATCGATATCATCTTTGTAGCGCATAAGCGGGCTGACCGAGACAAAACGGATTTTACCGCTGTCTGCATCTGCGCTCACCAATGACCAGTTCTTCTGCCCGTCGATGACCTTGCGGCAGGCAGAAAAAACAGCGTCTGGACTGGCCGGATATTGCGGCGAGGATTGATCGGGCTCAGCCTGTTCGCACACGCCAGCAGGCGCCAACAAATATGTGTTTGGCGAGGAGGGGCGCTCTAGCGCTTTGAAATCAATATAATCGGTCATGCCTTAGCATAACATCGGGAGGCTCGGCTGGTCACCCCGAAAAACGACAAAGCCGACCTATGAAAATAGACCGGCTTTGCTAATGGGAGTTTTTGAAAATGCGGGGGTTAACCAGCAGATTGCAGTTTTTCGGCGACAATTCCGGCTTGCGCATTGAGCGGCGCGGCAGCATCGCGGAGCGTATCGGTGAACAAGGTCGATAGAGCGCTGAACTCGCTCATCATCGTTTGGATGTTTCCGGTTGCAAGTTCGGACTGTTTGGTTGTGAGCTCTTCAACCGATTTTACCGACGCAAATGCGTTCATGGCTTCGAGGTTGCGTTCCATCGCAGATTTCATGAACGCGAAAGAGCGTGCATTGATCGCCTCAACGCCAGCGGCGGTCGCTTTGACGCTTTGTCCCATCGCTTGAAGATTGTCGCGGCCCATTTCGCCGAACTGTCCCGAAAAAGCCATGACTTGCTCCATAGACTTGGTCAGGGCTTCGGCAGGGGCCGATGCGAAGGTTTCAAATGTATCCGTTTTTGCATTTGCAGTGCTTTTTGCTTTGGCCATGATGCGCTCTTTCTAATGTTTACCCTAGGGAACATAGCAATTCATTTCGCAATTGCAAGAATAATGTTGCGGCGCAGCATTCTGGCTTGGTTAACTGAAATGCGGACGGCGTTAACCGATCATCAACGGCCATATGGCAATCTGCGGTTATCAGACGCTGGCTTGTCGCCCGGTCTGGCCAGTAGAGGACCGTCCCCATGCTCCAATTATTTCGCCCCTTAAAGATGATAGCCCAAAGCATGCTTATATGTTTGGCACTGGTCTCGGCGAGCACGGCACAAGCCCAAGAGAAATATGCGTCCTTTGTGGTCGAAACCGGTTCGGGTGAAGTGCTGCATGCGCGATTTGCCGATGCCCAGCGCTATCCGGCTTCGCTGACAAAAGTGATGACCCTCTACATGTTGTTTGACGCCATGAAGGCAGGCAGCATCGCGCTGGATGACGAACTTTACGTCTCGGCCGAGGCGGATGCGATGCCCGCGTCCGATCTGGGAATAGACGAGGGCGGCTTCATTTCAGTTGAAGATGCGATTTATGCGCTGGTGACCAAATCGGCCAATGATATTGCGGTTGTTGTGGCCGAACGTATTGCCGGAAACGAGGCGCGGTTTGCAGCGCTGATGACGGTTAAGGCGCGGTTTTTGGGACTGGAGAATACACGGTTTTACAATGCTTCTGGCTTGCCCGACGAGCGCCAAGTGACCACTGCACGCGATATGGCGCTGCTGGCCGAAGCAATGCTCGACAATCATGGCGACTATTATCACTATTTTGAAAACAGGATGTTTCGTTGGGATGGGGTGACTTATCGCAACCATAATAAACTGCTCGGAGCTGTTGATGGCGTGGACGGGATTAAGACCGGATATACGCGCGCGTCTGGCTTCAATCTCATGGCGTCGGCGCGGCGCGGCAATCAGCGTGTCGTGGCAATCATGATGGGCGGACGGTCCTCACGCAGTCGCAACAATCATGTCAAACAGCTTATCGAAGCGGCCTTTGTCGCACTCGAAGATCGTGCCGATGATCCGCAGACCCCGGAGGTCGGGGTCAACACCCAGATCGCATTCAACACCGCTCCACGTACGCGGCGCGGCATCATCCCTTACGAGTTTGACGAGATTGATGCTGTCGCAGAGACGGGCACGTTCGCTGAAGGCTCTGCCTATCAGGCCAGCGTTCGCGACTAGCGAGACCTGTCTTTGGCGCGCAAAAAAGGCCGCCTTTCTCAAAGCGGCCTTCCGTGAGCTATAATGATAAAGCTCTGGTTCCCGGCACAATTTAAATCCATTGCGCCTTTGTATCTCTAGATCAGACGTGAAGGTTGCTCCACGTGATGACCTCTCGATACGGACCCCATTGCCCTATCTGGTTTCTCACTTGACATTGGATCACCTCCTTTCGGTTGTTAAAAAAAGCGCGAAGCGTCTAACTTGCGCCCCTATGACTTTACCTAAGATTTTGAGCTTGAAAAGAGGTGGCTTGAAAAGAGGGCGAGGCTCTAGCCACAAAAAAGGCGCGACCGAAGCCGCGCCTTAATCAATTTGGTTTTGCGCAAACTGCGCGCTGACCGATCGCCCTTAATAAGGGGTCAGCAGGGAATCCAGTGCGACGGCAATAATAGCGCCAGTTGCGATGGCAACGAGAACGGCATCATTCGAGCCTTTGTCGCAGACCCAGTGGTATCCATGCGGCGGGGCGTACAATCCATGCGAACCAAAGTCGCTGATAAAGATTGTGTTGCTTGTCACGCCATAGAAACCGCCAACTGTATAGATCGGGGCGTTGATATGAACCGCACCGACACCAATACCGACACCTAGGCCGAGACCAAAGCCGCTACCAAATCGGGAGCCACGGAAACTGTTGCGACGGAAACTGTTGCCACGGAAACTATTGCGGCTGAACCGGCGATTGCTAAAGCTTCGATTGGACCGGTTACCTCTGAAGCTATTGCCTCGGAAACTGTTCCGGTTGCCTCTGATATTGCTGCGATTGCCGCGGAAGTTGCTGCGATTACTGCGCGAACTGGATCGGTTGCCACGGAAATTGCTGCGATTACCACGCACATTGCCTCGTCGGTTTCCACGGAAATTCGACGAAATCTGTAGAGAAGCCGTTTGGAGCGTCGCATGGCCGAAACCAGCGCTGCTTTGTGCGACGGCAGGGACCGCCAGCAGGGAGGCGGCAAGCACGGACGCTGCGCCTAGTTTTGAAAGTTTGTCGAGGATGCTCATATGCATACTCCTTTCTATTTGTATGGCAGTCTAGCGAAGGGAGTGTCCCTTGCTGATGCCGGAGGCCTATTCTAAGCCCAAGTATAGAATATAGTATACCAACGTGAATTGTTACTGAATGGACCGATCAATGCATGATCACGGTTTCGACATCGAACTATATATCAATAAAAACGTCTCGATTCCCTATTGGGAGTTGGAAGAATCATTTATTCGCGCGTCCGGGCCGGGTGGACAGAACGTCAATAAGGTCTCCACAGCCGTTCAATTGCGTTGGAATGTTAGCCGTTCGAGCCTTCCTGCCGATATAAAAGCCCGCATCATGCACCACTGGAAAAGCCGGATTAGCGGCAATGGCGACCTTATGGTCAATGCCAGCAAGCACCGCAAACAGGCCATGAACCGGGAAGACGCACGCAAACGGCTGGTCGAAATGGTACGCGATGCCCTTGTCGTCAAGAAACGCCGCGTGCCAACGCGTCCCGGGCGCGGCGCGATCGAACGCCGGATTTCGGCCAAAAAGCAGCGCTCCCAGATCAAAGGCGCGCGTGGTCGCCCAAGACTGGATGATGACTAGTTCAAATTGAGAGCCCAAATATAACCTGTCGCCAGACTCAGTCTTTCACCAGACCGATCTCGCGCAGTCGCTCCATGAGATAGTCTTGTGCGGTAATATTGGCGGGCCGTGCTTGTCCTTGCTGGTCACACGATTCAAGCGGCTCGATGAGAATATCCGGCGCGAAATGTAGAAAGAATGGTGTTGAATAACGCGCATGGCTCGCGCGGGCTTTGGACGGATTGACCACACGGTGGGTTGTCGAGGGTAAGACGTTTTGCGTCAGCCGCGACAGCATATCCCCGACATTCACCACCAAAGCGCCTGCAGGCGGATTGACCGCGAGCCAATCACCCGACCGGTGTTTGACTTCCAAACCGGCTTCTTCGGCGCCAAGCAGAAGCGTGATCAGGTTGATGTCTTCATGTGGGGCCGCGCGCACAGAGCCGGGCGCCGGGCTTTCGGTTTGCGCCGGATAGTGAAGCAGTCGCAGGATCGAGTTTCCGTGTTCCACTTTTGCGTTGAACCAATCCACAGGCAATCCAAGATCAATTGCAATCGCCGACAAGAGATCGCGTCCGAGCATGTCGAGCGCTTCGAACAGGTTGCGCGTGCATACATCAAAGGCCGGAATTTCGCTGACTGACGGGGTTGGCGGCATCAGCGGCGCGAGCGGCGTTGTCTCCATGCCTAGGCGCCCCGTGTGCCAGAACTCTTTGAGATCGGCATATTGACGGCCTTTGGCGTTTTCCGTGCCAAACGGTGTATAGCCGCGTTGCCCGCCGCCCTCTGTATCAAAATATCCAAGCTTGGCTGGCGCGGGCAGGGCAAAGAAGGCTTTGGTGGCAGCTACCGCTTCCTGAATGACCGCTTCGTCCAGTCCATGATCGGTGATCACCGCAAATCCGGTTTCCCGGAATGAGCGACCGAGCGCGGCAGCAAAACTGTCGGGCGCACGCTTGCCCAATTGCATAGAGATCGGGTCGAAATATCGGCTCATGGGGTTGTCCTGATGCAAGGCTGTGGGCGATGGGCTCTCTGTATAGCATTGCCGCACAAATTAGGAAGATCGCGACAGTTTGTCAGGGCGGAGTAACCATACTCCGCGTCCGCGCCAGCCGTTTCGTCCCCGAAAAAGCCCTCAAAGTTAATCGGCAAGGTCTTCATGGTTAACACACTGCTGGTTTGGGGACCTCCTTGTTAACCATAAGGAAAATATTTCGAGCGATTCTGTTTGTGTCGCCGAGGCGGATGAAATGGATAGAGCTTTCTTCCTACAGAGATCAAAAGATCCAAGGAAAAAGCGGGTGTTAAAAGAGGAATTGAAATGGCTTATTCAGATAGCTCGCTAGAGCTCCCATGTACCGGACTTAGTCCTGAGGCAAGCGCCGAAGATCTTTGCCAGATGGGACTGGTTTATTCGACCGGTCTTGGTGTTGCAGAAGATTATGTCGCAGCCCACAAATGGTTCAATCTTGCGGCCTTGCGCGGCAATGAAGATGCGAAATCCTATCGCAAGGATCTGGCCGATGCGATGAGCTCGCAAGAGATTGCCGAGGCCCAAAAAGCGGCCCGCGAATGGCTTAGCCTGATGAACTAAGGTCTTCGGACTCACAGTAAAACATGCGCTTTGGCTTGGCGTTCGCCGCCAAATGCGGTCTACTCTTCTGATCATTCAAGGAGAGACTGATATGCGCATAATGATGACAGCGATTGCCGCCCTTAGTTTAACAGCTTGCGAAGCTGTTCCAGCTGGCGGATTGGGTGACGTATTGGGCGGTTTAAGCTCGATCACTGGTGCCCAGAGCGGATTGAGCAATCTCGAAATTGATGCCGGCCTTCGTCAGGCGCTCGAGATCGGCGCGACGAATGTTGCCTCGCAACTCGGCGCAACAAATGGCTTTTTCGGTGACAGCCGTATTCAGATCCCGTTGCCTAGCCGTCTCGCATCCGTACAACAGAATTTGAGCAAGGTTGGCCTGTCCGGACCGCTCGATGATCTCCAATTACAAATGAACCGCGCGGCTGAAGCTGCTATGCCTGAAGCGCGCAAGCTCGTTGTCTCGGCGGTCCAGTCGATTACGCTCGATGATGCTGTAGGCATTTTGCAAGGCGGCGACTCGGCGGCAACCACCTTCCTGCGCAACAAAACCGAATCCAGCCTGCGCGATGCATTCTCGCCTTATATCCAGACCTCGCTGGCAGAAACCGGCGCGATCCAGAGCCTGAATTCAGTCGCATCCAAATATGGCTTGTCGGCGGTTGCGAGTGATCTTCGCTCGGACATGACCGACCATGCGGTCAATCTGGGCCTTGATGGCATGTTCCTATATGTCGCTGAGCAAGAGCGCGATATTCGCGAAAATCCGGTTGCGAGAACCACAGACCTGCTGAAAAAAGTATTCGGTAGCAACTAGTGTTGCGTAGGTTCCGACACCCGCTCAAAGGAGGGGAGATAGCGGGTCTGGAATTTGGTGACCCGATCCGGGAAATCTCGGCCGTCTTCCTGCATGCGACTGGCTTTAATGCCATGACCTACCAGTCTATTCTCGCCCCGCTAGGTCTGCGCGCAAGGGTGGCAGGGCTTGATATGCGCGGACATGGTAAAACGCGTCTGCCATTAAAACACAATTACCCGTCATGGCGTATTCACGCCATGGATGTGATTAGCTGGATTGAAGCGAATGCGCCTCAGGGCGTGGTCTTGAGCGGACACTCTATGGGCGGCTGCGTCGCGCTGATGGTCGCGGGCAAAAGGCCGGATCTGGTCAAGGGGTTGGTCTTGGCTGATCCCGTGATTTTGCGACCAAGGATCTACCTGTTCAATCATTTGGTCCCGTTCAGTCGCGCCTTGTCCGGTCGGCATAGTCTTGCGCGCGGGGCCAAACGTCGCCGATCCGAATTTGCAAATGTTGCCGAGGCACGCGAGTCCTATAAAGCGCGCGGCGCATTTACCAGTTGGCGCGAGCCTTTCCTTGACGACTATTTGCTTGATGGCCTGGTTCAGGACGAAGCCAACAATAAAGATAGCAGCGCGGGCGATCCGAAATGGCAACTCGCATGTGATCCTGCCATAGAAGCGGCGACCTTTGCCGCCCAGCGCAACCGGCCATGGTCGGCGCTATCGCGGGTTCGAAAGGCGGGCATCCCGCTGACCATTTTAAAAGCCGAGCGTAATTCGGTTATGTCATCTGCCGTCGATCAACTTATTCTCAGGCGGTGCCCGCAAGCAATCATCAAAACCGTACGCGGCACGTCGCATTTCTTACCAATGGAAGCGCCTTACGCTTTGCGTGATGATCTCTCGTCTTTCATTGCGCGTCTGATCGAAGGCTTCGACCTTGGCGATGACGGACCGGTGCAGCGCACATTGCAAAAAACGCCCGGTATCATCACACAAAGCTGAGCGAGTTAAATACCAAGACCGGACGGGGCGAGGGCTTGCAGCTGGGCTAATTGCTCGGGCGCGGTCGGGATAATTTTACGGGTCTCCAGATCAAACGTCACGGCAACCGCTTCGCTGGTCAGCCACGCATTCCCTGTGTCCGGATCAACCAGCCAATGCACAATCGAATGAACCTTCTCTTCAGCCCGCGCAAACGAAGAATAGGCTTCGATCCGGTCACCCGCTTTCGGCCAGCCGCGATAGACCAGTCTATATTCTAGCACGGCCGCGCCCATAGGCTTGCCGCCCGCAGCGCCCGCAACCTGCTTGCGCCAATCATATAAGAGGTTTGGTACACTGTCCGAAATGCGGCCCATAAACCACTCGGTTCGCATCCGCCCGAAGGCATCGCATTGATGCGCGGGGACATGCCCCAATCCAATGCGCGGCGCACCGGCATTATGGGCAGCGGCGAGGGTAGCGGCCTGATCGTCCAAAATTGCGGCTTCGGGATCGATGGACCGCGGGGCTGTGTGTTCGGGCGGGGTGATGCGCATCGTTTCAAGGGCCGCGCGGGTACGCTCGGTCCAAGCAAAGGCCAGACCGGTTTTCGAGGTGATATGTTGGACGCGCGTACGGAATGAGGCTGCTGCAGAGCCATCACCATGCCTTAATTCTTGATAGAGCAGGACATCCGACTGGCCAATTTCGAGCACACCCCCCACCATAATCAGGGGTCGTCCGGGATGGACTTCGCGGATAAACCGGATGTGTTGATCGGTGGGCTGGAGGGTCGAGGGCGAATGCGGTTTGAACGCGTGCGGCATCTCGATCATATGGGCGAAGCTGCCAAGCCCCTCCATCATTTTTTCAACATAGATCCGGACATTCATATGCCCCATCTCGTCGCAATCCCACTGGTTCGCAGAGCCTTGCCAAAGTGTTTCCAAACCGCCCCCCTAAAGCGTTTTCAAATGAGACCTGCCGCGCCAGTCCGGGTTAAGCGCAATTGCGACAAACCCCATGCGCTTCGATCATTGCGCGATTGGTCTGAAACCCTGCTGCAAGTGTTTCAGCATCAATTGCAGTTTTGGTTGTAACTGCATGTAATTCTTCGGCATTTCCGCATGTGTCGCAAATCAGGAAGACAGCCGAATGGGTGTGGCTGGCATGTCCGCAAGCGACATAGGCATTGAGGCTTTCAATCTTATGCGCGAGGCCGGTTTCCTGTAAAAAATCGAGCGCACGATAGATTGTTGGCGGTTTGGCCGCGCCCTCGCCATCAAGATTGTTCAACAGGTCATAGGCTTTGGCTGGCTCATCTGACTCGAGTAATAGTTGCAAGACTTTGCGCCGTATGCGGGTCATCTTCTGACCGCGCTGGCTGGCGATCTGTTCTGCCTGCTCAAGTGCTTCAGCGACTTCCTGAGGCGAGCAAGGCCCAAAAGCATGCACGTGGGCGGCGTCATGGTCGTGTGTATTCGTCATGTCTCTATTGTCCGGTTTTTTACTCCGCTTGTGAAGTGTTTGCTTTAAATTGTTCGCAAATAGGTTTCTGGAATTGAAAGTAACCGTTAACCCGTTTGCTTTAAATTGTGAGAAATACTTTGTTTTACTGCAACGTCTTTCGGAGCAAACCGATGCCTTTGAAATTGTCTCTCAAGCCTGGAGAAACCTTCATTTTGAATGGTGCTGTTGTGCGCAATGGTGATCGCAGAAGTGTCATGCTGCTTGAAAACCAAGCGAGAATTTTGCGTGAAAAAGACATCATGCAACCCGAAGACGCCAACACACCGGCGCGGCGGGCATATTTTGCAATTATGCAAATGTATCTGACAGGCGAAACCGAGGGCCCTGCATATGATCGCACGATGCGAAGTCTTGCCGATTTGTTGGCCGTGACACAAATGCCCGATGATCGTCAGGCCTTGGCCGAAGTGTCCGAACTGATCGCCGCAGGCAACCTCTATAAGGGGCTGACCAAGTGCCGCAAATTTGTTCGCAATGATGATGCGATCAAGTTGGAGGCGAGCTGATGTCAGCGCTTAAGCTTGTGACGCCTGAACTGGTTGAGCCAGTTAATTTGAAGGCGGGAATCGCTCAGCTTGAGCTTGGCGGACCACGCCCTGGATTAACCGTAGATGTCGGCAATGGTAATTTGGCGCGGGCAAACGGACACTTGGGGCAAGCCGGACTGTTGCAAAGACTAATGGGCCATCGCCTACTTGTTGCCCTTGCCAATGACCCCGCTTGCGAGAATGTTAATCTGCCGAAACGCAAGCTTGATATCGATCCTGATATTGCAATTCTTCTGGACCTTGCACGTCCTCTCGACTAGGGCAGGCGCATGGATCCGGCACTCATCTCTCTATTTACGGCAAGCTTTGTCACATTTTTCGTGTTGATCGATGCGATTGGCGTGGCGCCTATTTTTGCGTCGCTAACCATGGCTGGCGATGCCAAGTATAGACGGCGCATGGCTTTGAAGTCCGTCGTGGTCGCCACAATCATTATCTACGGATTTGCATTTGGCGGGGCATGGCTGCTCGATAGCATGCACATCACCATTCACGCATTTCGCGCGGCAGGCGGCATTTTGCTGTTCATAATTGCGCTGGACATGGTGTTTGAAAAAAGAACTGAACGACGTGAGAACCGCGCCGAAGATGTACTCGCATCAGATTCCGAGCCAGATGATGTCGCCGTTTTCCCGATCGGGATTCCGATGATTGCTGGCCCGGGCACAATTGCGACGGCAATGTTGTATATGTCGAATTCGACCACAGTCATGGAAAGCGCCGTTGTGCTCGCGGCATTGGCGGCCAACTTGGTGCTATGTCTTGTCATCTTCCTTGCAGCAGGCCCGCTGGTTCGTTTGCTGGGCGACAGCTTTGTTGGTGCGCTCACCCGTATTCTCGGCGTTATCCTTGCGGCCTTGTCTATCCAGCTTCTGATCGATGGCATCAAAGGCGCCTTCGGAATCGGCTAGACTCCGAGCTTTCGGGCGCGCGGACACACCACAAAACTTTGAACTTAATTTAGGCTGCTGAAGCTGCTTCTTCGGTGGTCGCGATCTGGGACTCTTTCTTCCTTTGCGACCGGTTGGTGCGGGCCTCGCGAAGCGCGTGCTGTAAGCTTGCCATGACCGATAAGAGAAGCGCGATAAGTGCAGCCGCCAGTGCCATGATCTGCAAAATTGCCGACTGGCTCCAGCGCACAGTCTGGACATTCATCGTCAGGGCTTCAGGCCCCATCTGCGCAACCAGAGCAACCGCTCTGTCGCCGCCAGCCTCTGCGATGATCCGCGCATGACGCAGTTCGGAGAGATTGTTGACATGTTCGAGCAAATTGACGGCGCCGGGAATACTTGTGGCCTCGGCAATCACCGCCAACTCTTCGAGATCATTGCCAATACGGGCCGCCGCGTGCGCGTCAACGCTTTGGGCAAATGCATTCTGAACGCGCATCGCACGAACATTTAGCGGGGCAATGTCGGCCATAGCGGCTTCGAGATTTGCACGGAGCACATCTTCGGGAAGGGCATCATGTAGCGTTGCTGTCAGTTTTGCAGCATAGCCATCCTGTAGACGGTCGGACTTCCAAGCTGTCTTGAGAACCGAGGCTGCTGTTTGAAGCCGGTTTGGCGATAGGCCGGTCGCGGAGGGGGGAGAGGCCATGGCCAGTCCGGTGAGCTTGACGGCAAATTCATTGTTCCGGCTTCCGCGAAGCCATGAACGGCTATTTTGTACAAGGTCTTCAACCCGTCCCAAAACGGAAAATGTCGGCCGGTAAGTCATCGTCGCAACGCTAACCCGGGTGGTTGTGTTCGGGTTGACCGATGCTACTGCCCGCGTGGTTTCGGCTTGGGTGTTCTCAACAATTTCGGGCGCGGTGATCAGCTCTTGTCCGCGTGGGTGTAGCGAGCTCTCATAGTCCAAACGCACATAGCTTGGGAGAAACAGCAGTGATGCACGTAAAAGACGTTGGTCTTCGGTGCCGGATGGATCCGCTTGTGCAGCCGCTTCGATCGCGCGGGCATCATCGCTGCTTAGCATTTCAGGGGCGGCGAGCAGAAATCCTCGTGCGGCTGCCATGTTGCGAGATTGCAGCTGCTCATTGACGAGGCTGGCCCAGTATTCGCGTTGGCTTTGGTCATCGGTAACAGGTAAATTGGCGAAGGTTTGATCCATGCTACGGCGGGCTTCTGCAAGCACCGCGGCAGATCTGTCTTCCAGATAGGCTTCATCAGGCATCGTTGCCGAGAGTGCCTTCACCGCAAGCAGCGGGATAAGAAATAGCAAACTATTAAAAACAAAAGCTGGCATCCAACCAGCAGAATTTCCGGACGGTTTCCGGGTATCAACCATAATCTAATCCACGCTAAATTTAAAATTTCCCTGAGCCTCCATTAACGCCTTGTTAAGAGATAAAGATCAAGGGGCCGAATCAGGTTTTGGCCCAAAAAATGCACACAATTTCACTTGAAAAAAAATAAACATGCCGATTTGTCTCCTGTAGCCATCACTATTGTTTGAAACGAAAACCCAGCGATGTGATTTTCAAGCGATTGTTCTGGAGAACAATGCAAGCTATAGACCAGTCAAAAGTTATAGGGAATGCGTTATGGTAAAGTCGAAGTCGAAAGCGTACACGCCGACCAAGAGCGAAGAATTCATGAATGATCGTCAGCGCGATTTCTTCCGCAAAAAGCTTGAAGACTGGAAAGACGAAATCCTCGAAGGGTCGAAAACAACGATACACCATCTACAGCAAGAAAGCGCGTCGATGCCCGATGTGGTTGATCGCGCGTCTGCCGAGAGCGCCAAAGCGCTTGAGCTGCGCACGCGGGACCGCCAGCGCAAGCTGATCGCCAAGATCGACTCGGCGCTCAGACGGATCGATGAAGGCACTTATGGCTATTGTGACGAGACAGGTGAGCCGATTTCGCTCAAGCGCCTTCAGGCGCGTCCAACGGCGACGCTCAGCCTAGAGGCTCAAGAGCGTCACGAACGTAAAGAGCGGACTTTGCGCGACGACTAAGCGCTAAACCTGCTCGAGAAAACCAAAACGGCGCCCCATAGAATGGGCCGCCGTTTTTTTCATCCAACACCCGGCGTATATTCGTCAGTGCGTTAAAGACACTTTCTCACATCGAGGATAATGGAAGCTTACCCAAGGCTTTCTGACCCGTTTACAGGCTGGATTATTGCTTAACCGACAACTGCAATTTCTTAAGAATCATTACGAATCGGCCAAAACCCTAACGTTGTGTTAACCGGTTTGGCTGACCATCGCTCGTGTTTAGACGTGAAAGCCAGAGCATGGAACCGAAGCGACAAGCCGGGATTGGACAAGCCAGTGCGCCCGCGCCAGCCAATCTGCCCCGCGAAGCCAATCCGCCTCGCGAAGAAGGCGATAATTTTCGTGTGCGGACCGGTCGGGGTGTGCTGAGCGCTGCAGAAATCGAAGCGCTCCTGCGTCCGGATGTTCCAGAGGACGCATTCGAAGAGCCAAAAACCGTTGCGCCGCGTCCAGTGTTCGATTTTGAAACGGGAGCTGATGGCGGCGTTCTGACCGGTGACGCGGAAACACTCGCCGCCGAAATGACCGTCGCCTTGCGCAAACATTGCGGCATTGATGCGGTTCTAGGGTTACGGTCGGCCACCTATTCGCCATTGTCCCAGATCGTTTCACTGCATGAGACGCCATCGGTCATGATTCTGTTCCGAGATCGGGCAGGGTTGCAGAATGCCGGTTTGACCCTTGATGCGGATCTGGCCTCCGCGTTGGTTGCCGTATCATGCGGCGGGCAGGCGATGGCAGGCAATACACGCCCCCTTAGCGCCCTTGATGGCCGCATTCTCGAACATATGCTCGCGCCCTTGGCCGAAGCAATTGACCCGTCGTTCCAGATTGTGTGCGTCGAAACTGGCCGCAGCGCAGCATTTGCGATGCTGCCGCCGGGCAAAGCCATGCTTGCAGATATGTCGTGCCAACTTGGACACGTGCAGGGGCGTATGATTTTCGCGCGTGTGCAAGAGCCAGACGCCAAGATTGACGGGCATACAATGCCAGCGCCTGTGTCGGCTGTTGTCACCGCGCGTATTGCCCGCGTGAGCGTGCCTATTTCGCGGCTGTCTGACCTCAAGCCCGGTTCCACCTTGGCGCTTGGATTGCCGCCTGATCAGCCGGTCGAGATTTTATCCGGTGGTCGGGATGGTCAATTGATTGCCGAAGGCGATATTGGCCGCAAAGGTGAGCGCATTGCTGTTCGCATCACCAAATGCAGTCCGGCTTTGAAGGGCTAGGCCACAAAAGCCCGCCCTATCAAATCCAGTTCCGAAATCCTCTAATGCGACGCGATATGCTCGTCGACCGCGGCCAGAGCGTCGGCTTCGGGATCGTCGCCGCGAATTTCAGCTTCCTTCTGCGCCCATAACCGTTTCTGGTAATTGGTCGAGATGATGTCGGTCACCACCAACACACCGATGACCAGATAGAAGCTCGACTTGCTCATCGCATCAATCGGGAAGGTGAAGATCTTCATATGCGCCAGATGCGCGCCTTCGGTGACCAGCAACACGCCCACGAGGAACAGAATAAACAGCCCGAGAACTTCATACATCCGGTTCTTCTTCAGGAATTCTGCGACATAGTCCGCCATCAGCATCATCAAGATACCCGACGCGATAATTGCAATCGCCATGATCGCCACCTGATATTCGACGACACCGGTGACAGGGTCTTTGGTATTGGCGATCGCCATGGCTGACAGGATTGAGTCAAAGGAAAAGACGAGGTTCATCGCCACGATCATCATTATTGCCTGCGAAACAGATTTTGTTTTGCCGCCCTCAGAATGCTCAATGTGCTCGACCGCCAGCAAATGCGTGATCTCTTTGACAGCGGTGTAAATAATAAAGGCCCCGCCCAGCAATGTAACAAGGGCTTGCAGCGTGAACGAGCCTTCGAAGATGCCTTCCAGATGCACGCCAAACAAAGGCTTCGCCAGTGCGCCGAAGAGGCTAACGATAACCACGAGCAGAACAACACGCAGAATAACGGCGATCCCGATGCCCCATTTGCGCACTTTGGGCGCGTCCACTTCGCCAACGCGTTTGGACTCAATGGAAATATAAAGCAGGTTATCAAAGCCCAAAACCGCCTGTAACAGCAACAGCATTAGGAGGGTAAAAATACCCGACGTCGAAAAAACTTCTGCAAATATTTCGGCCATGACATGCCCTTCCCAATTTCAATCTACTGATTGATTAGGTTGGTTTGGCCCTCAGGAAAAGGGGGGCGTGCATGCAAATCTTGCTCAGAGGCAAAAATGACCGCCGCATTTGGCTGTCTTGCCTATCACTGAAACCGCTAAATAGTGCCGTACTGGCGGATCAAGCGGGCGCGCTGGTCTTGAGTGCCAAAGCGTGCAGTTCATCGCCATCATTGCCGACTTTCCCTTTCAGCGCCTTATAAACCATCTGATGTTGGGCCACGCGGGATTTTCCCGAAAATTGCGGGCTGACAATTTCAGCCTGCCAGTGATTATCGTCTTCGACCAATGCGGTCAGCGTTATCTCGGCGTCGGGGAAAGCTTCAGCGAGATAGCCGGTCAGTGTTTCGCGTGTCATGGCCATAGGGCGGCTCCTTAAGAGATGTCTTATTAGCGAAATGGAGCCGCGAAGCCCATGCGTCAAGCCTTGGCAGGCGCACAATGGCCTACTTCGTACCGATCCGACGCCTTTCATAATAGGAGGTGTTCATCCATGAGCGACGACAAACTGGAATCCTTGAAAAAACGTCTGGCCGCGCGGCAGGACGCAGCTTTGCAGAGATTGAAGCAGAATCACGGCTCGCGGCTATCGGCCATGCCATCACAAAACCGCCCGACCCCGCCGGTTGGAGCCGAACCGCCCGGCATACAAGCCGCGATGCAGACAAAGTGCGCCATGTTTGAAACGCATGCAGATACGCTCCCCATCGGTGCGCCACTAGACCTCGTCGCTGAGGCAACCCCTGCAACCGCCCGTCCGGCCGCGCCAACAGGCAAATGGCGATGCGTCGTAAACAGTCCCGTGGTCTCTATTGATCTCGTTGCAAATATTGCCGGCAACGGCTCACTGGCGGGGCAGGGCACCATTGTCTATGTGCATACAAGCAGGATTTTCCAAGTCTCCGGTCAAGGCGACTGGACCGCATTGCCGCCCGACCCAAATGCGACAAGCTGGCTGTTCAAGTTCAGATTGCAGCCATCCAATCATGCCATATTCAGCTGGTTTGCCGCGCCCACACAGTCGCCCAATCATTTGCAGAACCGGTTTGTCATTCCCGACAATAAAGGCATTGTCGAAACCAATTGCGAGCGCATCGGATAACTGTGAGCCAGCGGAGCCCCTAGTCGGAGCCTCACCTGGCGCCTAAGTGTCGCTGGCGCATTCGCCTTGTGCGGCGACGCTCACACCTTCCGCATGTGCGGTGCACTTATTGCCATAGGTCTTCCCGTCACAGCCGCAGGTTTCGCCAAGCGCCGCAGAAAGAGCAGGCGTCTGTGCAGGGGCTTGCGGCGTACAGGCTGCCAAGAGCCCCAACAAAGACGCGAAAAGAATAAACCTATAGATCATGACCGTGTCCCCCCGGATGGTCAGCATATCATAAATTCAGGCAAAAGTGGACGGCGGATACAAAACTGCCGGACGCGATGAGGCATCCGGCAGCATTGGGTCTCTGGTTAAGGCGAGGGCCTACCAACCGCAGGTGCGGCCATCATTCTCTTCTTTGAGATAGGTCACGAGCGGCGCGAAATATTCTGCGATGGCCGAGCCATCCATTTCGCGCGTGCCGGTAAAGGCTTCGAGTGCATCCGGCCAAGGCTGGCTCGCGCCAAGCTCCATCATGGCATTAAACCGCGCGCCAACCTCTTGGTTGTCATAGATCGAGCAGCGGTGCAGGGGGCCTTCCCAACCGGCTTGCGCACAGGCAGCCTTATGGAACTGGAACTGCAAGATATAGCTCAGGAAGTAACGCAGATACGGCGTGTTGCCTGGAATGTGATACTTCGCGCCCGGGTCAAATGCGTCAAGCGGACGTTCCCCAGGAGGCTGAATGCCCTGATAGTTCATACGCGTTGCAACCCAGCTATTATTGTACTCTTCAACCGGCGTCTCGCCGCGCAGAACACCCCAACGCCAGCTATCGACCGAGATGGCAAACGGCAAGAAGGCGATCTTGTCGAGCGCCGTGTTCATCAGCAAGCCAAGGTCAGCATCTGCCGACGGCTCCTCATCGATGAGCCCGATAGACTTCAGATAAGATGGTGTAATCGACAGGCCGACAAAATCCCCGATGGCTTCGTGGAAACCGTCATGCGCGCCGTTCTTGTGCAGGAAGTCCTGATCCTTATAGGCGCGCTGATAGTAATTGTGTCCCAGCTCGTGGTGCACGGTGTAGAAATCCTCGGCATTGACCTCGGTACACATTTTGATGCGGATATCTTCCTCATTGTCGAGATCCCATGCCGACGCGTGGCATACAACTTCACGGTCACGCGGGCGGGTGATCTGGCTGCGTTCCCAGAATGTGTCCGGCAGTTCGCGAATGCCGAGCGAAGAGAAAAAGCCTTCGCCTTGCTGGACCATTTGCAAAGCGTCAAAGCCTTTGTCTTCGAGAATGGCTGTCAAATCATAGCTTTCGGCTGAAACCTCGGGCGCGACAATATCATAAATGCTCGACCAGCTTTGCGCCCACATATTGCCCAAAAGATCGGCGCGAATGGTCCCGTCTGCTGGCTGGACCTCGTCGCCATATTCTTCGTTCAACTCGGCGCGGACATAACAATGCAGCTCTTCATAGAGCGGCTCAACCTGACCCCAGAGGCGTTCAACCTCGGCGGACATAGCTTGGGGCTCCATATCATAATTGGAGAGCCACATATCAGCGACATTATCAAAGCCGAGCTCGGTCGCGCCCGTATTGGCGATCTCGACCATGCGGGCATAATCATCGCGCATGACCGTGGAGACCGTGCGCCAGCCTTCCCAAACCGCTTGCAATTCTTCGGGGTCGCGCGATGTTTCGATAATTGTCGAGAGCTGGTCGAGGTTCAGATCCTCGCCCTTATAATTGAATGTGCCGGTTGCATATGTGCTATCAAGGCCCGTCGTGATGGCCGCAAGCTCATCGGCAGCGCCTTCGGTCGACGGGGCAGGGATGACAATGCCCGACCGCAATATCTGGATTTTACGGGCGAGATCAGCCGGAAGATCGAGGCCCTCGAACTGTTTGGTGCCATTGGCGAGCCGGACCGACATTTGCGTCGATTCCGAACCGGCGCGGGCTGCCAGATAATTGGTGTCGAATGTGATATTCGTGGCCTGATTCCAGAACACGCGGCCGGCATATTCACTTTGCGCGGCCAATTCGACTTCCGCAGCTTCGACATAGGCCCTCGCATCTTCGACGGTCGGCCCAGTGTCTTCTTCTATGGCAGCTGTTTCAACTGTGTCTGCGGTTTCAGGGGCGTCGACAGTTGCCGCAGAGGCGCCGATCGGGCCTGACAAAGCAGGGAATGTCTCGCTAAGTGTTTCGCAGCCAGACAGCGCGAGCGCGGCAAGCATAGCGACACTGGTCATTATCTTGGTTTTCATGAGGTGGGTCCTCTCCCTTTCTGGGTTGGGGCGCATTTTTGTGCCCTTGTAAAAGCTTGAGCGCAGGAGACCCGTCCCGGCCAATCAGGTCAATACACAGCCGACAGCTTTTTTTTCAGAAAGACCGACAGGTTTTGTGTGGGCCACACGTTAAACCTTATATCCCAGACGAAAAAGGAGACTAAAAAATGATAAAATCCTTACTCACCGCCGCCGCTTTGATCGGCCTCGCCACGCCCACTGCTTTTGCTCATGGCGCTCACAATACGAGAATCGTCACCAAGGCAGTAACGCCGGTTATTGCTGTCGCGACCCCGAACCGCCGTGTCGTTCGGGCCAATACCCGCCGCGCTGGTGTGATCGTGCAAACGCCTGTTTTGAGCATTTCGGTACCCGTTAGGAAGGTTATCGCAGCGCCATCCCGCCGCGTCGTCGCGAAGACCCGCTTTACGCCGGTACGTTCAACACGGGTGATCCGCCGGTAACCCCGTAGATCATCTGACAAGACAATGCGTCGATCGCTTTCTTCCCCTAGTAGGCTCGACGCATTTTTGGCCGCTGGCTTACTCTCCCCAATGAGAAGCCAGCGGTCTTTTTTTTACAGGCAATAAACAAGATCCAGCCCTGAGCCCGCGACGCGGCGTCTCATCGCGAGCGCAGCGAACGGGAGACAAACATATCAAGCCCTGAGCACGTCCCATCGCTTGAGCGGGGGACAACATACCAAGCCGCCATAGGCCCCAGCGTGCGCTGGGGACGCGGCAAGATGAACTTAATCCACCTTGTTCATATAAGACGGCAACCAGTCCTCATGCGCCTCGCGGAGTTTGGCGAGGGGGAGCACTGGTCCATCTCCAAACTGGAAATTGCCGTGCGCATCAAATTGACCGACCTGTTGCGCGCTCAGACCCGCGTCTTTCGCAGCAGCCAGAACCGATGTTCCGGCGCCAGATACGCTGATTAGGGCGCGCCCGCTATCTTCGCCAAACAGGTGCGCATTGTCGGCAAACGCAGAAAATATTGCGACACCAACCCCGCTCGCCAGCGCCATCTCGGCTACCGCACAAGCGATCCCGCCATCACTGACATCATGCACCGCATTCACCAGCCCTTGCTCAATCAGTGACCGCACAAAATCCGCATTGCGTTTCTCAACTTCCAAATCCACAGGCGGCGGCGGTCCTAGGTCTTCGCCCTCAAGCCCCAAAATCTCGCGGGCATATAAAGACGCGCCAAGATGGCCAGTCGTTTCGCCAATCAGAACCAACACATCTCCGGCCTGCGCGCCTTTCAGCGTCGCAATCTTGGAGACATCCTCAATCAGCCCAACCCCGCCGCACACGGGTGTCGGCGGAATGGCTATGCCGTCGGTCTCGTTGTACAGCGAGACATTGCCCGACACGACAGGGAAGTCGAGCTGTTTACACGCTTCGGCCATGCCTTCGATCGCCTTGACGATATAGCCCATGGTTTCTGGCTTTTCCGGATTACCAAAGTTCAGATTGTCCGTAATCGCAATCGGCCGCGCGCCCACAGCGCTCAAGTTGCGGTAAGCTTCCGCTACCGCCTGCTTACCGCCCTCATAAGGGTCAGCGGCGACATAATGCGGGTTACAGTCCGACGTAATCGCCAGCGCTTTCTGTGTGCCGTGAATGCGAACAATCGCCGCGTCGCCCATGCTTTGCGATGAGTCCACAGTGTCGCCCATAACATGGCGGTCATACTGCTCCCAGATCCAGCGCTTGGACGCCATATCGGGGCAAGACATCAGCTTGAGCAGAACCTCGCCATAGTCCTCAGGCTCTGGATACTTTGAAACATCAAGCGGCGCACGCTTTGGCGGCTCGACCCAAGGGCGGTCATAATTGGGTGCATCTTCCGCCAGCGGCGCAACCGGAATATCGCAAACCGTCTCGCCAAACTGCAAGAGCTGCAAACGCCCCGTATCCGTCGTCTCGCCGATGACTTCTGCATCAAGGTCGTACTTATCGAACACAGCCTTCGCCACGTCGATCTTGTCAGGGTGGAGCACCATCAACATGCGCTCTTGCGACTCAGACAGCATAATCTCATACGCCGTCATGCCGGTCTCGCGCTGGGGCACTTTATCAAGGTCCATCACGACCCCGATGCCTTCGCCGTTTGCGCCGCCGCTGTCCGCCATTTCGACCGACGATGACGTAAGCCCCGCCGCGCCCATGTCTTGAATCGCCTGAATAGCGTCGGTCGCCATCAGCTCAAGACACGCTTCAATCAGAAGCTTCTCGGTGAACGGATCGCCAACCTGCACAGTTGGGCGCTTCTCTTCATCACCCTCACTAAATTCAGCCGACGCCATCGTCGCGCCATGTATCCCGTCGCGGCCAGTCTTGGAGCCAACATAAAAAATCGGATTACCGGGTGTGGCCCCGCGTGCATAAAAAATCTTGTCCTGATCGGCGAGGCCCACAGCCATCGCATTCACCAGAATATTGCCATTATAGCCTTTGTCGAATTGCGTCTCGCCCGCCACGGTCGGAACACCAACACAGTTGCCATAGCCGCCAATTCCAGCCACGACGCCCGCCACAAGCTCGCGCGTTTTCGGATGGTCCGGCTCACCAAAGCGCAGTGCATTGACCAGCGCAATCGGCCGGGCGCCCATGGTGAACACATCGCGCAAGATACCGCCCACACCCGTCGCCGCGCCCTGATAGGGTTCGATATAAGAGGGGTGGTTATGGCTTTCCATTTTGAAGATCGCCGCTTGCCCGTCGCCAATATCAATCACGCCGGCATTCTCGCCCGGCCCCTGAATGACATGCTCGTTCTTGGTCGGAAATTTCGACAGGTGCCGACGCGAAGATTTGTAGGAGCAATGCTCGGACCACATCACGCTATAGATGCCCAATTCGACAAGGTTCGGCTTGCGGCCAAGGCGCGTAATCAGCCGGTCCCATTCTTCAGCATTGATGCCATGTTCGAGCGCTCCGGTATCGGTTTGCTCGGTGGTCAGGGCGGCGAGGATTGCGGATGTATCTGTCATGCGCGCGTGTTTAGCGCGAGACGGGCCGAGTCGCCAGCCTTTTAGATGTTGTCGGCATAAGATTTATCGGTCAATTTATAGGCAAGAGGATAGCGATGCGACGAAGAGATATTTTGACGGGACTGGCAGGCTCGTTCTTCACCGCCTGTGCAAGTGCCCCTTACACCCGTTCAAGTGCGCTCGAACCGACGCGGATTCTAACGCCGGTGCCGCCAGTTCTTGTCCAGCGGGCGCGTATTTTGAAGACCGTCGTCGGCTTGCGGCCCTATCGCACGGGCGGGTTCCGGCTCACGGAAGAGGCGGCAAATGGTAAGCGTATCATCCATAATTATGGCCATGGCGGAGATGGCGTCTCGCTGTCATGGGGGTGTTCACACATTGCTGCGGAGCTCGCGAACCGCGACGGGGCGGGCGATATTGCCGTCATGGGATCAGGCGTCATGGGGCTCACCACAGCGCTAATCCTCGCAAGAGATGGGCGAGCCGTTACGATTTACGCAGAAGACTTCCCGCCCAATACGACCTCGAATATAGCCGGTGCGCTGATCATCGTGCCCGAAAACACAGACGCGAGAATCGCCAGACTTGCGCATGAAGGCTGGGATAGGCTGGTTGACGTTCAAGGCTATGGCGTCAAACGCGTGCGCCATCACTTCCTTGGCCAAAAGGACAGTGACCCCAGCGCTGAGGGTTTCCTTGGCCGATATATTCGGGGGCAAAATTCATCGGTCATGGTTGATCCCGGGATCTATCTCAATCGCCTCGTGCAAGACGCCCGCGCGCTCGGTGTGAAAATGTACACCCAACGGTTTGAGACCAAAGCCGATGTGGCTGCCCTGCCGGAACCCACAATAGTCAATTGCACAGGGCTTGGCGCGGGAGCTTTGTTTTCCGACGATGCTGTCACACCGGAACGCGGCCAGTTGACCTTGCTCATGCCGCAACCGGAAATCGACTACACTTATATCGCGCGCGAGCCGGGCCTGACATCGCTCTACATGTTTCCGCGCGAGACAAGCATCGTCCTTGGCGGGACGCGCGACCGGGGGAACTGGTCACTGAGCGTTGACCCTGCGACGATAGACCAATTCCTGAGCGGGCATGGCGAAATGGCAAGCTGGGCAGGCGGCGCGAGCGCTACTGCCTAGCCAAGCTCAAGCGCGTCGCCGATGCTCACCTCGCCGGATGCCTGAACCTCGGCATAGATCCCCATATCGAAATGGCCGAAATGCTTGCGGATTTCTGCGGGAAGATTGATGTCGCGGGCGGCGGTATCAGGGTTCACGTCCGTTGCGGGGCAGCGCTTTGTCCGCTTGACCACTGTGGCGCTTGCCTCGCCAATCCCAATAGTGCGGTCCACCCAGTTCAGCTCGTCCCAAGCGGGGACGCCATCGAAATAGACATTGGCGCGAAACCGGCGATGGTCGATCTTTCGGCCCGTCGCCTCTTCAAGGGCGCGAACAGAGGCAATATTCACCAGCGAAATCGCCCGCATCTTCTCTGCCGAGACAACCGAAATATCGGTAAATTTATGCCCCGCCGCAGACACGACTTGCGGGTCCAGCCCGTCCTTGCCGAGATAGGTTTTGAAAAACTGCGCAATCTCTGCGCGGCCCGCATCGGTCTGAACCGAAGCCATCAGCGCAGGCCCATTGCTCTGGTCGCCCCTCTGGCGCACGGTCAGCATTTGCGTCCCGTCATCAAACTGCGTGTCGAGCGCGGCGAGCGCCTCATCCTTGGCCAGCATCAGAAAATGCAGTTTTGATTTTGCTTCCGGCGCACGCGGATCAAACACACCAGCCTCACGCGCAATCGCCACCGCCCGATCTCCGGCAATGCCTTCGCCCGCGATCAGCCGCAACGCCTCAAGCGCCTCGCCAGAGAGACCTTTAACGGGGTAGCGGGTGAGGTGGGTGATCATGGTTTTATGTGCAATTCTTGATTCTACATGTCGTAATGTGAACATATAGGGAACGGTGTTAATATTAGGTTAGCCGAGTCGGGCGTAGAGAAACTGCTATTACTTGGGGTTGTCCTAGGAGCAAGTGAGTGAAAAGTCGCGATGTGATTAGAACGATTGAAATGGATGGCTGGGTTTTGATGAAGGTTAAAGGCAGTCACCACCATTTCAAGCATCCGACAAAAGCTGGCAAGGTCACCGTGCCTCATCCCAAGAAAGACCTGACAATCAAGACGATACGGAGTATAGAGCAGCAAAGTGGTTGCACCTTGAGGTGAATTTTGAGCGTTTATGTTTTTCCGGCCATCATCCACAAAGAGGATGATAATTATGGGGTCGTCTTTCCCGATCTTCCTGGCTGTATAAGTGTCGGCGATAGCCAGCATGAGATCGCTTTGAACGCTGCCGAAGCTCTTGGCGGACATTTGGAAGCTATGTTGGAGGATGATGATCCTCTGCCAGAACCGAGCCAAGTTGAGCAGTTAAAACTAAAGCCAGATGAAGGCGACATCGCTGTCATTCTCGTGACAGCATATGCTGTTAAGCCGCGCACGGTTGCTGCCTAAACAGCCCCGACCAAACTCTCGAACACGCCCAGCCCATCGCTGCCGCCTTCATGGCCGCCAATGGCGCGTTCGGGGTGAGGCATCATGCCAAGCACGCGGCCATTCTCGGACAAGACACCAGCAATATCGCGGGCCGAACCGTTGGGGTTGCCAGCATAGCGGAACGCCACGCGGCCGTCGCCTTCGAGCGTGTCGAGGGTTGTTTCATCGGCCATATAGTTGCCGTCATGATGGGCGATCGGAATGGTCACTTCATCTTGTCCGGCATAGGCGGAGGTAAACGCCGTATTCGCGCTCTCGACTTTCAGCACTTGCGGCTTACAGACGAAATTCAGCGAGGCATTTCTAACCAGCGCGCCCGGCAAAAGGCCCGTCTCGGCCAAAATCTGGAAGCCATTACAGACCCCCAGCACATAGCCGCCGCGCGCGGCATGCGCGTGCAATTGCGCGATCACCGGAGAGTTCGCTGCCATCGCCCCGCAGCGCAAATAGTCACCATAGGAAAACCCGCCCGGGATCATCACCAGATCAGTGCCGTCCGGAATGGTGCCATCCTTGTGCCAGACCATAGCCGGCTCTGTGCCCGTGGCTTGGGCCAGAGACACTTGCGCATCACGGTCGCAATTGGACCCGGGGAAGACGATGACTGCAGTTTTCATGAGGCCGTAATCTCGAAACGATAGCTTTCAATCACTGTGTTCGCGAGCAGCTTTTCGCACATCTCTTTGACGCGCGCATCAGCCTGCTCGGCGTTCAGTCCGTCTTCAAGATCAAGCTCGATAACTTTGCCAATGCGGGCGGCTTCAACTTCGCCATAGCCCATGCGGCCAAGCGTATCTGCGACGGCTTTGCCTTGCGGGTCGAGTACGCCCGGTTTCAAGCCGATATGGACGGTTGCCTTCACTGGGCGCCTCCTGTGATGTCTACGATCTCTGCGCCTTCGCCTGAGTCGCGAATGATGCCAAGCCTACGCGCCACTTCCGAATAGGCTTCGGTCACATCGCCAAGGTCGCGGCGGAACCGGTCCTTGTCGAGCTTCTTATCGGTTTCTCGGTCCCAGAGCCGGCAGCTGTCAGGGCTGATCTCGTCAGCAAGGATTGTCCGCACAGTATCGTTCTCGAACAGGCGGCCAAATTCGAGCTTGAAATCGACAAGCCGGATGCCAACGGCAGAAAACATTCCGCACATAAAATCATTGGTGCGCAAAGCGAGCGAGATCATATCATCCATCTCTGCTTGGCTGGCCCAGCCAAATGCCGAGATGTGTTCTTCAGCGACAAGGGGGTCGCCCAGCTCGTCTTTCTTATAGCAGAATTCGACCACGGCGCGCGGCAGCTTCGTGCCTTCTTCAATGCCGAGCCGTTTTGCCATTGTGCCGGCGGCAACATTGCGAACGATCACTTCAAGCGGAATGATCTCGACCTTTTTGATCAATTGCTCGCGCATATTGAGGCGTTTGACGAAATGGTTCGGAATGCCGATCTCGCCGAGCCGCGTCATCATATATTCTGAAATGCGGTTGTTGAGCACGCCTTTGCCATCAAGCACGGCTTTTTTCTCGGCATTGAACGCGGTGGCGTCATCTTTGAAATACTGCACCAGCAAATGCGGTTCAGGGCCTTCATATAGGATCTTGGCTTTGCCTTCATAGATCATACGGCGTCGTGACATGGGCAGACTTTCCGGTTCAAGAGGGCGAATCTGTGCCCTCGCGGTTAGAATTGGGCTGACCTATATCAACTATAACAGAGACACGAAACGCCTAATTCTTTGGTTTTGGCCATCTCTCTTATTGAAATTCACCAATGTCAGTGACTATATCCCCCAAGAGCAATATTAAGGAGCCTCTTTCATGTCTCAATTCGAAGACCGCAAACGCGGTGAAGAGGCAAAATTTGCCATGGATCAAGCAGCCGACTTCAAAGTCATGGCGCGCCGTAATAAATTGCTTGGCCTCTGGGCTGCCGATCTAATGGGATTTACCGGCGCCGATGCCGAAGCCTATGCGAAAACCGTTGTTATATCCGATCTTGAAGAAGCCGGGGACGATGATGTGTTCCGTAAAGTTCGCGGCGATTTCGACATCAAAGGCATCGCCCGGTCCGATGCCCGTATCCGTGAGCAGATGGACGCACTTTTGAGTGTTGCGTCAGAACAGATCGCCAAAGAAATCTAGGCCACCGCGCCCGCAAATTATGCCCGATGCCTGATTTTGCCGCGAGGCGAGGTCAGGCATTGGTTATTCCAGGCATTGGTTATTTTAGACATGTCTTTCGAGCGCTATGGGCAGTCGGGTCCATTCGGCATGCGCTCGCCTTGCGGGCGACGCTCGACAATGATCAGCGATTCGCGCAGACCAAAAGCAATCGAGTCCGCACCAATCGCCCGCGTCATGCATCCAATCGCTTCGCCAGTATCAGCGGCAATGATCGCGGCAATGCCCGTCACGCCGCCATACCGTGTCCACAAATGCCCCGCCTTGTGCTGCTCGGCCAAGCGAATCGCATCGGCATAGACCGCAAACTTCTCTTCGTCTGTGGCCCTGTGTCCGGCATAGGTCATATCGAGATCAATGATTTCGATCTGACCTTCGGGAAATTCATGCAAGGCATTTTTGATCGCTGGATTCAGTATCTGGCAATTCGGGCACCATTCAGCCGTGAAATTGATAATTTTCAAAACAGGTTCCGCACGCGCCGCAAATGGCGTGAGCATCATCATGGTCAAAAGCACGATTGTACGCAGCATCAAGAAATCCTTTTCAAATCCGGTTACGGGTTTCATAGCACATCGCAGATGATCGCTAGCTGAACACGCGCCCGAATATATAGTCCACTTGGGCGAGGTGATATTCCATATCAAACAGCGCTTCGAGTTCGTCATCGCTGAGCCGCGCTTTCACATCCTCATCTTGCTTGAGGAAATCGAGAAACGCACCTTCACCCGCCCATGTCCGCATGGCATTGCGTTGAACAAGTCTATACGCATCTTCGCGGCTGACTTCTTTTTCAACCAGGGCCAGCAAGACCCGCTGCGAATTGTGCAGGCCACCAAGCTTGTCCATATTCGCTTGCATATTCTCCGGATAGACGAGCAGTTGTTCGATCACGCCAGCTAGTCTGTGTAGGGCGAAATCAAGATGCACGGTCGCGTCCGGTCCGATGCCGCGTTCGACAGAGGAATGCGAAATATCGCGCTCGTGCCAGAGCGCGACATTTTCCATGGCAGGCGTCACGGCAGAGCGAACAAGTCGCGCAAGGCCCGTCAAATTCTCGGTCAACACGGGGTTGCGCTTGTGCGGCATGGCCGATGACCCTTTTTGTCCTGCAGAGAAAAATTCTTCTGCTTCAAGGACTTCCGTGCGTTGCAAGTGGCGAATTTCCGTCGCCAGCCGCTCGATTGATGAGGCGATGACACCCAGCGTCGCAAAGAACATGGCGTGGCGGTCGCGCGGGATCACCTGTGTCGAGATCGGCTCCGGGGCGAGGCCAAGGGAGGTGGCGACATGCGCTTCAATCCGGGGGTCAATATTTGCAAATGTGCCAACCGCGCCGGAGAGGGCGCAGGTCGCGATCTCTTTGCGGGCCGCCACAAGCCGTTCGCGTGCCCGTTTGAATTCGGCATAATAGCCCGCCAATTTCAGCCCGAATGTGACCGGCTCGGCATGGATGCCGTGGCTGCGTCCGATGGTCGGCGTCAGCTTATGTTCTTCTGCGCGGGCTTTGAGACCGGCCAGAACGCGGTCGAGACCAGTCAGGAGCAGTTCGCTGGCGCGGTCGAGCTGGACGGCAAGACAGGTGTCGAGCACATCTGATGAGGTCAGCCCCTTGTGAAGATAGCGGGCTTCGTCGCCGACATATTCTGCGACATTTGTCAGAAAGGCGATGACGTCATGTTTGACTTCGCGTTCGATCTCGTTGATTCGCTCGACATCAAATTGTGCACGTTCGCGAACCGCTTTGGATGTGCCAGCCGGAATTTGGCCAAACCCTTCCATCGCTTCCGCAGCGAGTGTCTCGATTTCGAGCCAGATAGAAAATTTTGATTCGGGCGACCAGATGGCGACCATTTCGGGTCGAGAATAGCGTTCAATCATGTCCTGATTCCTCGTCTTTTTGGACTCTGGATGGGGGTTTGCATCCTTTTAGCGGTGGTGGAAAGCAATAATTGCAAGAAAAGTTTATTGCCGGATCGCCTGAAAATACGAGGGTTTGTATTGCCTTCTCCAATTTTTACGCAGGAAAAAGCAGGTTATGTCTGGTCTGTAATGTTTCGCTAGGTTAAAACTCTCCTCGGTTGCGGGTCGGTTTTCCGAAACGCGAACTCGTTGGTACGTGGTTTGTAGTGACTATGTACGCAATTGTTTAGCCAATATCTGGCTTCGGATAATCCGGAGTTGATATCCAAGGGGAGAATAAACATGAAGAAGATGCTTTTGGCGTCTGCCGCTGCCACACTGTTTACAGGTGCAGCATTGGCACAAGGTGCAGACTATCCACCAAGCGCGGATCCAGGCGAGTGTTTTGCACGCGTTCTGATCCCGGAAACAACAGAAGTTGTTACCGAGCAGGTTGTGGATCGTCCTGAAACTCAGGAAATTATTGTAATTCCAGCAACTTACGAAACCCAAACCGAGTCGGTTCTGGTTAAAGAAGAAACTGTGACTTACAGCACGATTCCAGCTGTTTACGAGACTGTCACTGAGACATTGATCGTTCAGCCTGAGCGTACCGAAACAATCGTGATTCCTGCGACTTTCGAAACATACACTGAGCAAGTTCTGGTTCGCCCAGCTTACTCGACATGGAAACCAGGCGCAGGCCTGTTCGGTCGCGGCGCTGCCGGTACCGGCACAGCCAATGTCAATGGTGAGCAAGCAACTGGCGAACTTCTTTGCCGTGTTGAAGTTCCAGCTCAGTACGACACTGTAACACGTACACGCGTTGCATCTCCAGAGACCACTGACGTCCGCATCATTCCTGCGATCTCGGAAACTGTAACTCGTGAAGTTGTTGCTCAGCCTCCACAAGTGATCGAAAATGTTGTGCCTGCACAATTCGACACTGTGACCAAGCAAGTTCTCGTCACAGCTGCGAGCGAGCAGGTCAATGTGATCCCGGCGACTTACAAAACCGTTGAAAAGCGTGTTGTAACTGGCGGTGGCGGTCTTGAGTGGCGTGAAGTTCTTTGCGACACCAACACAACAAGCGCTAAAGTTGGCGAAATCCAGCGCGCTCTGACTGCTGCAGGTTACAACGTTCCAGATGATGGTCGTTTTGGTCCAAGCACACTCAGCGCAATGGAATCTTACCAGCGCGCGAACGGTCTTCCAGTTGGTTACCTGACTGTGTCTACTGTTCAGTCTCTCGGCCTGTCACCTTACTAGGACGACAGCTCGAAAGAGTTTGAAAATGATTTACCCCCTGAGCCGTAAAGCTCGGGGGGTATTTTTATGGGTGATTGAAAGTTTCGCCGGCTAAGGTTTGGCGAGGATGCGCGGCAATTTGAAGACGACGTTCTCGTCGGTCACGCGGATTTCCTCAACGTGTGTCTCGAACCGTTCTGAACAGGCATCTATCAGGCTTTGAACAAGATCTTCCGGTGCGCTCGCGCCAGCGGTCAAGCCGAGCGTTTTAACGCCGTCAAACCATGCCCAGTCCACATCATCAGCGCTTGCAACCAGCTTCGATGCTTTCGCGCCGCTGCGGACCGCCACTTCGACAAGGCGTTTGGAATTGGATGATGTCTCCGCCCCAATGACGAGCACCAGATCGGCCCGACTTCCCATTGTTTTTACAGCATCCTGCCGGTTGGTTGTGGCGTAGCAGATGTCTTCCTTGTGGGGGGCAGACATGCTCGGAAAGCGCCGTTGCAAGGTTGCGACGATCTCTGCAGTATCGTCTACAGACAGGGTGGTCTGGGTCACAAAGGCCAGATTTTCCGGATTTTTAGGTACAAAGACTTCAGCATCCTCGACCGTTTCGATCAGCGCCATAGTGCCTTCAGGCAGTTGCCCCATCGTGCCGATGACTTCGGGATGCCCCGCATGGCCGATCAAAATAATTTCTTGCTCATTTTCAAAATGGCGTTGCGCGGCGACATGGACCTTTGAAACGAGCGGGCAGGTCGCATCGACATAGATCATATTCCGGTTTTTCGCTTCGAGCGGCACAGATTTCGGGACACCATGCGCCGAGAAGATCACCGGCCGATCTGCAGGGCAGTCTGAAACTTCATCAACAAAAACAGCGCCTAAGGCCTCAAGCCTCGAAACGACATGAGCGTTGTGAACGATTTCGTGGCGCACATAAACGGGCGGCCCCCACTTTGCCAGCGCCTCCTCGACAATCTGGATGGCGCGGTCAACACCGGCACAAAAGCCGCGCGGAGCGGCGAGTAGGATGGTCAGCGGCTGGGTTTGGGCAGACAAAGCATCATTCTCCTGCGAATGCGAAGTTGCGCCGAAGCGTCGGCACCGTTAAACCTATTGGCTATCAGATGGGGTCGGGTCTGCCAAAGGCATTCCGGCTTGGACATAGAAGGACACATCGTCTCATGCGCGTTTCCATGATCTCTATATTGGCAAGTTTGACCATGCTTGCAGGCTGTTCAACGATCGGCAGCTCGCTTGATGATAGGCCGAATGCCGGCCCATGCCCGACGGTTGGATCACTTTACGATGCCTCGCGGATCATCAAGTTCGCCGATGAATCAGAATCATTCCGCGCGATCGCATATACCGGCGAGATCGTAGATGTCCGCCTGTTTTGCCGATATGTCGATGGCGATCCGCTTGTGGCCGAGCTTGAACTAGACTTCGCATTCGGCAAAGGCCCGCTAGGCGAAGAGCGGTTTCACGATTATAATTATTATGTTGCCGTCACTCGCCGAAATTCGCGCGTGCTCGACAGGCAGAGCTTCACCGTCCAGGCTGATTTTAAAGATGGCCCTGTGGTCGCCGCAGACGACCTGATCGGCGGCATCGTTATTCCGCGTATCGACGAGAGTATTTCGGGCGCCAATTTCGAGATCCTTGTCGGGTTCGAGCTTACCGATAAGCAATTGAAGTTTAATCAAGATGGCAAGCGGTTCCGGCTCGACGCGGGCAATTAGTCGGGCGGTCAAGCGCCAGTATTCCAATTTGGAGATATGCCAATGGGCAATCTAAGCACCGAGCTTGGGGCGATATTCGCGCGGGGTTTCGAAGCAGCGGGTCTCGACGCAAATCTTGGCACTGTGCGCCGTTCGGACAAGCCGGATATGGCCGACTTCCAGTGCAATGGCGCGCTTGCGGGGGCGAAAGCTGCCAAGCGGAACCCGCGTGAGATTGCCAACGAGGTTGCTGAAGCCGTTGCGGGGCAGGGGCCGATTGCCTCGGTCGAGATTGCGGGCCCGGGCTTCTTGAACATTCGCGTCAGCGATGAAGCGCTGGCCAGATCGGCCCAATCCATGCGCGAGGACCAAGCCCGTGCCAGCGTCGCGCCTGTCGCTGACCCACAAAACCTGATCATTGATTTCGGCGGCGCGAATGTCGCCAAGCCCATGCATGTCGGCCATTTGCGCACGGCTGTCATTGGCGACACGCTGCAACGCGTTTTGCGGTTCCTCGGCGATAAAGTGACCTCCGACATCCATATGGGCGATTGGGGGCTGCAAATGGGGCACCTGATCACCGAGCTTGAAGACGAACAGCCCGACCTGCCATATTTCGATGCGGGCAATACCGGCCCGTATCCGGATCTCTCGCCCGTCTCGATTGACGATCTTTCGCGCCTCTATCCGCAAGCTTCGAACAAAGCCAAAGATGATCCCGAGCGCAATAAGCGTAGCCAGAACGCGGTTGCCGAGATGCAAGCGGGCCGCACAGGCTATCGCGCTTTGCTCCAGCATTTCGTCGATGTATCGGTCGAAGCTCTCAAAGTCGATTACGGCTTTCTCGGCGTCTCGTTCGATCTCTGGCTTGGCGAGAAAGATGCCGAACCATTTATTCCGGGCATGATCGAAGACATCAAGGCGCGCGGTCTTACCAAAGAAGACGATGGCGCATGGATCATTCCGGTCGAGCGCGAAGACGACACCAAAGACTATCCGCCCTTCATGCTGCTCAATTCACGCGGCGCGAGCATGTATCACACGTCTGATCTCGCCACGATCCTCGACCGTGTGCAGACCTACAAACCCGACCGCATGCTCTATGTGGTCGATCAGAGACAGGCGCTGCATTTCGAGCAGGTTTTCCGTGCTTCGGAGATTGTTGGTTATATGCCAACCGACCGACTGGAGCATCTCGGCTTCGGCACGGTCAACGGTAAGGATGGCAAACCATTCAAAACCCGCGCAGGCGGTACGCTCAAGCTTGGCGATCTCACCTCGATGGCGCTCGACGAAGCCAATAAAAAAATCGAAGAGGGGGGGCGTTTGTCCGCAGATATCGGGCCAGAAGAACGCGCGCGTATTGGCGAACTTGTCGCCCGCGCCGCATTGCGCTTTGCCGATTTGCAAAACACCCGCACCACCAATTACGTCTTCGATCTTGATCGGTTCACGAGCTTTGAGGGCAAAACCGGTCCCTATCTGCTCTATCAAGCTGTGCGGATCAAATCGCTCCTGCGCAAAGCCGCCGATGAAGGCAGCACCGCCGGAACCATCAAGATCGAAAGCCCTGTCGAGCGCGCGCTTGTGCTCACCCTTGATGGCTTCGATCTGGCGCTCAACCAGACCCGCGACAAGCGCATGCCGCATATTCTGTGCGAACATGTCTACAATCTCGCCCAGAGCTTTGCCGCCTTTTATGGCGCGCACAAAATCGCCAGTGAAGAAGACGCCGCCCTGCGGGCCTCGCGCCTCGGCCTGTGCGAAGCGGTGGCCAACCAGCTCAATATCGGCCTCGACTTGCTCGGAATCGAAGCGCCTGAGCGGATGTAGTGGATATCTGCGCTTTTGGTCTTGCCGGACAGCCGATTCGCCGCTAGTCAAAATGCAACAATATTTCCTCTGGGAGAGAGCAGGGTTCGACCCTGCCGCCGAAGGCGCAACCGCCCCGGAAACGCTCAGGCAAACGGACCGGAGGAAGTTCAAAACGCTGGAAAGAGGCGCGCTTTGCGTAGCCTCGCCGAAGGAGCAAGCGGCCCATTGGGCTAGCCAATCTCTCAGGCGCCGAGACAGCGGGGGCTGCTGATTTTGCCGGAAGGCGCGTCAGTTGCAACCCGGAGTCTGACGCCAAATGGCCGATATCGAAACCACCGACCTCAAGCGCACAGCGCTCTATGATTTGCATGTCGCGCATGGCGGCAAGATCGTGCCCTTTGCAGGCTATGAAATGCCGGTGCAGTTTGAAGGCGTTAAAGTTGAACACCTCTGGACACGTGAGAAAGCCGGCCTGTTCGATGTCTCGCATATGGGGCCGTGTTTTTTGACCTTGGACGACACATCGCTTACCGGCGACGAGGCCCACAAGGCCATCAGCAAGATCATGGAAGAATTGGTGCCAAGCTCGATACGCGTCTTAAAGCGCGGCAAAGGGCGTCTCACCGTTCTGCTAAATGAAGATGGTGGCATTCTCGACGACCTCATCATCACGCGGCCCGAACTGGAGGAACTTCAAGGCACGCTCTACATCGTCGTCAATGGCGCGGTGAAGGATCAGGACTGGGCGCTGTTTGAGGAAAAATTCGCTGGCCGCGCCACGCTCCACCGCCATGACCACCGCGTCCTGTTTGCCCTGCAAGGCCCACAAGCCGTTGATGTATTGAAATCTTATTTTCGCGGCTGTGAAGACATGACGTTTATGGAGTCACGTCACATGTTCTGGAAGGAGGCGCGCTGCGCCGTCACACGCTGCGGCTACACCGGCGAAGACGGCTTCGAAGTGCTCGTGGACGCTGAACCGGGCCGGGCGCTTGTCGAAGCCCTATTAACCCACAGCCGCGTCAAACCCATCGGCCTCGGCGCGCGCGATAGTCTCCGGCTTGAAGCGGGTCTCTGCCTTTATGGCCACGATATGGACGCAAACCGCACACCGGTAGAAGCAGACCTCCAATGGGTGATCCAGAAATCCCGCCGGACCCGGGCTGACTTTCCGGGCGCTGCGAAAATCTTGGACCAATACACTAATGGCGCCGCCGAAAAGCGCGTCGGCATCCAGCCGCTTGGCCGTGCGCCCGCCCGCGAAGGCGTCGAGATCCAGATCGATGGCACCCGCATTGGCACAGTCACATCCGGCGGCTTCGGCCCATCGGTCGAAAAGCCCGTTGCTATGGGCTATGTCGCCAGCGCCCATACGGAGCCCGGCACCAAAATTGATCTCATTATCCGGGGCAAAGCGCATCCAGCCGAGATCGCTGCGCTGCCTTTTGTTCAACCCAATTACAAACGTTAGGGGAAATACACGATGACTACGAAATTCACTGAAGACCACGAATGGGTTGCCGTTGAGGGCGATATTGCCACCGTCGGGATTACCAAATACGCCGCCGATGCGCTTGGCGATGTCGTATTTGTCGAAGTGCCAGACGTCGGTGCCAGCTTTGCCAAGGGCGACGATATGGCCGTGGTCGAAAGCGTCAAAGCCGCCTCGGATGTCTATGCGCCAATCTCCGGCGAAGTCACCGAAGCCAATGGCGCGCTTGCCGACGCCCCTGAAACCGTCAATGAAGCCCCCGAAGCGGCAGGCTGGTTTGCCAAGCTAAAACTCGCCAATGCCAGCGAACTAGATGGCCTGATGGACGCGGCCGCTTACAAGACCTTCTGCGACGGACTTTAAACCTCAAAACTGGAGCTCATCATGCGCTACCTCCCACTCACTGATGAAGACCGCAAAGCCATGCTCGCCGCGATTGGCGCTAGTTCGGTTGATGACTTCTACATGGATGTGCCCGAAAGTGCGCGTCTGACGGGGACAATCCACGATCTGCCCGCCCATCAGGGGGAGCTGGCGGTGGAGCGCCATATGGCAGCTTTGTCGGCTGAGAACCGCGCCGCCTCTGAAGGCCCGTTCTTTATCGGTTGCGGCGCTTATAAGCACCATGTTCCGGCCAGCGTTGACCACATCATCCAGCGCTCGGAGTTTCTGACCACCTACACGCCGTATCAGCCAGAGATCGCCCAAGGCACGCTGCAAACCCTGTTTGAATTCCAGACACAAGTTGCAGCGCTCACGGCCATGGATGTCGCCAATGCGTCGATGTATGACGGCTCGACCGCCTGCGCCGAAGCAGCCGTGATGGCCTGCCGCGCGACCCGCCGGAAAAAAGTCGTCCTCTCCGGCGGCCTCCACCCGCATTACGCCGCTGCCACCCGCACGCTTTGCGAAGCCCAAGGCATCGAAGTCGTCCAGCTTCCGGCTGCTGTCGATGGCGAACTGGACCTTGCCCAAAACGTAGACACCGAGACAGCCTGCGTCATCGGCCAATCGCCAAACGTCTTCGGCACCGTCACCGATATGACGCCTGTCTCAGAAGCCGCGCATGCGCAAAAGGCGTTGTTCGTCTCCGTGTTCACTGAAACCGTCGCGCTTGGCATGGTCACACCGCCCGGCGAAATGGGCGCTGATATTGCCGTGGGCGAGGGCCAGTCCATCGGTAATCCGCTGACCTTTGGCGGGCCATATGTCGGGCTTTTTGCTTGCACACAGAAACTCGTCCGCCAAATGCCAGGCCGTCTTTGCGGCGAGACGGTCGACGCCGAAGGCAAGCGCGGTTTTGTGCTCACGCTTTCGACCCGCGAGCAACATATCCGCCGCGACAAAGCCACCTCGAATATCTGCACCAATGCAGGCCTGTGTGCGCTCGCCTTCACTGCGCATATGACGCTGCTCGGCGACAAAGGCCTAAGCCATCTCGCTGTGCTCAACCATGAAGCCGCCAGCGATCTGGCCGACGCACTCGAGGCAATTGACGGTGTAGACCTGCTTACGCCGCGCTTCTTCAACGAGTTTGCCTTCCGCGTGCCAGACACGGCCAAATCCGTACTCGACAAGCTCGAAGACAAAGGCGTCCTCGGCGGCGTCCGCGCCTCGCGCCTGTTCAGTGAAGACGCGCTCGACAATGTCATCATCTGCGCCGCCACCGAATGCACCACAGACGCCGACATCGCCGCCTATGCAGCGGCCCTTAAGGAGGTCGTGTAATGACCATGAACTCAACAGGCCGCCCAACGGCGCCGACACTCGTCTCCTCGAATGAGGCTATCGCCACCATGTCCGGCTCGCGCGGGCTGCAACAGCGCGAAGAGCTGATTTTCGACATTGGCACACCCGAAACCACAGGCGTTGATCTGCCCGCACCCAAAGGCCGCAAATCGCGTCTCGGCGGCGTAGCTCGCAAAGCGGCGACAAATCTGCCCGGCCTCTCCGAGCCAGAAGCCATGCGCCATTATGTGCGCCTGAGCCAAAAGAACTACGCCATCGATCTTGGCCTGTTCCCGCTCGGCTCGTGCACGATGAAGCACAATCCGCGCCTCAATGAAAAAGCCGCGCGAATGGCGGGCTTTGCCGATCTGCACCCGATGCAGCCGCAAAGCACAATCCAAGGCGCATTGAAGCTGATCGACGAGTTGGCCACATGGCTCAAAACCCTGACTGGCTTGCCAGCCGTCGCGATGAGCCCGAAAGCGGGCGCACATGGCGAGTTGTGCGGCATGCTGGCCATCCGCCAAGCCTTGATCGCGCGCGGTGAAGCCGACACGCGGACCCGTGTGCTCGTGCCTGCTTCGGCCCACGGCACCAATCCGGCCACCGCCGTCCAGTGCGGTTTCAAGGTCGACGAGATCAAAGCCGATGCACGTGGCCGCGTCGATATGGACGACTTCAAGTCAAAGCTCGAAGACACCTCCGACATTGCCGGCATCATGCTGACCAATCCAAACACGTGCGGCCTGTTCGAAACCGACATCAAAGACATTGCCGACCTCATCCACGCAGCAGGCGGTTACTTCTATTGCGACGGGGCGAACTTCAACGCCATTGTTGGCCGCGTCCGGCCCGGTGATCTTGGCGTCGATGCGATGCACATCAATCTACACAAAACCTTCTCCACCCCGCATGGCGGCGGCGGACCGGGCTCCGGCCCAACCGTCTTGTCCGAAGCGCTCGCGCCATATGCGCCTGTGCCATTCGTAATGCAGGATCAGGATGGCCGCTATCATCTTGTCGAAGAAGACGGCGAGGCGGCGAGCGAGACCTTTGGCCGGATGTGTGCCTTTCACGGCCAGATGGGCATGTTCGTGCGCGCGCTAACCTATATGCTGAGCCACGGCACAGACGGTCTGAAACAGGTCGCCGAAGACGCCGTGCTGAACGCCAACTATATTCAGGCGCGGCTCAAACATGTCATGACGCCCGCTTTTGAAGGCTATTGCATGCACGAGGCTCTGTTCTCCGATGCCTTCACCGCCGACGGCATCGAAACGCTCGACATCGCCAAATCACTGATCGATGAAGGCTATCACCCGATGACGGTCTATTTCCCGCTGGTTGTGCATGGCGCGATGTTGATCGAACCAACGGAGACAGAAAGCAAGGCCGAGCTGGACCGGTTCTGCGATGCGCTCGAGGCCGTTGCCAAACGCGCTGCCGCCGGAGACGTGAGCATGAAAGGTGCGCCATATCTTGCGCCAATGAAGCGGCTCGACGAAACCCAAGCGGCCCGTAAGCCCGTCTTGAAGTGGACACCGCCAGCGCCAGATAGTGTGGCCGCCGAATAGAACGTTCAGAGTCTTTATAGAGCCATATCTGGAGCTCCGGACGGCCAAGCGGAGTGTCCTTCGGGGCACTTGTCCGCCAGCCTATCCTCCGCATAATCTGTGGTCACAGTCATGCGAGGCCCTAGCTCTGGCTAACACTTGTGTTGTAGAGCTAAGCCAATGAAAGATTATGACGATCCAGAACGCGAAGACGCGGCGAATGCAGGCAAGTTTGGCAAAGTAGGCTTCGGCGCGCGGCTGGTCGGGCGTCAGGCTTTGGCCGTAACGGGATTGGTTCTGGTGATCTTGTCCATCCCGATCGGGTTTCTCACGCCATTCATTCCGGTAGGATTACCAATAGGCATTTTCGGATCAGCTTTGCTTGCCCGCAACTCGGTCTGGGGGCAGCGCTTCATTGGCCATATTGTCGATAAGAATCCGGCCTTGGAGAAGGTCACGCCAAACTGGTTGGTGCGTCTCGTTCTAGGTCGGGATAAGCACAGCGACGCTCAAAACTAGAGCGCGCGTTCGATGTCCTGAGCGGCACGTTCGAAAATATCGTCATCGCTACTGCGTACAAGAATATCGCGTGCGGCGGCTGTTGCGGCATCCGCTGCGGCGCGCCGGACTTCGGCGGCAGCTTCGTTTTCTGCTTGCGAGATACGCGCTTCGGCAATCGCTTCGCGGCGTTCGAGCTTGGCAGCCAGCGCAGCGCGTTGATCGGCCATAAGAAGCGCAGCGTCTTTCTTGGCTTGGTCGACAATACCGGCCGCGTCTTTCTCGGCTTGCACTTGCTTGCGCTCGGCATCAGCCAGCAGCTTTGCCGCTGCTTCGCGTAGATCCTTGGCTTCATTGAGCTGGGCCTGAATAGCGTCAGCGCGTTTGTCGAGGCCACCAGTTAGCGCTTTGAAACCGCCAATGCGCCACATGATAAGCAGGAAGATAACCAGCGCAAAAAACGCCACATTGGTGGCTGGGTGGCTGAGAAATTCCGGTAGCCAGCTTGGGCCGTGGCTGTCGCCCGCAGCCAAAGCTACAGGGGATAGAACAGGGAGTATCGATGATAAGATCAGAAGACGTTTCATGGCGATGTTCATCCGTTTCCAGCCAGAGCTTTTTTGACAGCAGCTTCTGCCTCGCCAGTCGCACCGGGCAGACCCAGCTTGGTGACGATTGCCTTTGTCGCATCGGTCGCAACCGTTGCCACATTCGACAAGGCTTCGGCCCGAACGTCAGCGATACGGGCTTCGGCTGCTGCGAGCTTTTTCTCTAGAGCTGCATCAGTCTTACGTGTTTCAGCGGCAATTTCCTCGGCCATTTCGGCTTCGGCCTTGGCCACTGTTTCCCGAGCGCCGGATCTCGCTTTCGCCAGATTGACCTCAAGGGCTTGTTTGGCTTCTTCCGCCTGATCATTCAGCCGTGCAGCCGCATCAAGATCATCAACAATGGTCTTGCTACGGTGTTCGAGATTGGCTGACATACGCGGCAGAATGAACCGGGACAGGGCAATATAGAGCGCTGTGAAGGTTACAAAGAGCCAAAACAGTTGAGACGGAAAATAGGTTGCGTCAAAGGCCGGAAAGACGCGTTCAACGCCTTCGCCATGCTCTGCGCCATGTGCTGTTTCTGCAAGTAGATATAGAATAGACATGTGATTTCCGTCGAATATTCAAGGGCATCAGTTGGAGGCCAATCCGGTTGTGGTCGGCCTCCAGCTTGAAAAGTCAGTTACACGAACAGAATGATCATCGAGATCACGAACGCGAACAGACCAAGGGCTTCTGCGAGCGCCATGCCGAGGAACAGGTTGCCGCTCTGGCCGGGGGCTGCGGATGGGTTACGCATCGCCGCATCAAGATATGATCCGAAAATGTTACCCACACCAATCGCAGCACCGATCATGCCGAGTGTTGCTAGTCCAGCGCCTACAAATTTTAGGCCTTCTTCGATATTACCTTCCATGGGAAAGCTCCTTTGAGTAATTTATTATGCCAATTCAAAGATTTAGTGTTCGGTTTGGCGGTCAGTTAGAAAATTAAAGCCGTCTGGCTTGGCGAAATGAAAATCCTGTTTAGTGGGCCGGATGTAGCGCATCGTTGAGGTAGACACAGGTCAGCAAGGCGAAAACATAGGCTTGAATAAAGGATACGAGGAATTCGAGGGCAGTAATTGCAATCGCGAGCACAAAAGGCGCGGGCGCAAGCAGTTTGACGACCCCTGCAGCGCCGAGCAGCGAGATGGCAAAGGCTGCAAGCAGCTTCAGCATAATGTGGCCAGCCAGCATATTCGCGAACAGGCGCATGCCGAGCGTAATCGGGCGTGCAAGGAAGGAGATAACCTCGATCGGGATTAGAAGCGGCATGATATAGAATGGCACGCCGGATGGGGCGAACAGTTTGAAAAACCCGAGACCATTCTTGATGAACCCATAAACGATCACGATACCGATCACGAGCAGCGCCAATGCGCCGGTAATCACGATATGGCTGGTCGTTGTAAAGGCGTACGGGATCATGCCGATCAAATTGGCGGCAAGAATGAAAGTGAACAGCGTGAAGACGAAGGGGAAGAACTTTAGCCCTTCCTCGCCCGTGGTCGAGCGCACCATATTGGCGACGAACTCATAGCCCATCTCGCCAACCGATTGCAGGCGCGTCGGTACCAGCGACGTGCGTGTGGCGGCGTATCCAAACAAAGCGATGATCAAAATCACGCCGAGAACCATATAGGCACTCGAATTGGTGAAATCGAAGTCCATTCCCCAGACATCTTTGATCGGGAAAATTTCCTTGACCTCGAATTGCTCGATGGGGTCTGCAACCTGCATAAATGCGAACATCAGCCCTTAGTCCCTGTTCTCCGAAGTCTCTGCATCCGCAGCGATTTCGGCATTGATCCGTTGGTAGGCGCGTATAACACCTAAAACGCCCGCTGCAAGGCCAAACGCCAGCATGATTAGAAATCCCCACGGTTTTGTTCCGAAAAAATTATCGATCCCGAGACCGAGAACAATTCCGACCAAAACCGACGCGGCCATTTCTGTGCCATGCCTGAGCGCCAAACCCCCTGCATTTACTGCAGTATCGGCCTGTTTTTGATGGGCGTTCTGTTTGGGTTTACGTGCCTCTTGTGCCCGCGCAATGCGTTCGCCGAGGTCTTCGGGGGCATTCTCATCCATGGGGCACCTGCATCATTCTGCCGCAACCAGTTCTTCGGCGGCATTCAAATCAACCGACACCAGTTTCGACACGCCTTTTTCGCGCATTGTTACGCCAAATAGCCGATCCATACGGCTCATTGTCACCGGATTATGGGTGATAATGATAAATCGCGTATTGGTGCGATTGCGCATTTCATCCAGCATCCGACAGAATCGGTCGACATTTGCATCGTCGAGCGGGGCATCTACCTCGTCGAGAACACAGACGGGCGCTGGATTCGACAAGAAGACTGCGAAAATCAGCGCGGCTGCGGTCAGCGCCTGCTCGCCGCCCGACATCAATTGCAATGTGCCGAGCTTTTTGCCCGGCGGCTGCGCGAAAATCTCGAGCCCGGCGGCCAGCGGATCATCTGCATCGACAAGACGCAATTCGGCCTGTCCGCCTCTGAACAGCGCGGTAAATAGGGCTTTGAAGTGCTCATTGACCGTTTCAAACGCGTTTAGGAGCCTGCCGCGTCCTTCGTCATTGAGTGTATCGACGCCTTCGCGCAGCTTGGCGATTGCGCCAACAAGATCATCTTTTTCGCTCGCTTGCGTCCCGAGCCGTTCGGCCAGTTCTTCAGCCTCTGATT
>JBDVDE010000126.1:0-25437 GCA_039942135.1 Hyphomonadaceae bacterium
AGGGGTGATATTTCGCCTTCAGCATCTCCGGCACGGCAATCTTTGACATGGCGGCAGTGGTCGCGATGGAAGAGCCGGGGGCGGCCGCGAAAAGCCCGCAAGCGCCGACACTGGCCGAGGCCAGACCGCCGGGCACCCGCGCCAGCAGCACCCGCAAAAGGTCAAACGCGCCTGCGGTAAGTCCGGTATTGGCGGCAATGAACCCCATGAAGAGGAACATCGGGATTGCCGTCAGCGACCAGTCTCCAATCAAGTTGAAGGGCATGGCGCTGACGATGCCAAACGCGGCTTGTAGATTGAACATCACCGTGATGCCGACGAAGGACACCGCCATAAGGGCCGTCCCGATGGACATCCGAAAGGCCAGCAGGCCGAACAGCGCGCTCACACCGATCCAGCCGATAACGAGATTGCTCATGACATGCCCCCATCAAGGCCGGACTGGGTGACAGGCTGCCCGCGCAGCACCAGCAGACCCCGCAGCAACGCGGCGAGACTGGCAAGGCCGAAGCCAAGCGGCAGAACCATACGCGAGGGCCAGACGATGACTTCGCGCCCGCCCATCACGACTTCGCCCACACGCAGGGCGCGCATGGCGTCCAGCCCTGTGCGCCATGTCATTACGGCCAAGATCGCGGCGGCGGCGAGGCAGCTAAAGAGCAACGCGAGTTTCTGAAGCCATGCGGGGAAGTGATTGAACAACAGATCGACCGAGATTTGCTGGTCCTGCATCTCGACAAAGGCCATCGGAAGCATGACCAGCGCGACCATATAGTAGTAGGACGACATCTCGACCGTGCCTTGGATCGGCGCGTTCCACACCAGTTTAGCGACGACATCCGCCACGATGTTCAGCATCATCGCGATGACGCCAAAGCCGCCGATAAACATCAGCCAAGAGCATAATCTGTTGAACAGCGTCAGCATCGGGCCTCCTCCCCATACCAAGACGGGAACCGGGCCCGTAATTCCGATTCAACCTCACCGCTGAAGGGTCAGTTGACAAATAGCGATGGTTGATCGAGTGATAACGAAACGCGATCAACACGGAAGCATCAATGAACGACGGCAGGAAACCCACAAGGCTCGACCTCCGACATCTGCGATATGCTTTGGCCGTGGCCGATGCCCAGGGCTTCCGCGCCGCAGCCGAGATGCTCAATATCGCGCAGCCGGCCATTTCGAAAGCCGTGAAAGACACTGAGGTGGATTTGGGGTTTCGGATATTCGATCGCAGCGGGCCGCGCGTGATCCCCACGCCAGAGGGTGTCGTTTTCCTCGACGATGCGCGCCAGGCGGTCGCGCAGTTCGAGCGGACAATCCGCGCTTCACGCCAGAATGCGGCCGGGGCCCGAGGGCATATCATCGTGGGCTATTCCGCCCTCGCCACCTCACGGCAAATCTCGGAAGCGCTGGATGCCTTTCACCGCAGTGTCCCCGGCGTGCAGGTCGAGATGCATGTCATGTCCACGGATAACATGCTAAAAAACCTGAAGTCCGGCGCGATCGACCTTGGCTTTCTGCTGTCTCATCCCACCGTCGGCGCACCGGGGATCGACCAGATGCCCGTCTGGAATTCGCGCATCGGTGTTGTCGCTCCGGCAGGCGAAGCTCCTTCGCACGTCACCGAGTTGTCAGAGATGCCCTTCGTCATGGGGCTGCGGGAAAACTGGCGCTCATGGCGCGCGCTGCTTGACAGCGCATGCGATCGCGCGGGCCTTACCCCCGTGGTGGTGGATGAGGCTTGGGACGTGCAGGTGATCTTACAGCGCGTGGCCGAACGCCGCGGCGTGACGCTTTTTCCCATGAGCATGGCCGAGAGTCTGCCCGCAGCGTTAGAACTGGTGCCGATAGTGGGCCTAGATGCAGAGGCGACGATCTCGATGGCATGGAGCATCAAGGCAGATACCGGGCTGTTGCGTCAGTTCCGCAACCACTTCCCGCCGCTTGGTTGATCGCGTTCGGTTATCGGACGATACCACAAGTCTATTTGCGTAACACAGCGATAGCGCGATCTTATGCGCCTATGAAACAGACCCCGATCGCCCCCTTCGACCTGCCTGAAGCGCAGCCTTTTCTTCTCGAAGGCAGCGACACCGGATTTCTCTTTTTCCACGGCTTCACCAGCACGCCGCAGAGCGTGCGAGAGGTCGCGGAAAAAGTACATGAGATCAGCGGCGCGACGGTATACTGCCCGCGTCTTGCGGGACATGGCGAAACCCCTGCCGCCTTGGCAAAAACCGGCCAAGCAGATTGGGTCGCCTCTGCAGAGGATGCTCTTGCCACCCTCTCGACCCGCTGTGTCCGGGTGATCGTCGGCGGGCTGTCCTTAGGTGCGACGCTATCACTCAACCTCGCCGCCAGAATGCCCGATAAGATACAAGGCGTGGTCAGCATCAACGGCTCAACAGGCCTCTACCGCCCCGAGGTTGTGGCGCCACTCTACGACGCAGACGGCCCAGCGTTCATCGACGGCATCGGCTCCGACATCGCCGAACCGGGGATGACTGAAATTTGCTATGATCGGATCCCACGAGATACGCTTAAAGAGCGGTTTCTGCTGACGAATGCGACCGGCGCCCTGCTGCCGCTGATACGGCAGCCGATCCAGATTATGCAGTCGCGATGCGATAATGTCGTTGACCCTAAAAACGCACTGCGTATCGCGACCTCAGTGGGGTCAAGCGAGATACGGCTGTCTTGGCTAGAGCGGTCTTATCATGTGGCGACGCTGGATTATGAGCGGGGCGAAATTGCGCGGCGGATTGCCGGGTTCTTGGCATAACCGGATCCGATAGCGTGCGGAGGACATGGCTGGTCAAATTGGTCTGCTCAGAACCCCGAAAACACCATGTCGAGCGCACCGCGGATTTCATAGTCTGATGCGGAAAGGTCCGCGATGGGAGGACCTTTGAGCAACGCAGAGGGGATCGCCGCCATCTCTGCAGTGTGCAGGGCATAGGCATCGCCGTTAATCTCGAACACTGGCTCGAGGCGTCCTATAACCCCTGGCCCGCCTGCAATCGGGATCAAAGGAGCGACGACGCGGGAACCTGTGTCGATGAAATCCGTCTGAAGGTCGAGCACAAGCCGCCCGCCAGATAGTTGGTAGACTTGGAACTGCGCCATCAACCGAGCCGCAGCACCTGCAAATCCGCCAGCGGCATCCCGTTGGCCTCAATCCAAGCGCGGCGCTCTGAGATCGCCGCCGCATTGTCTGAGGCCCAAGCCGCGGCCCGTGCCGCACGCACCGCTTCTCCGACAGCAGCATCGCTGATCGCGGAGACATTCAAGCCCAACTCCCGGGCGGCAGAGAGATTTTCTGCCGTAAGGGTAATGTTTGTGCGCTGCTTTTCGGCTTTGGTCTGCATGCCGCCCTCCTACATCACATGGAAGATACACATAAATGGTGTGCAAATCAATGAAGGTTGGATCACCTCCCTGCCCGCTTGAATGTTCCGGAGCTACCGACCGTACGAAAAATAAACGGGAAAGCACCCCTCCTCCGAGCCTCGTCAGGCGGATCGGCCCGCGCGCCGCTGGTGTTGCGCGTTATCGGGGGTTCGCTTCGGAAGCGACCGTTTTGCGGCGCGAGACTGCGCCGCGCATCATAGTACCTGTGCCTCAGAAAGCTTGGGGCATCTAGAAGCAGGTATCCGGGACCTAGGTTAGCACAACCCATAGGTGAGCCAAGGCCCGTTTCGGGAACGCGGTCAAAGGTCTAGCCATGCTATAACCTAATCGCGAAAGAGGAAGAGAAACGAGGGCTACCCAACGACGCCGGAAGCCACCACGCTCGCGGCCACGAGATCACCGGACCAAATCCGATGCCTTTCGAAGACCCCGTATAACACTGTTGAACAGATCGCGACGCCGGTAACAACTAGTAGTGTTTGCTGCCAATCTAACAGGCTGCTGAAGAAGTCGGCCTTTAAGGATGCTGTTCTTGCCACCACGGTTTGAAGGTGACTGTTTGCGGCTGCGGACGCAGGGTCCGGTTTGCCCCCTCGTCAGGCGGCAAGGAGTTTCGGTAGTCTGGCCAGATTGCAGGCTACCATGGTCATTGTGAATTGGGCGCGGACCCTGTCAAGGCCGCGATGAACAGCCTGGGCCATGCCGCCCACAGTCTTGGCCCAGCCGAAGGGTTCCTCGATCTTCTTCCTGCGCCGCTGTGACAAGGCATAACCGGGATGCTGGGTGGTTCGCCCGTCGATTGCGGAATGCCTGGCCTTCTGCGCGACATGCGGCGTTACAACCATGCGCCTAAGTGCGGCAATAAATTCGGCGCTGTCATAACCTTTGTCTGCTCCCAGCGTCAGGCGCCGGGTCGAGCCGGGGGAGTGTCGGTTGATCATCTCGAGCGCTGCCTTGCGCTCGCCGTGACCATCGGCGTGGGTCAGATCGGCCTGCACGATCATCCCGTTGCGGTTCTCCATCAGCGTATGCCCCATGAAGCACAGTGTCGCCGCGGCACCCGGCGCCTTCTTGTAGAGACGGGCATCGGGGTCCGTCACAGAGGTGTGGGTTGCGTTCGAGCGCTTCTGGCCCCGGAAATTCACTTCGGCGTTGCGGATATGGCGGGGCGTGTCGGGCATCGGCTGGGTCTCGGTCGGCTGGGGCTGCGGTTCGGTGTTTGCGGAGGTCGCGTCGGTCGGTGACGCCGGTCCGTCAAAATCATCCTCATGCGGTGGCGGTGCGCCGTTCTTCGGCTGAAAGCTCTTCATGGACGCCCACGCCTTGACCAATGTGCCGTCTACCGAGAAGTGTTCATCCGAGAGGAGCGGTCGGACCTCCGGGTGCGCCAGGATCGCGGCCATCAGCTTGCGCGAGATGTCGGTCGTCAGCAGCCGATCGCGGTTCTTGGTAAACACCGTAGGAACCCAGACCGGATCGTCGATGCCAAGGCCGACGAACCACCGAAACAGCAGGTTGTAGTCCATCTGTTCCATTAGCTGCCGTTCCGAGCGGATCGAGAACAGAAGCTGAAGAAGGCTCGCACGGATCAGCCGCTCCGGCGCGATGGAGGGGCGGCCAAAGTCGGTGTAGAGCGCGGCAAACTCGGCATCAAGGCTCGCCAGTGCGTCATTGACGACCCGACGGATCAACCGCAGCGGATGACGCTCCGGAACCCGCTCCTCAAGATCAACATAGCTGAACAGCGACCCGCTCGCCTCGTCAGTCCCACGCATCGCCACCTCCCGCCGCCGCTGCCATGCTGAAAGTGAATCATGTTCTCATAACCGCGTCGAGGGCCGACTTTTTCAGCAGCCTGCTAAAGGGGTGAGTATTGTGCCAGAGAATGGAACGTAAAGCGCTAATACAATGACCGGGAAATGGGCAAGGTAAATTGAATAGGACCAGTCGCCTAATTTCCGTAGGATCAGCCCCGGGATCGACCGCTCGAAGGAGTCAGGCAATCCAAAAGCTAGTACGCATGCGGTCGCGAGTGTAATTAGAAGAGCCGCTAAACCCGGGTGACCGAAGATCGGATCCGGCAATTGTCCATCAACCGGATAAGCGATGGTAATACCAAGAAGCAGGATGAGCGCGGTCATACCGAGCCAGGGAATTGAATACGGAAGGCCCCTCGCAGATGAAAGGTACCATGCGACCCCAGCCACGAGGAGGAACTGCCACGCGCGAAACGGCATCATGAAGAACGCGGTCTTTGGGCTGACATTCACAAGTAAGAAAGCGCCCGCCATCGACCCTAGGAGCAGCAGCGCTGACAATCGGTAACTACGTCGGTGGAGCCAAGCAAGGAGCGGCACTATCAGATAGAATTGAATCTCCACGCCGAGTGACCATAAATGAAGCAGCGGATTGAACTCGGCTTTGCTGAAATATGAGTTCTGCAACCAAAAGCCAATGTTAGGGAGAAAAACTGAAGCGAAAACTCCTTGTTCGACAACCTGAGAATGCTCAGATGGGAGCGTTACATAAGCCGAGATAACTAACGTCAATATAATCGTGGCAAAATATGCGGGCAACAAGCGAGAGGCCCTGCATTTATAAAAATCGCGCACTTTACCTTTTTGGTAGAGGATTGCCATGAGAAAGCCGCTGATCACAAAGAAGGCGTCCACCCCTAGGAAGCCATGATCGAAATACGGAGCGTTTAAGTGGAAAAGAACAACAAGGACAACGGCAACCCCCCGAATGATCTGGATATCGATGCGGTACGAGATTTTAGGCCTCCATTTAGCAGAGTTCGGCGGGTGCTAATCGACCCATATGACGTATATCGGGAGGCGCGATCCAGCGCCGATCAACTGAAGGTGCAAACAAGCATTTGATCGCTCGTTTGCTACTCTTACAGCCCCCGGACGGCAGTTCTCGCTTAAGCGACGCCTAACTGATAAGGCACCCAATAGCGCGAGTGAACTGCAAAATTGAGCCAGACGTACATCGCCAGCGCGTAATAGATAAGAATTGCGAAAATGACTACTTGGTTGCGTTTTCCAAAAACCCCCAGGGCATCAGGAAGATGTGAAAACACGGTCAGTTGCAGTGGCAACACGTATAGCGCCAATCTATCTAGCGGTGTGCTAAGGTTGCTCGGAAAGAAAACTACGAACATCCCAACAGCAAGAAGAGAGAATACGGACCAGAGGTTTCTTTCACTTGCGGCGATCAGGAACCGATACCGGTAAAACAAGAATAATATGGCTGGAAGCAAATTCATGGAAAGCCGGACTAGGGCGCCCGAGGACGCGATGCTCTGATCGGTGTAGGTTTGCACTAAGTGGACAGCGCTATCTTCGAGAAGAACCTTATAGCCAAGTAGGGTCGCACTAATAATGATTCCAAGACTGAGCCAGCGGTTCCTCGAACTGGAAAATGCGGCGATTGGAAGCAGCATAACAGCAGTTTTGTGAAACAGGGCCCCCAAGAGAACCCAAACGATGAAAACTACAAACCGCCCTCGTCCGAGCATAACTAAACCGATCATCGCTAGCCCTAAAGCGATTGACTGTCGCGTGTAGCCCATAGCAACGACTGTGACGAGGTATGGCTGAGCGCATGCTAGTGCTAGCCAAGGCCGCGGCGTACTCCGACAGAACACGACGAGCCCAATGGAAAAAATGAATGCCCCGAGTGTGTTTACGCCTGTCATCCCGAAACCTAAAGTTAAGGAAAGAATGTTAAGGGCCCAATACCCGGGGTCGTCTAGCGTTCTCAAATCAGCAAAGTCTAGGCTGTAAGCCCTAGTAATATAGCGTAAATAGTTTGCCCAATCACCCCCCACTTCGTAGCGAAAACCGATTAGCACCGTCAATATGAGAAGAATTAAAAGCCAGGTGCTATTCATCTCTATCGGGCGAGCACGATCATCTCGCACGCGCATAGCAGGGCCGGTTGCTAGCGCAGCTAATGCAGGTACGGCAAAGAAAATCCAATAAGGCAACATAAGTTAAACCGTTTGCCCGAGGTAGGCTTTACTATCAACTGATCTTATTCCGCCAAGAAAGCTACGATAGTGAGAAATCCAATCGAGAAGCATCAATATGGTCCAAAGCTTAGCGCCGTTATTTACGGTTCCTGCCTGATGGCGTTCCCACAATTTACCAACCGCAGCGTGCTCGAGACCTGCGAGATCAAGAAGTGCTTCGTCAAAAAGGCGCTCTTCAGCCCACTGCCGCAACCCCCCCCGCAACCACCTATCCAATGGAATCGCAAAACCTTGCTTCGGACGCTCGATCAAATCACGGGGCACATACCGGTCCAGCAGCGTTCGAAGTATACGTTTACCCTTACCACCGGAAATTTTCATCTCTAATGGTAGCTCCCAAGCGGCCGTCACCACTCGAGAATCAAGATATGGGGACCGTGTCTCAAGGGACGCGGCCATCGAAGCACGATCAACCTTAACCAGTATGTCGCCCGGAAGGTATGTCACGCTATCCATTGCCATCAACCATTCTGCCCCTTCGACCGGGAAGGACAACCCAAGAGGTCTCAAGGCGATATCGTCTTTCATGAGAGGTGCCGGATCATATATTCCACGGGTGAGATGGTCATAGAGGGCCCTTATGTCATTAATTTCACCTAAATAGGGCGCTAGTACTGCCGTCTTGTCCAATGCGGTTACAGGCAGTCGTATTGCCGACGCCATACGTCGTAGCCATCCATCCTCCTCTAGAATACTGGGCCCACAGGCGGCGATTGCGCTACCGGCGCAGCGACGAACCCCCTGCGGTACAAGTTGCAATTTGGACAAAAGCCGTGGTCCCATAACGTGCCGATTGTAGCCTCCAAAGACTTCATCACCCCCGTCACCAGTTAATGCGACAGTTACGAATTTGCGCGTCTCGCGACATAACAATGCTGTGGGTATCTGTGATGAATCGGCGAAGGGCTCATCGTAGATTTTGGGCAAGTCAGGTATTAGACGGAGTGCATCCTCCTCAGACATTATGAATTGGGTGTGCTCTGTTCCAAGATGCTTAGCCACAGCAGCGGCATGTGGAGCTTCGTTGAACCGCTCCTCGCTAAACCCGATCGAAAACGTACGTATGGGTTTCGTGCTTTCTTTCTGCATCAGCGCGGCTACAAGCGAGGAGTCCACACCACCGGAAAGGAAGCACCCTAGGGGCACATCGCTCAGCATCTGCTCTCCGACCACTGTACTCAAAACATCTTCAAGCCTATCTAGGCTCCCTTGCTGGCTCGCTATACGATTCTCTAGCGCCCCATTGAGAGCGGATTGGAAGGACTGGAATTCCAGCACCTCCGGCTTCATAGCGTCTGGTGTAATGCTCACGATATGCCCAGGCGAAACCTTCTGCACATCCCGAAATATGCATTGATTTTCCGGAACATACCCATAGGCAAGATAAGCTGCGACCGCATCGCGACACACACGGGCGTCGAACCCTGGCACGGCTAGCAGCGCCTTCAACTCGGACGCGAAGGCCCAGCCTCCAGCGATGCGGGCTAGGTATAGTGGCTTCTCACCCATACGATCCCGCGCAAACTGGAGTTCCTGTTTATCTCGGTCCCAGAGCGCAAGGGAGAACATGCCGCACGCCCGGTGCAAAGTTTCCCGTAACCCCCAGTGCGCAACCGCGGCAAGCAAAGTTTCAGTATCAGAGTTGCCGCGCCAGGCAACGGACGCCCCATCGAAGCTGAGATCAGCTCGCAAATTCAAGTGGTTGTAAATTTCTCCATTGAAAACCACTACGTAGCGACCGCAGGCTGAAAACATTGGCTGCGCGCCAGCTGCACTAAGATCGAGAATAGATAGCCGCCTATGCCCCATACCCACGCCAGCCGACTGATCGCACCAGACCCCATCACCATCAGGTCCGCGATGAAACAGGGTATCGGCCATCTCTCGGACAGTGTTGGCCAAATCCTCTTCCGGTGAATGCACCAAAATTCCACAAATTCCACACACGTTAGTTTACCCGTTCTGAAAATAGATGGACAGTTCAAGCTTCATTATCGGGACGAGCAATAAGATCCTTCGCAGCAATCAAAAAGTCATCTCGATAAATAGGCTTCTTCTGCCAATACTTTGCTGCTGCGCGAGACATCCGCCTATATCGCTCGGGTTCCGACAGCAACGCTAATACAGCTTCCATAGCAGCATTGTCATCATGAACAATTACTGCGCTTTCTCCATTCCGGCAGTAACGGGGAATTTCCCCCACCGGAGTTACAACAGGGACAAGACCGGCCTGCATCGCCTCGACGACTGACATCGCCATACCCTCTTCGCGGCTTGTTTGCAGGTAGAAAGATGCTTGCTTCGCTTCGCAAACTATTTCGTCATGCTGCATGGGCCCTTTGAACGTCACTAACTCGCTTAGCCCTAGTTCGGAAATTTGTGTCCGCAGATCATCTTCCATGCCTCCGTCTGGCCCAATAAGCGTAAGCTGCGCATTACTTCGACGCGCAGCAATGCTAGCGAACAATTCGACCGCGCGTTTGAGCCCCTTCTCCGCGCTTAGTCGCCCCCAGAACACGAAGCGCGGCTCTGGCTCGCGAGTCTGGGGCAGGGCACGCTGCTCAACCAAAAATGAAATAACACGCCCCTTGCTTTGTAGACGACATGGGACGCGCTTCATGAGCGTTGCAGTCGAATCGGCCCAAATAGCATTCGAAGCCCTCATCGCGATCTGACTAACCAATTTGTCAGCGAAGTGAGCGTCCTTGTCGGAATGCAAGAAGATAACAGTCTTCATTCTAGGCCGCAGGAGCTTTACAAGGATTAAAACTAACGCGCTGCGCCAGAGGGAAGCTACAAGCAAGTCGGGCGGATCCTGATATAGCCGCCATATTGCATGGAAATAGGCTCTAGGAGAATTTAATGAAATATTCGGGCCGTGATACTCGCCAGTATAAGTACTACTGCCCGGTTTCCGGACCAGATACTGGCGTTCCATTTGAACTTTTCCAGTACTTATTGTAGGGAGCGATTTTGCGGCAATCTCCACTCCCCCGATGGCGTGATAAGGAATTAGATGAACAATACGATGCATTCAGGATACTCCAGACTGAATCTCAATGTCTCCTACCTGTGCGCGATGGGAGCGTTAGGGGAACTATGATCACATAGAGTTTCTGTCTCTTAGCCGAAACCCGTGAAACGAGGAGCGCCGCCACCGTTCAGACTATTCGGCAGTCTAGAATCTTCCCTGCCAAGACCCGGCTCCACCGGAAGCGGAGTTTGAATCCATCTTTAGTACCGAGATATTCTATTCTTCTGCGCCCGCAGGGTCATGATTTCCTTACCAACCCCACGAGCTTGCAAATAGGAAGAGCGGAATGAGCAATCTTCACTCTGTCGCGGGCGATTTCGCGAGAGCTTTAGACAGCCACATCTCTTATATGAATGGCCTAGCCGAGGCTAAAAGATGCTTAATCTACGAGCGCTTGCCGCTTCGTCCTCATGAACCCATCACCCACTTTTGCCATTTTCGCGCGATCTTGAAGCTTCGGACGACAAATATAGCCAGTTTAGGAGGAATCTTCAGCAGAAAGCGTAATGTACCAAGTCGTGCGACAGCTTCCTCCCCCACGCCATCAGCCAAGGCACGCGCCTCTATCGGACGTTCGTGGTAAAGCGCCCCGCGTAAGGCGTTGGCGTCAATGGCCCTCAGATAGTTGCGTAGCGCCTTTTGGCGTCCCTTCGGATGCGGCGCCTCGAGCGATTTCAGTAGTTCCAACCGAAGCGGGTGAGTAAGGATGCGTTCCTGCGACCAGTCGTCACGACTGTCCATGAGCCCCCCAGTATCCAACCGATAGATTGCCGTCCGCTCTTCAGTTGCTATCACGAGCGTTTCCAACGCCAAACGAAGCCAAGTCGCGGTGTCCTCGCCTTGGAACGCATCGGTGAAGCCCCCCAGACTACATAGTAAGTCTCGCCGTATAGTGACTGATGATGAAAAAAACAGCTCATTTCCCGATGCTGACTTTCCTAACCCTTGGCCGGCCCTCGCGATATAGTCAATCGCTCGGGCGCCCCCAACAACTGGTGAGAGATTGGCAAGGTCAGTGTTGGGCTGACGTGACGCATAAAACCTCGAACCCATTACGCCGGCACCAGGATTGCTCTCTATTCCCTCTGCATGAATACGTAGATGATCAGGGTGCCATAGATCATCTGCATCTAGAAAGGAAACCCAAGGGTATTTGGCCAGGGCAATACCCGTATTGCGGGCCCGCCCAGGGCCCGAATTTGATCTCCGAACCAGTCGAACGCGTGGATCAGAGTGTTCCGCAACCAGCTTCGGACCGCAATCTTTAGAGCCATCATCTACGACGATTATCTCGCTCGGCGAGTAGCTCTGGTTCAGAACAGATGCGAGGCACTCCTCCACACACCATGCCTTGTTATAGAGCGGAATGACGACTGAAAAGCGGATCACCTCTGTCATTGAGGCCCCTCAGTTGTATCGGCCATTAGCCGCACTTTAAGAAGTTCCTCATGGCGGGCTAAGACGGCACGCTCCGTAAACCGCGCAGCGCCAGACTTTAGAAGTGCAGAGGAAAGTGGGTTATCGAGTGCCTCCGCGATACCCTCTGCTAATGCTTTTGGACTACCTGGTTGAACTAAATATCCATAACGCCCCTCACCTAATACCTCGCGCGGTCCCGTCGGGCAGTCAGTCGCAACTGGCGTCGCACCCGCTAGCATTGCCTCCACCAGGACGTTTCCAAAACTTTCAATATGTGAGGATAGAGCGAAGGCAGAAGCTCGGACGAAAAACCTGTATGGATTTGCTTCCCGACCAGGCAATCGAACAAAATCACCGAGCCCCAGCTCGGCAACCAAGTTTTCCAGTGTAGATCGTTGCGAACCTTCTCCGAGAACGATCAGTCTAGTAGGCCGGCCAGCCTCACAGAGTAAACCAATTGCTCGTATCAGGTTATCAAAGCCCTTCCAGGTTTCCAGCGTTCCCGCGGCTAATACGACTGGAAGATCAGTAGCGTTTCCAGCCCGGGTATGGGCGGGCAGCCAAGGATCGCCGGCAAGTGGTTCTGAAAGTAGTGCGTTGACCCCCGCATCAGCCACAACATTGTAAGCAACATGGTAGGTAATATTAGGCATGACAGTTCGATATTGCTCGAGATTTCCTTGCGACACGCAAGTCATAACATTCTGCCGCCAGGCTGTTGCGCGAACCAAATGCTTTAGCACCCACCCCTTGGAAAAGGGCTTATCAGAATAAGTGTCAAATGGCGAGATCCGACTTGAGCCACTGATCCGAACTTTTGAACGAGTCAGAATGGCAGCAATCGCCACTGCTGCGTTAAGGTGGTCTTCCGCGCTAAAGATAATCTCTGGACGCTCTTCCCTCAGGTAACGACAAAGGGGTCTGAATGCGGCCCGCACCGTGGGCGCGCTCAGAACCATGAGCCTCGAGCCTTCCGGCTGAGGCACTTCGACATCTGACTGCACACATCCGATTACATAATCCACTTCGTGACCCTCTCGAGCTAAAGCCGTCGCGAGACGTGCTTGAGCGAGCGGGACACCTGAGACTGAGTATCGCGCAGTAATAATCCCAATTTTCATGCTGTGGCCAATCCACTTACAGTCCGTGACAAGATTCGAGAGAGACCGGTTCGCATTGCGGCTTCCGAATGCCGCTGCTCATAATGCATACGTAAGCTAGGATCAAAAGCGGACGAGGCACGGTCTGCAACATGCAGGGCCTTAAGAAAAGCTTCGGGGGTATTGCAAGTCATCTGTTTCTGATACGATCCACCGCGGTACCCTACAAAGGCCTCAGTTGTACCTGCAATTGCTTTACCGTGCATAAAGGCTTCCGCCGTTTTTGTTTTCATTCCGGAACCAGAAAAAATCGGTGCCACGACAATCCGGGCGTGGGCGTACCAAGGGGCTAGATCCTCGACGGCGCCTATAACATGTATGCCGCCCCAACGCTCAAGACGCTCACGGTGCGCCTCCAAGCCCCGCCCAATCAGAACGGTCGGAAACGGCGCGCGCGCTGCTACATTACGCGCATACCATGCGATGCCTTCGACATTTGCATAAAAAGCTCCCCCCACAAAAAGAGCGTAACGCCCATCAAAAGGAGAGGCTGCCCGAGCAGCCGCTGGGTCATATTGATCGCGAAGCGCCATGGGCAGCAAATCAGTACCCGCTCGGCGGTAAAGCCTACTAAGAAGACGAGAGTCGCGGAGGTTGAGCATCACACGTCTATCGGAGTGATACGTTGCCCAATACTCAGCTAGAGTATTAGCTACAAGTACTCCCGTAGACTGCAACGATGGCGCCGCACGCAACGAATCGAAAAAAAAACGGGCTTCTACGTTGTGGTAAAAAGTAATTATCGGCAAAGTTGGCCTGGAACGCTTGACTATGCGCGCGAGGCGGCCGAGGTTCGATCCATCGATTACAACCCTATCAGGCGGATTTATTGAAAGTCTATCTATAAGGCTGCGCTCCACTGCATTAGTAATTCCATCAATTCGGCCGGCAAGACGCCCGGCTGTGCTTACCCGGGCAGCACCACCCGAGAGTTGCATAACGTCGAGCGCTTCACCCTCAATTGAGCGCAATCCCGCTTCAAGTAAATCTGACAATTGAGCACGACCGCCTTTGGCGTCACTCCCAAGATTGATAAGTAAGGTCCGGACCATTATACACCTTAACGCCGATAAATTTCGTAGAACCAGAATGCTGTCACCTAAACTTGCGCAGTAACCACCGAAAAGCACTACAAGAGTCCGGCCTTCTTGCTCGACCACTGACACTTCGAACTTCCTATTCTCGGTTATGGCTTCCTGCTCAGCTGCCTGCACTCGCTTGTTTAGGTGGAGCTGCATTTAGCGGCTTCGCTATCCCCACTGGAAAACCAACCTCCAAAGTGTCGTATTTGCATGCATTACATTTCAGCTTAAGCCTCGACAAGAGGATCTTAGGGCAAGCAAAAACCGGTGTTAACCGGCGAGTCTAGAGAGATCTATTAATGCGGGGCTATTCAGCTTCCAGCAATCTGTAACCTTGCTTAATAAAAGCAGCTTCACGATACTAATGAACTATCCGACCGCTCTCCAAGAGTCATATCTACACTCCTCCTAATCGCCCAAACGATCAGGAAGCAGTATAGACTCGCTCCAACAACAGAGAACAGCGCTATCGCAGCGTGATCACTTCCAAAAAACACGAAACCTAACCAAAGCATCAGCATTCTTAACCCAGTACTGACCAGCTCAAATATTAAAAACCTCCCTTGCAACTTCAGAACAGGAATTGCAGATACCGCCGGAACGGATATGAATTGGAGGAAAAAAAAGATGCACATCCATTGTCCGTACTCTCCAGCCTTTCTCCAATCACTTCCAAATGCGAATTCAAATAGGGCCGGTCCCGCGAATATTAGAATAGAGAAGGGCAAAACACCGGCCCCAAGCAGGGCTGCGGAGGTTCGTAAGATCAAGGCCCGCACATTCTCCCCATTTAACGCCGCTTCGTTTATCCGTGGATAAAATACTGCTCTCACAGAGTTAGCAATTAAGTTAGTCGGCATGCCTAGCACCGCGATGACGATGCTGTACTGGCCTGCTACTGCGGTTCCGGAGAACCCTGCGAGCATAAGCAATGGGAGGCTTTGAGCAATTAGGCTAGCTAGCGCCTGCGGCGTCCTAAATAGAGGGAAGTCAGAGTATTCTCGCGCTAGTTTGCGGAGATTAGATCTGACTTTTTCGGGGGAACGTATGCCGGGTTCAACCGATTTACCGCTCTGGCTTTTGCGCCAGCCATGGAATGTAAAAATTACACCCAAGAGCGCACCAAACATGTTGGTCAAAATGAGCGCGATCGCAGACGGGTGTACTAATCCAATACAATACTTTGCGATATTGATCAGGAGCATCGTCGCCACTGTGTAGCGGGCATTGAGCGCGAATGCCCTCTTTCTGATTAGCCATTGATACAATACGTTTGCCAAGACGGCGATGGTCATGGCTATCGGAATCAAATAGACTAAGTTTCCAATTGTTTCAGCATTTACTAGTTCAAGAAAATCGGTTCCAAGAAAACCGAATACCACTCCTGAAACGGCCCCTACACCGCACGCGATAAGGAGGGAAAGCTGAGCAAGTCCAATAGCCTCAGCATCGCGTTTTGGCAAAACTATCGCTACTTGATATCCCATGGTTGCAAGGACGGCTAGGACTCCCACGAGAGACGTGAAGATGCTTTGTAAACCAAACGCTTCGGGCCCATAGAGCCGAGTAATCACCGGGGCGAACAACATCCCAATAGCTTGAGCCCCGGCTGAGCCAGTCATTACAGTCGCCACATTCCTAACGAAGGGTCGATTGCTCACACTAGGAAAACTAAATCTTATCACATCCTGTATCCAAATTGAGGACTAAACTCAGGCCTAGTAAAACCGCACAAGTCGGAGATAGACTGACGTAAAGGTTCCAACGCGACTAATATCCGTGTCACCTTAAAGACGTAGATCGCTATTATCCGCCCCAAAAACACTCTTCAGGTCAAAGAACACGCTTTCTGCTCCACCATAAGCTCTGATAGAAGCGGGCCCCATACCACAATATGCTGAGTGGGGAACAGCCAAGATGACGCCATCATACACTCCCGAATTGGGTTCTTGAATTAGGTCCAAACCGTATTCTGTCTCGGCCTGAACGGGATCAACCAACGGGTCATGAGCGTCCACTTTGACACCGAAATCCTCTAGTTCTCGTATCACGTCAACCACACGCGTATTGCGAAGGTCCGGACAATTCTCTTTGAAGGCCAATCCGAGCACTAGTACCCGCGCCCCCTCAACTTGAATGCGCCGTTTGAGCATTGCCTTAACCAATTGCCCGGCGACATACGCGCCCATACCATCGTTTATTCGGCGCCCGGCGAGGATCACTTGGGGATGGTAGCCGATTTCCTCAGCCTTGTGGGTAAGATAGTATGGATCCACGCCAATACAGTGGCCGCCGACCAGCCCGGGGCGGAAAGGGAGAAAATTCCACTTTGTACCAGCTGCATTCAACACAGCCTCAGTGTCGATCCCCATTCTGTTGAAGATCACGGCTAATTCATTAACGAGTGCAATGTTAAGATCCCGCTGAGTGTTCTCGATCACCTTTGCCGCCTCGGCTACCCGGATGCTTTCAGCTTTGTAGGTGCCCGCGGTAATGATGCTGGCATAAAGCTGGTCAACCAATTCGGTCACGTAGGGTGTCGAACCGGAGGTCACCTTACGAATATCAGGCAGGCGGTGATTCTTGTCTCCCGGATTGATCCGCTCGGGAGAGTAACCGGCAAAGAAGTCCTTGTTGTAAGTTAAACCTGAAACTCGCTCTAACACCGGTACGCAATCTTCTTCCGTCGCGCCAGGGTATACCGTGGATTCGTAGATCACGATATCACCTTGCTTAAGAAGCTTACCCAACGTTTCCGAGGCCCGGATCAGTGGTTTCAGGTCCGGCCGCTTGTACCTATCAATTGGGGTCGGAACTGTAACGATATAGATAGTGCAATCCGAAATTTCAGACGGATCCGAAGTATAGGTAAGAAATCCTGCTTCAATTAGTTCGTCAGGAGTGGTCTCACGAGTTCTATCATGACCCGACTTAAGCTCGGCAACGCGGTCTTGGTCGATGTCAAATCCAATTGTCTGTCGACACTTGCCAAATTCAACAGCAAGTGGCAGGCCGACATAGCCTAGGCCAATAACAGCAATTTTCTTATCAGGTGCAATCATTTCGTTACTTTCCGTAATATTCTCGAAACCACGCGACAAATCGCGCTATTCCCTCGTTAAAGTCGGTTTCTGGGCGATACCCCGTCAGGTTCTGTAGGAGATCTGCATTTGCCCAAGTGGCAGGGACATCACCCTTTTGCATCTCCATATAATTACGGACGGCCTTCTTGCCGAGGTTTTCCTCAATTGCCTCTACGAAGTCGAGCAGCCGAACCTTCTCGGAATTGCCGATATTGACCACACGATACGGTGCGACCGGTGACAGGCTGTCCCATTCAGGGATGTGTGTGCGACTGGCTGGTCGTTCGGGCACCGAATCGATCAAAAGGCGAATCCCACGCACTAAGTCATCGACGTAAGTAAAGTCGCGGTACATATCCCCGTGATTAAATATATCAATCGGGCGGTTATCGAGGATTGCATCGACGAATTTATATAGCGCAAGATCAGGTCGCCCCCAAGGCCCGTACACGGTGAAAAATCGGAACATTGTCGTGGGTAGGTTCCACAGATGGGCATAGGAATGGCCCATTGCTTCATTCGCCTTCTTAGTGGCAGCGTAGATGGTAAGCTGCGTGTCAGCCTTCTCCGTCTCGACAAAAGGCATCTCGTCGTTAGCGCCGTAGACGGAAGAGGTCGATGCCATCAACAAGTGCTTAACCTCGAGGCGCCGGGCGGCCTCCATAACATTCAACGTGCCGACGACGTTAGCGTCGATATACGCGCGTGGGTTTTCCAAGCTATAACGGACACCGGCCTGAGCAGCGAGGTGTACAATTACATCAGGCCGAAACCCGTCTACCACCTTATCGAAGGCCTCGTGATCCTCAAGCATGCCTACATCGGTCGCAAAATTTTGATGCTGCAGCAGCATTGCGTGTCGCCGTTCTTTCAGGCTCACATCGTAGTAGTCAGTCATTCCATCGTAACCGTGGACTTGGAAGCCTTCTGCTAGCAGCAGTTTCGCCAAATGGAAGCCGATGAACCCCGCGGTGCCAGTGATGAGGACTCTTTGCATCATTAATCTCGCTGTTGGTGTTTCTTGGAATGGGATGCCCGCTTTCATCGTCGAAAATAGGGCGTCCGCTTGGACGTCCGGGCAGCGATTTCTTTCTTATAGGCAGCGACTACGATTGCTTGATCGAATTCAGCCACCATCTTAGCCCGTCCTGATAGACCCATGGCGACTTTTTCCACTTCAGGTAGTCGTACAAAGCGAATACAGGCTTCGGCAAGACTTTCTCCGCTCTTGACAGTGCAGAGATACCCGTTGACCCCGTCGTCGACCACGGTAGTGCAACCGGGAACGTTGCTAGCAATTAACGGACGCGCCATGCTGGCCGCCTCAATTAGGGTGCGCGGTGCGCCCTCCCGATAAGAGGGCAAAACGACGCAGTGAGCCTGGGCAATATGAGGTCGAACATCCGATGTTGTTCCGAGATATTCCACGACGCCTTCGGCCTCCCAATCAGCCAGTGTCTCACGGCTAATTGCGGTTCGGTTTTCCGAACCTGCGGCACCGAGCAGTTGGAAGCGCGCCGGAATGCCTTTAGCTTTCAGCCGCCGCGCCGCGCCGATATATTCATGAATTCCTTTATCCCGAAGCAGCCTGCCGATCAGCAGGAACCGTGTTTCGTTTGCGCCCGCCGAATAGGGAGCAACTGGAAAGTCCTCCAGATCAATGCCGGAGCCGGGTAAGATATGTGCCTGTTCAGCCGTGACCAGTTGACGCGCTATAAACAGATCGCGATCGTCGGAGTTTTGGAAGAACACTGTTTGCAGGTTCCTGAAGGCCCGGCGGTAGAGGATCTCGGCAACCCGCTGGAGGGCGCCGCCCGACAGGAATGCTGTTCCGAGGCCAGTGACATTTGGTATAAAGGGAATGCCGCACGTCCGGGCTGCCATAGCGCCAAAGAGGTTGTTCTTGATCGTATAGCTCAGAACCACATCGGGGGCCTCGGTGTAAAAGATTCGCGTGAAGCGCTGCATCAATCTATAGTCCTGCACCGGATTGAGGCCTTTGACGTTCATCTCCAGTGGAACGAAGCGGCACCCCATCGCCCGAAGGTCCTCGGCTCTCTCGCCGTCGGGTGCGAGGATCGTGACGCGATGACCTGCCTCAAGCAGCGCTTTCACCACGGGGCGGCGAAAATTCCAAACGTTCCATGCCGCATTCACCGTAAGCATCACATGCAAGGGCGGCCGAACACTTTGCGCCCGTCTGCCGTTCGCAGGACTTCCCCTGCATTCCGTTGTATTGTTCTGCAAATCCATGATTTTCGTCAGAGTCTCAACAGTATGCGGAATGGGAGAGTTCAAGTCTCGCGCCGCATTGCGCAAAGCTCTCTTTGAATTAGTCAAAAAGTAACTAGGCTAATTTTCTTTGACCAAAAAAACTCGCCGCCCGCAATTGTAGGGGTGTAGCTGGCAAGCTTATTCTCCAGTCCATCGAGGGCAGTTTCGGCCGAACTATCAATAACGCAAACTATCGGGGGTTTGTGCTGCGCTACTCACGACGTGTCCCCTGCCCCGCGTTCTCTGCACCCAGTTCTTCCTGCAAGGCCGCGATCTCCGCCCGCAATGCTTCATGCTCCGCCAGACGCCTTTGGAGAAAATTCTTGGTCAGCCGCGCGCGCTCGAACACCCCGCGGGGCGTGAGCACATAGGCGTAGCGCAGCTTGTTGCCCGAGGCGCGAAAATTGCTGACTTTCACTTGGCCCTTTTCGACCAATCCTTTCAGGCAGTAATTGACCATTCCCAGACTGATCCCAAGCGCCTGAGCCAAATCCCGCTGTGAGAGCTTCGGGTTGGCTTCGAGCGCCCGCATGATACGGAAGCGAATATCGTCGTCACTAGGTTTGGTCATTATCTCATTGCGCCACGGCTACCGCACCGGAGCATGCAGGGTGCAGCTCCAGAGGTGAACAGTCGCAGCGTTCACTGATGAACGCATACAGATACGCTGCAGCAATTGAAAGACCAAGTTTAAGGCGCCGGCCATGCGTCGCTTATGAACGCACCTCTATAAAGCGACATTGTCCCCGCGTGATATGTGCGGCCGTCAATCGCCCCGTCAGATGAGCACCGGTATCCACGGCTATCCGGTTCCCGCTCATGCCGGCCTGCCGGACGACGGTATGGCCGTGAACCACAATATTATCGTCGGAGCGAGGCGTTGTTAGAAAGTCGGGATGGCCCCAAAGCAAAACCGCACCACGTTGATCATCCGGGGGGCGTTTGGGCGACATAGCCGCATGCACACAGTGTATATTGCCCGTTGACCACTGTTTGGGCAGAGTACGAAGCCACTCCTGCAAACCTCTGGGCAGTGCTTTTTCCAGCCGCATCGCGAGGTCGACGGTCGCGCCTGACTGGATGGCATCTTCTGGCACCTCGATGCCAAAGCTGGTCAAGGTTTCCACGCCACCATTGCGCAACCACCCCGCCCCGCCTCCAGCAGGGTCGTCAATAAAGTTTAGCAACATGCGCTCGTGATTGCCCATCAAACAGATCACCCGCTCTGGCGTCGATTGGCTCAGCTTGTAAAGCAGAAGCAAAACTTCCCGGGATTGAGGGCCACGATCGACGTAATCGCCCAAAAAAACGCAGATCTCATCGCCTCGAGCCACCTCATCCAAACGGTCGAACATCTGCGTGAGCTGGGCGACACACCCATGCGTATCCCCGATCGCGAAAAGAGCTCTATCCGGGCGTATGCGCGCCGAATTGACAGGCACAGGCGGCGAACGGCGCCTCGGGTCCAACTGCGATAAAATGCGGGGTAGCAAGGTTTGTCCTGGAAAGATGACGGCTGCAATAGAGATACTCGTGGCGTGGGGTAGCCGGACTGCGAGCAATAGGCCACATGAAAATACTACCGAGCGTGGCCTTGGCTTGGAATTGCCGACAGTGCCCCTCAAATGTCAGTTTTTGCTTTGGCCGCCGCCTAGGCGTAACAGAACGCGCTAGCCGATCGGCTGCATACACCCTTTGAGGGGCACTCTCACAATCAAGCAAAACTAGATGGGCGATGGTCTGACGGTACGGCGGTCGCAACAGGTCTCGTTCACGACGCTGGCCCTCTTTGTAGCTTAATTGACCACTTGAGCCGCGCGCCAAAACCTGTTGCAAAAACAGCATAAAGCTTAAAACAAGCCGTTAGGATCAGCCGGTCGGGTTGTGTCCTACCGTCGGTCTAGGGATGTTAAACGCAACTAAAGTTTCAGAGAGTCGCTTTGACGGGGCGCCGGTGACAGAGCGTATAGACGCCAACAACCGCCCCATAACAATTGCACATCTCATTCGCCGCATGTTTGCCAAAGGTTTGTCCATGTTTAGACGTCTGATCGCCATCTCACTCTTATCCATCGTTACCGGCTGCGGTGTGGCATATATTTCGCCAGTAGTTTCCGAGGACGACGGCAAGGTACGCATTGTACCTTTGACATCAGATGTCGTATCAGCGGCAAACCGCGCCCCCTATGCCCCTAAGCAGCTCCCTGCTGCCTTTTTCCAGAACGCGGGCGGCGCGCGTGCCTTGAGCGGGACCAGCCCTACTCCTGCGCCAGTCTCAGAGATTCAGACCCGCCCAGCCGAACTGGCGCTCCGCGTGCCCCCTACGCCACCCCGTACCACCTATGATATTGGTGTTGGCGATGTGCTTTTGTTGGCCTCTCGGAGTGGGGGCAGCACTGTAGAGGAACTGAGTGGCCTATTGGCCGCACAAAATCGGCGCCAAGGCTATACCGTTCAAGACGATGGCGCGATTGCGATTCCGGATGTCGGGCGCGTCACAGTTGCTGGCTTGACCCTCGAGGACGCAGAAGCAGCTCTGTTCCAACGCCTACTGGAAGCTCAGATTGACCCCTCCTTCAGCCTCGAAATTGCTGAATTCAACTCAAAACGAGTCTCCATCGGCGGTGCGGTCGGAACCGCAGCTGTTATTCCGATCACCCTCACCCCCCTCACGCTGGATCAAGCCATCGCAAAAGCTGACGGCATCCAAACACCTGATCTAGAATATGCCTCCATCCGTCTCTACCGCCAAGGCGATCTCTATCAGATTCCGCTGGAAAGCTATCTGGAGTCTCCCGACCTGCAAAAAACCCGGCTCGTTGCTGGCGACAGTATCTTTGTCGATACCGAATATCAGCTGGACCGTGCGCAGGCTTATTTTGCAGAACAGATCACGTTGCGCCAGTTCCGTCAGCAGGCACGCGTCCAGGCCCTTGCGGAACTTCAAGCGGAGGTGACCCTGCGCCGGGCTGCGCTCGAAGAGAGCCGGTCAAACTTCGAGGCGCAATTGGACAATGATGCTATTGCGCGCGACTATGCCTATCTAACCGGTGAAGTGAGCCAACCGGGCCGGTTCACATTGCCTTTCGGCCGGACCGCTTCCCTAGCCGACGCGCTCTATTCTCACGGCGGATTTGATACGCAAACTGGCAATCCGACACAAATTTATGTCCTTCGAGGATCGCAAGGCTCCAGCGGAGAGGTAACCGCTTTTAATCTAAATGCTAAAAATGCGGCGGAACTCATCCTTGCCACCCGCATGGAGCTACGTCCCGACGATGTTATCTTCGTCGCGGAACAGCCTGTTACTCGGTGGAACCGCGTCATTACTCAGATCACCCCATCTCTGCTGACCAGTGTTGCTAGCTCTGTAAATTGACGCTCTTTTGCGCTACGCTTTTCTGATAGGGGCTTGAAGATGATCTCTGGGGGGCATCGATCTGGGCTCCCCCCTATCAGAGCTAAGGTAGCAAGAGTTTGCCCAAACATGGGAAGCCTAGCGTGGCGACATTCCTTCAGCACTGCATGTAAGTTAAGCTAAGTCAATACTCGGTAACTAGTGACCGCGCCTGCCATTGTACCCACTCATGGTACTTCCGGATAAAGGACCGATAATGTCTAGAATGGGCTGGTTCGTAGCGCAGCTTCGCCCGAATGGGCTGGCACAAGCACGCGTCCACTTACGTCGTCAGGGGTTTGAAAGTTTTTCCCCGGAGCGTATGGGCACCCGACCGCATCAGGGCCGTCTGGTACAGAAGCGCCAACCCTTATTTCCAGGTTATCTTTTTGTCCAATTCGATCCAGCTGCCGCTGGCTGGACTGCCATTAACAGTACCCGCGGCATTGCGCGGCTTCTCTTACAGGATCCACGCCGCCCGCGCCCGCTGCCGCAAACCCTGATGGCGGGTCTTCAGGCCCGCTGTGGGCCAGATGAGCTTGTGAAACCTGCAGACGATCTTCAAGTTGGAGACCAAATCCGGATCCTGTCAGGCCCCTTTGCCGATTTCATCACGCAGATTGACCACCTCCCAGACTCCGAAAGAGTCGGCGTGTTGCTAGACCTTATGGGGCGCGACGTCCGGACGTCGCTCCACCGTAATCAGATCAACAAATTTAGCTAGCTACATCATCTGCCGGGGGCCCATATGCGGAAGTCGCTAGCCTTTCTTGAGGAATCTATCGTATGCTTCAATATCCGTTCGGAATGTACCCTCGTAGGCCACGTTCTCATCGTCCCCAGCGGAGGCTTGCAGTGTCCAATTGCCTTTGCTAGATGCTCGAAAAATCTTAACATTTAGAACTTCGCTTTCCCGAACATAGGTACCAGACAACGGTGACACCTGAAGGCTTGACCGTTTCTTGCCGAGTGATCCACTGCCAAAATAGCGTGCTCGACGTAATCGTCGGGCGGGGAAAAATTTTACTCCAGACATGTAGGTCACTACGAAAAGCAGAATGAAGCATGCCAGTGCAATAGTTGCCATGATGGGTTGATCCCACAGCAGGACTCCAACGGCGATCGGAGTCGAGAAAAATGGCACAAGGAGTAGGCTTGCAATAGAACTATCGAACCGCCCCCGGCGCCCCTTCAACATGGCGACCGTTCGTACGGCGATATGGTGAAAATGCAGCCGATCCGGTTGGCCGGTTGCGCGGCGGGTGGCGCGCCGGCGCACGATCGAAAGAAGCGTGTCGCAGACCGGCCAAAAGAGCAACAGCAAAACCGCCATGCCAGCCACAGAGGGGTTCCGGGCAACAAGAACAATCCCAAGCCAGGCTATAATATGGCCGATACCGTAAGCTCCCGCATCTCCCAGGAAAATGCGCCCGAACGGCCAGTTCAAGATAAAAAAACCAAAGATCGAGACCGCCAGGAGCCCCGCCACAACCTGGATATCTGTATCCCCAGTGTGACCCGCAATCGCAACAAATCCTATGGACGCTGCCATAGAATAGAGCGCTGAAAGCCCATTCAACCCGTCTACCAAATTTAATGCATGACATGTGCCAGCGGACCAAAGCAGAGTGATCACGATGGCAGGGACAACCAATTCCAACAACGCTCCCTCGGTTAGGCCTAAGTCGGGTACAAGAGACCCAGTGAGGCCGATCGCAAGGGCCGCAGCGAGGAAAGCCGCGAAAAGCCGATTCCGGGGACTAACATTCCGGTAAACATCTTCAAGCAGCCCCGCCCAGAACACAACTGTACCTGCCGCAAGGGCAAGAAGAAGGTCACGCCCGATGTCGTTCTTGTAAAACGCGCAGCCCACACCAAGGCCCAGAATAATTCCAATACCCCCCACACGCGGGGTTGGACGTGTATGTTGGGCTTGAGGTGCGGACAGATCACGCAGCATATGCTCAGGCGACATGAGCAGATTCGGGCGCGCAATGAAGACTATGCTCGATGCCATACTAATAAAAAAGACAACACCGAATATCAGGAACTCGTACATCAAAAGAAAACCTTAGTACTCTGAAAATCTACGTACAGGGTCAGAGCGTCTGAAAATAACAATAAACAACAATATATTTTAGAGAGAGCACGTCATGGTACAAGAGTTTCGCACCTCAGTTTTTTCAATCTCAACCATCGACTCGCCTCCGGAGGCACACACCGCCCTGTTTCAACATCGTTGTCGCAACGCATGCTGATTGCCATTCCCGGCACCTTTTAACAAGTGCCCCCAAGCGGATTTACGCCAATAATGCCGGGTGGGAAAAACGCACGAGTGATACATCTCGGGTTGTATATCCTTTACGTTCCTATCGCCAGGAATGCGCTAGGGCTAAGAAGCGGCAATCAAATGCGGCGGGAATGGCCCCCCCCCCCCCAAACAGGGCGATTCCTACCCTTAATTTGCACCCTGACCCTGGTATCAAGCGAGGTCGCGCTTGGGTCTCATTAGAAGGTGGCATTGGAAAGTGTTTG
>JBDVDE010000127.1:0-14262 GCA_039942135.1 Hyphomonadaceae bacterium
TTGTCACCGACAATTCAAGGCACCACCATTCCGATGACCGATCGTGCAGCGCGCCGGTTTTGCGATCGATTGGTCGAGCTTGGTGTTGCGCGCGAGCTCACTGGGCGGCCGACCTTCCGGCTGTATGGGATTGTGCGATGACCCGCACCGCCATGACTTCCGATGCCAAACGAAAGACTTCAAAACCGAATGAGGCCGGACGCGAGGGCGTCTTTGACCGGGAGCTGGAGGATCTGCCGCAAGAGCTGCGTTGGCAGGAATGGATGGGGCGGATCGAGGCGGTGCTTTTCGCCAGTGCCACGCCTGTCAGACGCGAAGATTTGGCGCGCGTGGTGGGGCAGGAGGCCTCGGTCGAATTGCTGATTGAGGATATCCAAACAGAACTTGTGGGGCGGCCTTACGAACTGGCCGAAGTGGCCAGCGGCTGGATCTTCCGGACCAAGACCCAGTTCGCAGACGCGATCAAGGCCGCGGCTGATCTTGGAGATCAGTCCTTGGCCTTCACCGAAATGGAGCTGGGCGTGCTCTGCGCCATCGCTTATCATCAGCCGATTGATCGGGTGGGGCTGAAGGATATCTTTGGCAAGGACGTCAGTCGCGACCTGCTGGCACGGCTGCGGTTTAAGGATCTGATTGCGAGCGGGCCAAGGGCACCGCGGCCTGGCGCGCCGCATACCTTTGTGACGACTGCAACGTTTCTAACGACGTTTAATCTTCAGAGTCTGCGGGATTTGCCGGAGCTTGTCCTTGAGACTAGATAGCCTGACAAACCCAATGCCCATCGGTTCGAACTCAACGAAGCCTCTGTTGAATTTTAGAAGGCACAACAAACACGTAGGCTGAGGCGTCCAATTTCTATTGAAGCGCTAGTCCCAAAAAGCGGACAGAGCGCTTCCAATCTTCACTCGCTTGACTTCCAATTGTCATATCGCATAGTTTCAATCTTCAGGTTGGGAAGAGCGCATGTATAAAAGATTTGTAGAGGGTCGTGCGAGTGAGGCCCTGTCAGATACCCCCGTGGTTCTGATTGTTGGACCACGACGGGCTGGCAAGACCACGCTCGTAAGGAAAATGGAAGAAACCAACCGGACCTACATCACACTAGATGATCAAACGGTACTCGATGCCGCGCAAGCGGACCCAGTCGGATTTATCCGTGGACTTGATCAGGCCACGATCGATGAAATCCAACGTGCTCCAGAACTATTGCTGGCAATCAAGAAATCGGTGGACGAGGATTATCGGCCTGGCCGCTTTCTACTGACTGGTTCGGCCAATGTGCTAACCTTGCCCCGGGTCGCCGATAGTCTGGCAGGGCGCATGGAAACGATCCAAATGCTACCACTGGCACGCGCCGAGATCGAACGTGTGAAGCCTACATTTCTCGAGCATCTCTTCCACGGACAGTTTCAAACTATCCCAGACGCAGTGCTAGGTGACGACCTTGTCAAACTCGTCTTGCTTGGTGGCTTTCCAGAGGTGATTGGCCGTGAGTCTGAACGGCGTCGTCAAGATTGGGCCCGAGCATATCTGACCTCAATTCTCACGCGGGATCTCAGAGATATCGCGGATGTCGAAAAGCTGACCGAGTTGCCAAAATTTGTTCGACTTTTGGCAGAACATTCCGGCCAGTTGGTCAATTACTCCCAATTCGGTTCTGCCATAAATGTCAGCCACAAAACGGGGCAGCGTTATGTTGGACTGCTTGAACAAGTGTTTCTCGTTTCAACACTACAGCCTTGGTACACCAACGCACTCAAACGAATAGCCAAGACGGCGAAGTTACATTTCCTTGATACCGGTCTGCTTGCGACGACGCGGGGTCTGACCTTCGACAAAGTTAAGGCCGATCGTGGCCTCATCGGGGCCCTGCTTGAGACTTTTGTATTTTCCGAAGTGCTCAAGCTCATGACCGCATCAGATATGCGGTTGAGCCCTTACCATTTCCGCGATCAACAGATGCGTGAGGTTGATCTTGTTCTGGAGCGCGACGATGGAATGATCGTCGGCGTCGAGGTCAAGGCTTCGGCAACGGTCAGATCAAGCGACTTCGGTGGACTACGGACGTTGGCCGAGGCATGCGGAAAACGATTTGCTTATGGTGTTGTGCTTTACGATAGCACCGACGTTGTACCATTTGGAGATCGCTTTGCAGCTGTGCCGCTTTCTAGTCTTTGGGGCTCAAAATGAATCCGGTCGGCAAACAAAGCTTGAACGACATCACACTAGAAGATCTCGAAGCTATTTTATCTGGGGATCCTGAAGAGTTGGGTGTTCACCTGCAGCTAGTTGATCGTGATATCGTAGTCGATGGGCACAAGGTCAGCGTTCACTGCCACTGCCTAACGCTTGATGGTAATGGGCAAATCAATCCTGGCCGCCTTGCCGAATTTATGCGGAACTCAGTCGCCGACTACGCCATTCCTCGGTCCAAGATGAAAGAAGCAAAAGAGCGGGACGCAACATACAACTCGACAGCAGCCGTGATGGGGTTGTTCCACCAAGCACGGGCAACGTTCACAGATCTGACAAAGACCGGTGAAGGGGGGGAGTTGCTCCTTTTCCTTCTAGCCGAACGGTTTCTCAAGTTACCCCAAGTACTGTGCAAAATGGACCTGAAAACGGACTCACGGATGCATTACCACGGTGCAGACGCTGTTCACGCGGGCATTACCGAAGACGGCATTCTAAAGCTCTACTGGGGTGAGTCCAAAATGTACAAAGACGCGACAACAGCGGTGCGAGACTGTTTTCAATCCCTTGCACCTTTCCTTGTTGAAGATGGGCACGAAGGAGCAGATCGAGACAGGGACTTAGTACTGCTCAGTGATAAGGCCGATCTGAGCGACCCTAAGCTTACGCAAGCTTTCAAGAATTATTTTGATCGCAGCTCTCCAAAATCGAACCGTGTTAAATACTGCGGTGTTGCACTCATTGCCTTCGACGTGGCGTTCTACCCTGATGGGAAAAGCGAAGGTGTCGCCGAACAACTTATTGAGCAGTCGCGTACCGTGATCACAAAAGTCGTCAAAAATGTATCAGGTCGACTGACTGCCGAGCAACTTAGTAATTTTGAAATTCAGCTCTTCTGCGTCCCTTTGCCGTCGGTGGAAAAATTCAGAGAGATGTTCCTCAAAGCCTTGGGACATAGCTCATGACACCGCAGGAGTTGCAAGACTGGTTGCTGACCGATGGTATCGAAGAGGATCTGAACAAACTGTTACAGCTTACTGTCGTGACAGAGATCGATAATTTCGCCCCTTCCATTGATACAGATGGTTTGTTGCAGCAAATTGACTGGGATCGGCTTATGCTGGCTGGAAGCATCCTGTCGCGGTCGACTGAACGTGCCCATCAGGAGGCGGCGCTTCGGATAGCAACATCAGCATTGATGCTTAGCAACAGGATCCCAGTCAAAGATGCTGGTGCAATCTTGTTCGAGAAGCTCGCCAATCACCGCGCAATCGATTTAGGAGCTGAAAGGGCGCTAATCGAACCGGCACTCCATGATCGTTTGGGCGTCTCTCAACGACTTGAGGCCCAAAGGCGAACACTAGATTATTCCGTCTTGGTCGACGCCACCGGAAAGCGGCTTGCAGTCAATCAGTTTCAGCTCGAATTTTGGGAAGGTGCAGAACGACGCGATGCGTGGATGTCGGCTTCCGCGCCCACGGCATCGGGAAAGACATTTCTGGTATCGAATTGGCTCGTCAATAATTTAAAGGCTGGGGGATACAATACAGCTGTTTACTTGGCGCCGACCCGTGCCTTAGTAACCGAGGTTGAGGAAAGCCTAAAGAACACGCTGAAGGATTTCGCTGGCAGTGCCATAGAAGTGACGTCTCTGCCTATGGTTGAGAAATTCATGGCGGCTCAGGACGGTTCCGGTAAAACCATCTTTGTCCTAACTCAAGAACGTCTTCACCTGCTGCTAAATGCTCTTGATGACAACATGAGTTTGGATCTCCTGGTTGTTGATGAAGCCCATAAGATTGGTGACAATCAAAGGGGCGTCGTTCTGCAAGATGCAGTCGAGCGTCTAACGCGTATTAACCCAAAAGTACGCGCGATATTCATCAGCCCAGCAACGCAAAACCCCGGCGCGCTTCTGGAAGATGCGCCAGATGGCCTCGTGCGCCAGTCCGTTGAAAGTGATGTGCCAACGGTCCTGCAAAATGTCATCTATGCTGAGCAAGTGCCGCGAAAACCGAAAGAATGGAATCTAAAGCTCCGGGCTGGAGAGCAGATGCTGGACCTTGGGACACTCAATTTGCCTAGCAAGCCCCTTGGGTTGAAAAAGCAACTTGCCTTTATCGCCGCCGCCGCGGGACAGCGCGGCGGTACGTTGGTCTATGCGAATGGACCTGCCGAAGCTGAGGAGATAGCCCTCCTGATCTCCCAACTTGCCGACCCTGCGGATGACCGAGAGAACGAGTTATCGGAGTTGGCTGACTTGATCCGAAAATGCGTTCATCGACAATACCAACTTGCGCCGTTGGTAGAGAAGGGGGTCGCGTTTCACTATGGAAACATGCCATCGCTCGTCCGGTTGGAAGTTGAACGCCTTTTCCGTGAAGGCAAACTCCGATTTTTGGTATGTACCTCGACCCTTATCGAAGGCGTTAATCTGTCTTGCCGGACAATCGTTGTTCGAAGCCCTAAGAAGGGTAGAGGGACACCAATGGAGCCGCATGATTTCTGGAATCTGGCTGGTCGCGCGGGCCGCTGGGGAAATGAGTTTCAAGGCAACATCATTTGCATAAGCCCAAGCGACAAAAATTCATGGCCAACAGGTGTTCCCGGAAGATCCAAATACCCAATCCAGCGGGAGACGGATGCCGTCATTGGTCAAGCAGAACAACTCACTGAATTTCTTGAAGCACACGCAAACATGCCAGATGGTGATCTAAAGACCGCCGCCAAATACGAACAGGTATCGGCATACCTACTAACAACCTATCTGCGACTAGGGTCAGTCTCAGCCGCACAGTTTGCAAAGCGCCATGATATCGGAGCTCTCAACAAGATTGATAACATTCTAGCAGAACTTGCACAGAAAATGGATATCCCAGTCGAATTGGCAGTTCGACATCCTGGTGTAAGCATCGTGAGCATGCAGCGTCTCTTATCATGGCTGCGAATCTACAAGGGAGACATCGAAGACTTGTTGCCGGCACCCGCCGAAAGCTCGGACGCCTATGATCGATTTGTCAGCATTATGCAGATCGTAAATGAACAGGTCTTCCCAATATTTCAACCACCTGGGCTTGTTCCACTCCATGCCTTGGTCGTGATCGAATGGCTTAGAGGGTTTTCTCTGGCGACGATCATTCGACGTCGCACAGATTACCATCGACGCAATGGACAGACTGTCAACATTGCGAAGGTAATACGCAATACAATGGAGTTGATCGAGCAAACAGCTCGGTTTCGAGCACCGAAATATTTTGGCGCGTACTTAGACGTGATGAAGTTTCATCTCAAACAGATCGGGCGGGAAGACCTGATTGATGAAGACCTAGACTTGGGTACAGCACTTGAGTTCGGCGTTTCCAGTCAGACACTCATGTCACTAATGGAATTTGGCTTATCTCGGATCAGCGCAGTCGCTTTGTACGAGAAAATCGCTTTGGATAAGTTAGATCGGGCGGCTTGTCTGGCTTGGTTAACCGAACGTAAGAGCAACCTAGAAGCTCTGGAACTGCCGATGATCGTTTTGAGAGAAATTAGGACAAAAGTTCTTAGCACAGAGGCACTGCCTTTAACGAAAAGTGAGGCTGAGTAATGGTGAAATCTATAACCCTGCCCAACGGCAAGACCTGGACCACCCAGAAAGAAGCGCTTGAGCATTTCAAAAGCCTGCTCGGCCGTTATGAAGATGGCGAAACGGTCAATGACCTTGAAGATCACGATGACCTTGTCGCGCTGCTTGAACGGTACGACCAGCTTGAGTTGGGAGGTCCAGAAAAGATCGGAGCGGGGGTGGACCATTTTGAGCGGCGGCGGAACCGTGGTGAAGGCTATTCATCTTCGGGCTTCTGGGCAATACGAACGAATGGGACAGAAACGGACTTTTCTTGCCCCAAGGCCGTTAGAGGTGTACCGACACCTATCCTCGCCCAGTATTATGACGCTTGCCGGTCTGCGATCGGGGCAGATCTGGCTACCTTGAAGCAACGTCAGTTTGATCACTTTGCTAATACCGATGGATTGATTCCGTGTGATGTCTCTGGAACGTTAGTGGGCTTTTCGGGGGCGCAGCTGCGTCACGCCAAGCCGTATTTTGGTGAAATCGCCAGCGAGTTTAGAGAACTGAACTGCTGGACCCTCCAAGACTTGGAAGGTCTCCTCACAATTTCAGCGGACGCACAAATTTCTACATCGTTTCGGGAAAAGGAATGGACACAGGCATTTCGGAAATTTCATCATTCGAAGGCGGTCCTTCATATCGTTAGCAGAAATCCAGAACATGGCGCCTTCCGCGCTAAAGATCATACGGTCGGTAATCCACTTAGGTTAGATTGATTTGCCGTCCTTCTGATGTCTCATTTTACATGACGGCGGACACCTGACTGCAACAATGAGGCGCTCACCCACTGATTCAAGAACTGATACTTGCAAAGAACAACCTATTAAAAGAAACTGACTGGATGGTCATCTTCGTCGGTAAGCAGCTATAATTTCAAACAATCACATCGGAGAGAAACGTGTTTGACCCCGCGAATGCAGAAGATGCCGTATCCTTCGCCCGTGAGTTTCTTGAAAAGTATACCGCGGTTGGCTTTGGCGCTCTTTCAAAACGGGAAGTTGACTTGCTTTTGATCCAGTTGCTTCACAAGCACCTACAGGGTTTCCAAGACAAGTCAGACTTTGACGCCGCGCTTATTCTGCGGACGACAAAGCGAAAGGTTCGTGGATTAAGAGATGAAGTTTCTTTCCGTGAAGCTAGGAGCGAAGACTACTTGAACGTAAACCTTCGTAACGAACTTAAGCGTGCGGAAGTGCTTCCTGGTGAACATGGAACAGTTAAGATTCAACTCGATGATGCCGTCTTGCGGGGGTACGCTGAAAAAATTGTTCGCTCAGAGTTTGGAATCGTAGATAGCTCGTTTAATTCAGCGATCCTTCAACTATCCGGCGAGAAATACCTCCTTCTATGCTTGACTGTACTTACGCCTGACGAACGCGCACAAGCGGAACGGGCTCTTGAAGGGCTATACCCCGATCAGCCACGAGCGGAGGGCCAAAACGGAAGTCTATTTGCTCAATTAAGGCGCGCTTTTGTGATGGGTGCAGGCGAACAAGCGGGGAAACTTTGTGTTTCTGGCGCTATGGCGTTGGTGACAGGTGGCGCAAGCATTTTTCTGGAAAGTGCGGAGCCATTGACCGATACAGGACGAGGAATTGGTCAGGCCCTTCAGCAGGCCTGGAATTATTTCACACAAGAAGCGGACGCTGGAGAATAGCATAGATATTTGTGGTTCACCTAGAGGTATGTCACGATGATCTTGATTGCGGTTTGCGCGTGAACGACCATTTCAACATAGGATTGCTGAAACCAAGTATCTGACAAATAATTTTGCCAGACCCGAACACGATCGTCGTCTGGCGATTACTTGTCGGGATTGAACAAGCGCGGCTGATCCCAGCTATACTTTTCTTGGTCATGCTCAAGCGTAAGATAGAACATGATGCCTTTGCCTTCGGCTTTATATAAAAACCCGAAATTTCGCTCATAAATGTTGGCGGGCGCATTCTCCCCGATACCGAACCTGTCAACCCGCACTCGATAGCCGGGGATATCGGTCACATCTTCGGAGACCCAATGAACTATTTTTTGCTGAATTTTTCCGACAGGGTGATACACAATCGGTGATGCGATCAATTGATTGAGGTGGCGTTTTTCGGCACCTCGAACTCTGTCCACGCGCCCTGCTCCTGCGGAATGCACGTCACCAGAAACAATGTGGATGTACTTAGGTTCGTGGGTGTCACCAAAGCTAAAAAGCAAATCTATGAGGCGTTTTTGTTCGCCTTCGTGTAGATGATGATCCCAATGATCTAAGGCATCATCATCGTAGCTTTTGACAAAATTGTTCTTGAAGGCCCATCCTATGCGCCCCAGTAAACCTTCGGCGCGCTTTTTGTAGTTCAGGTGTGCAACTGGAACTGGGATGCCAAAGATAAAGGTCGGTTGCTTGGCAAGTTCACCGTGTGCGTGGTCGAAAACGGAGCCATCCTTGATGTCCTCCAGTTCTTTGTACTGCAGATCGGACATGATTTGATCACGTGTGCGAAGTGATCTGTTATCTAGGATCAGCATCTCAAAATTGCGGAATGGCACTCTCTGAGAATAGTGATCATCCGATAAGAGCGCAGAATTGGACCGCGTTCGGATCTGTAACAGTTCAAAATACCGTTTGGCGACGGCGTAGATTTCTTGGAAAACCTCGCAGTTTTGAAGGTCTTTGGGGTAGGATCCCCAGCCATCAAAAATGTCATGGTCGTCCCACATCATGACCGAAGGTACGGATGCAAGGACTTTGGCGATTGCAGGCCGGGTCCAACACCCAACGTAGAGCTCTTCATAAAATGCTTCGAGCTGTGCGATGAAGTCGCCTTTTTCCGATGGACTGATTTTATGAGCGGACATGTTCCGAGTGCTGTTCCGTCCGATGAGACCATGTTTTGCAAAGTATGGGACCCTATCCCAGATGGGATCGGCATAGACTTGATCGCCACACAGCAGCAAACAATGAAACGCATATGCTAAGTCTTCTTGGTGATGGGCCTGGATCAACTTTTCCCACATGATAAATTCAGATGAGTGCATTTCGGGCGGCATCAATTTGTGGTCGCCGTTACATGACGCAAATCCGACCTTCGGAATGACCTCTTGTCCGGGGACGACGAAAGTCCAACTGGAGTTACCGGAGGCGCATTCTATGGGTGTGTTAGAAAGTTCGATGACGTAGTCTACGGTTTCGGACTCAACAGACGGGTCGATCTCAAACTCAAATCGAAAAAGGGTGTTCTGAGACGTGTCTTCTATCGTTGTCGGTGGTACGCGTGCCGTGATGCCCCGCGCTGATACGACCAGCTCGATTAGGCTTCCGTTCGCAGTATCGACCCCGTTTGGTAGCAACAAAACGACGGTGTATTTGTAGTCTTGTTCAATGCCTAAAATGGGCCCTAGCGTGATCATTTTGGATTTCCTTGAAGTCAGATGTGTTGCGAGGTGGACCACTTGGGCGCGCGGTGCCCTAACAGATTCTACACCATGTCCGCTGATAATGAATTGATCTTAAAGTTTGAGCCTATGCCTCATTTCAACTAGTGTGAAGTAGCCGAGCGGTTTTGCTGGGTTACTTTGCCGGAAAGCAGAATGCTATGTTTTTCACTTCTATAAGACTCTCCAATATCCGTTGCTTCAAGGATGTTTTCGTCGATTTCGACCTGCCGGGTGGGAATAACCGAAAGTGGACGATATTTACCGGCGAGAACGGTAGCGGAAAGTCGACCATTCTGAAATCCATTGGACTGGTTATGGCGGGCTCTGATGCTTTGCCAGAATTGATTGGTAACCCAGACGATTGGATTTCGATGGGTGCAGAGCAAGGTGAAATCATTGCGGAGATTGAGACGGCAAACGGCAAGAAACGCAAAATCAGCCTGATGATTAAGCGGGGAGAGGGGATGACAAAGTTCATCAACCGCTCCTCCGATACGCTGGCGCTATTGAATGATGCATTAGAGCACACGACCCGCAGTTACCTTACGATCGGGTTTGGCGCGTCTCGTCGTTTATCTGAGCCGGGACTGTCTGACAGAAGTCATTCCGGGCGTACTCATCCCCGTGCGCGCAGCATGCTTTCGCTCTTTGATCCATCCGCGACGTTAAATCCGTTGGAGAGTTGGGCTATGCAACTTGACTATTCTACAGATGGAAGCGGGCTTGATGTCATTCGTGCTGTGTTGTCTGATTTCTTGCCGGAGATGAAATTTTCCCACATTGATAAGCAGAAAGAAGCGCTTATTTTTGAGACCGAAGATGGCAAAGTGCCGCTTCGATCGCTGAGCGATGGCTATCAAAGCGTGGCGGCATGGGTCGGAGATCTGCTTTATCAGATCACAAATACCTTTGGTGATTACAAGGATCCGTTGAGCGCCCGTGGTCTTTTGATCATCGATGAAGTTGACTTGCATCTGCATCCCAAATGGCAACGCAGGCTTCTTGATTTCCTTGAGGATCGGCTTCCGAAGATGCAGTTAATCGTCACTACCCATTCGGTCGTGACGGCACAACAAGCGCCATTTGGTGCATTGCATTACTGTGTTAGGCGCGATGGAAATCCAGTCGTTGAACTCTTCGATATTGATCCCGGAAATTTACTCTTAAACCAACTGATTGCTACTGAAGCTTTTGGCCAGATGAGCGACGAGTCTGTGCAAGTGGAATTGGCAAAGAACGAATACAGGGAAATACAACGCAAAGATAACAAAACCATTGCCGACGAAGAACGTTTGAAAGCACTGTCTGAGGTATTGGGTGCGCGGCCGCCGGATAAAGATGCTGCTGTGTCTCTTAACGCGGAACAACAGATTATTATGAAGAAGATTTTGGCCTCTCAACGCGAATAATATGCATGATTAAGCTCGAGCGAGTAAGAACAAAAGCTGCAGTGCCGTCGGCGTTTCGGGGGCGGACGCCGCGCAATCGCGTGGTCGCCTTGATGAAGCTTGCACGAGAACGGCTGGTTGCCGGGGAGCCGATCAAGGTAGAAATCGAGTCGAAGTGGTCGATCACGAAAGACCAACTTCTGATCGAGACGCATAACAAATGTGCTTATTGCGAGTCGGACATAACGACAGTGTCTTATGGTGATGTTGAGCACTATCGACCGAAATCGGTCTATTGGTGGTTGGCCTACGTCTATGACAATTATCTCGCATCTTGTGCGATCTGCAACCAGCGGTTTAAAGGAGCAAAGTTTGAGTTTCTTGGACCAGTGATCGCGCCCCCGTCAGTCTTGGCTACATCAACTGATGAAGAGTTAGAGGAGTTGGCCAAGATCCTCATTCCAGACCCGCTTGATGCAGATGCCGTCGCGATTTTTGAAGACTTGCACCGCGCCGAAGGCCCTTTGATTCCCAACCCCTACATTGATGATCCTGAGCCGATGTTTGTTTGGGAAGTCTTTGAGGGCACTGAAGAGGTAGAAGTCGTGCCCAACATGGCGTTTGCGAATTCAGATCAGATCGTGGACGCTTGTGAGAGGATCTATGGGATCAATCGACCCCAGCTCAAAAGGAGGCGCTTTCAAAGGTACCGATTTTACGACACCATTCGTAGAATGCTGAATGATATGCCAGCGGGGGCTCCGTCGCGCGCCGATGCTGAGGATTTGTTGGCGAGTTTTAGCAAGCCGAATAGTGAATATGCGGCAATGATTAGGTTTCTTGACGCCCTGTAAAATTAGCTTCGAGGCTTGACGGCATAAAGGGGAACACTTCAGTTTGATACGTGTGTCCGGTTTTATCGAAATGCACAGGATCGTCAAGTTGTTGCCCAGCCAGCTGACTGATTGTAGCAAGTGCCGATGATCAGCCAAACCTCCCAACCCCGCTTAAAAGGCTACCGCTTCCCACGGTCCATCGTTTCCTACGCTGTTTGGGCATACCATCGCTTTGCGCTCAGCTTGCGGGACGTTGAGGACCTCCTTGCCGAGCGCGGTGTCACTGTAAGCTATGAAACCATCCGGGCATGGGTCGGAAAATTCGGGGCGCAGATAGCGAAGCGTGTCCGAGCGGCACGCAGGCAGCCCACCAACAAATGGCATTTGGACGAAGTGGTGATCACGATCCGAGGCAAGAAGCATTGGCTTTGGCGCGCCGTCGACAGCAACGGTGAAATACTCGACATTCTGGTGCAAACCCGCAGAAATGCCCGTGCTGCCAAGCGGTTTATCTCCAGGCTGATCGCCCGCTGGGGCATGCCGCGTGTCATCATAACCGACAAGTTGCGCAGCTACAGTGCCGCCCTACGCAAGCTTGGGTTGGCCGTGGACCATCGAGCGCACAAAGGGCTGAACAATCGCATCGAAGGGTCACACAGGCCGACACGGAAACGAGAGAAGGTCCAGGGCCGGTTTAAATCCGCCCGCCAAGCGCAGAGGTTTCTGGCTGTCCATGATGAAACCGCGAACCTGTTCCGCCCTCGTCGCCATACAATGACCGCAACAACTTTCCGTCAGAAACGAGCTGACGCATTTTGTGAATGGGCTGGATGCGCCAGTGAGCTCGCGGCTTGAACCGGAGTAAACCGCCAATTTTTTAACATACGGCAACAACTTGACGATCCCCCCCAGAACGGCAAGATCGAGATGCCCACCGCGGACCATCGCGAAACTGTCGGCATGGTGGAAGAACGCGGCACCGGGCTTGAGCGTGATGGGCTTCTTGCCTGCATTGATCAGATCCCAATCCTCTTCGCCCTCTTTCGGGGCCTGACCGAAACCCAGAACCCCGTTTTCGGTGTGATAGGTCACGTCGCGGCCTTCGGGCTGGAATTTGGCGATCATCTCGGGGAAGCCGATGCCGAGGTTAACGTAAGTTCCGTCTTCGATATCCTGCGCCGCGCGCCATGCGATCTGCGCGTTCGAAAGCTTGTCTTGCATGATGTTGAACTCCGCCATCAGTAAACCACTCCCGTGCGCACAAGCACTTCTTCTTGTTGAGGTTCTGCCACTTCCACGATTGCGTCGACAAAGATGCCCGGGGTGATGACTTCTTGCGGGTCGATGCTGCCGGGCGCGCCCAGCACGCTGACCTGAGCAATGGTTTTTGCTGCCGCCATCGCCATAAGCGGGTTAAAATTGCGGCCCGCCATGCGGTAGGTCAGGTTGCCGGTACGGTCACCGTCCTGCCCCTTGATCAGCGCAAAATCCGCCTTCAGCCATCTTTCGCGGACATACATCTTGCCATCAAATTCCTCGGTCGGTTTGCCTTCGGCAAGTTCCGTGCCGAAGGAGGTCGGCGTGTAGAAGGCGGGGATGCCGGCACCGGCAGCGCGGATGCGCTCGGCCAATGTGCCTTGGGGGACGAGGTCCAACTCGATCTCGCCCGCGAGGTACTTTTTATTGAAGGCTTCGGCGTTGGAGCTGCGCGGGAAAGAGCAGATCATCTTGCGGACCATGCCCACTTTGATCATCGCCGCGATCCCGCAATAGCCGTTGCCCGCGTTGTTGTTGACGACAGTGATGGCCGCCGGGCTACCGGTGGCGCGGAAGCGATCGATAAGGGCGTGGATCAGTTCGATTGGCGCGCCAGAGCCGCCAAACCCTCCGATCATCACCGTCGCCCCATCCGGGATATCGGCCACGGCCTCGGCCACGGTAGGAAGTGCTTTGTCCATTGCTGGTCTCCTCAGGTTGCCGAGGGTCTAGCGGTCGGGCGTATGCAGAGCCAGAAGTTTGTGCGTATGTTGACATTTGTTCGTTTTGTGCAATTTGCTGTGCGCATGACGAACAAATCCAGCAGTACAATCTCATCTCTCGCCAAAGGACTTCGGGTGATCGAATGTTTCGATGCACAGCGCCCCAAGCTGTCGATCAGCGAGGTCGCCGCGCTGACCGGGCTTGACCGTGCTACTTCGCGTCGGTGCCTGTTGACCCTCCATGCCGAAGGCTACGCCGCCTATGACGGGAAGTTCTTCACTCTTACGCATCGCTGCTTGCGCCTCGGTACGGGGGCCATCGGTGGCTTGCAATTGCCGCAGGTCGTGCAGCCGTGGTTGGATCAACTGACCGAGAAAATCGGCCAAAGCTGCTCTGTCGCCATTCTTGACGAGACCGAGATTGTCTATCTCGCCCGCGCGTCGCAGCGGCGGGTTATGTCGATCGGCCTGATGCCCGGATCACGCCTGCCGGCACATAGCACCTCCATGGGGCGGGTGCTGTTGGCCGCGATGCCAGATGCGGAAGCGCGCCGCGTCATCGAGGCGTCCGATCTGTCGCCGCGCACCCGGTTCAGCCTGACCGATCCAGAGGAAATCATGGCGCAGGTACAGGCAGCGCGGACGCGCGGCTATGCGATGGTCGATCAGGAAGTTGAGATCAGCCTGCGCTCGCTCGCGGTGCCGGTGCTCAACAGCAAAGGGGCCGTGGTTGCCGCTCTAAACACCGGAATGGCAGCAACGCAACCGGACCCGGCGGAATTAGTCGAAAGCTACCTGCCAGCATTACTGAAGGTGCAGGCTGGGAT